>NZ_JBNCKO010000021.1:0-109232 GCF_049841595.1 Micromonospora sp. DT228
CTACCAGATCAGCGTCGAGCACCTCGCCGACTGGATCGCCACCCGCGGCTACGCCACCAGCTGACACCCGCACACACCGAAAACCTTGGGCACTTTCCGTTAACGGAAAGTGCCCAAGATCTGGGCGGCCAGGGGCTCAGCCGCCGGAGTCGTCCATTTCGGCACCCTCGGGGACGGCGTCGTCGTCGCGACTGGCCAGCCAACCATCCGGCAGGAAGACCTTGCCCGGCGAGTTGGTACGCCCGCGGGGCTGACCCAGGGCGGTCAGCGGGAACGGTTCGGTCGGGTCGAGCTTGCCGAGCAGGTCGTCAAGCTGAGCCAGGCTCTCGATCATCGCCAACGAGCGGCGCAGTTCGCCGCCGACCGGGAAGCCCTTGAGGTACCAGGCGACGTGCTTGCGGAAATCGGCGCAGCCGTCCCGCTCACCCCGGGTGGGGTTGCGGGCGGCGGCCACGAACTGGTCGACAAGCAGCTCGGCGTGCCGGCGCATGGCCACCGCCACCTCGCCGAGGGTGGGCAGTCGCCGTTCCGACCGGCCGTTGAAGGCGGCTTCCAGGTCGGCGAAGAGCCATGGCCGACCCAGGCAGCCACGCCCGACGACCACGCCATCGACCCCGGTGTGCGCGACCATCCGCAGCGCGTCGTCGGCCTCCCAGATGTCGCCGTTGCCGAGCACCGGCACGTCGAGGGCCTGCTTCAACGTGGCAATCGCGTCCCAGTCGGCAGTGCCCGAGTAGCGCTGCGCCGCCGTCCGCCCGTGCAGGGCCACCGCGGCCACGCCGGCCTCCTGGGCGGCGAGCCCGGCTTCGACGTACGTCAGGTGGTCGTCGTCGATGCCCTTGCGCATCTTGACCGTGACCGGCACCCCGGCCGGCGCCGCGGCGTCCACCGCGGCCCGCACCAGCCGGGCGAAGAGCCGGCGCCGCCACGGCAGCGCCGCGCCGCCACCGCGCCGGGTGACCTTGGGTACGGGGCAGCCGAAGTTGAGGTCGATGTGGTCGGCGAGGTCGCGCTCCACGACGATCCGGACAGCGGCGGCGGTGATCTCCGGATCGGTGCCGTAGAGCTGGAGGCTGCGCGGTTTCTCGTCGTCGCCGAACGCGATCATGTGCAGGGTCTTCGGGTTCCGCTCCACGAGCGCCCGGGTGGTGATCATCTCGCAGACGTAGATGCCGCCGCCCTGCTCACGGCAGAGCCGGCGGAAGCCGACGTTTGTGATCCCGGCCATCGGCGCGAGCACCACCGGCGGCCACACCTGGTAGCCACCGAGGGTCAACGGGCGTCCGGCCGCCACCGCGACATCACTCACCCGGCAAGTATACGGAGGGGTTCCTCCCCCTTTGCCGGGCGCGGGGGGCGCTCGGGTCGACGCCCCGGGGGCCGGGCCTACCGGGCCAGCCGTCGGGCGGTGCTGAAGCCCGTCCCGCTCTTCCCCGTGCAGGTCTGGAGCACGAGGTCGTACCGGCTCGCCCAGTGCGGCATTGCGCCGCCCTTGCGCGGCTGCCACCGGTGCCCGACCACCTGGTAGGTGCCCGCGCACGGCCCCGACACGACCCGCACCACCCTCCCGGCCGGGAGGTCGTCCAGCCACGCCCACCCCATGGTGTCGTGCCCCGCCAGGAGGCACGTCGGCGAGGTCGTCCAGGTGACAAGCGCTCCGCTGTCGATCTTGGCCTGCGAGTGGATCGCCGTGACGGGGGTGAGACGTGTCACGGGCCGCGGGGGCGCGCTCCGCGCGGGGGCGCGGCGGGATGCGACCGGTGGCTCGAGCCTCCCCTGGCCAGCCTCGATCATCCCTCCGACGGACGACGCCGCCGGCGTCCCCGACGCGGCCGGCACGGCCGACGCGGACGACGCGGCCGGCACTCCAGGCGGACCCGGCGTGGCCGACGGGCCCGGCGTGGCCGACGGGCCCGGCGTGGCCGGCAGACCCGGCGTGGCCGGCAAACCCAGCGGACCCGACGTGCCCGGTGGACCCGCCGGACCCGACGTGCCCGACGGACTTGACGGACCTGACGGACCTGACGGACCCGGCGGACCCGACGGACCCGACGTGCCCGACGTGCCCGACGTGGCCGTGGCGACCGCGCCGGTCGACCCGTGCCATACCGAGGACGCGTTCGGCGGCGGCGCGGCCTGGGCGGCAGCCTCGGCACGGGCAGGCCGGACGCCGGTGTGGTGGGCCGTGGAGCCCGAGAGCGCCGGGAGCCCCGCGACGATCGCCGCCGCAGCGGTCAAACGGAGGACGGAAAGCCGCTTAGCCATGTCATCCCACCTTCTTCCGATCGAAACCCAAGATATCGAAAGATGGCATTGAGTTAATTTCATCGGCCTGCGAGTCGCCGACGTGTCCCGCCCCTGGTCAGGCCACCAAAAGGCCCCCTCCCGACCGCAGTCGGGAGGGGGCCTTCGGAGTTACGTCAGCAGCCGGGGAGGCGCTCGATCAGGTAGCGCTCGACCTCGTCCAGGGAGACCCGCTCCTGGGCCATGGTGTCCCGGTTGCGTACCGTCACGGCGTTGTCGTCGAGCGTGTCGAAGTCGACGGTCACGCAGAACGGGGTGCCGATCTCGTCCTGCCGGCGGTAGCGGCGACCGATCGCCTGCGAGTCGTCGAACTCCACCACCCAGCGCTTGCGCAGCAGCGTGGCGAGGTCCTTCGCCTTGGGCGACAGTGCCTCGTTGCGCGACAACGGCAGCACCGCCACCTTGACCGGCGCCAGCCGTGGGTCGAACCGCATCACCGTGCGCTTGTCCACGCCGCCCTTGGTGTTCGGCGCCTCGTCCTCGTCGTACGCCTCGAGCAGGAAGGCGAGCACCGCGCGGGTCAGACCGGCGGCCGGCTCGATGACGTACGGCATCCAGCGCTCACTCTTGGTCTGGTCGAAGTACGACAGGTCGACGCCGGAGTGCTTGCTGTGCGTGGAGAGGTCGAAGTCGGTGCGGTTGGCGACACCCTCCAGCTCGGCGAACTCGGTGCCGCCGAACTGGAAGCGGTATTCGATGTCCACCGTCCGCTTCGAGTAGTGCGACAGCTTGTCCTTGGGGTGCTCGTAGAGGCGCAGATTGTCCGCCGACAGGCCGAGGTCGAGATACCAGTTCCAGCGCTCCTGGAGCCAGTACTCGTGCCACTGCTCGTCGGTGCCCGGCTCGACGAAGAACTCCATCTCCATCTGCTCGAACTCGCGGGTCCGGAAGATGAAGTTGCCCGGGGTGATCTCGTTGCGGAACGACTTGCCGGTCTGGGCGATGCCGAACGGCGGCTTCTTCCGGGCGACCGTCTCCACGTTCTTGTAGTTGACGAAGATGCCCTGCGCGGTCTCCGGGCGCAGGTAGTGCAGCCCTTCGTCGCTCTCCACCGGGCCCAGGTAGGTCTTCATCAGGCCGTTGAACATCTTCGGCTCGGTGAAGGTGCCCTTGTTGCCGCAGTTGGGGCAGTTCAGCTCGGCGAGCGAGGTCAGCGGCTTGCCGTGCTTCTCGGCGTACGCCTCTTCCAGGTGGTCCGCCCGGAAGCGCTTGTGACAGAACTGACACTCGGTGAGCGGGTCGACGAACTCGGCGATGTGGCCGGACGCCTCCCACACCTTGCGAGCCAGGATCACGGCGGAGTCGAGGCCGACCACGTCGTCACGCTGCTGGACCATGTTCTTCCACCACTGCCGGCGGACGTTCTCCTTGAGCTCCACGCCGAGCGGGCCGTAGTCCCACGCCGATCGGGTGCCTCCATAGATTTCGCTGGAGGGGAAGACGAAGCCTCGACGCTTGGCAAGGCTGACGACGGCATCGATACGGTCGGCTGGCATGTTTCCTCCTACGCCGGCTGGCGGTCGGCGGGGGCGAGATGTGGATGATTCGGTCGGTCCGGGACAACGGTACGACCACCGCCGCCCTGAGCCCAGCAGAATACCGGGGGCGGGTCAGCTGACCCCGCAGACCTCCACGCCGCCGGTCTGCCCGTCGCGGCCGAGGCTGACCTGCTGCTGCTCCCGGTCGCCGCCGGCGAGGCTCACGTCCACCGGCACGGTCAGGTTGATGGCGTCGACCTCACCGAGCCGGAACGCGGTGACCTGCGGTTCGGCGGCCGCACGCCGTTCGAACTCGGGCTGGGACTCGCGCCGCTGCGCGTCGTCGCAGAGCTGCTCGTACGCCCGCCCGTAGTCTCGCTCGACAAGCGCCTGGTAGTAGTCACCGGTCACGGTGCGGGCCTGTTCCCCGACCGCCTGCACGCCGGTCACGGCCAGGCCGATGACGGCGCTGCCGCCCCCGCCACAGCAGAGCACCACGGCGAGCGCGCCGATGCCGAGGCCGATCCAGAGCCGAGTCCGGCGGCCCTCGGTGGGCGGCGCGGCGAACGGCGGAGCCACGCCGGGACCGGGTGGCGGGGCGGGTGCGGTCATAGGGGCAGCGTAGTGTCCGGCGGCTCAGCGGTAAGGACCCGCAGCCCGATCACTCTCGGCGACGACCACGGCCCCGCCGGGGGCGGCGGTGGCGAGCGCCTCGTACGCGGAGGGCTCGTCGACCGACTCGGCGAGCAGCGGGACGGCGCTGACCTTGACCTCGAAGGCGCCCAGTGCCCGGCGGTAGGTGCCGACCGACTCCCATTCGGTGACGAGCGACCAGTACCGGGGGTCGTCGAGCGCCCGGACCAGTTGACCGCGCAGGTAGCCGGGGCGGGCGGCAAGCGCGGTGAGGGCGGCGTGCGCCCGTTCGGTGAAGTCGTCGGCGACATCGATGTCAACCACGAACCGGTTGGTCACCAGCAACGGGGGTCCCTCCTCGTAGAGTCTGTGGGATGCAGCGTACGCAGCGCCCTCTGCTGGCTCGGTTGGCCGGGGCGAATCCGACGTCGGTGTTCCTGCTCACCCTGGTGGTGGTGCTGGTGGCGTTCTTCACGCCCGGGGTGGTCGGCGGGTTGCTGACGCTCGCGCTCGCCGCGGTCCTGATCGCCCTGTTGGCGACGACCTGGGCGGTTCAGGCGCCGCAGACCCGGCTGATTCGACTGGTGATGCTGACCCTGCTGGTGACGGTGGGCCTCGCGAAGCTGCTCTGACATGCAATCATGCGTTTTTGACAATCATTATCGTTGCCACGGACAGTTGACGACATGAGCAACCGCACCACCTTCCGTGTCCTGGCCGCCACGACCGCCCTGCTCGCCCTGGGCGCCGGGGCCGGCTGCTCCACCAGCGCCGGCGGCGCCGACCCCAAACGGGTCGACGTGGTGGCCGCGTTCTACCCCCTGCAGTTCCTGGCCGAGCGGATCGGCGGCGACGCGGTCCGGGTCACGAACCTGGCCAAGCCCGGCGCCGAACCGCACGACCTGGAGCTCAACCCCAGCCAGGTCGGCCAGGTCAGCGAGGCCGAGCTGATCGTCTACCTGAAGGGTTTCCAGCCGGCGGTGGACGACGCCGTCACGCAGAACGGTGGCGACCGGGCGTTCGACGTGACGAGCGTGCAGCCGCTGTTGGACGCGACAGCCGGCGGGCACAACCACGAGGGCGAGGAGGAGCACCCCGAGGAGGGCGCCGGCAAGGACCCGCACGTCTGGCTCGACCCGACCCGGCTGGCCGCCATCGGTGACCAGCTCGCCCAGCGGCTCGGCAAGGCCGACAAGGAGCACGCCGCCGACTACACCGCCCGCGCCGCGGCGCTGCGCACCGACCTGACGGCCCTGGACGGCGAGTTCCGGAACGGCCTGGCGACCTGCCAGCGACGGGAGATCGTGACCAGCCACGCCGCGTTCGGCTACCTCGCCGACCGCTACAAGCTCGACCAGGTCGGCATCACCGGGCTGAGCCCCGACGTCGAGCCCTCGCCGCAGCGGCTGGCGCACGCGATCGAGGAGGCGAAGGAGCACCACGCCACCACGATCTTCTTCGAGACCCTGGTCAGCCCGAAGGTCGCCGAGACCATCGCCGGTCAGGTCGGCGCGAAGACCGCCGTGCTGGACCCGATCGAAGGGCTCGCCGCCGGCAGCGACGGGGACTACCTTTCGGTGATGCGTACCAACCTGCGGACCCTGCAGACGGCCTTGGGCTGCTCGTGACCTCACCTGTCATCACCGTCGAGCACGGGGTGGTCGGCTACGACGGCCGCCCCGTGCTCCGGGACATCTCGCTCACCGTGACCGCCGGCGAGGTGGTCGCGGTGCTCGGTGCGAACGGCTCCGGCAAGTCCACCCTGATCCGCGCCGTGCTGGGGCTGGTGCCGCTCAGCGCCGGCTCGGTCGCCCTCTTCGACCGGCCGCTGCGCCGATTCCGGCAGTGGGCGCGCATCGGGTACGTTCCGCAGCGGCTGGGTGCCGGCGGCGGGGTGCCCGCGACCGTTCGTGAGGTGGTGGCCTCCGGGCGGCTGGCCCGCCGGGGGGTGTTCCGCCCGCCGGGTCGCGCCGACCGTGCCGCCGTCGACACCGCGCTGCTCGCGGTCGGGCTCGCCGACCGGGCCGGTGACCCGGTGGCCACGCTCTCCGGCGGCCAGCAGCAGCGCACCCTGATCGCCCGCGCCCTGGCCGGCCAACCGGAGCTGCTGGTCCTCGACGAGCCCACCGCCGGGGTCGACGCGGCCAGCCAGGAGGCGTTCGCCGCCGCGTTGCGCGACTTCGTCGCCGGTGGCGGGACGGTGCTGCTTGTCGCCCACGAGCTGGGCCCCCTGCGACCGGTGATCAGTCGGGCGGTGGTGGTGCACGAGGGTCGCATCGCGCACGACGGCGCGGTGCCGGACCCGGCCGGCCATCACGCGGAGCCCGACCACGACCACGTGCACCCGCACTGCTACGACGAGCCCGCCGGGCTGTGGAGCAACTGACCCATGGGACTGTTCCAGTACTCCTACATGCAGCATGCCCTGATCGGCGCGCTGGTGATCGGCCTGGCCGCGCCGGCGCTCGGCATCTACCTGGTGCAGCGCCGACTGGCGTTGATCGGCGACGGTGTCGGCCACGTCGCGCTGACCGGCGTCGGCGCGGGCCTGCTGCTCAACCGCTCGCCGGTGCTGGTCGCGGTGCTCGTCGCCACCGCCGGCGCGATCGCCATCGAGGTGGTCCGCGCCCGTGGGCGTACCTCCGGTGATCTTGCCCTGGCCCTGCTCTTCTACGGCGGCATCGCGGGCGGCGTGTTGCTGGTCGGCCTCTCCGACGCGACGAGCGCGAACCTCAACGCCTACCTGTTCGGGTCGCTGATCACCACCTCCCTGGCCGACGTGATCACCATCGCGGTGCTCGGCGCGGCGATCCTGGTCACGATGATCGCGCTGCGCCCGGCGCTCTTCGCGGTCAGCCACGACGAGGAGTACGCCCGGGTTTCGGGCCTGCCGGTGCGCACGCTGAACCTGCTGATCGCGGTCTCCACCGCGGTCACCGTGACCATCGCGATGCGGGCCGTCGGGGTGCTGCTGATCAGCGCGCTGATGGTGGTGCCGGTCGCCACCGCCCAGCAGGTCACCCGGGGTTTCCGCAGCACCATGACGGCCGCGATGGCACTCGGGCTCTTCGCCGCCGGCTCCGGTGTCTGGGTGGCGGCCACGGCGGACACCGCGCCGGGCGCCTCGGTGGTGCTGGTGGCGATCGCTTCCTTCCTGGCGGTCGCCGTCGCCGGTGGGGTCTGGCGGACGCTGCGCAGGCGGTCGACGCCGGCCCCCGCGCCGGCAGCGGAACCGCACGAGGTCGTGCTGGGCCGATCCTGATCCACGAGCCGTCGCGGTAATGGGTACCGTTGCGCAATGACCAGCGCGACAGGCTACGAGGGGTTCGACGGGGCCAGCGAACTGCTCCGCGCCCTGTCGGCGCCCATCCGGTTGGCCATTGTCAGCGAGCTGGCCAGCGGCGAACGCTGCGTGCACGAGCTGGTGGACAAACTCGGCGCCGCGCAACCGCTGGTCTCCCAGCATCTGCGGGTGCTGCGCGGCGCCGGGGTGGTGCGGGGTTCCCGTCGAGGTCGGGAGATCGCCTACAGCCTGGTCGACGAGCACGTCGCGCACATCGTGGCGGACGCGGTCAGCCACGCCGGGGAGGGATCATGAGCGAGAACGGCGCCGCGGTGCGCAACACCCGGCAGCGTTCGGCGGTGAGTGCGCTGCTGGGCGAGATGGCCGGCTTCCACAGCGCCCAGGACCTGCACGCGATGCTGCGCCAGCGCGGCGAGCGGGTCGGCCTGACCACCGTCTACCGCACTCTGCAGGGGCTGGCCGACGCCGGCGAGATCGACGTGATGCGACCGCCGGGTGGCGAGCACCTCTACCGCCGGTGCAGCGAGGGGCACCATCACCACCTGGTCTGCCGGGTCTGCGGCAACACCGTGGAGGTGGCCGGGCCCGCCGTGGAGAGCTGGGCCGACCGGGTCGCCGCGCAGCACGGCTACGCCGACGTCAGCCACACCCTGGAAATCTTCGGCACCTGCCCCACCTGTGCCCCCTGACCGTTGATCCGGCCCTGCCGGGAGCGCTCGGTTCGTGACACGCTGTCCGGCGTGAAAATCTATGCCGATCGGTTTCCGACCGCCGCCCGCCAGTTGCTCACCGACCTGCTCGTCGTCGCCTGGGTGTACGCGGCGATCCGCGGCGCGCTGTGGCTGCACGACCTGGTGCAGAAGCTCGCCGTACCGGGGCAGAAGTTGGAGGGTGCCGGCAGTGGCCTCGCCGACAACCTCGCCGACGCCGGCGGCAAGGTCCGCCGGGTGCCGCTTGTCGGCGACGAGCTGACCGCGCCCTTCCAGCGGGCCGCCGACGCCGCCCGGGGGCTCGCCGACGCCGGCCGCGACCAGCAGCACCTGGTCGACCAGCTCGCCCTCGCCCTCGCCATCGCGGTGTTGATCTTCCCGCTCGGCCTTGTGCTGTTCGGTTGGCTGCCCCTGCGGCTGCGCTGGATGCGCCGGGCGGGGTCGGCCGCGAAGCTGGCCGCCGGGCCGGCCGGCCGGGACCTGCTCGCCCTGCGGGCGTTGGCCACCCAGCCGCTGGGCCGGCTGACCCGGCTCGGCCCCGACGTGGCCGAGGCGTGGCGGCGCGGCGACGACCAGACAGTCGACGCGCTGGCCGCGCTGGAGCTACGCCACCTCGGCCTGCGCGGCCGGACCCGCTGACGCGACGTCCCGCGACCGCAGGGGCCGCCGACCACAGGGGCCGCCGACCACAGGTGCCGCCGACCACCACTCGCGTCGGCGACCGGCGCTCAGCCGGTGACCGCGGTCATGGCAGCGGCGGTGCCGACCGCCGCGCCACCTCGGTAGGCGCGGCGGGGACCGTTAAGGTCTTCGGGTGTTCTACTTCCTGGTCGTCATCGCCGTCCTGCTGCTCGGCTACGCCGCAGTCCTGGTCTCATTCGTCCGTCGGGGCAAGAAGATCCCCTCCGCGGCGTACCTGGGTCTGGCGGCGCTCAACGGACTGATCCTGGCGGCGGTGCTGGCCTGGGCGATCGCCAGCTGACCCGCAGCGTCACCACCGCGCCGGCCCGACCCGCAGTGGCACCGGACGGCGCGACCAGGGCCCGACCTGACGCCCGACGGCACGGCCACCGCCCAGCCTGACGACGGGCGGCGCGGTCACGGCTTCGGTGGGATGCGGCGGCGGACGTCCTCGGCGGTGGACGGGCCGGGCGACCAGCCGGCCACCCAGGGCAGCTCGTCGGACGGGGTGATCACGCCCTCCTCCAGGCCCGCGTAGCGGCCCGCGAGGATCCGCTTCGCGGCGGCGGTGTCGACCGAGTCGGTGTTGTCCCAGAGGGCCGAGAACAGGGCGTCCACCCGCACCCGCGCCTGCCGGCAGAACAGGTCGGCCAGCTCGACATTTTCCGGGCGGCTGTCCCGCTCGGATCGTGCCCGGACACAGACCGCGGACATCGCGAACAACTCGGCGCCGATGTCCACCACACGGCCGAGGAACGCCTGCTTACGTTCCATCTTTCCCTGCCAGCGGGACATCGCGTAGAACGTCGACCGGGCCAGCTTGCGCGACGAGCGCTCCACCTGGCGCAGGTGCGCGGCGAGCGGCCCGAACTCGCCGTACGCCGACGGGCTCTGCCCCCGACCCACGGCCAGGGTGGGCAGCCACTTCGCGTAGAAGGCGCCGGCTCGGGCGCCGGCGCGTGCCTTGCGGCCCAGCCCCGCGTCCGGGTCGATGATGTCGCCGGCCACCGACAGGTGGGCGTCGACCGCCTCCCGCGCGATCAGCAGGTGCATGATCTCGGTGGAGCCCTCGAAGATCCGGTTGATGCGCAGGTCGCGGAGCACCTGCTCGACGTTGGCGGGGCGTTCGCCGCGGGCAGCCAGCGAGTCGGCCGTCTCGTAGCCGCGCCCGCCGCGGATCTGGACCAGGTCGTCGGCGATCTTCCAGGCCATCTCGCTGGCGTAGAGCTTGACCAGCGCGGCCTCGATCCGGATGTCGTTGCGGTCGTCGTCGGCGAGCAGGCAGCACAGGTCGAGCATGGTCTCCATGCCGTAGGTGGTGGCGGCGATGAAGGAGAGCTTCTGCGCGACCGCCTCGTGCTCGCCCACCGGCCGGCCCCACTGGACCCGGTCGGCGGCCCATCCCCGGGCCACGTTCAGCGCCCACTTGCCGGCGCCCACGCACATCGCCGGGAGCGACAGGCGACCGGTGTTCAGCGTGGTCAGGGCGATCTTCAGCCCCTTACCCTCGCCGCCGATGACGTTCTCGGCGGGCACGAACACGTCGTGGAACCGGGTGAGGCTGTTTTCCAGGCCGCGCAGGCCGATGAACTCGTTGCGCCGCTCGACGGTGATGCCGGCGCTGTCCCCGTCCACCACGAACGCGGTGATCCCACCCCGGCGCCCCTCGGTGGCGGGCACCCGGGCCATCACCACAAGCAGGGTGGCCACGATGCCGTTCGTGGCCCAGAGCTTCACCCCGTTGAGCCGGTAGCCGGTGCCGTCCTCGGTCGGCTCGGCGACGGTGGCCAGCCGGGCCGGGTCCGAGCCGACATCCGGTTCGGTGAGCAGGAACGCGGACACCTCGCCGGCGGCGAGCCGGGGCAGGAAACGCTGCTTCTGCTCGGCGGTGCCGAACATCTTCAGCGGCTGCGGCACCCCGATCGACTGGTGTGCGGAGAGCAGCGCGCCGATGGCCGGGCTGACCGAGCCGGCCAGCATCAGCGCCCGGCAGTAGTGCAGGTTGCTCAGCCCGAGCCCGCCGTACTTCCGGTCGATCTTCATGCCGAACGCGCCGAGGTCGGCCAGGCCGTGGAACACCGAGTCCGGAATGGACGCGTCGCGTTCGATGGCCGCGCCGTCCACCTCGGAGCTGAGGAAGGCGCGGAACCGACCGAGGAACTCCTCGGCGCGGGCCACGTCGTCCGGATCGGATTCGGGCCAGGGGTCGATCAGGTCGAGGCGGAGGCGGCCGAGGAACAACTCCTTGCCGAAGCTGGGTCGGTCCCAGGCGGACTCGCGGGCGGCCTCGGCGACCCGCCGGGCCTCCTTCTCCGAGACCTGCCCGGCCTCTGCCGGCAGCGGCGCGGCGGCCCCGGCGGTCTGCGGGGTGGTTACGGAATCCGGTCCGTCCGGTGCTTGTCGACCGTCCTGTGTCGTGGTCACGGCTGCCCCCTCGAACCTCGGTGCGGCTGCTCGACGTGTGCGACTACTGTCACGTTACCCCCGGGTGTTACCCAGGGGTAGCGCTCGGTGGAGAACTGCTCGATCAGCGGCCGGCGACCTCGTCCGGGTCGTCGTCCTCGTCGTCGATGTCGTCCTCGCCCCAGTTGCGGCGGGCGAACGGCAGGGCGACCCAGAACGTCAGGAACCAGAGCCCGGTCAGCGCGCTGAGCAGGAAGGCGATCGGCCGGTCCAGCACGAAGTCGGTGATCAGCAGCACCGCGCTGACCATCGCGACAAGCATGAAGGCGAGACCGCCGGTGGCCATCCGGTGCGCGAAGCGCACCAGCTCCGGCTTGCGCCCCTGCCGGAACAGCGCCCGGTGGAACGCCACCGGCGAGATGATCATCGCGGTGGCGGCGGCCGCGGCGAGCAGCGCGACGATGTAGACGTCCCGCTGGAACTCCGTGGTCTCGGTGAACCCGTTGCTGAACGGCAGGGTGAGCAGGAAGGCGAAGAGGATCTGCACGCCCGTCTGTGCGACCCGCAACTCCTGCAACAGGTCGGCGAAATTACGCTGCCAACGCTGCTTCTCGGTCTCCTTGGACACGCGCTACCTCCGGTGCGACGCTACTGCCGGCGGTCCCGGCCGCCGGCAGCAACGCCAATGCCCCACCCGGCTGAGCGCGAAACGGGTTCACGACATCCGTTGTTCATCACCGGTTCACACGTCAGCGGTCGACCGAGTCGACGCCGGAACGGCCGGCGACGCCCGTCGGCCACGGAGGTGCGGCGAGGCGCCCGCCCCGCGACGGCCTCAGGACCCGCGTCGGATCCGACCGGCGTACCGGGCCTCCAGCTCCGTGTTGTGCGCGTCGCCGTCCGGGATGTTGGCCGACAGGTAGACCGGCGGCCGCTCCCCCACCGCCAGCAGCCGGGCCACCACCTCCACGGTCACCTGCTGGGCCAGCAGCGCCGCGGTGATCGAGGAGACCGCGCCGACCGCGCCGCCGCCGGGCAGCGGCAGCGTCGCGTCACCGTACGGAGCGCCGTTGTCGAGCACGACGTCGGCGAGGTCGGCCAGCTTGCGCCCGGACGGGTGGCGGGAGGTCATCCGGCCCGAGTGCTGCGCGGAGGTGATCGCCACCAGGCCGTGCCCGCGTGCCTTGACGAGCGTGGCGAACTCCACCATCGCGCCGTTGACCCCGGAGTTCGAGGCGAGCACGAAGACGTCGGTGGGCCGCACCGGCGCCAACTCGTAGAGCCGGTGCGCCACCGACGGGTCCCGTTCCAGCAGCGGGCCGAGCCGATCGGCCGGTTCGCCGCCGAGCAGCACCAGGTCGCGCAGCGCGATCCGGTTGGTCGGCACCAGACCGCCCGCCCGGCCGGCGATCTCCATGGCGAGGGCCTCGGAGTGCCCGGTGCCGAACGCGTGCACCACCCCGTCGGCGCGGACGGCGTCCGCGATCAGGTCGGCGGCCCGCCCCACCGCCTCCCGCTGACTGGCGGCCACCCGGCCGATCGTCTCGGTCACCACGGCCAGGTAGGCCTCGGCACTCACCGTCATGCGTCCTCCGTCGTCCGATTCCGGTCCAGCCAGCGCACCGCGAAGTCGACAGCCGCCCGCTGGCGCATCAACCTGCCGGTCCCAGCGCCGACAGGTGCGGTACGAACCGCCCCGGTGGCCTCCAGGTCCTCGCCCAACACGGCGAAGTCGTCCGCGTCGAGCCGTACGTCCTGCCACCACACCCACTCCCGGCCACCGTCGCCGGTCCGCACCGCGGCACCCACCCGTTCGCGGGGTGAACCCGGGCAGCGGTACTCGGCCAGGTGCAGCGACGTGCTCACGCTGTGGTCCACGCCGAGCAGCAGGACGTCGGCGTCCAGGTCGTAGAGCCGGGCCAGCGGGGAGCCCTCACCCAGCATGTCGGCCAGGCCGTGCCCGGCCACCACCTGCTCGGCGGCCGGCCCGAGCGCGGCGAACGACACGTGCGGATGCACGCTGCGCAGGGCGCCGGGCCAGCCGCGAACCGTCTCGGCGACCGCGCCCATGTATCGACTGGGGGTCACCGCCGGATCGAAGCCCGGCATCTCGGCACGGATCAGCGGCCACCAGTCCGCCGGCACCGGGGGGTTGCGCCACTGCGCGGGGTCACTGTTGTCCGGCGTGTGGGTGGGCACCACGATCGTGCCGTCCGGGCCGAGCGCGTCGCGCAGGGCGAGCACCACCGCGTGCGGCCCGCCGCAGATGAACCCCAGGGGACGCAGCGCGGCGTGCACCAACAGCGTGGCCCCGGGGCGTACGCCCAGCAGGCGCAGTTGCGCCGCGATCGAACGGCGAGTGCCCGGACCGCTGGTGTTCGTCGTCACGGTGCCCCTCCCTGACCGACCCGCACGGCTCAGGCCGTTCCGTCGGCCCGAGCGAGGATCGCCTCGGCGAGCGGGCCCGGCGCGGTGTCCGGAATCCAGTGACTCACACCTGGCAACCGCACGAAGCGGTACGCCCCGGTGACGTTCGGCGCGCACGCCTCGGCGGCGGTCCGGCCGATGGCGACGTCCCCGTCACTCCAGACGTAGGTGGTGGGCACCCCGACCGGGCCGACACCGGCCAGGTCGGCGCGGGACATCGCCCGGTACCAGTTCAGGGCGGCGGTGAGCGCCCCCGGCTCGCGCATCGGGTCCGCGTAGCGGTCCACCCGGGGCCCGTCGCCCACCCCGCCGAGCATCTTGCGCAGCGCGGTCGCGTGCCACGCCAGCAGCACCCGCTCCGCCGTGCCCGGCTTACGGAACAACGTGATGTACGACGAGCGGGCCTTCTGCTGGCCGTCGTTGGCCAGGGCGTACGCCATGGCGGCCGGATGCGGCACGGACACGGCGGTCAGCGTGCGGACCCGGTCGGGGTGCCCGGCGGCGACCGCCCAGGCCACGATCGCGCCCCAGTCGTGGCCGACCAGGTGCACGGCGTCCAACCCCAGTGCGTCGAGCACCGCCACCACGTCGGCGACCAACTCGGGGATCCGGTAGTCGGCCACCGCCGTCGGCCGCGCGCCGGGCGAGTAGCCGCGTTGGTCGAGCGCGTACGTCCGCAACCCGGCCGCGTGCAGCGCGGGCACCACGTCGTCCCACTCGCCGCTGTGCTGGGGGAAGCCGTGCAGCAGCAGGACGGGTACGCCATCCGACGGACCGTCGGCGGTTACCTCGAACGTGAGACCTCGCGCGTCGACCCGCATGATCGTCAGCCTACCCAGCCGGTGTGTGGCTGGCTGACTGCCGAGCGGCACGGATGCCCTGCTGGGCTGGCACCCCTGGTCGGTGTTAGCGTCGACGAGACAACTTCACATCCGACAGGGGAGCGCACAGCGCTGAGAGTGCGGGCACGCCCGCAGACCCTCGAACCTGATCTGGGTAATGCCAGCGCAGGGAGTTCGGTCGACCTCCAGCCGCGCCGCCGTCCGGTGCCACCGGACGCGCGGCGTGCGTCTTCTCCTGGTTCGCACGCAGAACTGGGAGTAACACATGAAATCCACCACCGACACCGCCCGCTGGCGGACCATCGACATCGTGGTCGCCTCGGTGATCGCGGTCGCCTTCGGCGTCATCTTCTGGGCCTGGGGCCTGGTCTGGAGCGCCACCGAGGGCGCGTTCGTGTTCTTTCCACCGGCGCAGACGCTGCTCTACGGCGTGTGGCTGATGCCGGCCGTGCTCGGCGGCCTGGTCATCCGCAAGCCCGGCGCCGCGCTCTACTGCGAGACGGTGGCCGCGATCCTCTCGGCGCTGCTGGGCAGCCAGTGGGCCGGCACGGTGATCCCGCAGGGCATCGTGCAGGGTATCGGCGCCGAGTTGGCGTTCGCCGCCTTCCGGTACCGGTCGTTCCGGCTGCCGACCGCGATGCTGGCCGGCGCGCTGACCGGTCTCAGCGCCGCGCTGTTCGACTTCTTCGTCTGGAACGTCGAGACCGCGCTGGTCAACTACCGCATCCCGTACGCGCTGATCACCATCGTCAGCGCCACCGTGATCGCCGGCGTCGGCGGCTGGCTGCTCACCCGGGCCCTGGCCAACACCGGCGTCCTGGACCGCTTCCCGGCCGGCCGCGAACGCGCCCTCATCTGACCCACCCCCACCCCGCCCCGGCCGCGTCGATCATGAGGTTGACGGGCGGATGGATCTTCAGAACCACCGTCAACCTCATGATCGACCGTGCAGGGTGAGGGTGGGGTGGGGTGGGGTGGGGCGGACAGGAGAGGGGAGGGGGATTGGTGGGCGGGGTAGTGGTGCGGGGGTTTGGGTGGCGGCATGCGGGGCGGCGGGCCTGGGCTCTGCGCGGGGTTGATCTGCGGGTCGAGGCTGGGGAGCGGGTTCTGCTGCTCGGGCCCTCGGGGGCCGGTAAGAGCACCCTGCTCAGCGCGCTGGCCGGGCTGCTTCCCGAGGACTCCGGTGAGCAGGAGGGAACCGTCGAGATCGACGGGCTCGACCCGCGCAAGGGACGGGAACGGGTCGGCATCGTCTTCCAGGACCCGGAGACCCAACTGGTGATGGCGCGCTGCGGCGACGACGTCGCGTTCGGGCTGGAGAACCGCGGCATACCGACCGACGAGATCTGGCCCCGGGTGGACGAGGCGCTGCACCGGGTCGGCTTCCCGTACCCCCGGGACCGCCCCACCGCCGCGCTCTCCGGCGGCGAGCAGCAACGCCTCGCCCTGGCCGGCGCGCTGGCGCTGCGTCCCGAGTTGCTGCTGCTCGACGAGCCGACCGCCAACCTCGATCCGGCCGGGGCCGACCTGGTCCGCGAGGCGGTGGCCGGCGCGCTGCACGCCGACACCACGCTGATCCTGGTCGAGCACCGGGTCGCCGAGGCGCTGCCGCTCGTCGACCGGGTCGTCGTCCTGGAACCGGGCGGCGGAGTCCGCGCGGACGGCACCCCGGAGGCCGTCTTCGCCGCCCACGGTGCCGCGCTGGCCGACGAGGGGGTTTGGGTGCCCGGTCACCCCATCGCGCCCCGACCGGCCACCGCCGCGCCCGGGGACCTGTTGCTCACCGCCGACCGGCTCGGCCTGCCGCCCCGGTTGGGCTCCACCGACCTGGCGGTACGCGCCGGAGAGGCACTCGCCGTACGCGGACCCAACGGCGCCGGCAAGTCCACACTGGCGCTCCTGCTCGGCGGGTTGCTCCGGCCGGGCGCCGGACGGCTCACCGCATCCGTCGAGCTGGCCGGCACCGACCACGGCACTCCCCCGCACCGGTGGCGGGCACCCGCGCTGGCCCGGCGGATCGGGTCGGTCTTCCAGGACCCGGAGCACCAGTTCGTCACCAGCACCGTCTTCGACGAGCTGGCGCTCGGGCCACGCCGCATTGGTCAGCCCGAGGAGGCCGTCAGGAAGACCGTGAGCGGGCTGCTGGAACGGCTGCGGCTGGTCCACCTCGCCGCCGCCAACCCGTACACCCTCTCCGGTGGTGAGGCGCGGCGGCTGAGTGTGGCGACCGCCCTGGCCACCGCGCCACGCCTGCTGATCTGCGACGAACCCACCTTCGGCCAGGACCGACGGACCTGGCGGGAGCTGGTCGACCTCTTCGCCGACCTGCGCGACGCCGGGCACGGCGTGGTCACGGTCACCCACGACACGGACTTCGTCGCCGCGCTCGCCGACCGCACCGTCACCCTGCGGCGCGCTCCGGACGACGACCGATGATCAGCATCGAGCCGGTCGCCGCGCCGGACGCGCCGTTGGCCCGCCGCAACCCGGTGGCGAAGGTCGCCGCCGCGCTGGTCTTCTCGTTCACCCTGCTGGCCACCCTGGACCCACTGGCACCGGCGATCGCCATCGCGCTCGAACTCGCCGTGCTGCCGCTGTTCGGCATCGGCTACCGGGTGCTGGCCCGGCGGGCCTGGCCGCTGCTGCTCAGCGCCGCCGGCATCCTGGTCACCCTGACGCTCTTCGCCGCCGACCGGTCCGGCCGGGTCCTGCTGGACGCGGGACCGGTCCTGGTGAGCACCGGCGTGCTGCTCACCGCGCTCGGGCTGGTGCTGCGTGTCTTCGCGGTGGCCCTGCCCGGCGTGATCGTCTTCGCGACCACCGACCCCACCGACCTGGCCGACGCGCTGATCCAGAACGCCAAGGCGCCGGCCCGGTTCGCCATCGGGGCGCTGGCCGCGTTCCGCCTGGTGCCGCTGCTCGGTCAGGAGTGGCAGATGATCAGCATGGCCCGACGCGCGCGCGGCGTCGACGCGGGACGCAACCCGGTCACGAAGCTGCGACTGTTCGCCTCCACCGCGTTCGCGCTGCTCGTCGGCGCGATCCGCCGGGGCACCCGCCTGGCCGTCGCGATGGACGCCCGGGGCTTCGACGCCGGCACGCCCCGCACCGTGGCCCGCCACCAACGCTTCACCTACGCCGACGCGCTCCTCATCGCCGGGGCCGCCGTGCTGGCCGGCGCAGCCCTCACGACAAGCGTCCTGGTCGGCACCTTCCGCCCCCTGATCAGCTGACCCGCTTCCCGCCGCCCGCCGCCCGCCGCCCGCCCGCAGATCCACGCAACATCAGGGATGTGGTGGCCTCCATGTCCAGCGAGGCCACTACATCCCTGATGTTGCTGTCACGACCCAGCGCCCACGCGCCACCCCCCGTCGATCTTGCGCTTTCTGTCGTTGATTCATCCCGATATGCCGGTGATGCGGGGACAGAAAGTGCAAGATCGCGGGGCGGGGCGCGGCGGGGTGGCTCGATCAGCTGCGGCGGAAGGCGTAGCGGCGGGCCTGGCCGGTCTGCTGGCTACGGCCACCGCCGGAGCGGTTGCCGCCACCCTGCGGTGGCCCGGCCGTCGGTGCCTTCGGTCGCCCGGCTGGCTTGGGCAGATCTCCCACCGTCGGCGCGTCGACCGCCGCCGGCACGTCGACCGGCGGGGCCGCCTCGTCCGGGACGGCCGCCGGCAGAGCCGACTTCACCAGCATCGCCGGGTCGGCCAGCGCCGCAGGCAGGGCCGGCTCGACCAGCGCCGCAGGCAGGGCCGGCTCGACCAGCGCCGCAGGCAGGGCCGGCTCGACCAGCAGCACCGGTTCGACCGCGGGGTCGAGGTCGGGGCGGGTGGGTGGGAGCGGGCCGGGACCGGCCGCCGGGTCCACGCCGAGCGGCGTCGCTCTCGGGGTACGGGACTTCTTCGGATTGCGCCTGGCAGGCATCCGGGCCTCCTTCGGTGCCGACCGGCTCGGCCGGTCCCGCGTTCCGGCGGTCGGTCGGATCGGCTGGCGACCGCCGCGTCGCGACGGTCGAACGGGAGAGGGACTGCTCACCGGGGGTCGGGCAGGGCCAGCGCCGCCGAACTGCGGGTGGGATGCGGGACGCCCAGGAGCGCACGGACCGCGACGCGGGGCGGCGGGCCGGCTCGGAGAAGGGGCGTCAGTAGCGCATGCCCGCACACTATCGGCTGGTCGTCCGTCGGCGCAGCCGATTTTCCTGGCACCATCGGCGGCATGCTTATCGCGTTCTCGGTAACCCCGCTCGGTGTCGGTGAGTCTGTTGGTGACCTGGTCGCCGAGGCGGTACGCGTGGTCCGGGACTCGGGCCTGCCCAACCGCACCGACGCCATGTTCACCACGATCGAGGGTGAGTGGGACGAGGTGATGGCTGTCGTCAAGCGGGCTGTCGACGTGGTGGCCGCGCAGGCGCCCCGGGTGAGTGTGGTGCTCAAGGCCGACATCCGCCCGGGGGTGACGGACGCGCTCACCGCGAAGGTGGCACACGTGGAGGATCACCTGGCCCGGCAGAGCTGAGGATCATTTGCCGATAACCGGCTGTCGAGACGACACGCCCACGTTCCGCCGCACCGCGATACGGTCCTAGCACGCAAGTCCGACGGCGAGAGGTGGCGGCACGAATGGCTGAGCAGGCGACGGCGCAGATCGGTGTGACCGGGTTGGCGGTGATGGGCCGGAATCTGGCCCGCAACCTGGCCCGCAACGGCTTCACGGTGGCGGTGCACAACCGGTCGCCGGAACGCACCCGCAGCCTGGTTTCCGAGCACGGTGACGAGGGCACGTTCGTGCCCGGCGAGACGATGGCCGATTTCGTGGCGTCGCTGGAGCGACCCCGTGCGGTGATCGTGATGGTCAAGGCGGGTGCGCCCACCGACGCGGTGATCGACGAGTTGGTGCCGCTGCTGGAGGAGGGCGACATCATCGTCGACTGCGGCAACGCCCACTTCGCCGACACCCGCCGTCGGGAGGAGGCGTTGCGCGCGCAGGGGCTGCACTTCAGTGGCACCGGCGTCTCCGGTGGCGAGGAGGGCGCGCTGCTCGGGCCGAGCATCATGCCCGGCGGTTCCGCCGAGTCGTACGCCAAGCTCGGTCCGATGTTCGAGAAGATCGCCGCCCAGGTCGACGGTGTGTCGTGCTGCACGCATGTCGGGCCGGACGGCGCCGGGCACTTCGTCAAGATGGTGCACAACGGCATCGAGTACGCCGACATGCAGCTCATCGCCGAGGCGTACGACCTGCTTCGGGCCGGTCTGGGCGCGAAGCCGGCCGAGATCGCGGAGATCTTCCGCGACTGGAACGGCGGCGAGTTGGAGTCGTTCCTCATCGAGATCACCGCCGATGTGCTCGCGCACACCGACGCGACGACGGGCCGGGCCTTCGTCGACATCGTGCAGGACCGGGCCGAGCAGAAGGGCACCGGCCGGTGGACCGTGCAGAGCGCCCTGGACCTGGGCATTCCGATCACCGGGATCGCCGAGGCGACCTTCGCCCGCTCGCTCTCCGGGCATGTCGACCAGCGGGAGGCGGCGCGGCGGGCGTTCCCGGACGCGGGTGAGCAGTGGCAGGTCGACGACCGGGACGCGTTCGTCGAGGACGTCCGGCGGGCGCTGCTCGCTTCCAAGATCGTGGCGTACGCGCAGGGCTTCGACCACATCCGCGCCGGCAGCCAGGAGTTCAACTGGGACATCGACCTCGGCGGCACGGCCACGATCTGGCGGGGCGGCTGCATCATCCGGGCCCGCTTCCTGGACCGGATCCGCGAGGCGTACGACGAGAAGCCGGACCTGCCGACGCTGCTGGTGGCGCCATACTTCGCCGAGGCGGTCGCCGCCGGCGTGCCGAGCTGGCGGCGGGTGGTGGCCGACGCGACCCGCGCCGGTGTGCCGACGCCGGCGTTCTCCTCGTCGTTGGCGTATTTCGACGCCCTGCGCGCCGAGCGCCTGCCCGCCGCGTTGATCCAGGGCCTGCGGGACAACTTCGGCGCGCACACCTACCAGCGGGTGGACCGCGAGGGCTCGTTCCACACCACCTGGGCCGGCGAGCGCACCGAGTCCCCGGCGTAGTCGGCGCGGCGCCCCGCGGCACCGTGATCGTGCTCGATCCATGATGTAGTGGCCTTCCGCCCGTGGGGAGGCCACTACATCCATGTCAACGCCGTTGCGTTGGTGCCGTGGCCGGCAGGTCAACACGTGCTGGATAACGGGACTCCTGGGGAGTGCAGCTAGATCAGGGCGTGTCTCGCGAGAAGTTCGCGCCGATCTTGCAGTTTCGGTTGTCCATATAGGTGACATGCCCCCTCTGTCGGGACAGAAAGTGCAAGATCGCGGAGCGTAGGCAGTCCGGACCCGGCAATCACCTCATCCTGGTGCCGAGCTTGGGGCCTTTATGGGCGCTCTGCCGCATGCCACAACGTCGTGACCGGCGACGCGGCGCGGTTGACGCGCAATGGTCCCGCCTACAGCAACGGTGTTGTCCTGGATCTCGACGTGGTTGCGTTTGGCGCTGCGGCCGGCCCGGCACGACCTCGATCACCAACCGCCCCGTCAGGCACGGTGCACGAGCCGCCCCCCTTTGCTCTGCACCCCAATAAGCACCGGTCACAGACCATAGCCGTCGCACCCGCGGGTGCAGAGCAAAGGCCCCCGACCACCCCCGGACACGCAGAGCCCGCCCCGCCGACCGGCACCCCACGCACCCCTGGCCGATCAACCTGGGTCGACGCACAAGACCACCCCGGCACACCAGCATGAAAGGCGAGACACTGCCCGTTGACGAACAACCGCTCGCCCTAACACAACGGCGTTGACGTCCTGGTTCGAGCGAGATCTTGGGGCAGGGCGGTGCGCGCCTCCCGGCCGGGGCGTCGGTCAGGTGACGGTGGCGTGCATCTCCCAGACGAGGATCTCGGCCGGTTCGTCGGCGGTGACCCGCCGGCCGCCGGTCCTGGTGAGCCGGGCCGCGTCGCCGGTGCCGAGCGGGCCGCTGCCCTCCAGGGTCACCGTGCCGTTGGGCACGTACAGGTGCACGAAGGGCGCGTCGGGGATGGTGACCTCGTCGCCGGGGGTGAGCCGGGCGGCGTGCAGGGTCGCGTACCGGTTACGGATCCGGATCGCGGACGCGCCGTCGTAGCGGTCCATTCCGGAGGCGATCGGCACCAGGCCGCCGCGGAGAAGCTCGTCGTCGATCTCCAACTGCTCGTAGCCGGGGTCGACGCCCGGTTCGTCGGGGAGCACCCACATCTGCACGAAGTGGACCGGGTCGGTGTGCGGTTCCTGGTTGTTGAGTCGCCAGGCGTCGTTCTTCTCCGAGTGCAGGATGCCGGTGCCGGCGCTCATCCGCTGGGCCAGGCCCGGATAGATCACCCCGGAGTGGCCGGTGGAGTCCTGGTGCACCAGGGAGCCGCGCAGCACCCAGGTGATGATCTCCATGTCCTGGTGCGGGTGGGTCTCGAACCCGGCCCCCGGGCGTACCACGTCGTCGTTGTTGACGAGCAGCAGACCGTGGTGGGTGTTGGCCGGGTCGTAGTGCCGGGAGAACGAGAACGAGTGCTTGGAGTCCAGCCAGGAGATCCGGGTGGCGAAGCGGTCGTCGGCGCGACGCACCTCGACCGACGGCGCGGGAGCGGTCACCAGGCCCGCCGTGCGGTGTCGGGGGTCGTGGGCGCCCAGGTCAGGGCCGGTTCGCCGGTGGCCAGCTCGGCGATCTCACCGGTGCGTAGTTGCGGCGTGTGACCGAACTCGGCGCAGTGCTGCTCGGCGATCTCGGCACAGATGTCGGCCACCTGCGCACAGATCGGCTCCCCCAGATCCGCAGCGTTCAACGCCATGATCATTTTGTACCGGAGATCCCGCACAGCCACCCCCACCGCCGTCGTCCCGCCACTCTCGGACCCTACCCGGCCCCATTTCCGCGGCACCCCAAAACAACCGACCCCGCCCCGGCCGTGCGCCCGACCCCCGGCCGGGTCGATCATGGAGTTGTGGTGGTGGACGTAAGCCGCATAAACGCCTGATTCGGCCACCACAACTCCATGATCAACCGGGGCAGGGCGGGGCGGGGGGCACGCCGGGGGTGGGATAGACGGCACCGCCCGCACCGGGGGGTGCGGGCGGCGCCGGGGACGGGCGAGGGTTGATCAGAAGAAGCGGCGCCGCTTGGCCTTCTGGGGACGCACGAGGTCCGCGCCCTTGGTGAGCAACCGGGTCATCCCGGAGGGACCACGCCGGGTCTCCAGGGTGTGGCTGAGTCGGCGGGCGCCGGCAGCCGCCAGGGGCACCGCGACCGCCATCACCGCCCACTGGGCAATGCGCTTCTGGATCATGTGGGTTCACCTCCGTCAGTGGCTTCTGACAACTGTGATACCCAGGGTGACGAGAGCGTAAGCGCGTCGGCTCAGATCACCGGGGCGACCGGGTTGGGCAGCGCCCCGCCGAAGCGTCGGTCCCGCTGCGCGTACAACTCGCACGCGTACCAGAGGTGGCGGCGGTCGAAGTCGGGCCAGAGGGTGTCCAGGAAGACCAACTCCGCGTACGCGGACTGCCAGAGCATGAAGTTGGAGATCCGTTCCTCCCCCGAGGGACGCAGGAACAGGTCCACCTCCGGGATCTCCGGGTGGTAGAGGTACTTCGCCACGGTCTTCTCGTTGACCTTGGCCGGATCCAGACGCCCGGCCGCCACGTCGCGGGCGATCGCGGCGGCCGCGTCGCCGATCTCGGCCTGCCCGCCGTAGTTGACGCAGAACTGCAGGGTCAACGTCGAGTTGTCCCGGGACATCTCCTCGGCCGTCTGCAACTCGGAGATGACGCTCTTCCACAGCCGGCCGGACCGACCTGACCAGACCACCCGGACGCCGAGGTCGACCAACTGGTCGCGGCGACGACGGATGACGTCCCGGTTGAACCCCATCAGGAACCGGACCTCGTCGGGCGAGCGCCGCCAGTTCTCGGTGGAGAACGCGTACGCCGTCAGGTACGGGATGCCCATCTCGATCGCGCCCTCGATGGTGTCGAAGAGGCTGTGCTCCCCCGCCTCGTGACCCTTGGTGCGCGCCAACCCGCGATCCTTGGCCCAGCGACCGTTGCCGTCCATCACCACCGCCACGTGCTTCGGCACCGCCTCGGTGGGCAGCGCCGGCGGCCGGGCGCCGGACGGGTGCGGTGTCGGCGGCGTCGGCTCGCGCCGGCCGGCCTTCTTCGATCGGATCACTCGGTCACTCCCTGTTCGTGCCGTCCGCCCCGGCCTCGACGTCGCCACGTGGCCGGAGCACCACGACCCCGGCGCCGTCCGGCGGCGAGGCCGTGCCGGCCGCCGAGGGACCCCGGTCGACCAGCGGCAGCGAGCGTAGCGCGCGCTCCAGGTGCCACTGCAGGTGAGCCGCGACCAGCCCACTGCACTCCCGGCGTACGCCGGAGTCGGTGGCGTCGGCGAGCACCCAGTCGCCGGTGGTCAGCGCGGACATCAGGTCGATGGTGGCCGGCGCGGGGTGGGCCGCGCCGGGTGGCCGACAGTCCGGGCAGACCGCGCCCCCGGCTGGCACGGAGAAGGCGCGGTGCCGCCCGGGGGTGCCGCAGACCGCACAGGCGATGAGCGCCGGCGCCCAGCCGGCGAGGGCCATCCCCCGCAGCAGGTACGCGTCGAGCACCAGGGTGGTGGCGTGCTCGCCCCGGGACAGCGCCTTCAGCGCGCCCACGGTGAGCTGGAACAGCCGCAGCGACGGCTCCCGCTCGACCGGGGTCAGCCGCTCGGCGGTCTCGGCGATCGCGCTGGCCGCCGTGTAACGGGGGTAATCCCCGAGGAACCGCTTGCCGAACAGCTCGATGCCCTCGACCTGGCTGACGGTGTGCAGCGAGCTGCCGGTGTTGCCCTTCGGGTCGCCGGCGAGCTGGAGGTCGACGTGGCCGAACGGCTCCAGCCGGGCGCCGAACTTGCTCGTGGTGCGGCGGATCCCCCGGGCCACCGCGCGCAGCCGGCCGTGCCGACGGGTGAGCAGGGTGATGATCCGATCGGACTCGCCGAGCTTTTGCACACGCAGCACCACCGCGTCGTCGCGGTAGAGCTGTCGGCGGTACCCGGCCATCGGGCCATTCTCCCTCGGGGTGTGAAATCAGGGTTGGTTCGGGGTGGATGCGCGGACGAACCCCGATGCGCCCGGCACGTCACCGGCCGTAGCGTGCTGGTCATGGCAACGCACCCCACCACCAGCGCCGTGCGTCGGCGCGCCACCGCGCCCGTCGCGCTGGGCCTGGCAACCGCCCTCATCCTTGTCGCCGGGTGCGACAACCTGGCCATGCGCCGGCTCGACTACGACGACACCGAGGCGGCGAAGATCACCACCATCCGGGTGCTGCCCGGTGCGGGCGACGTGATCGTCCGGGGCAACGGCACGGCCGGCGAGGCGCGGATCAAGCGGGTGGTGCGCTACCAGGGTGGCGAACCCCATGCCCGGTACGAGATCAAGGGCAGCGAGTTGGTGCTGGACACCAACTGTGGCGACAGGTGCAGCATCTCCTACGAGGTGGCCCTGCCGGAGGGCGTGGCTCTCCAGGGCGAGTCCGGCTCCGGCGACGTCGAGCTGACCCGGGTCGGCACCGTCGATCTGCGGCTGGGCTCCGGCGACGTACGGATCGTCGGCGCATCCGGCACGGTCGGGGTCGAGACGGGCTCCGGCGACATCGACGTGAGCGAGGCCAGCGGGGCGGTCCGGCTGCGCGCCGGCTCCGGGGACATCACCGCGCGCCGGCTGGGCGGGGCGGTCGACGCCGAGGCCGGGTCCGGCAATGTCAACGTCGAGCTGGACAAGCCCGCCGCGGCCCGCGCCCATGCCTCCAGCGGCGATGTCACGCTGCTGGTGCCGGCGGGCAGCTACCGGGTCCGGTCCAACACCGGCTCCGGCGACGCCCGGGTCACCGTCGCCGATGACCCGGCCGCGTCGCTGGTGCTCGACGGCTCGGCGGGCAGCGGCAACGTCACCATCAGCCAGCGGTGACGGGCCGACTTACCGCCGAGGACGCTCAGAAGCCCAACTTGCGCAACTGCTTCGGGTCGCGCTGCCAGTCCTTCGCGACCCGCACGTGCAGGTCGAGATAGACCCGGCCGCCCAGCAACTCCTCGATCTGCCGGCGGGCGTTGGTGCCGACCTCCTTGAGCCGACTCGCCTTGTGACCGAGCACGATCGCCTTCTGGCTGGGCCGTTCCACGTACAGGTCGGCGTAGATCTTCATGACCTGGCCCTCGGGGATCATCTCCTCCACCACCACGGCGATGGAGTGCGGCAGCTCGTCCCGGACCCCCTCCAGGGCGGCCTCCCGGATCAGCTCCGCGACGAGCACCTGCTCGGGATCGTCGGTCAGCATGTCGTCCGGGTAGAGCTGCGGCGACGGCGGCAGATATTTGGTCATCACGTCGACAAGGGTGTCCACCTGGTGCCCGGAGACCGCGCTCACCGGCACGATCTCGGCGAACTCCCCCATCTGGCTCACCGCGAGCAACTGCTCCGCCAGGCGGCGCTTGTCGACCAGGTCGGTCTTGGTGACCACCGCCAGCACCGTGGCCTTCAGCTCGGCCAGCTCACCCGTGATGAACCGGTCTCCGCGCCCGACCGGCTCGTCGGCCGGGATGCACAGGCCGATCACGTCGACCTCCGTCCAGGTGGACCGGACGAGGTCGTTGAGGCGTTCGCCGAGCAGCGTACGGGGGCGGTGCAGGCCCGGGGTGTCGACCAGGACCAGTTGCGACTCCGGTCGGTGCAGCACGGCCCGGATCACGTGCCGGGTGGTCTGTGGTTTGTTCGAGGTGATCGCGATCTTGGTGCCGACGATGGCGTTGGTGAGCGTCGACTTGCCCGCGTTGGGTCGGCCGACGAAGCAGCCGAACCCGGCCCGGTACGGTCGGGTCTCCGGATCCCGGACGGGACTCACTCGGTCACCGTGCCGAGGACCGTGCCGTCCGGGGCGGCCACGTGGATCGGCGCGTCCGCCGCGAGGTCACGCACGGCCAGGTGCCCGGCGCCGTCCAGGGTCGACGCCTCGGTCACCACCACCGCGGCCTCCAGCCGGCTCGCCCCGGCCGCCACGGCCGACGCGACAGCCAACTGCAGCGCGGTGAGGGTCAGCGAGGGCAGCGCGACACTTGCCGCCGCGTACGTCCGGCCGTCCTGATCCCGGACCGCGGCACCCTCCACGGCGGCGACCCGGCCACGGGCGCCCCGGGCCAGGACGACAAGCTTGGCGTCCTCGGCGCTCAGGGGTGCCGGCGCGGTGGGGGTGGGCTGGGCGGCGGGCGCGGCGGGTGTGTCAGGCATCGGCGGATTGCCTCTCGTCGTCTCGGTAGTTGTCCGTGTCGTCCCCGGAGCCGGCGTGCTCGCCGCGCCCCGCGGTGTCCTGCTCATGGCCCGGCTCCACCCTGTTGACCAGGACGGTGTCGATCCGGTTGCGCCGGCCGGTGGTGCCCTCGGCGAGCAGCCGGAGCCCGGCGACCTCGACCTCCGCGCCGGGGATCGGCACTCGCCCCAGCGACTGGGCCAGCAGGCCACCGACCGTCTCCACCTCGTCGGTGGGCAGCTCGGTGTCGAACATCTCGCCCAGGGTCTCCACCGGGAGGCGGGCGGTCACCCGCACCGAGGAGTCCGTCAGACGTTCGACGGGCGGGCGCTCGACATCGTACTCGTCGGTGATTTCACCGACGATCTCCTCCAGGATGTCCTCGATGGTGACCAGACCGCCGGTGCCGCCGTACTCGTCGACGACGATGACCAGGTGGTTGCGGGCCGCCTGCATCTCCGACAGCAGGTCGTCGACCGGCTTGGACTCCGGCACGAAGGTCGCCGGGCGCATCAGCTCGGCCACCGGCAACTGCTCGGCCGCCGGGTCCCCACCACGGGAGCGCCGGATCAGGTCCTTGAGGTAGAGCACACCGAGCACGTCGTCGACGCTCTCGCCGATCACCGGGATGCGGGAGAAACCGGAGCGCAGGAAGAGCACCAACGCCTGCGCGAGCGTCTTGCCCTCCTCGATCCACACCATCTCGGTACGCGGCACCATCACCTCACGGGCGATGGTGTCACCGAGCGCGAAGACCGAGTGGATCATCTGACGTTCGCCGTGCTCGACCACGCCGCGCTGCTCGGCCAGGTCGACAAGCTCACGCAACTCGACCTGGCTGGCGAACGGCCCCTCCCGGAAACCGCGCCCCGGCGTGACCGCGTTGCCGATCAGGATCAGCAACGAGGCGAGCGGGTTGAGCGCCCGGCCCAGCCAGCGGACCAGCGGGGCCACGGCACGACCCACGGCGTACGCGTGCTGTCGGCCGATGGTGCGCGGAGCGACGCCGACGACCACGAAGCTGACCACGGTCATCGCGCCGGCGGTCACCAACGCGGCCCGCCAGCCGGCGCCGAAGCTGTCCACCGCGACGAGCGCCACCAGGGTGGTGGCGGTCAGCTCGGCGAGCAGCCGCAACAGCAGGAGCAGGTTGAGGTGCCGGACGACGTCGCCGGCCACGGCCTGGAGGGTACGGGCGCCCCGCACACCGTCGCGGGCCAGCTCGGCGGCCCGCGCCGGTGAGACCGCGGCGAGCGCCGCCTCGGTCATCGCGATCAGGCCGGCCAGCACCACCAGGCCGGCCGCGAAGACGATCAGCTGGAAGTCGGGAAGGCCGGCGGTGGCGCCGGCCGCCAGTAACGGAGGAGTGGACATCACTGGGTGCGGGTCGACCGCCAGCTGGACAGCAGGCGGGCCTGGAGGGCGAACATCTCCCGCTCCTCCTCCGGCTCGGCGTGGTCGTAGCCGAGCAGGTGCAGCACCCCGTGCACGGTGAGCAGGTGCAGCTCGTCGGCCGGGGCGTGCCCGGCGGTCGCCGCCTGCTTGGCCGCGACCTCGGGGCAGAGCACGATGTCACCGAGCAGGGCGGGCTCGCCACCGGCCGGCGCGGACTCCCCCGGGCCGTGGTCGACGCTGCCCTCGTCCATGGGGAAGGCGAGCACGTCGGTCGGACCGTCGCCACCCATCCAGCGGTGGTTCAGCTCGGTCATGTAGTCGATGTCGACCAGCAGCACGGACAGCTCGGCGAGGGGGTTGACCCCCATCTCGTCGAGGGCGTGCCGGGCGACGGCGAGCACGGCGTCGGTGTCAACCTCGACACCGGACTCGTTGGCGATCTCGATGGACAACTGCTTTCCTCTGCTTTAGCGGCGGCGGCCGGCCCGGCCGCCCTGGGCGGGTCGCCCGGGCACGGCGTGGACGCCCTGCGCCTGCTGGTTCTCCCGCTCGGCGTCCCAGCGGGCGTACGCGTCGACGATCTCCCCCACCAGCCGGTGGCGGACCACGTCGGAGCTGGACAACTGGGAGAAGTGCACGTCGTCGACGTTTTCCAGGATCTCCCGGACGACCCGCAGGCCGCTGCTGGTCCCGCCGGGAAGGTCCACCTGGGTGATGTCACCGGTGACGACGATCTTGGAGTTGAAGCCGAGCCGGGTGAGGAACATCTTCATCTGCTCGGGCGTCGTGTTCTGGGCCTCGTCCAGGATGATGAACGCGTCGGAGAGCGTCCTGCCCCGCATGTAGGCCAGCGGGGCGACCTCGATCGTCCCCTGGGCCATCAGCTTGGGGATCGTCTCCGGGTCGAGCATCTCGTGCAGCGCGTCGTAGAGCGGGCGCAGGTAGGGGTCGATCTTGTCGTTGAGCGTGCCGGGCAGGAAGCCCAGTCGCTCACCCGCCTCCACCGCCGGCCGGGTCAGGATGATCCGGTTGACCTGCTTGGCCTGCAACGCCTGGACGGCCTTCGCCATCGCCAGGTAGGTCTTGCCGGTGCCGGCCGGGCCGATGCCGAAGACGATGGTGTGGGTGTCGATCGCGTCGACGTAACGCTTCTGCCCGAGCGTCTTGGGGCGGATGGTGCGCCCGCGACGGGAGAGGATGTTGAGCGTCAGGACCTCGGCGGGCCGCTCGGCACTGCCCTGCTCGAGCATGCCGACGGTACGCCGGACGGCGTCAGTGGTCAGGGTCTCGCCTTTCTCGATGAGTTCGAGCAGCTCGCTGAAGACTCGCTCGGCGAGGGCGTTGTCCGCGGGGTCACCGGTGATGGTGATCTCGTTGCCGCGGACGTGCACGTCACTGCTGACCGAGCGTTCGACGAGTCGGAGGATCTCGTCGCCTGCGCCGAGCAGATTGACCATGATCTTCGAGTCGGGCACGGTGATCCTGGTCTGCACCCGGGGCGGGCCGGGAGGTGGGGTGCCGGTCATAAGTTGGGCCGAAGGGCCCTGCGCACCTGCTCTCGATCTCGGCGCCGGCCCTGCTGGCACGGCGTGCGGACGTTACACCCATCGTATCTGTTCAACGTGGGCGGCATCGCGCCCATTTCCGCTGGCCGCGATCAACTCCCGGCGCGGAAGTCGTACCTGTCGAAGGTCTCCTGATGACGGGTGAACCGGTACGTCGCCCAGTGCATCCGGACCACCGCGCCGGCCCCGTCCCGGGTCAGCCGCAGCAGCTCACCGGTCTCCCGACCGGAGACCGTGCGGAACACGTCCGGCCGGTCCGGCAACGGGGTGAAGATCGCCGGCGGACGTCCGGCCGGGTCGCCGGCACCCTGCGCCCGCAGGGTGCCGTCGTGCCAGGAGAAGACGTACTCGGAGCCCTCACCCCACCAGCGGCCGAGCGCACCCCGCAGGGCCGCCGGAGCGGGTGCGCCGGGTCGCCAGGGCTCGATCTCGGCCGGGTCGTGCTCGACGGCCGCCGCGAGCAGCAGGTGCGGCAGGTCGAACACCTCGGTCGCCGTGCCGGACGAGCCGAGCACCGCGGCACCCATCGCGCCGGCCGTGCCGTCGCCTCCTCGCCGGCCGTAGACGGCGGCGAGGAAACCGGGCATCGCCCCGATGTGCCCCACGTGCACCACCCGTTCCCCCTGCGGGACGAGGATCAGCCCGAGCCCGAATCCCTCGCCCCAGAGGGTCTCGTCGGTGGTGGTCACCGGCCAGCGCATCTCGTCGAGCGTGGTGGCGGCGAGGACCGCGCCGGCCGGATCCAGCGCGGCCGGGTCGGCGAGGAACGCCGCCCAGCGGGCCATGTCGGTAGCGGTGCTCCAGAGCTGGGCGGCCGGGCCGACCGCGCCGAAGTCGGTGGGCGGCTCGGGGTGTGCCTCGTCGGAGTACGCGTCGACCAGGAAGCCGGTGGCCGCCGTCGGCCGAGGGGTCACGCTGGTGTCGGCCAGCCCCAGCGGTGTCAGGACACGATCGGTGAGCGACCGCGCCCAACTCTCGCCGCGCAGCCGGGCGACCAGGTGACCGAGCACGGCCAGGCCGAGATTGGAGTAGTGGAACCGCCGGGCCGTCGGCAGCACCCGCTCGGCCCGGTCCAGCTCGGCCACCAACCGGTCGGCGTCCGGCGCGCGCAGGGTGTCCCAGACGTCACCGAACGGCTCGCGTTGCAGGCCGGCGGTGTGCGACAACAACCGGCGGACGGTCAGCTCGCCGTGCGCGGGCAGGTCCAGGTGCCGGCCCACCGGGTCGTCCAGGTCCAGCAGCCCGTCGTCGCGGCACTGCAGGACCAGCACCGCGGTGAAGGTCTTGGTGACCGAGCCGATCCGGAACTGGGTGCCCGGCCCCAACGGGCTGTCGGTGCCGGTCGCGCCTACGGCGCAGCTGAAGAGCGGCCGGTCGGCCCGGTGCAGCGCCGCCGACACCGCCGGCACCCGAGCGTCGGCCTGCACCCTGCGGACCAGCCGGCCCAGGCGCTCGTCCATCCGCGCGTCGACCCCGGAACCCGCGGTCACGCCGCCGCTCCACTTCGCCGCCCGCCGGCACGCGGCTCCACGCCAAGCCCGCCGCTCACGCCAGGTTCCGGGCGAGCATCGGGCCGAGCGGCGCGCCACCGAGCAGGTGCGCGTGCACGTGGAAAACCTCCTGCCCGCCGTACGCGCCGGTGTTGAACATCAGCCGGAAACCGTCGCCGAGCAGGCCCTCGTCCTCGGCCACGGCGGCGGAGGTGGCCAGCACGTCGGCGGCCAGCGCCGGGTCGCCCTGGGCGAGCGTGGCGACGTCGGCGTAGTGCTCCTTCGGAATGACCAGGACGTGCACCGGCGCCTTCGGGTCGATGTCACGGAAGGCGAGCGTGGTGTCGGTCTCCCGGACCACGGTGGCCGGGATCTCCCCGGCGACGATGCGGCAGAACAGGCAGTCGGATCCCATCGGGGCAGTCTAGGGACTGACGGGCCGGGGGCGCTCCGGCGCAGCAGGGGCCGCCGGCCGTTCGCGGGGATGGGGCGGCTGAGGCAGGATGGCCGCCATGACGGATCGAGCGGTACTCGTGACCGGGGCCTCGCGCGGCATCGGCCGGGCGGTGGCGACGGCGTTCGCGGCAGGTGGTGACCGGGTGGCGATCCACCACCGCGACTCCGCCGACGCGGCCGAGGAGCTGCGGGCGCAGCTTCCCGGCGCCGGGCACGTGGTGGTCCGCGCCGACCTCACCGACCCGGACGCGGTACGGGCCATGGTCGACCGGGCCGCCGAGCTGCTCGGCGGGCTGGACGTGCTCGTCAACAACGCCGGGACGTACGGCGACCGCGACGATCCGCACCCGGTCTTCGGCGCCTCCTACGAGCAGTGGCAGCAGCGCTGGCAGCAGGTGCTGGCGACGAACCTGACCGGTGCCGGCAACGTCACCTGGTGCGCTGCCCAGCACATGCGCGAGCGGGGCGGCCGGATCGTCAACGTCTCGTCCCGGGGCGCGTTCCGCGGCGAGCCGGACCAGCCGGCGTACGGCGCCAGCAAGGCGGGGCTGAACGCGCTGGGTCAGTCCCTGGCGGTGGCGCTCGCGCCGTACGGCATCACCGTCGCCACTGTCGCGCCGGGCTTCGTGGCGACGGACATGACCACCGAGTACCTGCACGGCGAGCGGGGCGCGGCGATCCGGGCGCAGAGCCCGTTCGACCGGGTGGGTCAGCCGGAGGAGATCGCCGCCGCCGTGCACTGGCTCGCCTCGCCGCAGGCCGAGTGGGCCTCCGGCACGATCGTCGACCTCAACGGCGCCTCCTACCTGCGTAGCTGACGGCGGAACAGCCGCCCACATCACCCGGCCAGGGGGGTGGGTTGCGGCACGAGGCGGGTAAGTCTCACCGACATGGCCGACACCGCGCCGCTGGACCTCACCGCCGACTATCAGGTGGCCGATGGCCACGACGACGACCCCGTCCTGCTGCGCCCGGACGGCACCCCCGTGGAGACGTGGCGGGAGGACTACCCGTACGACGAACGGATGGACCGCGACGAGTACGACCGCGACAAGCGACTGCTCCAGATCGAGCTGCTCAAGCTCCAGGACTGGATCAAGGAGTCCGGCGAGCGCCTGGTGATCATCTTCGAGGGGCGGGACGCGGCCGGTAAGGGCGGCACCATCAAGCGGTTCATGGAGCACCTCAACCCGCGCGGCGCGTCCGTGGTGGCGCTGGCGAAGCCGGACGAGCGGGAAGCTGGTCAGTGGTACTTCCAGCGGTGGCTGGCGCACCTGCCGGCGGCCGGTGAGATCGTGCTGTTCGACAGGTCCTGGTACAACCGGGCCGGCGTCGAGCGGGTGATGGGCTTCTGCTCCCGCAAGGAGTATCTGGAGTTTCTGCGGCAGGCCCCGGAGCTGGAGCGGATGCTCGTGCGCTCGGGCATCCGGTTGGTGAAGTTCTGGTTCTCGGTGTCGCAGAACGAGCAGCGCACCCGGTTCGCGATCCGCCAGGTGGACCCGGTCCGGCAGTGGAAGCTGTCCCCGATGGACATCGCCTCGCTCGACCGGTGGGACGAGTACACGGAGGCGAAGGAGGCGATGTTCTTCTGGACCGACACGGCCGACGCGCCGTGGACGGTGGTGAAGAGCAACGACAAGAAACGGGCCCGTGTCGAGGCGATGCGGCACGTGCTGCACCGCTTCGACTACACCGGCAAGGACCCCGAGGTGGTCGGCACACCCGATCCGCAGATCATCGGGCCGGCCGGGCTGGACCTACGTCCGGAGGAAGAGGTCGTGCCGGTGTTTCCCCGCCCCTGAGCGGATCGCCGGCCGATCACCAGCGGCCGAGGACGTACAGCCGTTCTCCATGCGCTACGTGCGCACTCGGGCGACGCTGGCACTGCTCCGGACGGAACGCGCCGGCTCCAAGCGAGGCGCCCGCCCCCAATCGGGGACGGGCGCGGGCCCATGTCTAGCGGCGGTTACGACCGCTCGGCCACCTGGCCGACGAACGCGACCCACGCGGCCGGAGGGAAGGTCAGCGCCGGACCCGACCGGTCCTTCGAGTCGCGCACCGCGACGACGCCCGGAAGGTTGTCGGCAACCTCGACGCAGTCGCCGCCGTTGGAACTGCTGCGGGTGCTCTTGCGCCACAGGGCGCCGGTCAGATCAGCCATGACCTTGCCTCTAGGTAGTCGATGGTTTGGCGGCGTGAGAGAGCCACCGAGCGCAGCGTATCCCAGGTGGCCCAAAGGGCGGCGGTGTCGTTGGTCAGCCTTCCCGCAGCCTGGTCGTCGAGGTACGCGACATCGCCGTGTTCGGTTGTGGCGATGACGAACGGTCCCGCCTGCCCGGGATGGAGGCCCGCGTCCAGCGGCAGCACGTGAAGGAGCACATTCGGTCGCTGGGCCATCTTTACCAGGTGGTCTAGCTGCGGGTTCATGATCTCGGGGTCGCCACGACGAAGGGCGAATTCGTCAATCACCGCGACGAAGAGCGGGGGCCTGCGTCGGTCGAGAACCGCCTTTTGCCTGCGCAGCCGTGTCGCGACGTAGTCCGCGACCTCGTCCGGGTCGAGCACCCCGCTGGCTAGTACCGCCGCGGCGTATTCGGGGGTTTGCAACAAGCCGGGGATGACCGCCACCTGGAAGGCGCGCAGGGCGGACGCCTGAAGCTCGGTCTCCACCCACGGGCGTAGCCATGGCGGTTCCCGCCGTTTCAAGACGTCCGGCCAAATGTCCTCAGTCTCGCGGCCGAGCGCAGCGGCTGCGGCTGCACGGTGGCGCGGGTGTGGGACTCGGCCGGGGTTGACCCAGCGCGCCACCGTCTTCGGGTCTACGCCTACCTGCTCGGCAAGGCTTTCTACTGTCTCACCCGTATCGGCCAGCGCAGCTCGTAGCGCCTGATTCATACCCACCTCCGAGCGAACGTCTTCAACGTCTACAGAACGTATAGCTACGTGGTGTAGCCGTCCAGCTTCAATGGGCAAGGTGCTCTCTAGACGGCGCGGCCGGTAGGACCCCGAGACCCGGCGGGCGCGTTCGTGCGGGGCCGTCTCCTGGTGGGCGAGCACACGCGGGGGCGGCCCTTTCCCAAAACGACGATCAGTGGGAGCACCCATGCCGAACAAGCCACCCGAACCGCAGCCCGCCCCGCCGACCGATCCGGCGACGCAACCGCCGGTCCCGTGGCCGCCGGGAACCGTCGTTCCGATCTGGCCGGTCAGCCTCAGCAACCGTGCCCCTGATCGCGGCTGGTTGGTGGTCGCATGACGCTGCCCCTGCGGAAGGTCCAGACGGGCGACGTCTTGCGCCTCACCTGCGCCGCGAGTGTGCAGTTCATGCGGCCGATCCTCGTCCGCGTGATCCGGCCGTTGGACTGGCCGACCTATGACGGGTGGTTGTGGATTGACGCGTACGAGTTGGGGGCGCGCGGAGACGCGGTCGCGCGTCGCACACTGTTCGTCATGACCGCCGGCCTGGTCTGGCAGGACCCGCCGACTCAGCCCGGCCGGAAGACCGCACGCCGTCCGGTCGTCCGCAACCCAATAGGGGTCGCCTGATGCGCGGCGAGCCTGAGCACAAGCCGTTACGCCCGTCGTGGCGTTGCCCAAACTGCGGAATTCTCTGGCCCTGCTCGGCCGCGAAGCTGCGCCTCCTTGGCGAGTTCCGCCAGGATCGACCGGGCCTGCTGGTGCACATGGCGAAGGTTCAGGAGGAGGCGACCGCGGACCTGGCAAAGCTCAACCCGAACGCCACACTGCCGGACCTGACCCCGCGTTTCGTCGGCTGGGCCGAACGCCGCTAGCCCTCTCCACCGGCTACTACACGGCCCCTGACCGAGCACGCGTCGGGGTCACCAGCGGCCGAGGCGGGTGGCGAGCACGCTGAGCGCCGCCACGCCGGCGGTCGAGGTGCGCAGCACGGCTGGACCGAGCCGGACGACGCGCCCGCCCGCCTCCCGAAACGCCGTCAGCTCGGCCGCGGCGATGCCACCCTCCGGCCCGACGACCAGGACGATCTCACCGCCCGGCGGCAGCTCGGCGGTGCTGAGCCGCTCCTCGGCCTCCTCGTGCAGCACGAAGGCGGCGGCAGCGCCGGCGATCCGACGGGCGACGGTGGCGGTGGACTCGTCCGGCGCGCCGGCCACCACTGGCAGCCAGGGCCGGCGGGCCTGCTTGGCGGCCTCCCGGGCGGTGGCCACCCACTTTTCCCGGGCGCGTACGCCCCGGTCGCCACGCCACTGGGTGACCGAGCGGGACGCCGCCCAGGGCACGATCTCGTCGACCCCGACCTCGGTCATCGCCTGCACCGCCAGCTCACCCCGGTCGCCCTTGGCGATGCCCTGCACCACGGCGATCCGGGGGACCGACGCGTCCGCGTACCCCCGGGAGGTGATGGTGACCTCCAGGCTGCCCCGGCCGACGGCGGTGACCACGGCGGCGGCCGTGCCACCCCGGCCGTCGGCGAGCAGCAACTCCTCGCCGACGCGCAGCCGCTGCACGGTGGCGGCGTGGTGCCCCTCCGGGCCGTCCAGGGTCAACGCGTCACCGGTGGGCAGCGCCTCGACCAGGAACAGCGGCGCGGACACCTCAGGCGTGCCCGTTGAACGCGTCGCGCATCCGGGAGAAGAAGCCGCCCTGCTTGGATAACTCGGCGACCTCCTCGCCACGGGTCTTGGCGAAGTCGCGCAGCATCTTCTCCTGGTCGGGGTCGAGCTTGGTCGGCGTGCGCACGTCCAGGTGCACGTAGAGGTCGCCCCGGCCGGTGCCGCGCAGGTGTGGCACGCCCCGGGCGCGCAGTCGCAGCGTGCTGGCCGGTTGGGTGCCGGCCTTGACGTCGACCGTCTCCTCGCTGTCCAGGGTCTTGATGGTGAGTCGGGTGCCCAGCGCCGCTGCGGTCATCGGCACGGTGACCCGACAGTGCAGGTCGTCGCCCTTGCGGGAGTAGACGTCGTGCGGCCGCTCGTGGATCTCCACGTAGAGGTCACCGGCGGTGCCGCCACCCGGGCCGACCTCGCCCTGCTGGGCCAGCCGGATCCGCATGCCGTCCTCGACGCCGGCCGGGATCTTGACGGTCAGCGAGCGGCGGGTGCGTACCCGGCCGTCGCCGGCGCAGGTGGGGCAGGGGTGCGGGATCGTCGTGCCGTAGCCCTGGCACACGGTGCACGGCCGGGCGGAGACCACCTGGCCGAGGAAGGTGCGCTGCACCGACTGCACCTCGCCGCGACCAGCACACGCCTCGCAGGTCGCCAGGTGGGTGCCGGCGGCCGTGCCGGCGCCGGAGCAGGTGGTGCAGAGCACTGCGGTGTCGACGGTGATCGGGGCCTCGACGCCGAAGGCGGTCTCGTGCAGGTCGAGTTCGAGGCGCAGGATCGCGTCGGCGCCCGGCCGGGTCCGTGGACGGGGGCCGCGCGCCCCACCGGCCGCGCCGCCGAAGAACGCGTCCATGATGTCCTGGAAACCGACGAACGGGCCGGCGCCACCGGGGCCACCCGGGCCGCCGGCGCCACCGCCGCCCGGGGCGAGCGGGTCGCCACCCAGGTCGACGATCTGCCGCTTGCGGTCGTCCGAGAGGACCTCGTACGCGGCGTTGATGTCCTTGAACTTCTCCTGAGCCTCCGGGTCCGGATTGACGTCCGGGTGGAACTGGCGCGCCAGCTTGCGGTAGGCGCGCTTGATCTCGTCATCGGAGGCTTCCCGGCTCACACCGAGGATGCCGTAGTAGTCCCTGGCCACTGCGTTCCGTGTCCTCATGTTCGTCTCGCGTTGCGCCGATCCGGCGGCAAACAGCCGGCCGTCGGCCCTGACTGGTCAGTTCTGGGCCAGCAACTCGCCCACGTAGCGTGCCACGGCGCGCACCGTGGCGATATTGCCGGGGTAGTCCATCCGGGTGGGCCCCAGCACCCCCAGGCCGCCGACGATCGTGGCGCCCGGGCCGTACCCGGTGCTGACCACCGAGGCGGCGCGCAGGTTGTCGAACTCGTTCTCGTCGCCGATCAGCACCCGGGTCGTGCTCGGCTCGGTCTCACCGATGAGCTTGAGGAGCACGACCTCCTCCTCCAGCGCCTCCAGGATCGGCCGTAGCGAACCCTGGAAGTCGAGCAGGCCGCCCCGGGTGAGGTTCGCGGTGCCGGCCAGGGCGATGCGTTCCTCGTGCCGCTCGACAAGCGTCTCCAGCAGCACCGTGGAGAGCGTGGTCATCGCCGGACGCAGCTCGGACGGCACCTCCTCGACGAGCGCCTGCACCAACGGTGGCGTGTCGGACAGCCGCGCGCCGGCGAGCTTCTCGTTTACCAGCCGGCGCAGGTCGGTGACGTTGTCGGCGGGCACCGGCCCGGGCAGCTCCACCAGCCGCTGCTCCACCCGCCCGGTGTCGGCGATCATGACGAGCATCAGCCGGGTGGTGGAGATCGGCACCAGTTCCAGGTGCCGAACCGAGGAGCGGGCCAGGCTCGGGTACTGCACGACGGCCACCTGCCGGGTGAGCTGGGCGAGCAGTCGCACCGTGCGGTGCACCACGTCGTCGAGGTCGACCGCGCCGACCAGGAAGCGCTCGATGGCCCGACGTTCGGCCGGGCTGAGGGGCTTGACCCGGGACAACCTGTCGACGAAGAGCCGGTAGCCGCGGTCGGTGGGCACCCGGCCGGCACTCGTGTGCGGCTGCCGGATGTAGCCCTCCTCCTCCAGCACGGCCATGTCGTTGCGGACCGTGGCCGGGGAGACCCCGAGCTGGTGCCGCTCGACAAGCGCCTTGCTGCCGACCGGCTCCTGGGTGGAGACGTAGTCCTCGACGATCGCGCGGAGCACGGCGAGTTTTCGGTCGTCGAGACCCATCCTCCGCACCTCCTGTCGCACGTCGGCCGCCGGTGCCGTGGGCCCGGCCGGGCCGTCCTGGCACTCGACTGTAACGAGTGCCAGTCTACGTCGGCGTACCCGCCGGCGCGATGATCAACGGTCGCCCACTGGTGCGGCGTTGCCACGGACCCCTACCGTGACACCCATGACTGAACCTCCTCGCCCTCCCGGCGCGGGTGACCCCGGCAACTACCCGCCGGAGCCGACCTCTCCCAGCTCGTACCCGTCGGCCGAGCCACCCACCGCACCACTGTCCGGGGCGCCTGGCCCGGGCGGCTATCCCCCGGCCGGTGGCTATCCGCCGCCCACCGGTGACCAACCGCCGTCGGGCGGCTACCCCCCGGCGGGGGGCTATCCGCCGCCCGGCGGCTACCCGCCCGGTGGCAACCCGGCTGGCGGATATCCGACCGGCGGCGCCTACGGCGGCCCCGGTGGCGGCTTTGCCAGCAACGAGGACAAGACCTGGGCGCTCGTCGCGCACTTCGGCGGTGCCGCCGGCATGATCCTCAGCGGCGGGGTGCTGGGCTGGATCGGCCCGCTGGTGGCGCTGCTGGCCCGCGGCAACCAGTCCCCGACGGTACGGTCGCACGCCGTGGCGGCGCTCAACTTCCAGCTCCTCTGGTCGATCGTCGGCCTGGTCGGCTGGGTGCTGTCCTGCATCCTGATCGGCTTCCTCGGGGTCGTGGCGGCCTTCATCCTCGGTGCCGTGTTCGGCATCATCGCCGGCATCAAGGCCAACGAGGGCCAGCTCTACCGCTACCCGCTCTCGGTCAACTTCATCAAGTGACCTCCTCCGGCCGCTCCCCCGGCCGGTAGGCGCCCCGCTGCCCCGGTCCGGGGCGGCGGGGCTGGCTCAGGGCAGCAGGTCGCGCACGACCGCGTCGGCGAGCAGCCGCCCGCGCAGGGTGAGCACCGCCCGACCGGCCGCGTACTCGTCGGCGGCCAGCAGGCCGCCGGCGAGGGCCCGCTCGGCGCCCGCCCGGCCGGTGGCGTCGAGCACCGCCAACGGCAGGCCGCTGGCCAGCCGCAGCCGCAGCATCACGTCCTCCATGTGCGTCTCGTCGACGGTGAGCACCTCGCGGGCCAGGCCGGGAGACGCGCCCGCGGCCAACCGCTTGGCGTACGCCGAGGGGTGCTTGACGTTCCACCAGCGCACCCCGCCGACGTGGCTGTGTGCCCCGGGCCCCAGCCCCCACCAGTCCGCGCCGGTCCAGTAGAGCAGGTTGTGCCGGCACCGGGCGTCGTCGGTGCGAGCCCAGTTGGAGACCTCGTACCACGAGAGCCCGGCCGCGTCGAGCGCGGCCTCCGCGGCCAGGTAGCGGTCCGCGGCCACGTCGTCACTGGGGTACGCCAGCTCCCCGCGCCGCATCCGGGCGGCGAGCCGGGTGCCGTCCTCAACGATCAGGGCGTACGCGCTGACGTGGTCCACCCCGGCGGCCACGACCTGCTCCAGCGAGGCGGCGAAGTCCTCGGGCCGCTCCCCCGGGGTCCCGTAGATCAGGTCCAGGTTGACGTGCTCGAACCCGGCGTCGCGCGCCTCCAGGGCGGCGGCGGTGGCCCGGCCGGCGCTGTGGGTGCGGTCCAGGATCGCCAGCACCCCCGGGGAGGCGGACTGCATGCCCAGCGAGATCCGGGTGTAGCCGGCCGACCGCAGCAGCTTCAACGATTCCGGGGTGACCGACTCCGGGTTGGCCTCGGTGGTCACCTCGGCGTCGGCGGCCAGCCCCCAGGTGCGGTCGATGCCGTCGAGGATGCGGGCCAGGTCGTCGGCGGGGAGCAGGGTGGGCGTACCGCCGCCGACGAAGACGGTGTCGACCCGGGGCGGCGGGCTGTCGCCGAGCACCCGGGCGGCGAGCGCCAGCTCGGCCAGCACGGTGTCGGCGTACCCCTCGCGGCTGGCGCCGCCGCCCAGCTCCGCTGCCGTGTAGGTGTTGAAGTCGCAGTAGCCGCAGCGGCTGGCGCAGAACGGCACGTGCACGTACACGCCGAAGCCGCGCGCGCCGACCGCAGCGGTGGCGGTGGCGGGCAGCGATCCGTCGACGGGGACGGTCTCACCATCTGGAAGGAGGCCGGGCATGGCCACTAGTGTGCCCGGCATGACCTCTCCCGACGTCCTCGTGCGGGTCGCCACGGCCCGTGGGGTGACCACCCTCACCCTGGACAGCCCGCACAACCGCAACGCGCTCTCCACCGGCCTGATGACCCAGCTGCTGGCCGGGCTGGGCGACGCGGTCGCCGACGAGACGGTCCGGGCGATCGTGCTGGACCACACCGGCCCGGTCTTCTGCTCGGGCGCGGACCTGAAGGAGACGGCCGCGGCGTACGCCAGCGGCGCGGTGCCCGCCGGGATGCTCGGTGACGTGCTCGCGGCGCTGTGGGAGTGCCCGAAGCCGGTGCTGGCCCGGGTGGGCGGGCCGGCGCGGGCCGGTGGGCTGGGTCTGATCGCCGCCGCCGACCTGGCGGTCTGCGCCGACGAGGCGACGTTCGCGTTCACCGAGGTGCGGATCGGGGTGATCCCGGCGGTGATCTCGGCGACCGTGCTGCCCCGACTGCACCCGCGCGCCGCCGCCGAGCTGTATCTGACCGGAGACACCTTCGACGGCCGGCGGGCCGCCGAGATCGGCCTGGTCACGGCAAGCGTGCCGGCGGACGGGCTGGACGACGTGGTGCGGCGCTACTGCGACTCGCTGGTGCGTGGCGCGCCGGGCGCGTTGGCCGGGGCGAAGGAGTTGCTGCGCCGGCCGGGCGCCGCCGAGCTGCGTGCCGACCTGGCCCGGCTGTCCGCCCTGTCGACCGGGTACTTCCTGTCCGACGAGGGACGCGAGGGGGTCACGGCCTTCCGGGAAAACCGATTAACTCGATGGGTGGCCGCTCTGGACGCGGGTTCTGGTGATCAGGCCGGGTAGGACCCGGGGGTGCCGGTGATCGGGCCGGCTGGGACCGGGCCGCCGGGGACGCCTTCTGCGTGCGGTGGCGTCCCCGGGCCCTTCGGTCCGCTCACCAGGCGGTCGCGCCGCCGTCGACCGGGTAGTTCGCCCCGGTGATGTACGACGCCCGGTCGGAGGCCAGGAACACCACAAGCTCGGCCACCTCCTCGGGTTGAGCGAACCGCTTGAGCAGCGTCTTGCCGGTGATCGCGTCCCGAGCCGCCTGGTTGTCGCCCAGGTCGCGCTCACTTGCCGGGCTGATGATCGGCCCCGGGCTGACCGCCACGGCGCGGATCCCGTGCGGCGCGCCCTCGAGCGCGAGCTGTCGGGTCAGGCCGATGACGCCGGCGTTGGCGGCGGTGTGACCCACCATCGGGGGGACGTGACCGGCGATCATGCCGGCCATGGAGGCGGCGTTGATGATGACGCCGCCGCCCCGCTGGACCAGGTGCGGCCAGGCGAACTTCGACACGAAGTACGGGATGTCCAGTTCACCGGTGATGGTGTAGCGCCAGTCCTCGACCGAGAAGTCCGGCATCGGGCCGAAGCGGAGCGCGGCCGCGTTGTTGTAGACCACGTCGAGCCCGCCGTAGGCCGCGGCGGCGTCTTCGACGAACGTCCGCACCTGCTCCGGATCGGCGAGGTCGACAGGCGCGATGCCGGTCATCTCACCGCCGGCGGCTCGGACGAGTTCGACAGTCTCGTCGTTGCCGGCGACCTGGATGTCGGCCCCGACGACCTTCGCGCCTTCCCGCGCGAAGATCTGCGCGGCGACGCGTCCCAGACCGCCGCCGGTGCCGGTGATGAGCACAACCTTGCCGTCGAGCGTTCCCATGGAACTCCTCCTTGCTCCGTGACCCCGGTCCGGTCGGTTTCGCGTACCACCGGGCGGGCCAGCGATTGACATGTCAACCGTAGTAACTCCTTGACCGGTCAACCACTTCCCGGCCCGGCTGAGGCGGTGACCCGCACGACAGGCCGGCGACCCGAGACGTCGGGCGCACACCAGCCAGCCAGCGACAACCGGCACCACACGCCTTGGATTGTCGTTGAGCCAGGGTGGGCGGGAGAGCGATACGGGCAGGTGAGACCGCGCCCGCAGCGGGAATGCCTCGATCGGTTCACGTCGGCGGAGCCGACCCGAACCGGGACGGAGTCGCCGAGCCAGCCCCGAACCCGCTCGGACGACCCGTTGGGCGCGAGAGGGACGTACGCTTGGCGGACTTGTCGATCTGGGGGTGTGGGTGCGAACTCGGGCAGCCGTAGCGGGTGGAGTGGTCCTCATCCTCGTCGCCGTGATCGCGATCTGGCTCGTCGTACGGCAGGTCGGAGGCGGTCTACAACTGCCCCTGGCGGCACGCAAGTGCACCGTGCGGGCCGACGGCCGGGTCGCCCTGGACGCCGACCAGATGGCAAACGCGGCGACCATCGCGGCGATCGGCGCCCAGCGCGGCATGCCCGAGCGGGCCGTGGTGGTCGCGCTGGCCACGGCGTACCAGGAGTCCGGGCTGCGCAACCTCGCCGACGGCGACCGCGACTCGGTCGGCCTGTTCCAGCAACGGCCGAGTCAGGGCTGGGGCACCTCGACGCAGATCCGCGACCCGCGCTACGCGGCCAACCGGTTCTACGCGGCGCTCAAGAAGGTCCGTGGCTGGGAGAAGATGCGCGTCACCGACGCCGCCCAGCGGGTGCAGCGCTCGGCCTTTCCGGAGGCCTACCAGAAGTGGGCCGGCGACTCCGAGGTGCTCAGCCGGGCACTGATGGGCGATGCCACCGGCGCGGTCGCCTGCACGGTGGGGCGTACCCCGGTGATGCATGGCGCGGCGGCCGCCGCGCAGCTCACCCGCAACCTCGTGCTGGACTGGGGGTTGAAGGGCCTCGACCCGAACGACCCGACCGGCCTGACGGTGACTCCGGGCGATCAGCGGGACGGCTGGCGGTACGCGCACTGGCTGGTCTCGCACGCCCAGGACCACGGGGTGAAGCGGGTCAGCTTCGGCGACCTGGAGTGGACCGCCCGGGGCGGCACCTGGGTCCGGGCGGACGGCCAGCAGAAATCCGCCGGCCAGGTGGTGGCCGAGGTGTTCGGCGAGGGCTGACCGGCCCCGGATCTCTTAACCGGCAGTCACCGCACAATCGGACAAAAACCCGTAAAGACCTCTATCGATCACGGAAATCTCACTTAACGCAGCCTTCCCGCTGCGAGGGGTTCCGCCCGGGGCCCCACGCGCAACACGCCCTCCCCGACGGCTTGGCCATCGCGTTACGATCGGCGGCCTGTGCCAGAAAAGGTTTCACCTCATGGGGAGGGGTACGACACGGTGTTCGATTACGGCGACCGGACCGGTTACGAACCGATCAGCGACACTGACCGCAAGGAGTTCCACGAGCAGGGCTTCCTCCTGCTGCGCAACGTCCTGACGGAGGACCACCGGGCGGCGCTGGAGGCGGCTGTCGACCGCGTCTACGCGGAGGAACAGGCCAAGGGCACCACCAAGAAGGACGGCACCCTGCACCTGCTGGGCTTCCTGGAGCGCGACGAGCTCTTCGGCGAGCTGCTCACCCACCCGATCGCCTTCCCGTACATGTGGGGGCTGGCCGGCTGGAACATCTACACCCACCACAACCACCTGGACGTCACCCCGCCGGCCGCCGAGCCGGAGAAGCCGTACTGGGGTTGGCACCAGGACGGGTACCGGCAGAACTCCGACCCGGAGACGATGGACCCGAACCTGCCCCGGCCGATGTTCTCGCTGAAGGTCGCGTACGTGCTGTCGGATCTCTCCGAGACCGGCCGTGGCGCCACCAAGGTCATCCCGGGTAGCCACCTGAAGAACTCGCTGCCCCGGCCGGCGGACCTCACCGTCCAGAACCCCGACCCGGAGGGCACGGTGGAGATCACCGCCAACCCGGGCGACGCCTTCATCTTCGACCGCCGGCAGTGGCACTCGCGCTCGACGAACCTGTCGACGATCACCCGCAAGATGCTCTTCGTCGGTTACACCTACCGGTGGATCCGTCCGCTGGACGAGCTGCACCCCGACGTGAACGGCGAGTGGTACCGCAACCGCACCCCCGTGCAGCGCCAGCTGATCGGTGAGGGCACCCACACCGCCAACTACTGGGGCATCAACTGGGACGGGTACGTCGACGACGAGATCCCGCTGCGCAAGGAGCTCAAGGAGCGCGGCCTGCTCGACCGCAACATCCCCTGGCTCCGCTGATCTTTCGCTCGTAGAACGGCCCTCTGCCACCGCTGCACCACGGCAGAGGGCCGTTTCGTGTCTGCGGGGGCCCGATCACCCGGGCCGAGCCCGTTCCCGACCACCGGAGACCGCACTGTCGGTAGCGTGGCGGGTGCGCAGGTCGGGGCGCCCCCGCCGGAGGGCGCGGGGTGGCACGGGAGGCAGTCGCAGTGACGTCCGCTCCGCTTCCCCGGATCCTCCGCCGCCGGGGCGAGCCGGCCTACCCGACCTTCCTGGAGCTCTTCTTCGACCTGGTCTACATCTTCATGTTCTCCCGGCTGGCCGCCAGCCTGGCCACCGACCTCACCGTTCGCGGTGCGCTGCAGACCGCCGTCCTCCTGCTGGCCGCCTGGTGGGTCTGGGTGCTCACCGCGTGGCTCACCGACCTGTTCAACCCCCGGCTGCCGATCATCCAGGCGACCGCCCTGCTGGTCATGCTCGGCACCCTGCTGATGGCGATCGCCACGCCGTACGCCTTCGGCCGGTACGGGTGGCTCTTCGTCGCCGCGTACTTCGGCATCCACCTGGTCCGCGACGCCGTCCTGATCCCCGGCACCCGGGTGAACCGCCCGATCCAGGCCAGGAGCATCCGGGTGTTCTTCTGGTTCGGCATCACGGTGGCGCCCTGGGTGGCCGGTGTGTTCGTGGACGAGACGCCTCGACTGGTGCTCTGGTCGATCGCGGCGGCGGTGGACCTCGGCTCGGCCCGGATCGGCTGGCCGACGCCCAGGCTGGGACGTACCGAACTCGCCAGCCAGATCTTCACCGGCATGCACCTCACCGAGCGGCACCGGGCGATCTTCATCGTGGCGCTCGGCGAGTTGATCCTGAGCATCGGGATGGGGCTGGCCGACAGCGGGTTCACGGCCGGCCCGGTGGCCACCTGCGCCGTCGCGTTCGTCAGCGCGGTCCTGCTGTTCCAGCTCTACTTCCAGCGGGTTCAGCGGATCCTCGCCCCGCCCAGCGTCACGACCGTGGAGCGGGTCCGCCCCGGCACCTCCACCTCGTACAGCCATCTGGTGATGGTGGCCGGGGTGGTGTTGGTCTCGACAAGCACGACGCTTGTCATTGACCGGCCGTTCGGCCCCGCCTCGGTCGAGGTCATGGCCGCCACCCTCGGCGGACCGGCCCTGTTCCTGCTCGGCACCGTCCTGTTCGACGCCGTGGTGACCGGCCGGACCCTCTGGTCCCGGGTGCTGGCGATCGCGGTGCTGTGCGCCCTGCTGGCGCCCGCCACACTCCTGCTCCCGCCCCTGACCGCCCTGGTGCTGACGAACCTGGTCCTGCTGCTCACCCTGGTCGGGGAAGGGCTGGCCGGGCGGAACCGCCCGGTCCGGCCCGCCGCCCCGTGACGACGCGGGGCCGCCGCGTACCGGGTCACCGCAGCATCGGCGGTGCCGGCGCACGCGCGTGCCGCCGGGTACTCACCAGGTTCGCCACGGCGATCAGTAGCAGCACCGTCATGGCGAGCAGCGCGACCGTGACCGGCGGCAGCAGAGGCGTGGTCGGCGCCAGGCACGCCAGCAGCACCACACCGGCCAGCCGGGACCGGGAGATCCGTCCGAACACGGTGAAGTCGAGGACGCCCCGGCCGAGCAGGTACAGCGCGGGGCTGCCGAGGATGACCGCCGCCCACGAGGGCGGGGTGTCGCCCAACGGGCGGCTCACGACGAGGTGGCTGGTGACCGCCGCGCCGACGATCCCGGCCACCATGATCAGATGGGTGGCCGCCGCGGACTGGGTGAGCAGCGCCGGGTTCGTCGACCGGGCGATCGCGTCGGTCAGCAGCTCACCGGCGCGGTAGATGTAGATCCGCCACATCAACACGACGGTGGTGAACACCACGAGCAGTGCCCAACCGCGCTCCATGGTGTACGCGCTGGTGCTGAAGGTCGTTCCGGTTACGAAGATCGAGACACCGAGCGCGACGATGACGAACTGCCGGTACCGCTCGGCCACCCGGGCGCCGACCAGCCGCCAGTCACGCGCCCGGGAGTGGCCGATCCCCGGCACCGGCCAGCCCAACGCCGCTGCGCCGTACTCGACGACGACGGTGAGCGCCCAGATCGCCAACTGCCCCGAACCGCCGACGAGCGCCCCACCGATCCAGCCGACGCCCGCGACGGCCTCCCAGATCTGGATCCGGATGCTGCGACGCGGCAGTCTCCCGGTCGAGACGACCAGGACGTGGTAGGCCGAGGTGCTCAGGTGGATGACCACGTACGTGGTGGCGAAGAGCAGCGCCCGATCGCCGTACGCGTCGGCCGCGAGCGCGGCCAACAGCAGACTGGCCGCCGCCACCCAGATGAACTGTCCCTGCCCGGACGGACGGGTCAGGTCGACGCTGTCCGCCCCCCAGACGGTCAGCGCCCAGATCATCGTGAACCCGAGCAGCAGCACCACCGTCTCGGCGAGGCCGGTCCAACTGAGGTTGTCGGCCAGGACGGTCGCCAGGGTGATCAGCGCGAAGACGTAGACGAGGTCGAAGAAGAGTTCCAGGAAGGCCGGACGCTCCAGGCCCGGATCGGGGGGTGCCGCCGCGGCACCGCTGTCCGTCGCCGTCGACATCGCGCTTCACCCGGCCCCCCGCCGCACGCCCTCGGTAGGGACAATACGGGCAACCGTGCGCCGCCGGTCCCGTCCTCGGGTTCTTGCCGGCCGCCAGCTACCCCGACCCGAACCGCAGGGCCGCGTGTCGTCACGGCAGCACGCTCAACCGCGGGAGGCGAGGCGACGGCGGGCCTTCTCCCGGATCGGCTCCGGCAGGTCCTCCGCGTCGAGCAGCCGGGGCAGCAACTCCGGCTCCAGGCTGGTCGCGCGGAACACCTCGCCGATCGTCACACCGTGCGCGGGCCGCTCCACCACCTCGACCGGGTCACCCGGGCCGACCTCGCCCTCCCGCAGCACCCGCAGGTAGGCCCCGGGCAGCGCCCGCGCGGTGAACCGCTTGATCAGATCCGGTACGCCCCAGAACCCGGCGAATGTGGTGCAGGGCGTCCGGGGCTTGGTGACCTGGAGCAGGGTGGACCCGATCTGCCACTGCTCGCCGATCACCGCGCCGGTCACGTCGACCGCGTAGGTGGACAGGTTCTCCCCGAACCCACCGGGCCCGATGGTGCGGCCCAGCTCGGCCGCCCACCAGGCGGCGTCCTCCTCCGCGTAGGCGTAGACCGCCTGGTCGGGACCGCCGTGATGGGCTCGCTCGCCGACGAAGTCACCGACCACCCCGTCGACGCGGACCAGCACCGGGCCGTCCACCGGCCGCTTGTCGATGCCGCTGCGACCGCTCGCGTCGCCGGCCCACTGCGCCTCGGTCACGATGCCGAGGTTCACCGCTGCCACCCTGCCCGTCATGGCGTCAGCCTAACGGCGCGTCGAGGCCAGGAAGCGCCTCCTGCTGCCCGAAGAGGAAAGCACTTGCCTGTTAGGCAAGAAAATGTTCAACTTGCCTAACAGGCAAGCACTTGCCTTCTTCTCAAGGAGCAGCCATGGCCGAGCCTGGCATCACTCCCGCGTCGGCCACCGACGCGCTCGCCGAGATCCGCGCCCGCCGCGACCAGGTGGTCACCGCCACCCTCGTCCCCCACTGGTACTGGCCCGCGTTGGGCGGGCTCATCGTTGCCTTCACCGCCGCCGTGGAGACCCGCCAGCCGTGGTTGGTCGCGGTCGGGTCGGTGGCGTACGCGATCGGCCTGGCCGCCGTGGTGGGCCGAGTCGCGGTGCGGCACCGGGCCCAGGTCCGCACCAGCCTCATCGGTGTACACGGCGCGATCACCATCGCCGGTTACGTGCTCGTCCTGGTCGCGCTCAGCCTCGGCACCGGGTTCGCCGCCGAGGCGGCCGGCCTGGCCTGGCCCGCGACGATCGGCGCGGCCACCACCGCCGGCGCGATGACCGCCACCGGGCTGCCGCTGATGCGCTACCTTCGCCGGGTGATGACCACCCGACCGCTTGGCGGCGGCCGGTGAGCACTCCCCGGTTCGACGAGCTGATCCACGCGCCGACCCGGCTGTCCCTGGTGAGCCTGCTCACCGCCACCGAGTGGGCGGAGTTCCGCTACCTGCGCGAGCAGCTCGGGCTCTCCGACTCGGCGCTGTCCAAGCAGCTCACCACGCTGGAGCAGGCCGGATACGTGGAGATCCGCAAGAGCTTCGTGGGCAAGCGCTCGCGTACCTCGGTGACCCTGAGCAACGCCGGTCGGGCGGCGTTCGACGGGCACGTGGCGGCGTTACAGGAAATCGTCGCCCGGTCGGGGCTCACCGTCCTGCCCGGCGGTTGACCACCGAAACCGGCGGTCGTCCGCGGCCAGCGGGTCAGCCCTTGACGGCGCCGGCCACCAGACCGGAGACCATCCGCCGCTGCACCAGCAGGAAGAAGATGATGACCGGCAGGGTGAACAGAGTGGACGCGGCCATCACCGGACCCCAGTTGGTGTCGTCGCGCCCGAAGAAGAACGTCATCGCCACCGGCAGCGTGTAGCTGCCCTGGTCGTTGATGAACGTCAACGCGAAGATCAGCTCGTTCCACGCGGTGATGAACGAGAAGATGCTGGTGGCCACCAGGCCGGGCGCGACGAGCGGAAACAGGACCCGGCGGAAGATCTGGGCCCGGCTGGCGCCGTCCATGGCCGCCGCCTCCTCCAACTCCTTGGGCACCGCGGCGACGAAGCCGCGCAGCATCCAGACCGCGAACGGCAGCGAGAAACCGAGGTACGTGAGGATCAGGCTGGGCAGGGTGTTGTAGAGCCCCAGCCGCTGGATCATCAGGAACAGCGGGATGACGAGCGCCTCCAGCGGGATCATCTGCACCACCAGCAGCATGATCAGGAAGCTGGTCCGCAGCTTGAAGCGGAACCGCGCCACCGCGGTCGCCGCCAACAACGCGACCAGGCCACTGAGCACCACCGTGGAGACCGCGACAAGCGCGCTGTTGAGGAAGAAGTCGAAGAAGCTCACCCCGGGGATCAGGTTGCCGGTCAGGATCTCCCGGTAGTGCGCCAGCGTCGGGTGGGTCGGCACCGGCTGCGGGGTGGCCGAGAAGATCTCGTCGCTGGGCTTCAGCGACGTCGAGATCATCCAGTAGACCGGGAACGCCGCGAAGAGCGCGACAAGCAACCCGGCGGCGTTGAGGGCGACCTTCTTCACGACTCGTCCTCCTGCCTGAGCACCATCCGTACGTAGAAGCCGGTCACCACGAGCAGGATCAGCGTGAGGATCACGGCGATGGCCGCGCCGAGTCCGTACTTCGGCGGTGGGGAGAAGGCTTCGGCGTACGAGTAGATGGCGAGCATGAACGTCGGCCGGTCCTGGGTGCCGCCGGCCAGGACGAACTGCTGGGTGAACACCTTGAAGTCCCAGATGGTGGAGAGCACGATCAGGATCCCGAAGACCGGGCGCAGCAGCGGGAAGGTGATCTTCCAGAAGACCCGCCACGGGCTGGCGCCGTCGACCCGGGCCGCCTCGTGCAGCTCGCTCGGCACGCTCTTGAGACCGGCGAGCACGCTCACCGCGATGAACGGGAACGAGTGCCAGACCACCACAAGGGTGAGGATGGCGAAGAAGAGCAGCGGCGAGTTGAACCAGCCGTAGCCGGTCCAGTCGCTCCGACCGAACAGGCTGCTGGAGAGCCCGTCCGGCAGCGCGTTGAACAGCCACGTGACGAGGCCGCTCGTGTCGTCGAAGATCCACTTCCACACGATGGTGCCGGTCAGCGCCGGCGTGGCCCAGGCGAGCATCACGCAACTGGCCACAAAGGTCGCCATCTTGCGGCCGAGCCGGTTGAGCAGCAGCCCGACAAGCGTGCCGAGGACCATCGTGAGCAGCACGTTCGCCGCGGCGAACAGCACCGTGTTGCGCAGCACGGTCAGGAAGAACGGGTCGGAGAGAATGTCGGCGTAGTTGCCCAGCCCCACCCACGGCCACTCCCGGTCGCCGCGCAGTTGCCGGACGCTGTTGAGCCGGTAGAAGGACATCACCACCACCTGGCCGAGTGGCCAGAGCAGCAGCACTCCGATGATCACCAGGGCGGGCAGGAGCAGCAGGTAGGGCAGGCGGTCCACCCGGCGACGCCGCCGCGCGGGGGTCTCCCGCGCGGCGGCCGTCTCCGGCACCTCGGTCAGCGTGGTCACTTGGCGTTGAGGATGCTTTCCATCTCACCGGCCGCGTCGGCGGTAGCCTTCTCGACCGTCTTCTGACCCTTCATGACCGAGCTGTTCATCGCCTGGGTCACCGTCTTCGTCCGGCTGACCTCCACCCACTTCGGGGTGAGCGGCGTGAGCTTGGTGTTCTGCATGGTGGTGGCGAACGCCGCCATCACCTTGTCCTTGGCGTACGTGTCACCGGCGACCAGATCCTGGTAGACCGGGAAGAAGCCGAGGCTGCTCGCGAAGCTCTGCGAGTTCTTCTTGTTCAGCAGCACGGTCAGGTAGTCCCAGGCCAGGTCCTGCCGCTCGCTGTCCTTCCAGATCGCCACGTCCGAGCCGCCCGCGAACCCAGGTGCCGCCTTGCCGTCCGGGCCGGGGATCGGGAACGTACCCCAGACCTTCTCGATCTCGGGGTTGTCCTTCTTGATGGCGTTCTGCTGCCAACTGCCGGCGAACGCCATCGCGGCCTTGCCGGTGGCGAACTGCGTACGCGCGTCGATCTCGTTCCAGCCCGCCGCGGCCGGCGGGGCCACCTTGTGCACGGTCACCAGGTCGGTCCAGAACTTGACGGCCCGCTGTGCCTCCGGCGTGGTGTAGCCGGACTTCCAGGCGCCGCCCTGGTTGCTGGCGATCTCGCCGCCGGCGCCCCAGAGGAAGGAGTAGAACGGCAGCTCGGAGTTGCCCGGCAGGGCGATGCCGTAGGTGCCCTTCTTCTTCGCCTGCACGGCCTTCGCCACGGTGACCAGGTCGTCCCAGGTCTTCGGGGGCTGTACGCCGGCCTCGGCGAACCAGTCGGTGCGGTAGTAGATCGCGCGCACACCCGCGTACCAGGGCACGCCGTACTGCTTGCCGTCGAGCTGGGCATTGCGCACCAGGTCGGGCAGCAGGTCCTTGCCGTCGGCCCAGCCGCCCATCCGACCGCTGACGTCGGCGAGCGCCTCCTGGGCAGCCCACCCCTGGGTCTCGGTGTTGCCCAGCTCGGTGATGTCCGGCCCCTCACCGCCGGCGAGCGCGGCCTGGAACTTCTTGGGCGCCTCGAGCCAGGGAATGTACTGCACCACCACGTCGGTGTCGGGGTGCTTCTGGCGGAACTCGGTCTCGACGGAATCGAGGAAGGCGTTCTGCGCGTCGCCGCCCTCGCCCATCATCCAGACCGTGAGCTTGCTGTCGTCGGCCGCGTCCTCACCAGAACCCCCGCAGCCGGTCAGCGCCATCGCGGCCGAGGCCACCATGGCGGTGACCGGGGCCAACCGCTTCCACCTGTTCACGCCACTTCTCCCCTCGCGCCGCCTGGAACTAACCTTCTCCGCCGCACCCTAGTACGGAGAATTCCTTTACGACAGTGGGCAGGACTGATCGAAGCGTGGCGACCGTATCGCAGCGGCCCGACGAACGACGCTCCGACATCGGGCTGAAGTAGGACACATGGCACGAAAAAGCGCCCGGCTCTCGGCCGGGCGCTCCTTCAGTCGTGCTGTTCTACTGTGGTGCTGCCTCGCCAGGTGATGCCAGGTCGTTATCGGGTCACTCGGCGACGGCCACCGACGCCGGCCACCAGGGCGACCGCGATCGCGGCGACCACGACCTGCACCAGCAGCTCGGTCCAGTCGATGCCGCTCGTCTCGGTCGCGATGCCAACGGCCCGCGCCAGCACCGTGCCCAGCAGGGCCGCGCCGATACCGATCAGCAGGTGCAGCCAGATCGGCATGTTCTGCCGGCCCGGGACAACCAGGCGGCCGAGCGCGCCGACGATGAGACCAACAACGATCGCAGTGATGATGCCCCACACGGTGAGCTCCACGGCCACCCTCCTTCAAAAGAATGTCTGACACACAAGGTGTGTGCTTCCTGTCGTGACCGCTAAGTGCCCGCCCCACGGAAATCCCAAACCGACTTCGGCCACCAAACGATCACGGTTTGGCCGACAAGAGCACGTTCCACCGACCGCCCCCGCACCAGGCCCACCGCCACCGGGCCACCGGGCCACCGCGCCACCGGGCCACCGCGCCACCGCGCCACCGCGCCACCGCGCCACCGCGCCACCACGCCACCACGCCACCACGCCACCACGCCACCACGCCACCACGCCACCGCGCCACCGCGCCACCGCGCCACCGCGCCACCGCGCCACCGCGCCACCGCGCCACCGCGCCCATGATCGACACGGACTCATTGATGTCGCGGCATCAGGCCCACCAGGTCGGCCCGACATCAAGGAAACCGAGTCGATCACAGCGATCCGACGCGCCAAGAGCGCCAACGGGGACGCACGGACGCCCTCACAGCGCTCCACCACGAGATCAACACGACACCACTAAAACCGCGGCATCAACCCCACCGGAACACCCCGAGTTCAAGGAACCCGAGTCGATCACGGTGATCCTGCGCGTCGGGGCATGCCGATGGAGCGCGTCAGGGGACGCTCGATGGGCGCGGTGGCTGGCCGCCGCAGCCGGGCGAACGCCGATGGGCGCCCGGCCTGTCGGCCGGGCGCCCATCGACTGTGTGGCGGTGGTACGAGCTGTGGTTCTTGGTGTTACCGGGTCACTGTGTTACCGGGTCACTCGGCGGCGGCCACCCACGCCGGCCACCAATGCGACCGCGATCGCGGCGACCACGACCTGCACCAGCAGCTCGGCCCAGTCGATGCCGCTCGTCTCGGTCGCGATGCCAACGGCCCGCGCCAGCACCGTGCCCAGCAGGGCCGCGCCGATACCGATCAGCAGGTGCAGCCAGATCGGCATGTTCTGCCGGCCCGGGACAACCAGGCGGCCGAGCGCGCCGACGATGAGACCAACAACGATCGCAGTGATGATGCCCCAGACGGTGAACTCCACGGTCGCCCTCCTTCAAAGAATGTTCGACACACGATGTGTGCTTCCTGTCGTGACCGCTAAGTGCCCGACCCGCCGAAAACCCAAACCGACTCACCGCGATTAACAACGCCAGACGTCGATGCCTGATCGGTGCGTCGGTTGACCTGGAAGCACATCCGCACAGGTAGGAGGCCACTTCGTCGACTCGTCCACTCAAGGACAGCGCCAGAAAAATTCTCCGTACCCGGCGGCCACCCCACAGTCATCGGCACCAACCGGCACCCCTGACCGGCCGACAGACCCCGGGCAGAGGCGCCGCACCGGGACGGGCCCACGGAGCCGCCGCCCCGTAGGGCGCCCCCACCGGACCGAAGGGACAGCCCTCGGCCAGGTACTGCCCGCCACACCGGCGCACAGCCAGGTGCCACCCCGCCACACCGGCGCACAGCGACAACCACGGGTTTCCGCGGGAGCCCGCCCGGCGCAGGGATCAAGCCTGACCCCCGGAGCCGGGTGGGCTCCCGCGGAAACCCAAGCGCAACCAGGGAGTGACTACTTCTTTCCGGCGGCCTTGCCGTCGCCCGAGTCGGAGGAGAGGGCGGCGATGAAGGCTTCCTGCGGCACCTCGACGCGGCCGACCATCTTCATCCGCTTCTTGCCTTCCTTCTGCTTTTCCAGCAGCTTGCGCTTACGGCTGATGTCACCGCCGTAGCACTTGGCGAGCACGTCCTTGCGGATCGCCCGGATGGTTTCCCGGGCGATGACCCGGCTGCCGATGGCCGCCTGGATCGGCACCTCGAACTGCTGGCGCGGGATCAGGGTGCGCAGCTTGGCGGCGATGGTGACGCCGTAGTTGTACGCCTTGTCCTTGTGCACGATGGCGCTGAACGCGTCCACCGGCTCGCCGTGCAGCAGGATGTCCACCTTCACCAGGTCGGAGGCCTGCTCGCCGGAGGGCTCGTAGTCGAGTGAGGCGTAGCCCTTGGTACGGCTCTTCAACTGGTCGAAGAAGTCGTAGATGATCTCCGCGAGAGGCAGCGTGTAGCGCAGCTCCACCCGGTCGGCGGACAGGTAGTCCATGCCGAGCAGGGTGCCGCGGCGGCCCTGGCAGAGTTCCATCACCGCGCCCACGTAGTCGTTGGGCGTCAGCACGGTGGCGCGCACGACCGGCTCGTACACCTCGGCGATCTTGCCGGTGGGGTACTCGCTCGGGTTGGTGACGACGATCTCCTCGCCGTCGTCGGTAATCGCCCGGTAGACGACGTTGGGCGCGGTGGAGATCAGGTCGAGGTTGTACTCGCGCTCCAGTCGCTCCCGGATGATCTCCAGGTGGAGCAGGCCGAGGAAGCCGCAGCGGAAGCCGAAGCCGAGCGCGCCGGAGGTCTCCGGCTCGTAGTCCAGGGCGGCGTCGTTGAGCTTGAGCTTGTCCAACGCCTCACGCAGGTTGGGGTAGTCGGACCCGTCGATCGGGTAGAGGCCGGAGTAGACCATCGGCTTCGGGTCCTTGTAGCCACCCAACGCCTCGGCCGCCGGCCGGCTGTTGATGGTGACGGTGTCACCGACCCGGGACTGCCGGACGTCCTTCACGCCGGTGATCAGGTAGCCGACCTCGCCCACGCCGAGCGCCTCGGCCTTGACCATCTCGGGTGAGATGACGCCGATCTCCAGCAGCTCGTGCACCGCGCCGGTGGACATCATCTTGATCCGGTCCCGGGCGCTGATCCGGCCGTCGATGACCCGGACGTACGTGACGACGCCGCGGTAGACGTCGTACACCGAATCGAAGATCATCGCCCGGGCGGGCGCCGCGGCGTCGCCGACCGGCGGGATGAACTGCCGGACGATCTCGTCGAGCAGGTACGGGACGCCCTCACCGGTCTTGCCGGAGACCCGGATGCAGTCGGCCGGGTCGCCGCCGATCAGGTGGGCCAACTCCTCGGCGTACTTCTCCGGCTGGGCGGCCGGCAGGTCGATCTTGTTGAGCACCGGGATGATGCGCAGGTCGTTCTCGAGCGCCAGGTAGAGGTTGGCCAGGGTCTGCGCCTCGATGCCCTGCGCGGCGTCGACAAGCAGCACGGCGCCCTCGCAGGCGGCCAGCGACCGGGACACCTCGTAGGTGAAGTCGACGTGCCCCGGGGTGTCGATCATGTTGAGCACCGCGTGCTCGCCGGCCCGCTCACCCTCGCGGATGGTCCACGGCATGCGGACGGCCTGGCTCTTGATGGTGATGCCGCGCTCGCGCTCGATGTCCATCCGGTCCAGGTACTGGGCGCGCATCTGCCGGGGGTCGACCACGCCGGTGAGCTGCAGCATCCGGTCGGCCAGGGTCGACTTCCCGTGGTCGATGTGGGCGATGATGCCGAAGTTCCGGATGCGACCGGGGTCGGTGGAACCAGGAGCATTCGCGCCGGGATCGAGCTTCGGTGGCACAGCGGTCCGTTCTGGTCGGCTGACGTGAACAGGCCGGCGCGCCGCCGACCCCCTCTATGTTCCCACGCCGCCGGGGTACGCCCACTGCGCGGGCGACGGATCGGCCCGCGGCCCTCACTCCAGCGGCGGCTCGACGAAGAGCGCGGCGAGTCGCGGCAACCGCCGACGCGCCTCCTCCTCGTCGTCGAAGTCCCAGAAGTCGTTGAGGTCCGGCGTCCGCACCGGGTCGCGGTCCGCCGGCAGTTCGGTGGCGGTGGCCTTGCGGTACGCGTCCCAGGGCACCGACAGCATCTGCTCGGCGGAAAACTCCTCGCCGCTGAGCGAGGCCGCCCGCACCTGGGGCACCTCGGCCAGGGAGTCCGGTTCGGTGACCGCGCGGGCGAAGACCGCCCGTCCCTGGGTCATCAGCCAGCCCCGGAAGTGCTCGAAGCCGTCGGCCGAGGCGCCACCGTTGATCAGGTACGCCGCGCCCCACAGGTCCGCCTTGTGCGAGGCGGCCAGCACCCGCGTCTGGTGCCGGGCGTACCCGACGATGTCCTCCGGGTCGCGCTCGGCGAGCAGCGCGACGGCCCGCGCGGCGACCGGCCCGGGTTCTCCCCCACCGCCGGCCCGAGCCTCGTCGATCAGCTGCCAGAAGTCCTCGGTCCTCATGGGTTGGCAGTCTGGCAGTGTCGCCGCGCGTCGCGCACGTACCCCGGGGCAGCATGGTGTGGTGTCCCCTCCCCCGCTGCCGCCGGTGCCCTACCACGCGAGCGCGATGCGCCCGTCGTGGCCGACGCTGCCGGCGGCGCTGCGGGCCGCGGTCGCCGACCGGCTGGGCGCGCCCGTGGTCGCCGCCCGGGTCGCCGGCGCGGGCTTCACCCGCGGCTTCGCCGCCGTGCTCGACACCGCCGACGGTGGCCGGGCCTTCGTCAAGGCGGCACCCGCCGCCGAACAACCGCATCTGGTCGACTGGTACGCCCGAGAGGCCGCGATCCTCGACCGGCTGCCGGTCGACCTGCCGGCGCCCCGCCCCCGGTGGACCCTGTCGGCGGCGGGCTGGTTCGTGCTGTGCACCGACGCCGTCGACGGGCACACCCCACGCCTGCCCTGGGTGCCCGCCGAGCTGGACGCGACCCTCGCCGGGTACGCGCAGGTCGCCGCCGCCCTGGCCGACCCGCCGGTCGAGCTGACCGCGCTCGGCCTGCCGCACCTGGCCGACCTGGCCCGCTCGGACATCCTCTGGTGGGAGGAGGTCGCCGCCGGGCGCGAGCCGACCCCACCACTGCCCGCGCCGGCGCGGGGCCGGCTGACCGAGCTGGTGGCGCTGGAGTCCCGTCTCCCCCGGTACGCCGACGGGGCGACCGGCCTGCTCCACGGCGACCTGCGGGTCGACAACGTGCTGATCGACGCGGACGGCCGAGCCTGGTTCTGCGACTGGACCTGGGTCTGCTCCGGACCGGCCTGGTTCGACCTGGCCGGCCTGCTGCTCACCGCGTACGCCAGCGGCCTGGACGCGGACCGACTCTTCGCCGCGCACCCGGCGGCGGTGGGTGCGCCCCCGGACGCGCTGGACGCCACCCTGGCCGCACTGGCCGGCTACTACCTCACCGGCGCCGCGGCGGCACCCCCGACGGCCTCACCACACCTGCCCGCCCACCAGCGGTGGAGCGGTGAGCAGTCACTCGACTGGCTGTCACACCGGCAGGGCTGGCGGTGATCTGGCCTGGCCTGGCGATAGGGCGGCTTGGCGGTGAGCCCTCGCGGGGGCCGAGGGCGTAATGTGGTGCCCGACGGGCCGGGTCCGTCCGCACGAGGACCGAGCCGTTTTGGCTCGTCCCGGGCGACCTGGTAACCTGGCTCTTCGCGCAGCGATGACGCATGTTCGTCATCTCGCGCAGAAGCTGACCAACCCGAGCTATCAAGACGAGGCTGTCGCGTGGCGAACATCAAGTCCCAGATCAAGCGCAACCGGCAGAACGAGAAGGCCCGGCTGCGCAACAAGTCGGTCAAGTCGTCGCTGAAGACCGCCGTCCGGAAGTTCCACGAGGCTGCCGAGGCCGGTGACGTCGAGAAGGCCACCGCGCTCATGCTGGACGCCTCTCGCAAGCTGGACAAGGCCGTCAGCAAGGGCGTGATCCACTCCAACCAGGCCGCGAACCGCAAGTCCGCGATCGCGAAGCGCGTGGGTGCGCTCTCCGCCTGACGACTTCACCGTCAGACTGATTCGGAAAGCCCCGGGCCTCGGCCCGGGGCTTCCGTGTGTCCGCAGGCCGGCATCGTGTCCGTGGAGCAGCCACTCAACCCGACAGGGTCGGTTCGACCCTGCGGGTCGGGCTCAGCGGGACGGGTCGGCGCGGCGGGTGGGCGCCGGGTCGGCGGTGATCACCACGCCGCTGACGCTGTGCGAGATCCACTCCACCTGGGCCCGGCCGACCACCGGCTCCATCTGCCGGCGAAACCGATCCCGTTCCTGCTCGGGCACGAGCGCGGCCGACCGGACCACGATCGCGGCCACCATGTCGTTGAGCTTGACCATCGCCGCCACCACGACGGGCAGCACCAGTACCGCCCACCAGGTCACCAACTCGGCGAGGGCGAGCAGCACGGCCAGCGCGATGGTGCCCTCGAAGAAGAGGAAGCACAGCACGCCACCGGGGTTGACGAACCGCAGACCCAGGAGTCGGGCGTAGAGCGGCCGATAGCGCTCCTCGTCGACGGCCAGAGTGGCCCACGCCGGGCGGTTCGTCCCCGTCACCTGATGCCGCCCTGCCGGGCTGCCGCTACCGAGAAGACCGCCCGCTCCAGGGCGTACGCCCGGTCGTCGGAGCCGCCCTTGACGGCGGCGTTGCACTCGGCGGCGACCTGCATGGCCCGGACCAGGCCCTCCGGGGTCCAGCCGCGCCCCTGCCGCTGCGCCCGCTCGATCTTCCAGGCGGGCATGCCGAGGCTGCTGGCGAGCTGGTACGCGTTGCCCCGCCCGGCCGACGCCACCCGGGCCACCGTGCGCACCCCGTCGGCCAGGGCGTCGGCGATGGGCACCGGGTCGACCCCGACATGCAGGGCCCAGCGCAGCGCCTCAAGCGCCGCCGGCACGTCGCCGACCATTGTGGCGTCGGCCACCGTGAAGCCGGTCACCTCGACCCGACCCCGGTAGTAGCGGCTCACCGTTTCGGCGCTGATCCGCCCGTCGGTGTCGGCGATCAGCTGGGAACAGGCGGCGGCCAGCTCACGCAGGTCGTTGCCGACCGCCGCGATGAGTGCTTCGGCGGCGTCGTCGGTGCATTTTCCGCCAGCCCGGCGGATCTCGTCACGGACGAAGGCCACCCGGTCGCGGTGTCCCTTGAGCTTGGCCGCCGGGACGACAGCCGCGCCGGCCGCCCGCAGCCCGTCGGCGAACGCCTTGCCCTTGGCGGCACCCAGGTGCAGCACCAGCAGGTGGACGTCCGGGTCGGGGTTCTTGGCGTACGCCAGCAGCGCGGCGACCAGGTCCTTGCGGGCGTCCTGGCCCGAACGCAGGATCAGCAGCCGCCTCCCGCCGAACAGCGAAGGGCTGAGCATCTCGGCGATCTCACCGACGGTGAGCGCCGAGGCCTGGTATTCGCGGACGTCCACCTCGGCGTCGACACTGCGAACCTTCGCGACAGCTTCGGTGACCGCGCGCGTGGCGAGTAACTCCTCGTCACCGAGGACGAGCACAATGGGGGCGAGGTTGGCGGCGGTCACGCCGCCCATATTCGCACGGCCCACGTCGGGATCGTGCCTGCTCATTCGCTGGTTGGTCGGCGCAGCCCGCACTCAGCGCAAATCCCGACATTCATCACAGTTGCCTCTTTATTCCGCTTATCGCCCGACCGGGCCGCCCCATGGATCCTGCGGGCCCGCCCGCAGGATCGCGCCGAATCCTGGATGCAGGGGCCTCGATCGTCAGGACTGCCTGCCTGGTGGTATCCCCCGGCGGGCGACTGCCAGGCCAGGTCCCGCCCGGACAGCCGCCAGGTCGCCGTCGGTGTCGGTCCGCAACACTCGGGCGCCGCCCCTGCTCAGCCGAGCGAGGAGACTGGGATTCGGGTGCCCGTACGTGTTCCCGGCGCCCACCGGCACCAGGGCAACGGCCGGTCTCACCGCATCGAGGAACGCCGGATCCTGGTACGCCGACCCGTGATGGGCGACCTTCAACACGTCGGCCCGTAGGTGCCCCGGCGCTGCCCGCGTCAGCAGCGCGTGCTGCTCCTCGGTCTCCGCGTCACCGGGCAGCAGGATCCGCACCCCGCCCACCGTGGCGCGCAACACAAGTGAGTTGTTGTTCGGGTCGGACCTGGTGCCGGCCAGCGGGTACGGCGGGCCGAGCACCAGCAGGTCGACGCCCCCGATCGGGTGACGCGCACCGGCCACGGTGGTGAGCAGCGCGGACCGCCCGGCGGTCGCCGCCGCCCGGACCAGGTCCCGGCCGCTCTCCGGATCAGTCGAGGACGGGGTCAGCACGGCGCCCACCCGTCGCCCCCGGAACACCCCGGCCACCCCACCCACGTGGTCGGCGTGGAAGTGGCTGACCACCAGCAGCGGCACCTCGCGTACGCCGAGCCGACGCAAGCAACCGTCCACCGCACCCGGCTCCGGCCCGGCGTCGACCACCACCGCCCGACCGGGGGCGACCGGCAACACCACGGCGTCGCCCTGGCCCACCGCGCAGACCACCACGACCCACCCCGGCGGCGGCCAGCCAGCGAACACCAACCGCACCGGAAGCGCGCCGAGCACCGAGGCGACGCCGACGACCGCCACCAGTCGGCGCACGAGGGGGCGGCGCACCGCGATCAGCAGCGCGACTGTCACCACGGTCAGCAGCAGCGCCCCCGGCACGCCGCCGGGCCAGGGCAGGGTGCCGCCCGGCAGCCGGGCGCCATGGCGGGCGATGACCACCAGCCACCAGGCCGGCCAACTCGCCAGCCACGCGAGGAACTCGGCACCCGGCGGCCAGATCGGTGACACCATCGCCGCGAGGACGCCCAGCACGGTCGCGGGCGCGATGGCCGGCACCGCGAGGAGGTTGGCCGGCACCGCGACCAGGCTGACCGTGCCGGAGATGCCGGCGACGACCGGCCCGCAGGCCAACTGCGCGGCCGCCGGCACGGCCAGCGCCTCCGCCAGGCCGGGCGGCACGCCCCGCCGACGCAGCCCGTCCCGCCAGGGTGCGGCGAGCAGCAGCAGGCCACCGGTGGCCAGCACGGAGAGCGCGAACCCGGGATCCCCGGCCAACTCCGGGTCCACCAGCACCAGCACGGTGACGGCGGCGGCCAACGCGGGCAGCGCGGCGCGGGGACGACCGGCGGCAAGCGCGGCGAGCCCGATCGCCCCCATCGTCGCGGCTCGTACGACGCTCGGTGACGGGCGGACCAGAATGACGAAGCCCACGAGCGCCATCCCACAGAGCCCGACGGCCAGCCACGGACCGGCCCGCCCCCACCGGGCCAGCAACAACACCGCACCCACCACGATGGCGACATTGCTCCCCGAAACGGCATTGAGGTGTGTCATTCCGGTGGCCTGGAAGTCCTCCTCGACGGAGGGTGGCAGTCGGCTGGTGTCCCCCACGATCAGCCCCGGCAGCAGCCCGCCCGGGTCGTCGGGCAGCGGCGCGCAGGCCCGTTGCAGCCCGGCACGCAGATTGCCGGCCGCACGCTGCGGCCAGGAGGACGCGCCGTGCCGCTCGGGCGGGTCGTTGGTGCTGAGCACCGCCGCGGTGAGGTCACCACCGCGGGGGACGCCGAACCGACCGGCGGTGGTGACGCGCTGCCCGGGCAGCAGCCCACGCCAGGCCGGGTCGGTGGCAAGCACGAGCAGCCGCACCGACGCGTGGAGTCGTCGACCGTCCGGGCCGGTGAGCCGGATCAGCTCGCTCGGCACCAGCAGCATCCCCGGCCGACCGGCGGAACGGATCGGGCGCGGATCGTCCCGGACCACCACCTCGGCGGTGACCAGAGCGCGCTGCTCGGCCAGGGCGCGGATCGGCGGAGCGTCCCGGATGGCGAGCCGGGCTGCGGTGGCCGCCCCCGCGCAGACCACACCGAGGCCGACCGCGACGGCGATCCAGCCGTAACGGCGCGCGGCGGCCCGCGGGCGGCCGAGACGATCGAGCAGGTGCAGGGCGCCGCACGTGGTCAGGATCGCCGCGACCCCGGCCACCAGCAGAAGCGAGCGGGTGCCGAGATGCAGGCCGGCGAGCGCGGTGAGCCAGGCGGCCACGGCCAGCCCGGCGAGCCGCAGATCCGGTGGCGAGGTCTGGTTGTCGGCACCGGTCACGGAGCCGTCCGGCGGCGACGGGTTGCCGGTGACAGGGCGGCGGTTCACACCGTCACCAGGTCCTTGAGCTGCTCGTACCGTGCGTCGCCGATCCCATCGACCTGACGCAGGTCACCGACGGCCTTGAACCCGCCGTGTTGGTCCCGGTGGTCGAGGATTCGCTGGGCGAGCACCGGCCCGACGCCGGGCAGCGCGTCGAGCTGCGCCAGTGTGGCGGTGTTGAGGTTCAGTGGTCCGGTGGCCGGTGTCGCACCGCCCGCCGCCGGTCCGCCCGGCACCGGCGGCGGCGTCACCCCGACCACGATCAGCTCGCCGTCGGTGACCTTGCGGGCGGGGTTGAGCAGCGCCACGTCGACCCCGGGGAGCGGACCACCGGCCGCCTGCACCGCGTCGGCGAGCCGAGAACCGGCCGGCAACCGCACCAACCCGGGCTTGCGGACCTTGCCGGCGACCGCCACCACCACCTCACCGGAGCCGGACGCGCTGGGGTCGCCCGCCGGAGTGGCCGCTACGGCCTCGCTGCCCAGTGGCGCGACCGGCTCGGCGTGCGGCCGGGACCGCCAGGCCCATCCGGCGGCGGCCAGCACCACCACCGCCGCGACGACAGCCAGCGCCCGCACACCGCGTCGCCCTGGGTCGAACGCGCCCGGCCCGGACAGCCGCGGGGCCACCGGGCCTTCCACGGCAAGGGGTACGGCCGCGTCCGGCTCCGCCATCGGCGCCCCGGCCCGGGGCGACAGCAACCCAGCCAGAGGTGCGCCCACGAGCGTTGCCCCTGCCGGGGGTGACGACACGTCCAGCGGTGCGTCCGTCAGCCGGCGCAGGCGCTGGCGCACCTCGGTCTCCTCGTCGTGTGACACAGGGCGACGCTATGGCGACGGCGAAGACGGTGGGGTGTGGCGACGCCGTCCTGTGGATAACCGACGCCACTGTGGACATCGCCCTGATCACGCACAAATCTGCTAACGGTCTCAGAAGGTGGGTGCCCGGTTCTCGCTGCCGGGTTTCCTGCTGGTCGACCCCGTACGCACGGCCGAGAGCGCAGACCCCACGGCGCAGGTGACCCCCTCCTACGAGGCTCGGCAGGGAGGCTGACGAGTTGCTACAGCCCCCAGGCCCCCGGGTACGCCGTCTCAGTCGGGCATTGCCATTGCGTGGCTCGCCGCCAGGCTCAGGAGCCGTCGTCGGTCGGCGTCCGGGTCGAACGCGTCCCGCAGCGAGATGTCCCGGCTGGCCCGGGTGACTGGCTGGTCGAGTGCTGGGACGTCAAGGCCGCTACGGCGGACCAGCACAAGTGCCAGAACGCCGACCTGAAATCATTTACTCACCGCACCATGATCGCAGCTGGCCGGAGTGACCGGTCACCGTCCTAGCAGTCGGGGAGCATCATCGTGAGCAGTGATTTCGCATTCTGGAAGGTCGGCGTGGGCGACCCCGGCGGAATCTACGACGGCTTGGCTGACGGCGAGACCGACGTCCTCCAACCGCACCCCGACGTCACCCGCTTCCGAGGCGAGCTGTTGTCGCGCTGGCCCGATCTGGTGGACGTCCTCGAACCGACCGAACACGACCTCGTCGACGCGCCGGACGACGCGGCGAAGTACGTGCTACTCACCCTTCCGGTAAGGATGCTCGGCCATCTCGACGACATCTACGAGCTGGCTCGGCAGCACGGACTACGCGGCTACAGCGGGGTGGCCGACGAAGCGTTCTAAGGCGTGTATCGATGTGAGTGGTCCGGGCCGTCCTTACCTAGACTGGCCACATGAGGCAGGCGCTGAGAGACCTGACCTTCTCCGAGCATTCCGAGTGGTTCGGCTTGGGCCCGTTGGCGCTCGCCGTCCTGGCCGGCATCCGCGCGTTCGTGGCCGACGAGCACTTCGCCCGCTGGGCCTGGACCACCATCGCCGTACTCATGCTGATCGCCTGCGCCGTCTACGTCATCTGGACCAGGAAGAGGCGGTCCTGAGCCCGGTATGGAGGGCAGCCAGAGGCACAGACCGTAGGGCGGGTGGTGCCGGCCCGGTGGAATGCGCACCAGGGCCGACACCCTCCTCGACGAGCGGGTGCGCCGCCGCCGACCTCGGTCGCTACAGGTACGGCCGGGTGATGATCTCGATCGCGTGCCCTGCCGGGTCGAAGAAGTAGAAGCCCCGTCCACGGTGCTCGGTGTTGGTCTCCCCCTCGCGCTTCAGCTGCGGATCCGCCCAGTAGGTGATGCCGCGTCCCTCGACAAACGCCAGGCACCGTACGAACAGCTCGTCGTCGACCAGGAACGCGTAGTGCTGCATCTGGATGTCCACCGGTGGCTCGGCGAACTGGAGCAACACACCCCCGTCCAGCACGATGTTGACGAACGGCCCCCACGACGGCGCCTCGGGCAGCTCGAACAACTCCCGGTAGAACGCGGCCGACGCGTTCCTGTCCTTGGCAGCGATGATGGTGTGGTTGAACGTGACTGTCATGCGTACCGTCTTCCGGTCGATCCGTTGACCCGACCGGAGGCCCACAGCGTTCACCCAGCCACACCGATGACGAAGCCCCGAGGGCACCGACGCCCCGGATCCCGCACGAGAGACGCGCACATCGCGTCGATCTCGGCGTGGTGGCTGAAGTAGCCAGAACCTCCGGGGGGTAGGCCCATCTGGGGCGCGCACGGAGGCTAACACAGCGCCCCTGTCCGGATATTCACCGCTTCTGGAACATCACCGAGGCGACTTCGGCCATAAGCTCGACCGCCCAATCAAGCTGTCGGCAGTCGTTGCGTCCTCGGCACTCAAGGCACCCGCCCACCCGCCAGGGGCGGTCGTTTGCCCGGGTCCAGTGAGCATTCAGTACGCGATGAGCCATGAACAGTTGGGTCGCCGCGGATACCGGTTCGTCGATTGGCATGGTCGACGCCTCTCGCGAGTCCCGAAGTAGCCCGCCCGGAGGGAACCTCGGGGCGGGCAGACCAGACACCTCAGGAGTGCTGAAGTCCAGGAGCATCCGATCACAGTCTCACTGTATCCACTGTCTCAGTGTAGTCAAGTTCTCACTATCTCCACTTTGCCGTGTTGTCGCCTTGTCTCGATCGCAACCGGGCTGGAAACATGATCTCTGCTGAAGTCCAGGAGAATCGATCATGCCGACGAGACCGCCGCACTACCGCCGCGTGGCGGACGACATCGAGCAGAAGATCCGCTCGGGCGAATACCCACCGGGCCAACAACTGCCATCGGTGTCCGAGATCGGTGAGCTCTACAACGTGGCACGCTCCACGGCCTACCGGGCCGTCAAGGAGTTGCACGAGCGGGACCTGGTCTACGGTCAGCAGGGGCAGGGCGTCTTCGTCGCCGACAGTTAGACATCTGATCGGCACGAACGATCCGCCGTCAGCGGGCCTCCGGGTCGAGGCCGAGCACGGCTCGTCCCCCGTCCACCGGCAGGACCACCCCGTTGACGAAGCTCGCCGCCGGTGACAGCAGGTACGCGACGGCCTCGGCCACCTCGTCGACCCGCCCGATCCGGCCCACCGGGTGCAGCCGATTCAGCTCGGCGTCGATCCACTCCGCCTGGGTGGGCTCCTGCGCGGCCAGGAATTCGGTGTGCCGTTCGGTGGCGATCGAGCCCAGCGCGACCGCGTTGGCCCGGATGCCGTACTTCCCGTACTCGACGGCCAGTGCCCGGGTCAGCCCCTCCACCGCGGCCTTCGCCGTCGCGTACGGCAGGGCGCCTGACACGGGCCGGCGGGCCTGGTGCGACGAGACGTTGACGATCGCGCCGCCGGCGGCGCGGGCCAGGAACCGGCGGACGGCCACCGCCGCGCCGACCACGGCCGGGCGCAGGTTCAGCCCGATCAGGTCAAGGACCGTGTCGGCCGATGCCGAGTGCAGCGCGGCGTCGCGGAACACCGCCGCGTTGTTCACCCAGCCGGTCAGGGGCGCCGCGCGTTCGGCCAGCTCGGCGGCATGCTCGGCCACCCGTTCGTCGGCGGCGTCCCCGAACACCGCGACGAGTCGGTCGGCGGCCGGGTGCCCGGTCAACCAGTCGGCCGCATCGGCGTCGCGCTCCAACACGACGACCGTGGCACCGGTCGCCACCAGGCGTTCCACCACGGCCCGGCCGACACCGCGGCCACCGCCGGTCACCACACACGACGTGGGCACGGCTCAGTGCTCCGGTCGGCGGTGGACGACCACGCAGGCCAGCCCCGGGCCGGCGTGCGCGGCGACGACCGCGCCCGCCTCGGAGACGTACGTGTCGTGCAGCCGGTCACCGAGGCGTTCGGTGAGCGCGGTCCGCAGCGCCTCGGCCCGTTGCGGCGCGGCCAGGTGATGCACCCCGAGATCCACGTCGTCGTCCCCGGCCGCCTCGACGGCCAGGTCCACGAGCCGGGCCACCCCCCGGCTGGCGGTGCGGACCTTCTCGCGCAGCACGATCGCCCCGTCCGGCATGTGCATGATCGGCTTGACGGACAGGGCCGTGCCGAACAGCGCCTCGGCCGCGTTGATCCGGCCGCCTCGGCGGAGGAACTCCAGCGTGTCGACGTAGAAGAAGACCGTGGTGCGGGCGACCGCGGCGAGCGCCGCGTCGCGTACCCCGGCGAGGTCGACGCCGACCTCGGCGGCGGTGGCGGCCGCGATTGCCGGAAAGCCCAGCCCCATGCCGGCGGACTGGCTGTCCACGACCTCGACCCGGCCGTCCAGGTCGGCCGCGGCCAGGCGGGCGGCCTCAACCGTGCCGGACAGCGCGGCGGAGAGGTGCACCGAGACGATGCCGTCCGCGCCGGCGTCGAGCAGTTGACGGTACGTCCGGGCGAACTGGTCGGGCGCCGGGCGGGAGGTGGTGGCCGTGACCCGTCGGGCGCTCAGCGCCACGGTGGCATCGGCCGGCTGGGTTTCCACCCCCTCCAGCCCCTCCGCGCCGTTGAGCACGACCGTCAACGGGACCACCGTCAGCCGGTGCGCCCGCAACAGCTCAGGCGGAAGGTAGGCGGTGGAGTCGAGGACGACCGCGACGGGCATGCCCGGCACGCTAGCCGATCGAGACCCCCAGCGCCGAAGCGCGAGCGCTCAGATCGCGTCGACGGCTACCGGAGCGGTGACCAGGCCGACGTTGTGCGCCCGCAACTGCCAGCCACGGACGTCCTGCGGACGCCCGATCGCCGGCGCGCGGTCGTCGTGCCGCAGCTCGCTCCAGTGGCAGTTGGCCAGGGAACCGATGGTGCGCAGCACGCCGGTGTCCCAACCGAGCAGGTGCCCGATGCCCTGCCGGGACCCGCCCCCGTGGGTGGCGATCACCACAGTGCCGCCCGGCGCCGCGTCGGCGGCTTCCCGCAGCGCGGCGCCGACCCGCTCGCCGAGGTCGTGCAGGGGCTCCAGATCCGCACCCGGATCGGGGTCGCCGGCCCGCCAGCGGGCGTACTCCTCGGGGAAACGCTCGGCGACCTCGGTCAGGTGCAGACCCTGCCACTGACCGAAGTGCCGCTCGCGCAGCCTCGCGTCGGTGCGCACCGGAAGCCCCGTCAACGCGGCGAGCGCGGCGGCGGTCTCCACGGCGCGGCTCAGGTCGCTGGCCACGATGGCGTCCGGCCGCAGCGCCGCGAGCAGCGGCGCGGCGGCGCGGGCCTGGTCGCGACCCAGCTCGTTGAGGGGTACGTCGGTCTGCCCCTGGACGCGGTTGGCGGCGTTCCAGTCGGTGTTGCCGTGCCGCCAGACGATCAGTCGGGTCATTCGGCGGCGGCGGACCCGCTGGCGTCGGCCTCGACCAGGTCGCGATCGACGAACGGGATGGTGGGGCAGTCCTTCCAGAGGCGGTCGAGCCCGTAGAACTCGCGCTCCTCGGTGTGCTGGACGTGCACCACGATGTCGACGTAGTCGAGCAGCACCCAACGGCCACCACGCTCGCCCTCGCGCCGCACCGGCTTGGCCTTGTCCGGCAGCTCCAGCAGGCTCTCCTCGATGGCGTCCACGATGGCCAGCACCTGACGCTCGTTGGGGGCAGCGGCGAGCACGAACGCGTCGGTGATGGCGAGCTGGTCGCCGACGTCGATGATCGCGATGTCCTGCGCCTTCTTGTCGGCGGCGGCCTGGGCTGCCGCCATTGCCAGCTCGTGGGCGCGTTCGGAAACTGTCACCGTTCTCCTTCGATCAAGCGTGCGATCCTCCAAGCGTCTCATACCCGGCGACGCCCCGACCGCGCAGTTTCGGTCGGTTAGACGCACAAACCGGCCGAAATCCGGTGTGGTCAGCGCTGATAGAGGCTTCGCTTGGCGATGTACTGCACCACACCGTCGGGCACGAGATACCAGACCGGCTCACCTCGGGCCACCCGCGCGCGGCAGTCCGTGGACGAGATGGACATAGCGGGCACCTGGATCAGGCTGACGGTGTCCGCCGGAAGGTGCTTGTCGGTAAGCGGAAAGCCGGGCCGTGTCACCCCGATGAAGTGGGCCAGCTCGAAGATCTCGTCCAGATCCTTCCAGGACAGGATCCGTTGCAGGGCATCCGCGCCGGTGATGAAGAACAGCTGCACCTTGGGGCCGTACTCGGCCTGGAGGTCGCGCAACGTGTCGACCGTGTAGGTCGGCCCCCTGCGGTCGATGTCGACCCGACTGACCTGGAAGCGAGGGTTGGAGGCGGTGGCGATGACCGTCATCAGATATCGGTCCTCGGCCGGGCTGACCGGCTCGTCGGCCTTCTGCCACGGCTGCCCGGTCGGGACGAAGACCACCTCGTCCAGGCCGAAGCGGTCCGCCACCTCACTGGCCGCGACGAGGTGGCCGTGGTGGATCGGGTCGAAGGTGCCACCCATGATCCCGATCCGCCGGATATCTTCCTCCACCCGATGATCGTAGGCCGACCGCCGGGACCAACCACCCCGCCCCGGGTGAGGGCCCCATCTCAACCCAGGCGAGCGCCCACCCCGGCCCGGTCGAGCGCCCCACCCCGGCCCGGCGGGACACCGCGACATACCGGAAAGGCGCTCCCCTACAGCGGTGGTCACCTCGCCGTTCAGGAAACCGGTGCGTCACACCGACCCGGACACCCCGACCTCAAGGAAACCGAGTCGATCAACGCGCCAGGGTCGCGGCGCGCGAGATCACAGCGCGCGGCGGTCACGGCACGCGCGGGATCGCGATTGGGTTACTCGTGTGCATATACTCGTGGACGAGTAATTGGAAGCGAGCGAGTCCGGAGGGCATCGTGCCGAAGCGGCGTAAGGTCAGCAACCTGCTCGCGTTGGCCGTGCTGTCCGCACTGGTCCAGCGGCCGATGCACCCGTACGAGATCGCCACCGCACTGCGTGCCTGGGGCAAGGACCAGGACATGGAGTTCAAGTGGGGCTCCTTCTACACGGTGATCCGCAACCTGGACAAGCACCACCTGATCGACGCGGTGGAGAGCGTTCGCGAGGGCCGACGCCCGGAACGCACCGTCTACCGGATCACCGACGCGGGGCGGGCCGAGCTTGTCGACTGGGCCCGCGAACTGGTCTCCACGCCGATGGCCGAGCATCCCCGCTTCCGGGCGGGGTTGTCGGTCCTCGCCGCCCTGCATCCCGACGAGGCCACCGACCTGCTCCGTCAGCGGCTCGGCCTCCTCGACGACGCGCTCCGGCGGGACCGCGAGACACTCCACGCCCACCTGCGGGAGGTTCCGCGGCTGTTCCTGGTGGAGTCGGAGTACGACCTGGCCCTGCGGGACGCGGAGGCCGCCTGGCTGCGAGGGCTGCTCGCCGAGCTGACCTCGGGCAGCTATCCGGGGCTGGACACCTGGCGGGCCTACCACGAGACCGGCGAGATGCCCGCGGAGCTGACCGAGTTGTCCGAGAGAACCACCGCCCCGAGGGCCGACGCCGAGAGCGCCGCCACCTCCAGCACCCCGAGGCCAAACGCCGAGAACGCCGGCGTCGAACCCACCACGCCGAAAGCCAGCAGCCGGGAAGCCGACTGAAGACGGCTCCGGCGGGGTGCGCCAACACCCCGCCGGAGCCCTTACCTCGAACCGACACCTGGGAAGGCACCCGGCCCGAAGCGGCAACCAGAGGATAGCCGGGCTCCCTCCCAGGTCGGTCGCACGCGACCACACACCCCAGGGAGAAGAGCATGACCACGGTACGAACCGCGATCGTCATCGGCGGCGGCATCGCCGGACCGGTGACGGCACTCGCACTGCACCGGGCCGGCATCACCGCCACCGTCTACGAGGCGTACCCCGCCACGGCCAGCGGGGCCGGCGGCATCGGTGGCACCCTCGCCCTCGCGCCCAACGGTGTGGCGGCCCTGCGCCTGGTCGGCGCGGACGAGGCGGTGACGGCGATCGCCACCCCGATCACGCGCAGCGTCATGGCGGTCGGTCGACGCCGCATCGACCTGCCCACGCTGGCCGGGGTGCCGCCGCTGCGGGTGGTGCACCGGGCCGAGTTGCACCGGGCGCTGCACGACCGGGCGGTCGCCGAGGGCGTCGGTTTCGCGTACGGCAAACGGCTCGTCGACGCCGAGCAGACCGACAGCGGCGTGACGGCCCGGTTCGAGGACGGCACCACCGCCACCGCCGACGTCCTGATCGGTGCCGACGGCATCCGGTCGACCGTTCGTGGGCTCATCGACCCGGCCGCGCCCGGCCCCCGGTTCACCGGCCTGCTCAGCTTCGAGGCGGTCGCCCGGCATGAGGTGGACGTCGAGCCGGGCACGATGACGTTCGCGTTCGGGCAACGGGGCTACTACCTGTACTGGCCGGAGCCCGGCGGCGGTACCCGGTGGGGTGCCAACCTGCCGCAGCAGCGGCCGATGAGCCTCGTCGAGGCGCGTGCGGTGCCGGCGCGACAGTGGTGGGAGACGCTGCGTACCAGCTACGGCGACGACGACCCGGGCCGGGAGCTCATGGCGACGAGCGACGCCGACGGGCTCCAGGTGGCCGGTTCGTTGCAGATCATGCCGCCCGTGCCGCACTGGCACCGGGGCCGGATGGTGCTGGTCGGCGACGCGGTGCACGCGCCGTCGAACAGCTCCGGACAGGGCGCCTCGCTGGCCATCGAGAGCGCGGTGCAGCTCGCCCGCTGCCTGCGTGACCTGCCGGACGTGGCGGCGGCGTTCGACGCGTACGTGTGGCTGCGCCGGGCCAGGGTGGAGAAGGTCGCCGCACGCGCGGCCCGGATCAACCATGCCAAGGCGCCGGGGCCGGTCGCCCGGTCGCTGATGCCGCTGCTGATGCCGCTGATGGTGCGCACGGTGCTGGACCCGGAGAAGACGATCGCCCACGAGCAGCGGTACGTCATCGACTGGGACGCACCGGTCACGGCGGAACTCGCGGCGCGCTGAGCTACGGGTGCGCGGTGGCCCTTGCCGATCGCGGTAGCCCTTGCTGATCGACTCGGGGTCCGGGAAATCGGGGTGTCGAACCGTCCCGGACCCCGCGCTATTCCTGTCGTCGAGTGGATCACGCGCGCAGCGAGGCGCGGCGGCGGCGCCCAACCACCGGCACCGCCGCCGCGCCGCACCAGCCTTACGCCGCCGCGGCGGCCACCGCCGTGCGGGCGACAAGCGCGCGGCGCAGGTCGTCGTCGGCGTCGGTGACCACCCGACGCAGGCCGGGGGTCAGGTCGTCGCGGGCCAGCAGCGCCGCGGCCGCCTCCCGGGTCGGCTGCGCCACGGCGTAGTGGGGAAACGCCAGCTTCGCGACCCGGTCGGCCGTCCACGGGGTACGCCGACGCGCGGCCGCCGGCATGTCGGTGAAGTACCGCTCGACGTACGCGGCGGTCAACTCGGCCTGCTCGGGTTGCCAGAACCCCTCGGCGGTCGCCTCCAGCAGCCGGTTGGACAGCGCGGTGTCGCGCACGATGATGTCCCAGGCCGCCTTCTTCGCGGCCGGGTCGGGCAGGGCGGCCCGGCAGCCAGCGGCCCGTTCCGCGCCGGTGGAGCTGTTGTCGGCGGCAGCCTCGACGGCGATCTCCTCCTCGCCCGCCGCACCCAGCACCACCAACCGGCGCAGCACCGCCCAGCGCAACTCCGCGTCAACCCGCAGCCCGGCCGGCACGTCCCGGCCGGCGAGCCAGCCGACGAGCAGGTCCGTGTCGGCGGTCGCGGCGATCCATCCCCGCGCGGCGGCCAACTGCAACGACTGCCCCGCCGGCGCGCCGTCGAGCAGCCGCTGGCACGCCCCGGCGACCCGGGCCAGCGCCGCGGACCGGGCCAACGGATCGAGGTAGCGGTCCACCAACGACCGGCTGAGCGTGAGCACGTCCTCCGCGATGATCACTTCGGGTTCGGCGGGCAGCGCGACGGCCATCAGGTCGACCAGGCCGGCGACGGGTCGCTCCCCGTCGGTAGCCGCGTCCAGTGCCTCACCCCAGAGGAGCGCGCGGGTGAGCGGGTCGGCCAGGCGGGGCAGCATCAGCGCGACCGCCTCCGCCGACGCCGGGTCCAGGCGCACCTTGGTGTAGGTGAGGTCACCGTCGTTGAGCAGCAACAGCCGGGCCGCCTGCGTGCCGGCCAACGCCCCCAACACCGTCCGGCCGCCGTCGACCGCGGGGTCGATGTCGAGGTCGTCGCGCCGCACCGTGCCGTCCGCCGCGTAGCGGCCCACGCCGATGCGGTGCGGGCGCAGCACCGGGTGGGACTCCGGCGCGGTCTGCACCACGGCCACCTCGGCGTAGCGGCCGTCGGCGTCGACGGTGACCTCGGCGCGCAGGGTGTTGACCTGCGGCCGGCGCAACCACACCTCGGCCCAACCGGACAGGTCCCGGCCGCTGGCGGTGGAGAGGCTGACCAGCAGGTCGGCGAGCGTGGCGTTGCCGAAGCGGTGCTCGGCGAAGTGCGCGTTCAGGCCGGCCAGGAACGCCTCGTCGCCGAGCCACGCGACCAGTTGCCGCAGCACGCTGGCGCCCTTGGCGTACGAGATGCCGTCGAAGTTGAGCAGGCCCTCGTCGGCGTCGGCCACCTCCGGAGGGGCGACCGGGTGGGTGGAGGGCCGCTGGTCGGCCGCGTATCCCCAGGCCTTGCGGCGCATGGCGAAGGTCGTCCAGGCCTGGTCGAAGCGGGTCGCCTCGGCGGTGACCCGGGTGCCCAGGTATTCGGCGAAGGACTCGTTCAACCACAGGTCGTCCCACCAGCGCATGGTGACCAGGTCGCCGAACCACATGTGCGCCATCTCGTGGGCGATCGTGGTGGCCCGGAGCTCGCGCTGGGTGTCGGTGACCGCCGAGCGGAACACGTAGTCGTCGCGGAAGGTGACGATGCCGGGGTTTTCCATGGCGCCGGCGTTGAACTCCGGCACGAACGCCTGGTCGTACTTGCCGAACGGGTAGCGCTCGGTGAAGAGCTGGTGGAACCGGTCCAGGCACTGCCGGGTGACGGTGAAGATCTCCTCGGCGTCGGCGTCCAGGTGCTCGGCGAGCGACCGGCGACAGTAGATGCCCAGCGGCACGCCGTCGTGCTCGGCGCGCCGCACGTGGTAGGGGCCGGCGATCAGCGAGAAGAAGTAGGTGGCCAGCGGCGCGCTGGGGGCGAACTCCCAGCGGCCCGGGGCCGGTGTGGCAGCCACCTCGGCGTTGCCGGAGACCGTCCACTCCGGCGGCGCGGTCACCGACAGGACGACGGGTGCCTTGAGGTCGGGCTGGTCGAACGCGGCGAAGATGCGCTGCACGTTGTCGAGGAAGCTCACCGCGTAGAGGTAGGTCTCGCCGTCGGCCGGATCGACGAAGCGGTGCATCCCCTCGCCCGCGTTGGAGTACGCCATCTCCGCCTCGACGACAAGCGTGTTGTCCGCGGCCAGGTCGGTGAGCCGCAGCCGGTTGTCGGTCAGCAGGCCGGCGTCGAGGTCGCGGTCGTTGAGGCGTACCGCAAGCAGTTTGGCGGGCTTGAGCTCGACGAAGGTCGCGGTGCCGGGAGCCGCCCGGAACCGGATCTCGACATGGGAGCGGAACACCTCCGCGCCTCCGGTCAGGTCGAGGTCCACCTGATAGGACTCGACAGTAATCGCCGCGCCACGCGCGGTCGCCTCTACACGGGTCAGGCTCGGCATCCGCTTATCCTGCCCGATGGGGATCGACACCCGGTCACCACACGACCCTCGGCACTGGAGGAAAGAACAATGGCGCAGCACCCCAAGGGCGACTTCGACCTCTCTCGGGCGGTCTGGCAGCGGGCCGAAGGGGACACCTCCGACAGCGCCGTCGAGGTCGCCTTCGTCGACGACCTGATCGGGATGCGCAACTCGTCCGAGCCCGACGGGCCGGTGCTGGTCTTCACGCAGGCCGAGTGGGACGCGTTCGTGGCCGGCGCACAGGACGGCGAGTTCGACCTGGACTGATCGCGCCCGCCACCGTGCGGTGGCCCGCCGACCCGGGACCAGCGCCCCGGGTCGGCGGTCAGCCACGGGCGGGGCCATCGCCGTCGCCCCAACCGAGACCGCCGGGCCCCGGGGCGTGGTGGAAGCCCGGATGATCGGCCACGTCGACGCAGCGCTCGCCGTCCGGGCCGACCGCACCGCAGAACAGCCGCTCGGCCCGCTGCCAGGCGTCGGCCGGCGACAGGGCCGCCGCGCCGAGCGCCACCTCCGGGCGGAGCAGGGTCAACGCCTCCGCGTACGCCACGGCCAGCTCGCGGGCCTCGACCACGGTGGGCGCGGTGAAGCCCAGGTGCACGGTGAAGAACCGGTGCGGCCGGACGGGCCGCCGAGGAGGCCCGATCAGTGGCCGCCCGTCACGGCCTCCGCCCAGTGCCCCGACCGTGCGCCGCTGCCGCCAGTGCGGCGATGTGTTGTCGCGCATCCGCCCCTCCCCGTGGTTGCCCCACCAGCAGCAAACCAGGTTCCACCGCTCCTGGGAGGGGCCAGCCGGCGTGCCGTCGGCGCGGGGATTCAGCGGCGGCGAGGGGGGTACCCGCACCCGGCCGGTGGTGACCGGCCGCACCCGCGCGTGAGGAGACCCGATGGCGACAATGCCTGTCGACCGCAGCCCGGACAGCACCCTCGCCCTGCTCCGCGCCGGCTACCGGTTCATCGGCGCGCGCTGCGAGCGGTACGGCAGCGACGTCTTCCAGACCCGGATCCTGCTCGCCCCGACCATCTGCCTGCGCGGCCGGCCAGCGGCGATGCTGTTCTACGACAACGAACGCTTCCAACGCGCGACTGCCATGCCGCTGCGCGTGCAACGGACCCTCACCGGGCGGCGGGGCGTACAGGGGCTGGACGGGCCGGAGCACGCCGACCGCAAGGCCATGTTCATGTCGATCATGACGCCGGCCGCCATCCAGCGCCTCGGCCAGCTCTTCGACGACGAGTGGCGGGCCCGGATCCCCGCGTGGGAGGCCGCCGGGCCGCTGCCGCTCTACGACGAGCTGGGCCGCCTGCTGACAAGCGTGGTCTGCGCCTGGGCCGGGGTGCCGCTGCCCACGTCGCAGGTCGAGCGACGCGCCGTCGACCTGCACGCGATGATCGAGGGGCCGGCGGTGGTCGGCCCCCGGCACTGGCGGGGACGGCTCGCCCGGCACCGCGCCGAACGCTGGCTCGCCGGCCTGATCGAACGGACCCGGGTCGGTCTCTTCCCGGCGCCGCCCGGGAGCGCCCTGGCCGTGATCGCCGAGCACCGGGACCGGCGGGGCCAGCTCCTCCCCCGGCGGATCGCGGCGGTGGAGCTGCTCAACGTGCTGCGGCCGGTGGTCGCCGTGGACCAGTACATGGCGTTCGCCGCGCTCGCCCTGCACGACCATCCGGGCTGGCGGGACCGGGTCCGCGACGACGACCAGGCCACCGAGAACTTCGTCCAGGAGGTACGCCGCTACTACCCGTTCTTCCCGATCGCGGCGGCCCGGGTCCGGCGCTCCTTCGACTGGCAGGGCCACCACTTTCCCCGGGGCCGGCGGGTGCTGCTCGACCTGTACGGCACCAACCACCACCCGGCCCTCTGGCCGGAGCCGGAGCTGTTCCGGCCGGAGCGGTTCGCCGACCGACGCGTGGACCCGTTCGAGCTGATCCCGCAGGGCGGCGGTGACCACTTCGCCGGACACCGGTGCGCGGGCGAGTGGATCACCATCGACCTGGTGAAACGGGCGGTCACCAACCTGACCAGCGCCATGCGCTACGACGTACCCGTCCAGGATCTCGCCCTGGACCTGCACCGGATGCCGGCGCTGCCGCCCCTCGGTCTGACTCTCGGCGACGTTCGGCGCGCCTGACCTCCGCCTCGCCGATCGTTCGGGAGTGACCGGCCAGCGCCGCAGTCGGAACGACGTGTCCGTTTGATCGGCGGGAATGCGGGCAGGCGCTGCTCAACCGCCGGTTCACCACTGTCCTGGCGAGGAGGCACGTCGATGTCCTTGTTCAGTCCACCTGGTGACGCCCGGCGCGCCGCGCGCCGGTGGGGCGTCGACAGCGACCGCGCCGTTGCGTCGCCGGTCCACCTGCCGATGACGTACGTGCTGCCGCTGCGCTGGCACGCCGACACCGGCCTGGCCGAGCTGACCGGTTACCTGCGGTGGCTGGCCGAGCGGGTCGAGGTGATCGTGGTCGACGGATCCGCGCCGGACCTGTTCGCGCGGCACGCCGACGCCTGGCGAGGGCTGGTCCGACACCTCCAACCCGACGCCACCGCCCGCGGGCTCAACGGCAAGGTGATCGGCGTACGCACCGGGGTGCGCGCGGCGGGCCACGAGCACGTGGTGATCGCCGACGACGACGTCCGGTACGACGGGGCCGGGCTGACCGCCGTGCACCGGCTGCTGGGCCGGGTCGACCTGGTACGGCCACAGAACTACTTCGACCCGCTGCCCTGGCACGCCTGGTGGGACACCGGCCGGACGCTGCTCAATCGGGCGCTCGGGGACGACTACCCGGGCACCCTCGCGGTTCGGCGCAGCACCTTCCTCGGCATGGGCGGGTACGACCCGGACGTGCTCTTCGAGAACCTTGAGCTGATCCGTACCGTCCGCGGGTACGGCGGTGTCGAGGCCAGGCCGGCCTGGCTGTACGTCCGCCGCCTGCCGCCGGATGCCGCGCACTTCCGGGGCCAACGGGTCCGTCAGGCGTACGACGATCTGGCCCAGCCGGCTCGCCTGCTGACCGCGCTCGCGGTCCTGCCGGGGCTGGCGGCGGCGGTCGCGGCACGCCGGCCCCGGCTGCTGCTCGGCGCGGCGGCCGGGGTGGTCGTTTTGGCCGAGGCGGGTCGTCGTCGCGCCGGTGGTGACCGGGTGTTTCCGCCGACCACGGCCCTGGCGGCCCCACTCTGGCTGGTGGAGCGCGGTGTGTGCGGCTGGCTGGCGGTAGCCCAGCGGTTCCTGCGCGGCGGCGTCCGCTACGGCGACACCCACATCCGCCGAGCTGCCAACCCCGCCCCGCACCACCCACTGACCCGCGCGATCTTGCACTTCCTGTCGCGACAAGACGGCCCACAATAGGACAAACCCCCGACAGAAACTGCAAGATCGGCGAGGCGGGGGCGGGCGGGGCGGGGCGTGGCTGGGCGGGGCGGGGTGGGACAGCTCGCGGTCACCGGGATGGTGGCCGCGAGCTGTCGCGGTGGTGGGGTGGTGCGGTCACGGGCTTACCTGGTGCCGGGCCTGCTGGGCCTGGTCCTTGACGTCGTGCGCGGCCGACCTGCTGTCGTCCCTGACCGCGTGCACGGCGTCCTGGGCGGTGGACCTCACCGACTGGGCGGCCTGCTGGGCGGGCTCGCGCAGCTCCTCCTTGAACTCGCTTGCCACCTCCCCCAGCTTGTCCCTCACCGCACCGCTGTGCTCGCCGACCCGCTCCTTGAGCTGGGTCGCGGCCTGCTGCTCGCGGCGGGACGCCGGGATCAGCGACGAGGCCAGCCAGCCGACCCCGAACGCGATCAGACCGGCGGCGAGAGGGTTGCCCTGGGACTTCTGCCGGATCACCCGCGGTGCGCTGTGCGCGGCGTCGCTGACGCTGGAGGCCGCCGACGAGGCGCGGTCGCCCACCGAGTGGGCCGCCTGGCCGGTGCCGTGGCCGAGGTCAGACGCGGTTCCCATGACCTTGTCCCTCACATTCTGCAGAGCGGAACGGGCCCGCTGCTTGCGGTCGTCGACGATGCGGCTCGGGCTGACCTTGTACGCCAACGCGTCGACATCGGAGCTGAGGCTGTTACGGGTGGCTTCGATCTCCCGGCGGATCTGATCGGGATCGGTGCTCATCGGGTGACTCCCTCCGGGTGCGGCTTGAGCGCGTCGGGGATCCGCTGCACGCTGTCGTTCGTCTGCTTGAGCCCGCGTACGTGCTGGGCGTTCTTCTTCGCCATGGAGTAGAGGACGGCGCCGATCGCGGCCCAGATGACGGCCACGATCAGTGCGGCCAGGCCGGAGTCCATGACGTTGTCCAGGAACTGCCACACGGCGATGGACACGAAGAGCGCCACCATGTAGCCGCCGAAGCCGGCACCGCCGAAGAGCCCGGCGGCCTTGCCCGCCTTCTTGCCCTCCTGGCGGATCTCGGCCTTGGCCAGCTCGACCTCCTGGCGCATCAGCGTCGACAGGTCGGTGGTGACCTGACGCATCAGGTCACCCAGCGAGCTGCCCTTCACCTCCGCCGCGGTGTGCGGGGCACCCGCGTCGGGGCGGTATCCGGAGCCCAGGCCGGACCCCTGCGTCGGCGTGGTCATGCCGTCGCCTCCCTTCGGATGACTCGGCGGCTCACGGGCGAGGGGTGCCGGTGGACGGAACGCCCGGCAGCGGGTCGGTCTGCTGCACCGGCGGCAGCGGCTGACCGGTGCCGGAGTGCTCGGGGTAGCCGTCCCGGCTGGGGTCGGCGTAACCGCCGGGCGTCGGGTCGGCGTAACCGCCGGACGTCGGCTCGGTCCGCGTGCCAGGGGTCGGGTCGAGGTAGCCGCCCGGCGGGACGGCGTCCGGCACCGCGCGGGGCGCGGGCGGCGGCGTCGGGATGACGGCGGTCCGCTCCGGGTCGTACGCCCCGGCGCCCCGGTAGGACGAGGATCCGTTGCCGGAGTCGTCACCGGTGGCGGCGACGCTTCGGGTCAGCCGGCCGGCCAGCACACCGAGGACCGCCGCGCCGACCAGGAAGGTGCCGGGGTTGCGCCGCGCGTAGTCGCGTACCTCGGTGATCAGGTCGCCGGGCTCGCGCTGCTCAAGCCAGCCGGCGACGCCGTGCACCCGGTCGGCGGCCTGACGGGCCAGCTCGGTCACCGGGCCGGCCTGACCACCCTGCTCGGCCATCGAGCGCATCTCGGCGGCGAGCGAGCGCAGCCCGCCGGCGGCCCGACGCTGCTGCTCACCCGCCTGGCCGGCGAGCTGGGTGCGGGCCTCGCCGTACACGTTGCGGGCCTGCCGGGCCGCCTCGCGGCCGACCTCGGTGCCCTGCTCCTTCGCGGTCTGGGCGACCGCGCCGCCAGCCTGCGCGGCCTCGGAGCCGACGTGGCGCACCTGGTCGCGGACGCCGCCGCCGTTCGTCGAATCCTGCCCGTACGTGGAAGACGTAGATGAAAGATCGTAAGACATGATTTCCCTTCCGCTCGAAAAAGTCGTCGCGGTTGTGCTGGGGGATGCGGTGCGTTGCCGCGACCGCTGACCATTCACCTACCCTCGGTTCTGCCTTCCATACTTCTTCGTGCATTTCTCTGCGCGGCCGGCTGGATCGACTTCAAAATGGAGGATCGTCGGGCTGCGTCATGTCGCCGCTGCGGACAGTGCGGTTCGCGAGGGCTCGCCGAGCCACGGAGGGGGCAGCGATGGCACGAGACGTGCGAGGTGGCCGACGGGCGGGTCCACGACCCCGGGTCCAGGTGGCCGCACTGGTCGTCGCCGGGGTCTTCCTGCTGATCGGCGTTCTCGGCTTCGTCCCCGGCATCACCACCGACTACGGCGAGCTGAGGTTCGCCGGACACCACTCGGACGCGCGACTGCTCGGGTTGTTCCAGGTGTCGATCCTGCACAACGCGGTACACCTGCTCTACGGGTTGGTCGGCCTGGTGCTGGCCCGCAGCGTCGCCGGCGCCCGCGTGTTCCTGGCCGCCGGCGGGGCGAGCTATCTCGCGCTCTGGCTGTACGGCCTGGGCATCGAGGCTGTCGACGCCGAGAGCGGGGCGAACATCCTGCCGGTGAACGACGCCGACAACTGGCTGCACCTCGCACTCGGCTTCGGGATGCTCGCGCTCGGGCTGCTGCTGTCGAACCAGGCGGGCACCGGCGGGCGTCTGGACAACCCGGCCGATCGGCACTGACCTGTAGCTTTGGGGTTCTCCGGTCCCGCGCGGCATCGTCCTGCGCCAGCACGCCTCACCCGAGTGGAAGCCGGTGACCGTCGCGCACGCCAGCACCGGGGCGTGAGCGGCGGCACGGCCGTCAGGCCGCGACCGGCAGTCGCTTGGCGAAACAGACGCTGTACGGGTTGCCCACGTATTCGCCGTAGACCGGGATCTGTTCGTAGCCACACGAGGTGTACAGCGCGATCGCGGCCGGCAGGTAGGTGCCCGTCTCCAGGCAGACCACCGACTGCCCCTGCCGGAACGCACACTCCTCGAGTGCGGCGAGCAGTTGACGGGCGATGCCCCGACCCCGGTAGGCGGGCCGGACGTACATCCGCTTGATCTCGCCGGTTTCGGCGTCGATCGACTGGAGCCCGCCACAGGCGACCGCCCGACCGTGCACGACCGCCGCCAGGTAGCGGACGTCGTCGTGGGGGACGAAGACCTGCCCATCCAACCCACCATCAGCCGTCCGCAGCTCACGCTGCTGCGCGATGACCAGGGCGGCGATCTCCGGATCGGTGACGGGCCGTGACTCGATCAGCATCACCCCACGCTAGAACTGGTGGATTTCGCGGAGGTTTCCGGAAATCAACCCAATCACGGAGCGCAACGGACTACTCGGCGTCGCCCTCGTCGGCGTCCTCGTCGTCGTCGGAGGAGTCCGCGCCCACCTCGTCCGCCGATCGCACCCGGCGAGCCTTGCGGGCCGCGAGCCGGTCCGCCGCGGAGAGCCGGTTCGACTTCTCCTCCAGGCGGACGTCGGTGCCCCGGTTGCCGGGTACGAATTCCACGCCGGCGTACAGCGTCGGCTTCCAGTCGAACTCGCGCTCACCGATCCGGACCAGATCACCGGGCTCCGCGCCGGCCTTGGCCAGCTTGTCCTCCACCCCGAGCCGGGCGAGCCGGTCCGCGAGATAGCCGACCGCCTCGTCGTTGTCGAAGTTGGTCTGCTTGACCCAGCGCTCCGGCCGGACACCGCGAACGGTGAACGAGCCGTCCGCCTCGGCGGTGATGGTGAACCCGTCGTCGTCCACCGCGATCGGACGGATCACGATCCGGGTCGGCTCGGCGGGCGGCGCGGCCTTGCGCTCCGCCTCGACCAGCTCGGCCATCGCGTACGTCAGCTCCTTGAGCCCCTCCCGGGTGGCCGCGGAGACCTCGAACACCCGGTAGCCGCGCTCCTCCAGATCCGGGCGGACGATCTCGGCGAGGTCCCGGCCGTCCGGCACGTCGACCTTGTTCACGGCGACCAGTCGTGGGCGGTCGGTCAGCCCGCCGTACTGGCTCAGCTCGGCCTCGATGGCGTCGATGTCGGCGACCGGGTCACGGCCGGGCTCCAGGGTCGCCGAGTCGATCACGTGCACCAGCACGGCGCAGCGCTCGATGTGCCGCAGGAACTCCAGGCCCAGCCCCTTGCCGTTGGCCGCGCCGGGGATCAGACCCGGCACGTCGGCGACGGTGAAGGTGTGGTTGTCCATCCGGACCACGCCGAGGTTGGGCACGAGGGTGGTGAACGGGTAGTCGGCGATCTTCGGCTTCGCGGCGGAGATCACCGAGATCAGCGACGACTTGCCGGCCGACGGGAAGCCCACCAGGCCCACGTCGGCGACGCTCTTCAGCTCCAGCACGATGTCCAGCTGGTCACCGGGCTCCCCCAGCTCGGCGAAGCCGGGGGCCTTGCGCTTGGCGTTGGCCAGCGACGCGTTGCCCCGCCCGCCGCGCCCGCCGCGAGCCACCTCGAAGGTGGTGCCGGCGCCGACCATGTCGGCAAGCACGGTGCCGTCGGTGGTCTGCACCACGGTGCCGTTGGGCACCTTCAACATCAGGGTGCGGCCGTTGGCGCCGTCCCGGTTCGACCCGGCGCCGCCCTTGCCGTTGTCGGCCTTGACGTGCGGGTGGAAGTGGAAGTCGAGCAGGGTGGTGACCTGCGGGTCGACAACCAGGGACACGCTGCCGCCGTGCCCGCCGTTACCGCCGTCCGGCCCACCGAAGGGCTTGAACTTCTCGCGGTGGATCGAGACACAGCCGTGCCCGCCATCGCCGGCCTGCAGATGCAGAACGACCCGGTCAACGAACGTCGCCACGGCGTCAATCCTTCCAGCGAGGTCCGACCCCGCACTTCGAAAAAAGCTAAGCGGGCCGGGACCCGGAGGTCCGCGGCCCGCTTAGCCGGAAAACTACTGCTGCGGAACGATGCTGACGGTCTTGCGACCGCGCTTGGTGCCGAAGAGGACCGCACCGGCGGACAGCGCGAACAGCGTGTCGTCGCCGCCACGGCCGACCAGGTCACCGGGGTGGAACTTGGTGCCACGCTGCCGGATGATGATCTCACCGGCGCTGACGACCTGACCACCGAAGCGCTTCACGCCGAGTCGCTGGGCCGCGGAGTCACGACCGTTACGCGAGCTGGACGCACCCTTTTTGTGAGCCATTGGAGGACGACCTACTTCCCGCTGGAGATGCCGGTCACCTTGACCTGGGTCAACGGCTGGCGGTGACCCTGGCGCTTGTGGTAGCCGGTCTTGTTCTTGAACTTGTGGATCCGGATCTTCGGGCCCTTGGTGTGCGCGGCGATTTCGCCGGACACCGCGACCTCGGCAAGCTTCGCCGCGTCGGTCACCAGGTCGTCACCGTCGACGAGGAGCACCGCGGTGAGCTTCACCGCGTCACCGGGAGCACCGGTGAGCTTCTCGACCTCGATCACGTCGCCCTCGGCGACCTTGTACTGCTTGCCGCCGGTCTTGACGATCGCGTACATCGGAGGCGGACTCCCTGTCGTTGAGGCTGCTGGCGGTCGTCCCCGCAGCGGCTCGCCGGGTAGCAGTGCACGGCGGCGTGGGCACACGGGAACTCGGCACACCAAAGGTGGGCCGCAGGCAAGAGTACGCCATCGCCGGCCCGGACCCCAAACCGGCCCGCCCTGGTCAGCGCGCGCAGAGCTGGTCGAGGCGTTGCTGGAGCCTGTCGAGTTCGGTCTCGTCGATGGACTCGACGTCGGCGCCGAGCGCGGCGACCTCGGTGCCGAGGTCGGTGAGCAGTGTCTTGAGCTGCGGATCGGTGGCCCGCTCCGACTGCTTGCGCAGCTCGCTCCGCCAGCCGGCCAACGCCGCCTCGGCCCGTCCGCGGGCGGCCTCGGCTTTGTCGCTGTCCCCGGCGCCGACCGCCGCGACCAACTGGCCCAGCTCGGCCACATACGTGCGGACGGCTGTGGTGCTGGCCTGCTGGGCGGCGGCACAGACCTCCGTGGCGACGCCCGCGGCGGCACCACCTGCCGACCTGCCGCTCGGCCCGGAGGCCGTGTCACCTGTCGTCACGGCGGCCGGATCGGACCCCACGCCCGTCGGCCGGTCGGCGGAGCAGCCGGCCGCGTCGAAGAGCAGTGCGATCAGCGCGGTGACGGCGAGCAGACGACGCATCTTCTTCTCCTGACCAGGGACGGCCGATCCTGGGCCGGAGTGGCCACCACGGCGAGGTCCCTCCCCCGTCACTTTGCCGGGGAAGGGACCTCGTCAAACACTTGGCCGGTCAGGCGGTCAGGGGCGCGTCCGCCGGCGGGCGCCACCCCGGCGTGAACGGCGGCGGCCGGCGCCACCCTCGGTGCTGTCCTCGTCACCCTCGCCGTCGGCGAGCGCGTCCGGGTCGTCCGCCGCGGCCAGCCGGGCCGACTCCCCCTGCTGACTGTCGGAGATCGCCGGCGCGGCGGCGGTGTCCGACTCGTAGCGGGACAGGTCGTAGCCCATGGTGTCCTGGTAGTCGGCGTCCGGCTCGGCGCTGGTGTCGGTGTCGGTGTCGACGTCGACGACCTCGACCACGGCCCGCTCGGCCGGGGCGTTCTTGCGCGCCCGGCGACGGGACGACGCGGTGCCCTGCTCGGCGGCCGGGGCGGCGGCCACCGACGAGGCGACAGCCTTGACCTTCTCCGCGGCACCGGCAGCGCGTGCCTTCTCCGGAACCGGCTCGGTGTGCATGATGACGCCCCGACCCTTGCAGCACTCGCAGGTCTCGCTGAACGCCTCCAGCAGGCCCGCGCCGATCCGCTTACGGGTCATCTGCACCAGGCCGAGCGAGGTGATCTCGGTGACCTGGTGCTTGGTGCGATCCCGGCCGAGGCACTCGGTGAGTCGGCGCAGCACCAGCTCACGGTTCGACTCGAGCACCATGTCGATGAAGTCGATCACCACGATGCCGCCGATGTCGCGCAGCCGGAGCTGGCGGACGATCTCCTCCGCCGCCTCCAGGTTGTTACGGGTGACGGTCTCCTCCAGGTTGCCCCCGGAGCCGGTGTACTTGCCGGTGTTGACGTCCACCACCGTCATCGCCTCGGTGCGGTCGATCACCAGCGAGCCGCCGGAGGGCAGGAAGACCTTGCGGTCCAGGCCCTTGATGATCTGCTCGTCGATCCGGTACTCGGCGAAGACGTCGCTCGTGCCGACGTGCCGGCGTACCCGGTCGACGAGATCCGGCGAGACGTGCGACAGGTACGACTCGACGACGTCGTACGACTGCTCGCCCTCGATCACCAGCTCGCGGAAGTCCTCGTTGAACAGGTCCCGGACCACCCGGATGACCAGGTCGGGCTCCCCGTAGAGCAGCGCCGGGGCGCCGCCCTCGGCCGCCTTGGCCTGGATGTCCTCCCACTGCGCCTGCAGCCGCTTGACGTCGCGGGCCAGCTCGTCCTCGCTGGCGCCCTCGGCGGCCGTCCGGACGATCACGCCCGCGCCGTCCGGGACCAGCTTCTTGAGCACGTCCCGCAGCCGCTTGCGCTCGTTGTCCGGCAGCTTGCGGCTGATCCCGGACGCGTTGCCGTTGGGCACGTAGACCAGGTGCCGGCCGGAGAGCGCGATGTGGCTGGTCAGTCGAGCGCCCTTGTGCCCGATCGGGTCCTTGGTGACCTGGACCAGCACCGAGTCGCCGGAGCGCAGCGCCTGCTCGATCGAGCGGGCCCGCCCTTCCAGACCGGAGGTGTCCCAGTTGACCTCGCCGGCGTACAGCACCGCGTTGCGACCGCGGCCCACGTCGACGAACGCCGCCTCCATGCTCGGCAGCACGTTCTGCACCTTGCCCAGGTACACGTTGCCGGCCATGGTGCCGGAGGAGTTGCGGGTGACGTAGTGCTCGACGAGCACCCCGTCCTCCAGGACGGCGATCTGGGTCCGGTCACCGCGCTGGCGGACTGCCATCACCCGATCGACAGCCTCCCGGCGCGCCAGGAACTCCGACTCGCTGAGAATCGGCGGTCGCGTACGCCGCTGCTCCCGGCCGTCCCGGCGGCGCTGGCGCTTGGCCTCCAGCCGGGTCGAACCGGACACACCCTGCACCTCGTCGACGGTCCGGCGCGGCTCGCGGATCTTGACCACGGTCGGTACGCCGTCGTCGGCGGCACCCTCCGTGTCACCCGCGCCCCGGCGACGACGACGCCGGCGGCGACGCGTCAAGCCGTCCCCGCCCTCGGTCTCCTCGTCCTCGTCGCCCTCGGCCTCGACCTCGGCGGTCTCTTCCTCGTCGGCCTGCGCCGCCTCCTCGGACTCCTCGTCCTCGGCGTCGTCGGCCCCGCCCTTGCCCCGGCCCCGACCTCGGCGACCACGCCGGCGGCGGCGGCGCGCGGCGGCGCTGTCGTCGTCGTCCTCGTCCGCCTCGGCGGCCTCGTCGGCCTCCTCGGTCGGCTCCTCCTCGGCCTCGATCACCTCGACCGGCTCCACCGGCTCGACCTCGCGGCGACCACGCCGACGGCGGCGGGACGGCTCCGCGGCCTCCTCCACCACCGGTTCCTCGGCGACGGGAGCGGGCTCGACCGGCCGGGTCACCGGCACGGCGTCCGGCTGGGGGGCCATGAACAGCACGGTGGGCGCGGAGAGCGCGGCCCGCCGACGACGGGTACGCGGCTGCTCCGGCTCGACCTCTACCGGCTCGATCGGCTCAGCTTTCACACCGGAGACGGCAACACCTGGCGACACCTCGCCGGCGCTGGTCCAGGGCGACCCGGCGGCGGTCGCGCCCGGGATGTCGTTCAGTTCGGCCTCGGCCTCGCGCAGGTCGGAGGCCGCCGGTTCCTCGGCGACGACCGGCTCCTCGGCCAACTCCTCGACGGGCGGCTCCTGGGCGACCGGTTCCTCGACCGCGGGCGGCTCCTCGACGGCCGCCGGGGTGGCCTTCTTGCGCCGGGTACGGGTCACCTTGACCGGCGGAACCACGTCGGCCGGGGCCACCTCCGCGGAGGACGCGACAAGCGGCTCCTCGGCGGTCGTCTCGACGGGAGTGGCCTTGCGCCGGCGCCGGGGGGTTTTGGGCGCGACGTCCTGGTCGCCGGAGATCGGGGCGAAGACCTCCGCCTGCGGCGACTCGGCACTGGCGGACTCGCTGGTGGACGCCTCGGCCGGCGCGTCGGTCTGCTCCGGCTGGCTGAGCGGGGCGGCGCGACGCCGGGTCGCCCGGGTGCGTCGTACCGGCGCGGCGGGCTCGGCGCTCTCCGCGCCGTCCGGCTCCACCGAAGCCGAACCGACGGCCGTGGTGGGGGTCGCGACGGCGGCGCCGTCGGCCGTGGTGCTCTGGTCGGCGGTTTCCCCGGCCGGCTGTGAACCGGTCCGTTCGCCGCCCTCGGGCTCGTTCTCGAGCATGGACGTTCTCCAGTTCTGGCTACCCCGGGCGCGGGTGAGCGCTGCCACGCAGGGTCGCCGCAAAAGTGTTTCCGCCGGGCGCGCGTGGTGCGCGACCGCCGAAGTCTGCCTGCCAGAGCACGGACCGTCGGTCAGTGCCCAACGATGGCTGCCCCGTCGCGGTCCGCATCCAACGGATCCACGATCGCACCCTGCGCGGTCAACGTGCCCTGAGCCAGCCGGGTCACCCTCGGCGAAACCGGCGGCTCCAGGTCGGCCACCACGCGGAGGCCGGAAAGGACGTCATCGGGCCGTACGGACGGGGTGACCTGCCGCACGACCAGTTCGAGTATCGCACACGGTACGGCCGGCACCCCGGAAGGCGTCGGCGTTGGCGTGAGGACATCGACAGATATCACCGCGGCACGGGCGTCGAAGGTGCGTCTCCCCTGCTTGGTCATCCGCTCCACCAGCACCTCGTCCGCCGCGAGGAAGGCGTCCACCGCGGCACGGAGCACCTCGGTCTCGACCTCGGGCAACTCGATGTGCCAGTGCGACGCCTCGATCCGGTCCGGGAGGTTGCCCCCCTCGGCGACCACGGCGTCCAGGACGTCCAGCCCCGGCGAGAGCGCGGCGTCCAAAGCGGCCCGCAACTGCTCCGGGTCGACAGCCGCCTGGAGAGCGATTTCCAGGTACTCCGCCTCACTCGCCACCCCGGTGGGCGCGGCGCTGGCGTAGGAGATCTTCGGGTGTGGGTGGAAACCCTGGGAGAAGGCGACCGGCACGGCGGCCCGGCGCAGCGCGCGCTCGAACGCCCGGGCGAAGTCCCGGTGCGAGGTGAACCGCAGCGGTCCGCGCTTGGCGTACCTGATGCGGACGCGCTGGACGACCGGTGCCTGGCCGCCCTCGGGTTGAGGCTTCTTGGCGATCGTGGGCTCCTCGGGTGTACCTGCGTGTCCGACCATCCTGGCGCAGGGCCCGTGACGGCACGCAGCCGGGGCGGTCGTCCGGCACCGACGAACCGGTGCAAACAGTTCGACACCACCATGACCACCTGCCGGAACGCCGATGGCCGGCCGGGCGACCCGAAGGTCATCCAGCCGGCCACCATGATCAGGACCCGTTACCGCTCCCGGGTGGGGGCGCCGGTGGCGCCCCTCCCGGCGGGCCGTAGCCCGGCGGCGCGTAACCGGACGGTGGGGGGTAACCACCGCTGGGTGGGGCGTACCCCGCAGGTGGCGGATAACCGGACGGCGGTGCGTAACCGGCGCCGGGTGGGGGGTAACCAGCGCCCGGCGGCGCGTACCCGCCGGGTGGCTCCTGGTCGAGCAGGTGGTCCGGTACGTCGGCCGCCAGGGCCGCCTCGCGACGGTACCGACGTCGGTTCCAGATCAGGAACACCACCAGACCCAGCAGCAGCGCCAGCGCCACCGCGATGCCGACGACGATGACCATCACCTGCTGGTCGCTGGGGCCGCCACGGTCGCCGTGCTGGGTGACGTCGAACTCCTCGGCCGCGTCCGCGGTCTGCGCGGGCCCTGACTGGGCGGGCGCCGTCTGCGCGGGTGCCACGGCCGGGTCGAGCAGCGGGTTGGCGGCGACCGGCGGCACGTTCGCGCTCAGTGCGGTCACCGGGTCGATCAGGCCGAAGCCGTACTGCGGGTCGCGGCCGGCGGGACCGGCGTCCCGGGCCGTGCGGATGATCCGGTTGATCACGTTGGCGGCGTCGAGGTTCGGATACTTCGAGCGGATCAACGCGGCGATGCCGGCGACGATCGCGGCCGAGTCGGAGGTGCCGTCACCCCAGCCGTAGCCCTTGTCACGGCCGACGTTGTAGATGTCATCGCCAGGTGCGGCGACCACGGCCTCGGGACCCTGGACCGACCCGGACCAGAACTTGCCGCCCCGGGTCGTCCCGGTCACGGCGATCACGCCAGGAACGCTGGCGGGAGCCTCGACCTTGACGCTGCCGTTGGCGATGTTACCGGCGGCGACCACCACGACGACGTCGTGCTCCCAGGCGTACTGGATGGCACTGACCTCTTCGGGGCTGACGGCCGACGGCTTGCCCAGTGAAATGTTGATCACCTTGGCGCCACCGTCGACGGCCATCCGGATGCCGCGGCTGACCAGCGCGTCGTTGTAAGGCGCGTCATCCTCTGCAGAGTCGTCCAGCCTGATGGGCAGGATCTTCGCGCCGGGGGCAATGCCGTCCACGCCGTCGGGGCTGGCGTTCGTCGCCGCGATGATGCCGGCCATGTGCGTGCCGTGCCCCTGCGCGTCGACCCGTCCGTCTCCGCTGCCGCCGTCGCTGCGGCCGCCGGGAAGCACCTGGCCCTTCAGGTCCGGATGGTTGGCGTCGACGCCGCTGTCGATCACGGCCACGACCACACCGCGCCCGGTGGACAGCTGGTGCGCCTGCTCCATCCGGAGCTCGTCCACATACCACTGCTCGGCTCGCCGAGGTGCCGCCGCCGCCGGCTGGGCGGCCCCCAGCACCAGGAGCCCCACCAGCAGGCAGGCCGTGACCGGCCGGAGCGCTCCGACGTTCAGTGTCATCCGTCCGTCCTCATCGCAGGATGCCCGGGGTCGCCCCGTCACCAGGACCCCACGGATCGTCGTCCTCAGTCAACCACGACGAGTGCTCCGAACCCGTACCACCACCACCGCCGTGCCCGGCACCGCCCGCGCCGCCCATCATGCCGCCCATCCCGGCGCCGCCCATCCCGGCACCGCCACGCGCGCCGCCCGCCAGGCCGGCGCCGCCCGCACCGGCGGCGGTGCGCAGCGCGTTCGCCGCGCTCGTCATCGGCGGCACCTTGCCGTTACCGCCACCCACCATGCCGGGGATGCCGCCCATGCTGCCCACGCCGGCGCCGCCCAGGCCACCGCCACCGGACCCGATGCCACCGCCCGCGCCAACGCCGCCACCGAAACCACCGCCGGCACCACCGAGGCTGGCGCCACCGAGGCCGCCACCCGCGCCGCCGTATCCGGCGCCAAGGCCGCTGGGCGCGGCGCCGGCCAGACCGGTGCTGTAGCCGTCGTCGACACCCGGATATCCCGAACCGGTGGGCGGAGGGGTGAACGCGCCGGAGCCGCCGCCGGTGGAGGAGCCGTCGCCGAATCCGCTTGTCGGGGGCGGGGAGAACGGGCCGCCGACCGACGTCGGCCCACCGCTCAAGTCGGCGCCGCCGCCGGGCAACCGGCTGCCGATGTCCGGGCCGCCGCCGCCACCGCCGCCACCGCCACCACCACCGATGTCAGGTCGGCCCTTCGGCGGCACCCGATCGTCGGGTCGGTAGTCGTCCTGATAGCGCCCCGGATCGCCCACCTGAAGCTTCGGACGCTCGGTGTAGACCGCCTGGGGCAGCGGCGACATCGCGGTGTTGGCCGCCTGCTGGTTGTCCCGGTACCAGTTGTCGAGGTGGTCCTTGGTGTCCCACCAACCACCCCGCTTGTGGTCACCCGCCTGGCCGTCGACCTTCATGGTCGCCTCCAGGTCGTCGGCCTTGTCGCGGAACGCGCCGTCGGCGTACGACCCGGGGTTGCTCTGGTAGTCCTTCCGCAGCGCGGCGAGGAAGCCCGACGCGCTCTCGCCGTCGCGGGCGTCGTCGAGCTCGGTGCCGTTGGGCAGGCTCCACTCGTTGATGCCGAAGTCGTCGCCCAGGGGGACCGGGATCGAGGCGACCGCCGCGCGGATGTCCTGCTCGATCCGCCCCAGCGCGCCGCTGACGTTCGTCGCGTCGGTGATCAGATCCTCGACCTGCTTACCGATCTCGCCCAGGTGCTCGCGATAGGCGTCGCCGCCGCTGCCCTTCCAACCGGCGAGCATGCCGGGCAGGCCGCCGACGTGCGGGCGCTCCTGGCCGGTCGCGATCGGGCCGACGAACGAACGGCCGACCAGCGCGTCCCGCAGCTGCGTCAGGCCGGAGGAGATGTTTCCCCACCCCTGCCCGACCGAACCGACCGTCTCCGGGTCGGCGGAGAGCGTCACCTCGCGGACGCACCGCTCCCAGGTTCCTCCAGCCATGACGTCCCCCTCAGGCCGTGTACGGGTAGGTGGGCGTGCCGCCGGCAGGGGGCGGCGGAGCCGCCGACTCGAGCAGCCGCTCGATCTCCTTGCCGTTGGCGGCGTTGCGCGCCTCGGAGTCCCGGAACGCCTTGGCGATCTCCTCGGTGCCCTGCTTGAGCGCGGCGAGTTTCTGGGAGAGCGTCTGGAGGTGCAGCTCCATGTTGCTCGTGGACTTGGTCAGCGCCTGCCACTGCATGCGGGCGTCCTCGTACGCGCCGAAGGGAGTGCCGCCCGGGACCGTCTGGGCGCTGTTGCTGTCGCCCTTCATCCGTTCCTTGACGCGCTCCATCTCATAACTGATGGTGTCGTCGACGTACTGCTTCAGTCGATCGACGTACGCCGCGGCGGCGTCCAGATCCTCGACGCTCACCTGTAGATCGCCGGTGTTCGGCGGCGGGATGGTCCCCATTGAGCTTCCTCCCCCGTTCCCGACCCGCCGGGTCGGTCCATGTCAGACGCAGCGTATCGAGTCTGACCATGTCGGGGCAGCCCCGGTCGCCGCCACGTCGCGCCGGCTTTCGTCGATGGCGAGGCGGGCCCGGCCGTGGCGCGCCGTGCAGCCCGACAAATGCCGACGGGCCCGCGCGAACGCGGGCCCGTCGGGTGACGTGTCGAGTGTGGAGAGTAGTGGGTCACCGCCGCCGGCGCTGCCCACGGCGGGTCGATCAGGCCGGGTGCTCGCCGGCCGGAACCTTCATGCCGTTGCCGCCCAGCGGGGTGAGTGGCAGCAGCTTCTTGCCCGTCGGGCCGATCTGGATCTCGGTGTCCATCGACGGGCAGACGCCGCAGTCGAAGCAGGGCGTCCACCGGCAGTCGTCCTGCTCGAACTCGCTGAACGAGTCCTGCCAGTCCTGCCAGAGCCAGTCCTTGTCCAGGCCCGAGTCGAGGTGGTCCCAGGGCAGGACCTCCAGCTCCTCGCGCTGCCGGGTGGTGTACCAGTCGAGGTCCACCCCGAACGCGGGCAGCGTCTCGGCCGCCGCGTCCACCCAACGCTGGTAGGAGAAGTGCTCGCTCCACCCGTCGAACCGGCCGCCGTTCTCCCAGACCTTGCGGATCACCGAGCCGACCCGGCGGTCACCACGGGAGAGCAGCCCTTCGATGAGCGACGGCTCGCCGTCGTGGTAGCGGTAGCCGATGGCCCGCCCCAGCGAGCGGTCGGAGTTGATGGCCTGCTTGAGGATCTTGAGCCGGTGGTCGATGACCTCCGGACGGTCCATCGCGGCCCACTGGAACGGGGTGTGCGGCTTCGGTACGAACCCGCCGATGGACACCGTGCAGCGGATGTCCTTGGAGCCGGTCGCGGCCCGGCCGGCCCGGATCACCTCGTGGGCCATCTCCGCGATCTCGAGAACGTCCTCGTCGGTCTCGGTGGGCAGGCCGCACATGAAGTAGAGCTTCACCTGCCGCCAGCCGTTGGTGTACGCGGTGACGACCGTACGGATCAGGTCTTCCTTCGTCACCATCTTGTTGATGACCTTGCGGATCCGCTCCGACCCGCCCTCCGGGGCGAAGGTCAGGCCGGTACGCCGCCCGTTGCGGGACAGCTCCTGCGCGAGGTCGATGTTGAAGGCGTCGACACGGGTCGACGGCAGCGACAGCGAGACGTTCGTGCCCGCGTACTGCTCGGCGAGGCCCGAGCACATGTCACCGATCTCGGAGTGGTCCGCCGAGGAGAGCGACAGCAGGCCGACCTCGTTGAAGCCGGAGAACTCCAGGCCCTCGCGGACCATCTGAGCGACAGTGGTGATCGACCGCTCCCGCACCGGCCGGGTGATCATCCCAGCCTGGCAGAACCGGCAGCCCCGGGTGCAGCCCCGGAAGATCTCCACCGCGTACCGCTCGTGCACCGTCTCGGCCAGCGGGACGAGGGGCTTCTTCGGGTACGGCCAGGCGTCCAGGTCCATCGTCGTGCGCTTGTGCACCCGGAACGGCACGTCCGCCCGGTTCGGCACGACCCGCTGGATCCGCCCGTCGGGGAGGTAGTCGACGTCGTAGAAGCGTGGCACGTAGACGCTCTCGGTGCGCGCCAGCCGCAGCAGCAGCTCGTCGCGGCCCCCCGGGGAACCCTCGGCCTTCCACTCCCGGACGATCGCGGTGATCTCCAGAACCGCTTCCTCGCCGTCGCCGAGCACCGCGGCGTCGATGAAGTCGGCGATCGGCTCCGGGTTGAACGCGGCGTGCCCGCCGGCCACGATCACCGGGTCGGCGTCGGTGCGGTCGGCAGCCAGCATCGGGATGCCGGCCAGGTCGATCGCGGTGAGCATGTTCGTGTAGCCCAGCTCGGTCGAGAAGGAGATGCCGAACACGTCGAAGTCGCGCACCGCCCGGTGCGCGTCGACGGTGAACTGCGGCACGCCGTGCGTGCGCATCAGCGTCTCCAGGTCCGGCCAGACCGCGTACGTCCGCTCGGCGAGGGTGTCGGGCAGCTCGTTGAGCACCTCGTAGAGGATCTGCACGCCCTGGTTGGGCAGGCCCACCTCGTACGCGTCGGGATACATCAGCGCCCAGCGCACGGCCGCCGCGGCCCAGTCCTTGGTCACCGCGCCCAGCTCGCCCCCCACGTACTGGATGGGCTTGGAAACCTGGGGCAGCAGCGGCTCGAGCTGGGACCAGACGGACGGCTCCAGGTCACGACTCGGCGTCGGAGACGCCGAGCTGGAGTCGTCGCGAGAGGTGGTCGCGGCCGCGCGCGGCGTCGTGGACGGGGCACTCATGATGCCCAAGGGTACGCGCCCGCCTGGCGGTGGCGACGCGGTACTAACCTCGGACCGGCGCGAGAGGAGATTGCCGCGATGCCCGAGCCCCAGCCGGGAGCACGGCCGGCCGACGGGAGCACCCCGGGCGTGGAGCCGGACCGGGATCCGGCGGCCGCCGATCAGCCGGCCTCCCCACCCGTACCGTCGGACCAGCCGGCACCGTCAGACCAACCCGCACCACCGGACCAACCGGGACCAGCGGAGCAACCGGGAGCACCGGACCAACCGGCACCGCCGGACCAGCCGGGACCGCCACCACCGCCGGACCAGCCACCACCGCCGGACCAGCCACCACCGCCGGACCAGCCATCACCGCCGGACCAGCCATCACCGCCGGACCGGCCGGAGCCTCCGACGCAGCCCCAGTCCCCGGATCAGCCGGCGGCCTCGGGCCGGTCCGAGCCCGCCACCACCCCGGAGGCCCCCGCGCCCAGGTGGAGCGGCTCGGCGCCGGTGCCGCCCCCGCTGCCGCGCCGACCGGTGTGGGGCGAGTCGGCCGAGCCGACCCCGCCGGCGCCAATGCCGATGGGGTCGCCGGAGCACCAGACGCCTGTCGACCCGTGGGCCGGCGTGGACACCGGCGGCTGGGACCTGCCCTCCGCCGAGCTGCCGCCGTTTCCCTCACTACCTCCGACGATGCCGCATCCGACGCCGCCGGCGACCCGGCAGTGGCCCAGCAGCCCGCCCGCTCGCTCGGTCGGGTCGCACCCGGTGTCACCGGCGGCCGCCCCGAGGCCACCGCAGGCCACCGGGCCCAGGATGCCGACCCGGCCGATGGCGCCGCCCGCGCCGCCGCCCGCGCCGCCGAAGCAGCGCCGGGGCAAGCGGTCCGCCGCGCCGCCCGTGGCGCCACCGGCGGGGCCGCCGCCGGGCTGGCAGGCCCCCACGGGTTCCGCGCCGGCCCGTCGTCGTCGTCGTCGCTGGCCCTGGCTGCTGCTGCTCACCCTGGCCTGCTGTTGCGGCTGCCCCGCCTACTACGGGTTCCCGATCTCAGCCCAGTACCCGGTGCAGGCCGCGCTGCCCGCCCAGGTGGACGATCTGAAGCTGCGTCAGGACAGCCGCAGCACGGAGGCCGCCCGGCAGTTGGAGAACGAGGTACGGAGCGAGCACCTGCTGGCCGAGGGCACCTTCGCCGGTGTCTACTCCACCTCGGGTGGCAAGCAGGTGACGGTCTTCGGCGGTACGGGTTTCCGGTTCAGCCCGGAGTCGGACGCGGAGGCCGAGATCAGCCGGCTCACCGATCGTTACAGCCTGGAGACCCCGCAGAGCGTGGACACCGGCGTGCGGGGCCGGCACGAGCGATGCGCGGTCGGCCAGTCCGATGGCGGTGACGTGGTGGTCTGCACCTCCGTCGACTACGGCAGCATCGCCACCGCGGTGTTCACCCGGCTCTCCGTCGGCGACAGCGCCGCCCTGCTGGCCACCCTGCGCGCCCAGATCATCCAGCCCAAGGCCTGAACCGACCACCCGGCGTCGATCAGGAAGGCTCCCGCCCCACGAAGGCGGTGGACTTCTTGGTCGACCGGGTAGGGGGTCAGGCCTCGCGGGTGGGGTCCGGGTGCACGCGCGGCGGGGCGTAACGGGGGACGTACTCCTGGCCGGTGAGTTTCTGGATCTCGCTCATCATCTCGTCGGTCATCTGCCGCAACGAGGTGCGGTCCGTCGGCCGTCCGGTCAGGTCGATCGGCTTGCCGAACCGAATGATGATCTCGGCAGCGCCGGGGCGGGGCACCCGGGCGCCGATGGGCTGCGCCTTGTCCGTGCCGATCATGCCGACCGGGATGATCGGGACACCCGTCGAGGTCGCCAACCGAACCGTGCCGGTCCGCCCCCGGTAGAGCCGGCCGTCCGGCGAGCGGGTGCCCTCCGGGTAGACCACCACCAGGTCACCGTTCTCGAGCACCGGGATCGCCGCGTCGAACGCGGACAGCGCGGCCCGGCCGCCGCCCCGCTCCACCGGGATGGCGCCCAGGCCGGTGAGCACGAACTTGGAGATCGCACCCTTCACACCGGCGCCCTTGAAATACTCCGACTTCGCCCAGAACGCCAGGTGCCGGGGAACGACAGTGCCGAGGAACAGCTCGTCGGCCACCGACAGGTGGTTGCCGGCGAAGATCGCCCCGCCGCTCTTCGGCACGTTTTCCAGCCCCTCGACGGTCGGGCGGAACGCCAACCGCAGCGTGGGCCCCACGGCGAGCTTGCCGATGGTGTAGAGCAGGGGCACTGGTCCTCCGGCTGATCAGGTGCGAACAGGCGGTGTCACGGTAGCGGACGCCTCCACACCCCGCGGACGGAGGTGGTGAGGCGTCCGCAGCCGCATCTACGACCTGCGGACGGAGACCGTCACCCGGTCACCGTCGCCGACCTCGCCGGCGAAGCCGTCGACCCCCTCGGCGAAGTCCACCGAGTCGGCCAGCACCTCCCCGGACACGAAGTCGAGGTAACCGGCCACCGCCGCGCGTACCTCGTCGGAGGCCGACACCGACACCACGATCCGGTCCGACACGTCCAGGTCGGCGTCCCGGCGCGCCTGCTGCACCACCCGCACCACGTCGCGGGCCAGCCCCTCGGCGGCCAACTCCGGGGTGACCTCGGTGTCCAGCACCACCACACCCTCACCGCCGGGCAGTGGCGCGGAGTTCTCGGCGTCGGCGGCGACCAGGCGCAGCTCGTACTCACCCTCGGCGAGGGTGACACCGGCCGCCACCGGGGCGCCGTCGACAAGCTCCCAGTCGCCCGCCTTGACCGCCTTGATCACCTGCTGGACCTGCTTACCGACCCGCGGACCGAGCGCCCGGGGCACCACTGTCAACACCTGCTCGCAGTACGCGGACAGCTCCGTGCTGAACTCGACCGCCTTGACGTTCACCTCGTCGGTGACCAGGTCGGCGAACGGGCGCAACTGCTCCGCCGCCGGCGAGGCCACGGTCAGCTTGGACAGCGGCAGCCGCACCCGCAGCCCCTTTGCCTTGCGCAGCGACAGCGCCGCCGAGGCGACCGCCCGGGTGGCGTCCATCGCGGCGACCAGGTCGTGGTCGGCCGGGAACTCGGTCGCCTCCGGCCAGTCGGTCAGGTGCACCGACCGCTCACCGGTCAGGCCGCGCCAGATCTCCTCCGCGGTCAACGGCGCGAGCGGCGCCACCACCCGGCAGAGCGTCTCCAGCACCGTCCAGAGGGTGTCGAACGCGTTGACGTCGCCGGACCAGAAGCGGTCCCGGGAGCGGCGCACGTACCAGTTGGTCAGCGCGTCCAGGTAGGACCGCACGGTGGCGCACGCGCCGGAGATGTCGTACGCGTCCATCTGCGCGCCGACCGTGGCGACCAACTCGTTCGTCTTCGCCAGCACGTACCTGTCGAGCAGGTGCGTCGAGTCGGTGCGCCGGCGCGCGGAGTGCCCGTCGGCGTTGGCGTAGAGCGTGAAGAAGTACCAGACGTTCCACAGCGGCAGCAGCACCTGGCGGACGGCGTCGCGGATGCCCGCCTCGGTGACCGCCATGTCGCCGCCGCGCAACACCGGCGAGGACATCAGCATCCACCGCATCGCGTCCGAGCCGTACGCGTCGAAGACGTGGTAGACGTCCGGATAGTTGCGCAGGCTCTTGGACATCTTGCGCCCGTCCGAGCCGAGCAGGATGCCGTGGCTCAGGCAGTTGCGGAACGCCGGGCGGTCGAACAGCGCGGTGGCCAGCACGTGCATCGTGTAGAACCAGCCGCGGGTCTGCCCGATGTACTCGACGACGAAGTCACCCGGGTAGTGGTGCTCGAACCAGTCCGCGTTCTCGAACGGGTAGTGCACCTGGGCGAACGGCATCGACCCGGACTCGAACCAGCAGTCCAGCACCTCCGGCACCCGGCGCATCATCGACTGCCCGGTCGGGTCGTCCGGGTTGGGGCGGACCAGGTCGTCCACCGCCGGCCGGTGCAGGTCGCTGAGGCGTACGCCGAAGTCCCGCTCGATGTCCGCGAGCGAGCCGTAGACGTCCAGGCGCGGGTAGTTCGGGTCGTCGGACTTCCACGCCGGGATCGGCGAGCCCCAGAACCGGTTCCGGCTGATCGACCAGTCCCGGGCGTTGGCCAGCCACTTGCCGAACGAGCCGTCCTTGATGTGACCGGGCGTCCAGTTGATCTCCTGGTTCAGCTCGACCATCCGGTCCCGGAACTGCGTCACCGCGACGAACCACGAGGACACCGCCTTGTAGACGAGCGGGGTGTCACAGCGCCAGCAGTGCGGGTACGAGTGGGTGTAGGTGTCCTGCTTGAGCACCACCCCCCGCTCCTTCAACTCCCGGATCACCGGCTTGTTGACGTCGAAGACCTGCTCACCCTGGTACGGCGGGACCAGCGCGGTGAACCGGGTGTGGTCATCCACCGTGACGATGGTGGGGATGCCGGCGGCGTTGCAGACGTTCTGGTCGTCCTCACCGAAGGCCGGGGCCAGGTGGACGATCCCGGTGCCGTCCTCGGTGGTGACGAACTCCGCGCCGAGCACCTGGTACGCGTTGTCGCCGGCCTGCTCGACCAGGAAGTCGAACAGCGGGGTGTAGCGGCGTCCGGCCAGGTCCCGGCCGTACACCGTGCCGAGGAGCTCGTATCCGTCCAACTCCTTGGCGTACGCGGCCAGCCGCGCGGCGCCCACGACGTAGCGCTCGCCGTCGCGTTCGAGCACCGCGTACTCGATGTCCGGGCCGACGGCGAGCGCGAGGTTCGACGGCAGGGTCCACGGCGTGGTGGTCCAGACGCCCAGCTTGACCGGCCCCCGCACCAGCTCCGGCGCGGACTCGTCGGCGGTCAGCCCGAACCACACCGACAACGTCGGGTCGTGCCGGTCGCGGTAGACGTCGTCCATCCGGGTCTCGGTGTTCGACAGCGGCGTCTCACAGCGCCAGCAGTACGCGAGCACCCGGAAGCCCTCGTAGATCAGACCCTTGTCGTGCAGGGTCTTGAAGGCCCACATGACGCTTTCCATGTAGTCCAGGTCGAGGGTCTTGTAGTCGTTGGCGAAGTCGACCCAGCGGGCCTGCCGGTTGATGTACCGCTCCCAGTCCTGGGTGAACTCCAGCACGGAGGTGCGGCAGGCCTCGTTGAACCGGGCCACGCCCAGGTCGATGATCTCCGCCTTGCTGGTGATGCCGAGCTGCTTCTCGGCAACCACCTCGGCGGGCAGGCCGTGGCAGTCCCAGCCGAAGCGCCGCTCGACGTGCCGCCCGCGCATGGTCTGGTAGCGCGGCACCACGTCCTTGACGTACCCGGTGAACAGGTGACCGTAGTGCGGCAGCCCGTTGGCGAACGGCGGGCCGTCGTAGAAGACGTACTCGTTCTTGCCGTCGTCGCCAGCCGGGCGGGCCTCGACGCTGGCCTCGAAGGTCTTGTCGGCCGTCCAGTGCTCCAGCACCCGGCGCTCGACCGCGGGCAGGTCCGGGCTCGCCGGGACACCGGCGGCGGTCGGGTCGTGCAACGGATAGGCCATCGGGGGTCGCTCTCCTCATGCAGCTCACTCAACGTGGGTCTGCGAGGACGAACCTCCGGGTACGCCTCGACGGCGCGCCCGGGTGATCCGCGGTACCACCCCGCTTGGCGGTCACGATCGACCGCCCGCTCATTTACCGGCTGTGACGGGCCGCACCCGTCCGGTTCTACTGGGCCGGTCACCCGGCCGTTCTTCCGGAGGCTCACCGGTGATAGCCGGGTCATCGCCGTACGAGGCCCAACGATACAAGACCCGCCCACCGCCACACCGCCGACCAACAACCCCACCACCCAACCGCCCCGGCCCAACCCCCCGGCCCGGCCCCGTTGATCATGAGGTTAGCGCTGTCCGCTCCGGCGTGTCGCGACGACAACCTCATGATCAACGGACTGAAGGGTGGGCGGGGTGGGCCGGGGTTGGGGGTTGGTCGGGGCATGACCGGGGTCACAGGCTCGGCTGTCACGGTTCGCCCCTGCTGGTCCGTCGTGTTGGTGTCCAACCGATCAGGGGAGGTAGCCATGCAGAGGATGAATCCCGGCGCGGTGGCGCCGAAGGCGTACGAGGCGGTCATGGGGCTGGAGAAGTACGTCCAGTCGAACGTCGACCAGACGGTGCTTGAGCTGGTGAAACTGCGAGCGTCGATGATCAACGGGTGCGCGTACTGCGTCGACATGCACAGCCAGGACGCGCTCGCCAAGGGTGAGTCGAGCCGACGGCTGTTCGCGGTGGCCACCTGGCGGGAGTCGCCGTTCTTCGACGAACGGGAGCGGGCCGCGCTGGATCTCACCGACGCCGTCACCCGGCTCGGCGAGCACGGCGTGCCGGACGAGGTGTGGGACGCCGCCGCGAAGGTCTGGTCGGAGAAGGAACTGGCCGATCTCGTCCTCGCGATTGCCACAATCAACGTGTGGAACCGGATCGGGGTGACCATGCGGTTGGAGCCTCCAGCCCTCGCATGACCACTGCGGCATCAGACGCGGCCGGTGCGCTCCAGGCGCACCGGCCGATGCTGCTCGGGCTCGCGTACCGCCTGCTCGGCAGCCGGCACGACGCGGAGGACGTGCTCCAGGAGGCGTACCTGCGCTGGCACGGCGTGGACCGGTCGGCGGTGGAGGAACCGCGCCGGTACCTGTCCCGGGTGGTCACCCGGCTGGCCCTGGACCGACTGCGGGCCCGGCAGGCGGCCCGCGAGACGTACGTCGGCACCTGGCTGCCCGAGCCGGTGCCGACCGCGCCCTCGCCATTCGGACCGTTGGACCGCGCGGAGCTGCGCGACTCGCTCTCCACCGCCCTGTTGCACGTCCTGGAGCGGCTCACCCCGCCGGAACGGGCGGTGTACGTCCTGCACACAGCCTTCGACGTCCCGTACGCCGAGATCGCCGAGATCCTGGACCGGACCCCGGAGGACTGTCGCCAACTCCACCACCGGGCGACCACCCGGATCCATCAGGAACAGCGGCGCTTCACCGCCAGTCGGGCCGAACGGGAACGGTTGCTGGACGCGTTCCTCGCCGCCGCCCGCGACGGTGACCTGGCGAGGCTCACCGGCCTGGTCGCGGCGGACGCCACGGCCTGGAACGACGGCGGTGGCCGGGTCCGGGCCGCCCGCAACCCGGTCACCGGCGCGGACCGGATCGCCAGGTTCTACGCCGGGATCTACGGCCCGGGCCGTCCCATGACCGTGCAGCCGATCGAGCTGAACGGGGAACCCGCGGTGTTGATCACCCGTGCGGACGGCAGCCGGTACACGCTCACCATCGCCGCGGCCGACGGACGGATCACCGGGATCTACGTGGTCGGTAACCCGACGAAAGTGCCGCCGGCCGACTGAACCCCCGGTGCCGGCGGCCAGCCCCGGACGGGTCGCGTCAGCCCAGCCCAGCTCAGCTCAGCTCAGCTCGGGGAGTGTCAGCCCAGCTCGGGGAACCAGAGCGCGATCTCGCGCTTGGCGCTGTCCGTCGAGTCGGAGGCGTGCACCAGGTTCTCCCGGTTGGACAGCGACAGGTCGCCCCGGATGGTGCCGGCGGCGGCCCGACGCCCGTCGGTGGCCCCGACCAGCCCACGGACCACGTCGATGACCTGGTCTCCGGAGAGCACGAGCGCGACGAGTGGACCGCTGGTCATGAAGTCCTTCAGCGGTGGGTAGAACGCCTTGTCGACGTGCTCGGCGTAGTGCTCGTCGGCGAGCGCGGCGTCCATCGTCCGGTGCACCATCGCGTCGATCCGCAGCCCCTTGCGCTCGAAGCGGGAGAGGAGCTCGCCGACCAGGCCACGGCGGACCGCGTCGGGCTTGATCAGAACGAGGCTGCGCTCATCCGGGCTGTTGCTGGACACGCTGGGTTCCTCCTGTGCACGCTGAACGCTCGGGATCGGTACGGTCAGCGTAGCGACCCGGTCCCGGCGCCGGCGCGGCGGCCGGTCTTTCGCCCGGTGGCCGATCCGGCCTAGCCTGGCCCTGACCCCGGGAGGTCCACTGTGGCGAATGGCGGGAACCGGCCCATCGCGCCGGTACGCAAGCTGGTCGGCACGGTGCTGGGCACCGTGGCCACCTTCGTCGTCCTCTTCGGGCTGGGCATGACCAGTTGGGCCATCGTGGCTCTCGGGGTCGCCCTGCTGGTGCTGGCGATCGCGCTGGCGACCGTCCGCGGTGGCGGGCGCACCTGGGTGGTGGGTGTCGGGCACGTGCACAGCGCCTCCGAACCACCCACCCAGTACGCGTTCGGCCGCTGCGAGCTGCAACTGGTGCTCGACGCGCCCGGCCTGCCACCCCGGTCCAAGAAGATCATCGAGCCGAGGGTGCCGGTCTCCAAGTGGCCGTCGCTGGGCCAGACCCTGCCGATCCGGGTCGCGTTGGACGACCAGCGGCACGTGAAGGTCCTCTGGGACGAGGTGCCCACCCACGCCGAGACCGCCGCCGCCGTCGCCGACCTCCCGCCGGAGTTCGCCGAGGCCGAGGCCATGGACGACGTGCTGATCCAGCAGGATGCCCCGCCGTGGGCCGACCGGCCCTCGGACGACGACTTCCGGGACGACTTCGGCGACCCACTGGGCGACCGGTTCCAGGACCCGCTCGGCCCCGATCCGGTCCGCCCCGACCCGGTGCGCGACGACCCGGGCGGCAGGTCCGAGGAGCGCGAGCACGTGGTGATGCACCAGAGTCCGGGCGGCCCCGTGGTGTTGGAGGGCGTCCTCGTCGAGCAGCAGGCCAAGAGCGGGCTGCCGCGGCGGGCCACCCCTGCGCCGCGCCCGCCCGCCGAGGAGCAGTTCGACGAGCCCGCCGCCGACCGGACCGACCTACCCGAGGCCGACCGGACCGAGATGCCGCCTGCCGACCGGTTCGACGCGCCGCCTGCCGACCGCACCGAGATGCCGGCTGCCGACCGGTTCGACGCGCCCCCGGCCGACGACCGGTTCGCCGACCCGCCGCCCGCGCAGCGGTCCGGTCCGGGCGCGACCGACCCGCTGGACCCCCTGGATCTTCCGCTGGACGATCCCTCCCCGGTCGGGGCGGCGCGGGAGACCGTCACCGACGCGGAACTGGACGAGGCGATCTTCGGCTTGGCCGGGGATGCGGCTGCGGACCCGGCCGCGCCGATCAGCGGGGTGGGTCTCACCCTGCTGGTGACCGACCTGTCCCGGTCGCTCGACTTCTACCGCGACGTGCTTGGTTTCACCGAGGTCGACCAGGGCGCCGGCAACGCCGTACTCGCCTCCGGCACGACCCGGCTCGTCCTGCGCGAGGTGACCGGAGCCGCGCCCATCAGCCGCCGGCTGGTGCACGTCAACCTCGAGGTCAACGACATCGAAGCGGCGTACGAACGGTTACGCGGCTCGGGCGTCCGATTCACGTACGCGCCCCGGGTGGTCAACCGGGGCTCGAAGCTGGAGGTGTGGGCGGCGGCGTTCCGCGACCCGGACGGCCACGGCATCGCCCTCACCCAGTGGCGCGAACGCGCCGAGGCCTGACCCAGTGGCGCGAACGCGCCGAGGCCTGACCCGGGCCGTGCCGCCGGGCCGCTGACCGGTCCGGCGTCAGCCGAGGATGACCCGCCGGACGTGCAGCGCGTACGCCCAGACCAGGGCGAAGATGATGCCCAGGCCGAGTAGCGACCAGTGCAGCAGGCCGCCCAACAGCAGCAGGCCCTGGAGCACCGTGCCGGCGTGCCACGCCCAGGCGCGGCGCATCATGCCGGCGAGAACGATGGCGACCACCGCCAGTGCCACCACGGCACCGATGGCGGCACCACCGAGATCACCGCCGACCACGCGGATCGGCTGGATCGCCAGCAGCAGCACCAGCGCCTCCAGGCTGAGTGTGCCGGCGCCCAGGCCGCGGACCGCCCGCTCCGGGTTGCGCAACCCGGAGCGTCGAGGCTGCCCGGCGACGGGCTCCTCCGGCGGCGCGCTCTGATCAGCCGGCGAGCCGGTGACGCCCTGGTCGGCCGGGTCACCGGTGGCGTGGAGGTCCCGCTCCGGGTCGGTCATCGCTTCAGCAGCCGACGAGCGTCGGCGACCGTCACCACCGACCCGGTGACCAGCACCCCGACCCCGCTGAGTTCGCCGGGGACGTTCTCCTCGGCCAGCGCCACCGCCAGCTCGATGGCGTCCGGCATCTCCTCGGCCGAGTCCACCCGCTCGTCGCCGAAGATCTCGGCGGCCAGCGCGGCGAGTTCCTCGGTCGGCATCGCCCGTGGCGAGCTGTTGCGGGTGACCACCACCTGGTCGACCACCGGCTCCAGCAGCTCCAGCATGGCCTCCGCGTCCTTGTCGGCGAGTACGCCGACAACCGCCACCAGCTTGCTGAACGCGAACTCCTCCTGGAGCGCGGTGACGGTGGCCTTCATGCCGTGCGGGTTGTGCGCGCCGTCGAGCAGGACCGTCGGCGCGTTGCGGACCCGCTCCAGTCGACCCGGGGAACTGGCCGAGGCGAAACCCTCCCGGACCGTCTCGACGTCGAGTTGGCGTCGGGCCCCGGCACCCAGGAACGCTTCCACCGCGGCAAGCGCCACCGCGGCGTTCTGCGCCTGGTGGGCGCCGTGCAGGGGAATGAACACGTCGTCGTAGACGCCGCCCAGGCCCTGCAGGCTGAGCACCTGACCGCCGACCGCGACCGCCCGACCCAGTACGCCGAACTCGGCGCCCTCCCGGGCGATGGTGGCCCCGACCTCGGCGCTGCGATCGAGGAGGGGACGGGCTGCCTCCTCCTCCTGCGCGGCGGCGATCACCGTGGCGCCCGGGTGGATGATGCCGGCCTTGGCCAGCGCGATGTCCTGGAGCGTGTCACCCAACCACTCGGTGTGGTCCAGCCCGATCGGGGTGATCACACAGACCCCGGCCTGGATGACGTTCGTGGCGTCCTCGGCGCCGCCGAGGCCCACCTCGACCACCGCGATGTCGACAGGCGCGTCGGCGAACGTGGCGAACGCCAATGCGGTCGTCATGTCGAAGTACGTCAGCGGCTCGTCCGACCGCGCGTCCACCAGCTCGGCAAGCGGCTTGATCTCCCGGTACACCGCCGCGAACCGCTCCTCGCTCACCGGTTCCCCGTCCAGGCTGATCCGCTCCCGGACGGTCTCCAGGTGCGGGCTGGTGTACCGGCCGGTGTGCAGCCCGTGCGCCCGCAGCAGCGAGTCGATCATCCGCGCGGTGGAGGTCTTGCCGTTGGTGCCGGTCAGGTGGATCGCCGGGTACGCCCGCTGTGGGCTGCCGAGCAGGTCCAGCAGCGACTCGATCCGGTCCAGCTCGAAGACCATGCGGGTGAAACCACGGGCGTTCAGCTCGGCCTCGACGGCGGCGAAATCGGTACGGTCGGTCACGAGGAAAGTGTCTCCAGAGCAGCGTCGATCCGGACCAGGTCGGCCTCGGCGGTGGCGAGCCGGTCGCGGATCTTCGCGACCACCGGCTCGGGGGCCTTACCGATGAAGGCCGGGTTGTCGAGCTTCGCCCGAGCCTGCGCGACCTCCTTCTCGGCCGCCGCGCGGTCCTTGGTCAGCCGGGCCCGCTCGGCGGCCACGTCGATCGACCCCCGGGTGTCCAACGCGACACCGACGGCGCCGGGCATGGCCAGCGTGGCGCTGGCCTGGAAATCGTCGCCGGCCGGGTCGAGCCGGACCAGGGAACGGATCAGCGGCTCGTGGGCGTCGATGCCCGCCCCGGTCAGCCCGTCCAACCGGGCGGCCACCCGCTGGGTCGGGCGCAGCCCCTGATCGGAGCGGAACCGTCGGATCTCGGTGACCACGCGCTGCACACTGGCCAGCTCGGCCTCGGCGGCGTCGTCGACAAGCGACCGGTCGGCAACCGGCCAGGCGGCGGTCTGCACCGTCTCGCCGCCGGTCAGCGCGACCCACAGCTCCTCGGTGACGAACGGGATGACCGGGTGCAGCAGCCGTAGCAACTGGTCCAGCACGTGCCCGAGCACCCGGCGGCTGATCTCGGCCCGCTCACCGCCCTCGGCGAGCACCGGCTTGCTGAGCTCCACGTACCAGTCGCAGACGTCGTCCCAGGCGAAGTGGTAGAGCAGGTCACACACCTTGGCGAACTCGTACGCCTCGAACTGCTCGTCGACCTCGGCGGTGACGTGCGCCAGCCGGGACAGGATCCACCTGTCGACGGTGGAGAGCCGCTCGGCGGGCGGTAGGTCACCCGTGGTGTGCGCGCCGTTCATCAGGGCGAACCGGGTGGCGTTCCAGAGCTTGTTGCAGAAGTTGCGGGAGCCCTGGCACCACTCCTCGCTGACCGGCACGTCCTGCCCGGGGTTCGCGCCCCGGGCCAGGGTGAAGCGGGTGGCGTCGGCACCGAACCGGTCGATCCAGTCCAGCGGGTCGACGACGTTGCCGAACGACTTGGACATCTTCTTGCCGTGCTCGTCGCGGACCATCCCGTGCAGGGCGACCACGTCGAACGGCTGCTTGCCGTCCATCGCGTACAGGCCGAACATCATCATCCGGGCGACCCAGAAGAACAGGATGTCGTAGCCGGTGACCAGGACGCTTGTCGGATAGAACTTGGCCAGGTCCGGGGTCTGCTCCGGCCAGCCGAGCGTAGAGAACGGCCAGAGCGCGCTGGAGAACCAGGTGTCGAGCACGTCCTCGTCCTGCCGCCAGCCGTCGCCGGTCGGCGGCTGCTCGTCCGGACCGACGCAGACGATCTCGCCCTGCGGGCCGTACCAGACCGGGATCCGGTGCCCCCACCACAGCTGGCGGGAGATGCACCAGTCGTGCATGTTGTCGACCCAGGCGAAGTAGCGCTTGGCCAGCTCGGCCGGCTCGATGCGGACCCGACCGTCGCGCACCGCGTCGCCGGCGGCCTGGGCCAGCGGCCCGGTGTTGACGAACCACTGCAACGACAGCCGCGGCTCGACTGTCGTCTTGCACCGCGAGCAGTGCCCGACCGCGTGCACGTACGGCCGCTTCTCCGCGACGATCCGACCCTGCTCGCGCAGCGCGGCCACGATGGCGGGCCGCGCCTCGAACCGGTCCAGCCCTTCGAACGGGCCGGGCACGGTGATCACGCCGCGCTCGTCCATGACGGTGATCGCGGGCAGATCGTGCCGCTGGCCGATCTCGAAGTCGTTCGGGTCGTGCGCCGGGGTCACCTTGACCATGCCGGTGCCGAACGACGGGTCGACGTGCGCGTCGGCGACGATCGGGATGCGGCGGCCGGTCAGCGGCAGCTCGACCTCGGTGCCGATCAGGTGCTGGTAGCGCTCGTCGTCCGGGTGCACCGCCACGGCGGTGTCGCCGAGCATCGTCTCGGCCCGGGTGGTGGCCACCACGACCTCGTCGCTGTAGCGGATGGAGATCAGCTCACCGTCGTCGTCGGTGTGCTCGACCTCGATGTCGGAGAGCGCGGTGAGGCAACGCGGGCACCAGTTGATGATCCGGTTGGCCCGGTAGATGAGGCCCTCGTCGAAGAGCTTCTTGAAGATCGTCTGGACGGCGCGGGTCAACCCCTCGTCCATGGTGAAACGCTCACGGTCCCAGTCGACGGAGTCGCCGAGGCGTCGCATCTGCCCCAGGATCGCGCCGCCGGACTCGGCCTTCCACTGCCAGACCCGCTCGACGAACTTCTCCCGGCCGAGGTCGTGTCGGGACAGGCCCTCGGCGGCGAGCTGACGCTCCACCAGGTTCTGGGTGGCGATGCCGGCGTGGTCCATGCCCGGCAGCCACAGCGCCTCGAAGCCCTGCATCCGCTTACGCCGGGTCAACGCGTCCATCAGCGTGTGCTCGAACGCGTGGCCCATGTGCAGCGAGCCGGTGACGTTCGGCGGCGGGATGACGATGGCGAACGGGGGCTTGTCGCTGTCGGCGGAGGCCCGGAAGTGCCCAGCGGCTACCCACTGCTCATACCGTCGCTGCTCTACCTCGCCGGGCTGGTACTGGCCGGCAAGGGTCGGGGCGTCGGGGCGTCGGGCATCCAGTCTCTCGGTCACCTGACAAGTCTACGGAGGGCTTCCGCGGACCTGACGTGCGCCACCTGTGGTTCGCGTACGGTGTCGGCTATGTCCGACGCACATCTCACCGAGCGGTCGCGCGACGGCGGCCGCGAGCCGGTCGAGCTGACCGAAGAGCCGATCCAGCTGAGCACCCGGGACTCCGGGGGCGACCCCGACGAGCGCGTGGGCGGCTGGTCGAGACGACGCAAGATCGGTTGGACGATCGCGCTGGTGGTCGGCCTGGCGGGCGCCGGCGTGCTGGGCGTCGCCGGGTGGCGGGTGGCGCAGCAGAAGGAAACCGAGATCGCCTCGCCCCCACAGGTGGCCGGCCTGACCCGGGACGACAGCGATCGAGCGAAGAGCACGGCCGACTACCTGCGCAGCGGTCTGGCGGCGGACATCGAACTGGACCGCAGCTTCGGCACCGTCTATCGCGACCCGGCCGACGAGAAGCGCTCCGTGCTCATCTTCGGCGGCACGACGCTGCTCTGGCAGCCCGAGCGGGACCTGGAGAGCCTGTTCCGCCTCCTGTCGGACGAGACCGGCGCGGTGAGCGGCCTCCGCGAGATGCCCGCTGGTGACCTGGGCGGCGTGCTGAAGTGCGGCAGCACGAGCGGCGAGGGTGGTGACTTCGCGGTGTGCGGGTGGGCCGACCACGGCAGCGTGGTGATGGCGATGTTCCCCGCCAGGTCGGTCACCGACGCCGGGACCCTGCTCCACGACCTCCGCAAGGACATGCAGACCCGCGACTGACCCGACCCCACCGGCCGCCCGTGCCTCGCCCGGGACCGCCCGTACCGTCCCCCGGGACCCTCCCCGGCCTCGCCCGGGACCGCCGGCGCCCAAGCTGCGGTAATCGACTCAGCTTTGCTGATGTCGGGGTGTCAAGCGGCCGCGGACACCGCCGTTTCAATGATCCCGAGTTGACCAACCGACACGTGGGGCAAACGCAGATAGGGCCACCCCGTTGGGGGTGGCCCTATCTGAAAGATTGTCCGGCGGCGTCCTACTCTCCCACACCCT
>NZ_JBNCKO010000022.1:0-100988 GCF_049841595.1 Micromonospora sp. DT228
GCAACCACTACCACCACCGAACGTGAACACAGCCAACCGCCACCACACCCCTGCACCCCGAAGCCAGAACCACCGCAGACACCCGCCCCGGTGCGATTCCTTCCGGCGTTCGACAACGCGATCCTCGGCTACGACGACCGCAGCCGCATCATCGACGACGCTCACCGTGGCCTGTCGGTGGCCGGCGAACGTGTGGTGCTCGTCGACGGGCGGGCCGCGGCGACCTGGAGCGTCGATTCGGGCACGGTGACCGTCAGCCCCACTATGCGGCTTCTCCCCAGCGGATCTGGCCGCCGTGACCGAGCAGGGGCAGGCCCTGGCGTCCTTCCTCTCCGACAACGAGAGCGACCGGGTGCGGGTCGGTTCGTCGCCGCGGTGACGGACCAGGACGGTCCGACCCCGGGGCGACCGAAGTGATCAGTCGACGGTCGGCGGAGCACGGGTTCGCCCCGCCCCTGGACCCGACGGGGCGGGGCGGGGCGGGGCGAAAGCGTGCCCCCATGGCAGGGGCGGGACGGATAGGGTGCGCGGCGATGGTGATCGGGCGCGTTTCACGGGAGGCGGTCACATGACATCGGTGGGACGACGCGCGGCTCTACGCGCTGGCCTGGCGGCTACGGCGCTGGCGGGCGGGGCCGCTCTGGCGGCCAAGCCGGCTGCGGCTGCGCTGCCCGGCACCGACGACGGCTGGGTCTCGGTGCTGACGCACGGAGCGGTCGGCGACGGAGTCACCGACGACACCGCGGCGATCCAGGCGGCGTTCAACGCCGCGCGGGCGGCCACTCCGAACCGGGGTGTGCTGTTCCCGGCCGGCCGGACGTACCGGGTCAGCAACCGGGTGACACTCTCGGGACTGACCGACACCGCGCTGCGGGGTCACGGGGCGACGTTGGCGCTTGTCGACGCCAGCCCGGTGACGGTGAAGGATCAGGTCCGCGGTGTGCTCCAGGTCGAGGACTGCCACCGGCTGAAGGTGCTCGGGCTCAACCTCGTCGACAACACCGCCGCGTACTGGTACAGCGGCCTGATCATCACGGCGTCGACCGGCATCGTCGTCGACGGGGTGGTGTCCCGGGGGTTCCGCCACACCGGCATCAGCGTGTGGGACAACACCCCCGGCACGTCCAACGACATCCTCATCACGAACTGCACCACCGAGGACGTCCGGTTCGGCATCGCCAGCAACGGCCACGACGTGCGGATCACCAACAACCATGTGGCGATGGACTGGCTGTCGTCGCAGGAAGCCGAGGACTGGGGCGGCGTCTGGCGGGCCGAGTCCAAGTACTACGACGGCATCAACGTCTGGTTCGGCGCCGACCGCACCGTCATCTCCGGTAACACCATCACCGAGTGTGGCCAGGCCGGCGTCTACACGCAGCAGGTGACGAACCTGGTGGTCGCCGACAACACCGTGTCGGGCTGCCAACTGCGCGGCATCGAGGTCGACGGCAGCGCCCGTGGTTCCCTGCCCCGGTCCGGGCAGGCCGTGGGTGTCTCCATCACCGGCAACGTGGCGACCAACTGTGTCGGCCACATCAACGTTCTGTCCGCCCGGGACGTCACGGTGGTCGGCAACCGGGTGGAGAATCCGAACGCGAGCCGGGCCGTCAGCTGCGTCGCCGTGCACCAGGGCTCCACGAAGGCCGTCGTGGTGGGCAACCACCTACGCCAGGCGCACCCCTCGCATCCCGCCGTCTTCGTGGACACCGCCTCGGTCGACGTCACGCTGGCGTGGAACGCCGTGGAAGCGGCCGTTCCCTACCAGGCGCCGGCGGACACGGTGATCATCCGGCGAAGTGGCGCCGGGCAGATCCGCACCGAGGGCAAGCTCATCGCCGTCGGCGGGATCGGAGTCGGCAACAGCGTCGCCGCCACCACGCCGGGTGCGGTGATTCGCAAGATCGAGGTGTTCTCCTCCACCGGTCAGAGCCTGGGCTGGGTCCCGGTCTACAACTCGATCACCTGATGCCGTGGACCGACGTGACGGTGCGCGCTTGCATCGATGTTCGTCGACTGCGATGCTGTGGTCGGTCGTGCTCGGGAGCCAGCGCGCACCACACCTTCTCCGGTCCACGGGGCGCACGCGGTGGTCACGTCACCCGTGCCGGGCAGTCCTCGTCGGTGACCGGACACCCGAGCGCGGCACCGGCCACCACCTCGGTCCTCGGTGCCTGCTAAACCACGGAGGCACCGATGCTTCGCACGTTCCTCGCCGTCACGACCATGGCGCTGGCCGCCTGGGCCGGGACCGCCGTCGCCGAGGCGACGCCAACACCGACACCGTCGGCTACGGCGCTACCCACCGCGGTACCCACGCCCACTCCGATACGCACGCCCACGCCCACTGCGGTACCGACGCCCACTCCGATAGCCACGCCCACTCCGATAGCCACGCCCACGATCGCCTGCCCGCCGGCCCTGCCGATCGGCGCCAGCGTCACCGCCGTCACCACCACGAGCGTGACCATCTCGTACTCGATATTCTTCCGGCCGCCCTGCGGCTACGACCCGCCGCTGACCCTCACCCTCTTCGCCAGTCGCGAGGACGCCCAGCAGTGGCGGTCGCCGGTGGCGTCGGTCGTCTCCGGGCCGGAGCGCTTCGGCGCCGTGACAGTCGACAGGCTGACGCCCAACACCGAGTACTGGTACCGGTTCACCGCCCCCGACGGCAAGCGGGATCCGTACATCAACTGGTCGGTCCGGACCGCCGGGCTGACGTCGTGCCGTGCCACGGCCTCGATCGACTCCCAGTGGGGCAGCGGCTTCGTCGTCACGGGCACCGTGCAGAACATCGGCAGCCAGCCGCTGGACCGGTGGCGTGTCTCCTGGCGGTGGGCCGGCGACGAGCGGGTCGATAACGTCTGGGGTGGGGTGCTGGAGACGGTCGGCGCCGACATCACGGTCCGCAACGCCACGTTCAACGGGACGCTGGCGCCGGGTGGTGTGGCGAGGTTCGGCCTGCTCGTGTCGACGAGCGCGGTGCCCGACGGGTTGACGCTGACGTGTGACGGGTGAGTGACGTCCGCCCCGCTGCCGCGCTCACGGCGGCGGCGGGGCGGCGTCAGGTCGGTCAGGGCTTGCGGGCCACCGCGCCGTAGGCGTCGATCCCGACCGCGTCGGGATCTTCCGGTCGCCACAGGGGGATCGGCACCAGGCCCGGCTCCACGATCGTCAGCCCGTCGAAGCAACTCGCGAGTTCCTCCGGGCTGCGCAGGATGTACGGGACCCCGCCGCTCTGCGCCAGCCGTTCCGCGCCGGAAACCACCGCCGGGCTGGTGTTGGTGCCGTCCCACAGCACCAGGTGCGAGCCGGAGGGCATCGCGTCCATCGTCCGGCCGACGATGGAGCGCACCACGTCCAGGTCCGGCTCGTAGCCCAGCACACCCATGTACATGACGGCGATCGGCTTGTCGAAGTCGAGCGTCTGCGCCGCCTCGGCGAGGATCTTCTCCGGGTCGTGGTAGTCGGCCGGGACGTAGGTGGTGACACCCTCCGAGGTCGTGCTGGCCAGCAGTGCCCGCGCGTGCACAAGCACCATCGGGTCGTTGTCCACGTAGACGATCCGCGACTCGGGCGCGACACCCTGCGCGACCGCGTGCGTGTTCTGCATGGTGGGCAGGCCGGTGCCGATGTCCAGGAACTGCCGGATGCCCGCCTCTGCCGCGAGGTGACGCACCGCCCGCACCAGGAACACGCGCGACTGCTGCGCCATGAGGACGATCTCCGGGTAGACCTCGGCGACGGCGTCGCCGGCCGCCCGGTCGGACTGGAAGTTGTCCCTGCCGCCCATCCAGTAGTTCCAGATCCGCGCCGCGTGCGGCACGTCGGGCTGGAGTTTCGCGGCGAGTTCGGCGTCCGGACCGGCCATGCCAGGCTCCTATCGAGGGGTCGTCGGCGGGAGATCACCACTGCGGTGCGCAGCGGGATCGTACTCCGCTGTCGTCCACAGTCGACCTGGGACGGCGTGGACCAACGGCGGCTCGTTCGACCCGGGGACTTGAATTCCTACCGCATTGGTAGGAAACTCGACGGCATGCCGCTGGTTCGGTTGTTCACCTCCCGCCGGGTCGTCGACCTGATGCGGGTCGCCGCACAGCTCTGTCCCGGCGCGCCCATCCCAGCCTGAACGGGCTGCCCAGCCCTCGCCGGCCCCCTCTTGTCGTCGCCGGCGCAGGGTCGCGCCCGGCATCCCCGCATCCCGCGCGTGTGGCGGTGCATCTCGTCGAGGAGGACCCTGTCGTGACCAACAAGGCTGTCCTGCCGCCCGTCGTGGACCCCCGGCTCGACTTCGAGGCGGCCTGGCGGGAGTGGCACCGACGCCACGAGGAGGTTCGGGCCGACCCGCACGGCTTCCTCGCCGTCACCGGTCTGCACTGGCTGACCTCGGTACCGCAGCGGTTCCCCGACGTGCCGGGGGAGTGGCACACCGGCGACGACGGACCGGTGGTGGTTCTCGGCGAGGACGAGTTGCTCGTCGTCGACGGCCGGCAGGGTCGGGGCCGGCATGAGTTCGGGCCGATCGCCGAGCGTGCCGGCGTCACCGTCGGTCTCGACGCCGGGGTGCTGGAGGTGGCCCGCCGAGGTGGGCACGACATTCTCCGTCCCCGGCGTCCGGACCACCCGCTGCGCGTCGGCTACCGGGGCACCCCCAGCTATCCGCCCGATCACCGATGGGTCCTGAGCGGGCGCTTCGTACCCTTCGACAGCCCGCGCCCGACCACTGTCGGCGCGGCCGTGGAGGGGCTCACGCACGTCTACGACGCACCCGGCCAGATCGAGTTCGCCGTCGACGGGGTGCCGCTGCGCCTGACCGCGTTCAACGGCGTCGCCCCCGGGAGCCTGTCGGTGCTGTTCACCGACGCCACCTCCGGCGTCACGACCTATTCGGCCAACCGGTCCCTGGCCGTCGCCGCTCCGGACGAGCGGGGTCGGGTGACGCTCGACTTCAGCCGGGCCACAAATCTGCCGTGCGCGTACACCGACTTCGCGACCTGCCCGCTGCCCCCGGCGGAGAACCGGCTGCCGATCGCCGTCGAGGCCGGCGAGAAGACCCCGTACGAGCGGCTGTCGGCCGATTCCGCCGCCTGTTCGTAGCCCCCTGCGCATCCCACCCCTCGGGAGGATCGTCATGACCCAGTCCACGGACACCCCGATCGACGCCGACAGCGACGCGCTGCGGACGTTGCTCCGCCACCAGGCCAGCACCGTCACGGTGGTCACCGCTCCCGGCTCGCCCGCGGTCGGCTTCACCGCCACCTCGTTCACCTCGGTGTCGCTGGCGCCACCGATTGTCTCGTTCTGCCTGAACCTCGGGTCGTCGAGCTGGCCCGCGGTGGCCCGTGCCCGGCACGTGGCCGTGCATCTGCTCGCCCACCACCAGCAGCAACTGGCGCGGACCTTCGCGACGAGCGGCATCGACAGGTTCGCCGCTCCCACCCGCTGGCGGAGCGGCCCGGAGGAGGTGCCGATCCTGGACGACACCCTGGCCTGGCTGCTCTGCCGGGTCGTCGAGCGGGTGACCGTCGGCGATCACGCCGTCGTGCTGGCCGAGCCAGAGGTGCTCCGGCACGCCGATGTCGGCTCGCCGCTGCTGTACCACCGGGGGCGCTACGCCGGACTGGCCGGCGACCAGCCCGGGCTGTCCCGCCGTCCCGCCGCCTGAGGCGGCGTACGCCAATTCACGGAGGAGGATGCCGTGCGAGCGATCGTCGCCGCTGCTCGTCACCACGATCACCCACGCGCACGCCGACCGGGTCAGCTCCTACGAACTGCTCGCCAAGGAGTGGAGCGACTGAGGCGGTGCGCCCGTCAGGGGCGGGCCACCCCGTTCTGGTACGCCCACACGACGGTCTGCAGCCGGTCCCGTGCGCCGATCTTGCCCATGGCGCGCCCGAGGTGTGACTTGACGGTGCTGGTCTCGATGAAGAGCCGGTCGGCGATCTCGACGTTCGACAACCCCTGCGCGAGCAACTGCACGATCTCGGTCTCCCGCGCGGTGAGCTGGTGGGCCGTCGCGGCGTCCGAGCGGGGCGCGGGGGTGCGCCTGGCGAATTCCGAGATCACCCGGCGGGTGACGGCCTGGTCGACGAGGCCGTAGCCGCCGGCGAGGCGACGGACCGCCTCGACGAGGTCCTCCGGCTCGCAGTCCTTGAGGATGAAGCCGCTGGCACCGGCCTCCAGCGCGCCGAAGACGTACTCGTCGAGGTCGAACGTCGTCACCACGAGCACCGCCGGCGGCGTTCCGGCGGCGTCCGCGAGGATCTGCCGGGTCGCGGTGAGCCCGTCGCCGTGTGGCATCCGGACGTCCATGCAGATCACGTCGGGTTGCAGCCGACGGGCCAGGTCGGCGGCGGCCGTACCGCTGGACGCCTCCGCCACGACCTCGATGTCGCCGACCTCTTCGAGGATGACGCGGAAGCCGGCGCGGACGACCGCCTGGTCGTCGACGAGCATCACTCTGATCATGCCGGGGCCTCTCCCTCTGGCGGCGACGCGACGGGGTCGTTCGTCGGTAGCGTCGCGGTGACCGACCAACCGCCGGCCGCGGTCGGGCCGGCCGCGAAACTCGCGCCGATGAGCTGTGCGCGCTCACGCATGCCGACCAGGCCGACACCGCCGGTGCGCGGCGCCGGCACGGTACGCCGGGCGGGGGGTTCGTTCACCACCTCCAGTGACACCGAGCGGGGCCGGAAGCGGAGCACCACCCGCGCCGCCGCGCCCGGGGCGTGCTGACGGGCGTTGCTGAGCGACTCCTGCGCGATCCGGTAGAGCGCGACGTCGGCGATCGGCGACACCGCACGCTGCTGCCCCTCGCGGACGAACTCGACCGGACCGGCGAGGGTGCCGACGGTGCGGACCAGGTCGTCGAGCATGCCCAGGCCCGGCACCGGTGTGGCGCCGTCGCCGCCCTCGTGTCCCGGGCGGCCGCGCAGCACGCCGACGACCAGCCGCAGGTTGTCCAGGGTCTCCTTGCCCTGGCTCCGGATCCAGGCCACCCCGGCCTTCGCGGCTGCCGGGTCCCGGTCGATCAACCGTTCGACCGCCGCCGCCTGCACGACCATGCCGGAGAGGTGGTGGGCCGCCACGTCGTGCAGCTCCCGGGCCATCCGGGTGCGCTCCGCGCCGATCGCCCCCTGGATCTTCGTCTGCTGTTCCCGGACCGCCTCCTCCGCCCGCACCCGGACCAGCTCCACATAGCGCCGGGACGTGGCCACGTACGTGCCGACGAAGGTCGCGCCGAGGTAGGTCAGCGCGCTCGCGGAGACGTACGCGACGCCCGTCAGGAGATCGGGGGTCACCACGAAGGCCGCCCCGACCGACTCCGCCAGCACGGCCGCGCCGACGGCCAGCAGCGCGTGCCGGGACGGCAGCACCGACCCGATGGTGTACGCCACGACGAACGGCGCGACGCCCCGGACGGTCGCCTCGGGCAGCGAGACGCCGATGACGGGCAGTTGGAGGCCGACGACGAGCGCGAGGCAGAGCAGCGGGCGGACCCGACGCAGGCACAGCAGCAGCGCCTGGACGCAGCAGACGGTGATGAGCAGCCATGCCCGCGTCGGGTCGAAGGACACCCCGTCCTCCGGTGCCACGAACCAGATCAGCAGCGTCAACAGGACGAACGTCAGGACGGTCAGGGCCGCCGCGAGCAGGCAGTCCCGGGGGAACACCCCGATCACGCCGAGTCGGGTGAGGCGTTCGTCGAGCCACCTCGTCAGTCGCGGCGTGCCGGGTTCGGTGCCGGTGTGGTCCCTCATGCGGTGCGCATCCTCGCTCCGGATCGTCCCGGGTCGGGCGGGTCAGTAGGAGATGCTAGGCGCGAGCAGCCGGAACTCCACGGCGAACCAGGCCGCACCGGCGAGAGCGAGCAGGAGCAGGGCGCTGCCGGCGATCCTGCGCCAGCCGAGGTGGCGTCGGACGTCGTCGGCCAGCCGGACGGCGGCGGGCAGCACACCGAGCAGACCGACAAGTTGCAGCACCTGAATGGCGCGCAGGACACCACCGGGGATTTCCCGCAGGCTCATGATGCTGCTGATGGCCAGCACCCACCCGGCGAGGGCGAGGAGCGTACCGGCGACGGCGACGCGGCTCAGGATCCGCGCGGTGCGCCCGGCCCGCTCGCGCGGGGCGCGGCCGAGCCGGCGGCGGACGAGCGCGCCGACCGGCCAGGACAGCACGGTCAGCAGCAGCACGACCGTCGAGACGGCGAGCACCGGGACGGCCACCGTCGAGGCGCGGGCGGGCTCGACGGGCAGCAACGCGAACGCGGAGTCGAAACCGATCGCCTCGACCCGGTCGTCGGTTGCCCGCATGGCGATCGTGCGCTGCCCGCCGACCTCCCGCCAGACCCAGGGGGCCACCTCCTCGTAGCGGGCGGGGGAGTCGGACAGTGGCCCCGGCTCGAACAGCAACCGGTCGCCGTCGGTGACGCTCACCGTCGTCCGCCCGACCAGGCCGATCGCCGTCAGGAAGTTGCTCCGTATCGCTCGCGAGGACTCGTACGTGCCGGCTGCCAGCGCGGCGTGTTCGGCGGTGGTCGCCGGGTCGACGCCGGCGGTCGGCTGCCCGTCGCGGGCGGGGAAGTAGCGGTCGGCGAAACCGTTCACGACCGACTCGCGGAGTTCGTGGCTGGCGAGCGCCCCCGAGCCGTTGCTGTTGAGCGAGAGGAAGATGCCGGCCCGGTCGTCGGGGTAGATCTGCAGGTGGGTGTGGAAGTACGCGGTGTCGCCGCCGTGGCCGAGGATCCGGTGGCCGTTGCGGCTCTCGTCGAAGAAGCCGAGAGTCATCCGGGGTCCGTCGGCAAGCGTGCCGAGCGATGTCGCGTCGAGTGCCGGGCGCTGCATCAGCTCGCGGGTCGGCTGGTCCAGCAGGGCCCCGAAACCGACGGGCTCCCCGAGCTGGGCGAGCATGAACCGCGCCATGTCCGTCGCCGGGGCGCTCAGCGCGCCGGGCGGGGGAGTGCCGACGATCTCGAAGGGCGCGGCGGGCGCGCCGGAGGTGTCGTACCCCTTGGACATCCGCTCGCGCAGCGGCGTCGGCAGGGGCTGCTCGAAGCTCGACGACGGCATGCCCGCCCGGTCCAGGATGTTGCGCTGCACGTACTCCTCGAAGCGCGTCCCGGTGGCGCGCTCGACGACGTAACCCGCGACCGCGTTGCCGTAGTTGGAGTACGCCGGGACCGTGCCCGGCTCGTAGATCTGCTCGGGCGGGTCGGTCACCAGCGCCCGGCGCAGGTTGACGTTGCCGCCTTCGGTGCCGATGAGGCCGGAGACCCGCTCCTCGAAACCGGCGGTGTGCGTCAGCAGGTGCCGCAGGGTGACGGCTCGCTCGAAGCCGCGCGGCAGGCGGAAGTCGAGGTACGTCTCGACGTCGGCGTCGAGGTCCAGCTTGCCGCTCTGCACGAGTTGCAGGACGGCGGTGGCGGTGACGAGCTTCGACACCGATCCCATCCGGAACAGGTGCCGGTCCGGGTCGACAGGCACCGCCCCGACGCCGCCGTCACCGGTGTCGGCGTGGCCGTACCCCCGGGTGGTGACAATGCGGCCATTGTGGACGACGGCGACGGTGGCCCCGGCGATGCCGGTGCGGTCCAGCGCGGCCGGCAGCAAACCGTCGAGCCAGGCATTGACGTCGACGTCGGTCAGGGCGGAGGCCGCCCCGTTCGCGGCAGCCGGTGCCGCCGGAGCGTCGACTGGTGGCGCGGGAGCGCTCTGCCCCGCGCCACAGCCCGCGGTGCTCACGGCGATGACGACAGCGGTCGCCACCACCGCGCCGAGCCGGACGACGGGCCGTGCGATTCGGGCGGAGCGGGATGGGGAAGAGGAAAGAGATCGCATCGTCGGTTACTGCCTTTCCAGGCGAACGGGTGTCCGGAGCAGGTCCGTACGGCGTCACCCGACGCCCTGGGTCAAGCCTGTTCCAGCGATCGCACCCCGCCATCTGGCGCAGGACGGCCATACCCTTGCGACCCGAGAAGGAGAGGCGTGCGTACCGACGGTGGAAGATCCGCGCTCGTTGCGTGAACCACCGCCCGTGCCGGGGCATCGAATGTGGTGACGGATCCCGCAGAGGAAAGGACCACCCATGCACGGCAAACTGCTCGTCGGTGTGGCACTCGGCGTCACGCTCGGCGCTGGCTGCACCCCATCGGTAGACCGGCAAGGCGGTGACGCGGTGCCCGCCGGCTCTTCACCGGGCAGCGTGAGCCCGTCGGCGTCGAGCGCCCCGACGCCCGCCAGCTCCGGCCCGGGTACGCCGGCCACCGCCGGCGCCACCCAGGGTGCTCCGGTCTCCGGCACCTCCGGGCCGGCCACCCAGGTGGGCGAGATCAGGCAGACCGACTGGCCCAACGCGGTGATTCGCAAGCTGACCTTCTGCAGCGAGTCCGACGACGCCGTGGCGTTCCGCAACGGGTCGAACGGGTTCGACGTGCCGTGCCGGATCCTGCCCGGCGGCGCGCAGCCGGTGTACGGCGAGTTCATCGTCGAGGAACCGGCGAACGCGCCCTCGACCGAGGACGCGCTCGTCCTGGTCGAACTGGGCAACGCGAACGCCGCACGACGCCAGGCGCTCGTGCCCGTGCAGCTCTCGGACAACGGCCGCGGACGCCACGCGTGGCCGGCCATCAGGGGAGACCAGCCCGGTTCCGGAGCTGACCAGGTCATGACGTTCGTCTCGTACCGGCTGGTGGGCCAGAACGTGGAGGCCACCGTCCGTACGCTCGACGGCGGCACCGAGACCCGTCGGTGGCGCAAGGCCGACGGCAGCGGCAACTGGGCGCGGTACTAACTAAGGCCTGTTTCATAAGAACTGGCCGGCCTGCGGCGGGCCCGGACGACGAGCGGCGGCGTTGCGGTCTCGCCCGGATACAACACCGGTATCCGAACGAAACCGCGCCTTGCCGGATCGCCGCCCGGACTCCGCCTCGGCTCGACCGCCCTTATGAAACAGGCCTAAGGCTCGGCCGTGGTGCCGGTCACCCGCAGCGTGTCCAGGATCTCGTCGGTGCGATCCACGTCCCCGGTCTGTCTGACCTGGACATAGACGTCGAGGGTGCCGTTGGCCTCGGTCAGGATGACCTCGCTGAAGGACGTCGTGGTGTTGGCGCACCGCGTCCAGCGCCGGACGCTCCCGCTGAGGCTGCCGACCGTGATCGTGCGGTCGGCAGCGCGGGTGCAACGGTTGTGGCCGGTCAGGGTGGGCTGGACCGTCGCGGCGGTGCGGGTCCGGCTCACCCCGACGAACACGCCGGGCGTGGGACTGTTCGCGTTGGACCACGCGGCGAGGTCGGGCCCGACGACCAGACCCGGGTCGTGTGCGCCGGGCAGCCCGATCACGCCCGGTTTCCAGCCGCCGTCGCGGAGGTGCCGGGCCCAGTCGTCGGGCACGGCGACGGAGATGGTGCCGGTCGCGTCGCGTACCCGGGTCCAGCCCGGCGGCGTGGCGGTGGCGGCGGCCGAACCGGCCAGGACCAGCGTCGTGACCATCGTGCCGACGGTGGTGAGGGCCCGGCGGGCGCGCCGTGGCGACGGTCGGGCCGGACCCGTTCGTGCGGCCAGCAGGCCCTCCAGCGCGGCGGCGTAAGCGGCAGCGGTGGGCCAGCGGCGGTCCGGATCACGATGCAGGGCGCGGCGGACGACGCGCTCGACCACGGCGGGTACGGCCGACGCGGTCTGCCCCGCCTGCCCCGGCGGCGCTCCGGTCATCATGTGCTGGGTCAGGGCGCCCATCGCGTAGACGTCGGCGCGCGCGTCCAGCGTGCCGCCCGCGACGAGCTGTTCCGGTGCCATGTAACCGGGCGTGCCGGCGACGAGCGTGAACCCGGACGCGTGCGCGAGGGCCTTGGCCAGTCCCAGGTCGGCGACCAGCACCCGGGCTCCGGCGGCGGTGGTGTCGAAGAGGACGTTCGAGGGTTTGAGGTCCCGGTGCAGCACCCCCTTGTCGTGCAGGACGGCCACCGCCCGGGCGATGTCGGCGGCGGTCCGCAGCGCCTCGCGCACCGGCATCGGGCCGTCGGCCAGCCGGTCGGCGAGCGTGCCGCCTCCGGCGTACGTCATCACCAGGTAGGGCCGGCCGTCGGGCAGCTCGCCGATGTCCAACACCCGGACCAGGTGGTCGGAGTCCACCTGCCGCATGAACCGGGCCTCCTGCCGGAAACGCGCCCGGATGTCGGCCCGTTGCGACCAGTTCTCGGCGAGCACCTTCACGGCCACGGGGGCCTGCAACTCGTCGTCGTACGCCAGCCACACGGTGGCGAACGCGCCGGCACCGACCGGGCGTGCGACGCGGTACCGGCCGATCTGCGGCGGAATGGACACGGCCGTATTATCCGGCACCGCGGCAGCGGTGTCGCACGAGCCGGGGGAGCGCCAGTGGTGGTGGAGGAGTCGTCGACCGAGGAGCTGGCACGCCGGGCGGCGAGCGGCGACAGCGCGGCACGTGACGAGTTGTTGGCGGCGATCGGTCCGCGGGTCCTCGAGCAGTGTGGGCGGTTCCTGCCCTGCCAGCAGGACGCGGAGGAGGCGGCGCAGGACGCGTTGCTGCAGGTGGCCAGGCACATCGAGCGATTCGAGGGTCGGTCGCTATTCTCGACCTGGTTGCATGTCGTGGTCGCCAACTGCGCCCGCCAGACCTATCGGTCGCTGCGGCGACGGGCGGTCGAGCGGCCGAGTCCGCTGCTGCCCGTCGAGATTGCCGATCCCCGCACGACCAGCGTCATCGCCGGGTCGCGTCTCGACCTGCTCGACGCGTTGGACCGGCTGGAGGCCCACCGGCCGGAGTTGGTGACGGCGCTCGTGCTGCGGGACCTGTGCCAGCTCGACTACCAGGAGATGGCCGAGCAGCTGGGCATTCCGGTCGGCACGCTGAAGTCGCGGATCCATCACGCCCGCCGGCACGTCCGGGAGTCGTTGCGGGGCGGGGAGTAGGGCTGCGGCCCTGCCGGACATCGCATCGATCTGGGGTTTTGTCGCCGATCACGTGACATCGTTTGACATGTGTCGTCGACCCATCTTTGATATTCGATGTTCACAGTTCGACTTGGTCGAGCGCCGGTCCATCCGGTGCCGGGGGCGGTCCGGTCGACGCCCCGATCCTGGAGGACAGATGGCAGCGTTCGCGCGGCCCAACCCACGCCACGCACGACGACGACGGCTACTGCCGGCGACGATGGCAGCGGTGACGCTGCTGACCGTCGCGGTTGGCGTACCCGCATCGGCCGCGGTGGCCTCGACCGTGGTCAGCGCCGCGTCGGGCCGCTGCCTGGACGTCGTCGGCAACGTCCGGACGGCCGGCGCCGGCATCAACATCTACGACTGCAACGGTCAGGCCAACCAGGCCTGGACGTTCACCTCGGCCGGTGAGCTGCGGGTCTACGACGAGACGATGTGCCTGGACGTGGTCGGCCAGGACACCACCGCGCCGGCCACCCTGCAGATCAACACCTGCACCGGTGGCGCCAACCAGCGTTGGCGGATCAACACCAACGGGACCATCGTCGGCCTCCAGTCCGGCCTGTGCCTGGACGTCAACGGCGGCGCCACCGCCAACAGCACCCTGGTCGGTCTCTGGACCTGCAACGGGCAGGCCAACCAGCGCTGGACGACGGCGCTGGGCAGCTCCGACGCCCAGCCGCCCACGGCGCCGGGCAGCCCGCGGGTCAGCGGCCTGACGTGCAACTCCGTGACCTTCGCCTGGAACGCCTCGACGGACAACGTCGCGGTGGCCTTCTACGACATCTACCACGACGGTCAGCTGATGACGTCGGTGAGCGGCTCGACGCTGTCCACAAGCCTCACCGTGGTCGCCGGAGCGACCTGGGGCCTGTACGTCAACGCCCGCGACGCCGCCGGCAACGTGTCCCAGGCGAGCACCACCGTGTCGATCACGCCCCCGCCGTGTCAGGCCGACACCCAGGCGCCGACCGCGCCGCAGCAGCTCACCGGCAGCGCCTCGGGCACCACCGTGACCCTGCGCTGGACCGCGTCCACCGACAACGTCGGCGTCCGGGCGTACGACGTCTTCCGGGGTGGCGTGAAGGTCGGCACGGTCACCGGCACGCCGCCGGTGACCACCTTCACCGACAGCGGGCTGGCGGCGAACACCGCGTACCAGTACTACGTCGTGGCCCGGGACGCGCAGGACAACGCCTCCTCGCGCAGCGCCACCACGACCGTGACCACGGGCGCGGGCTGCGGCAACCCGGTGTGCGGGGTGCGCCAGGTCACCACCGACACCGACATCCCGTGGGGGCTCGTCACCCTGTCGGACGGCACCGTGCTCTACAACCGCCGCGACGCGCACGACGTCATCCAGCTCAACCCCACCACTGGGGCCAAGACCAACCTGGGCACGGTGCCGAACGTGCAGAGCACCGACGGTGAGGGCGGCCTGCTCGGGCTCGCCGTGTCGGCCAGCTTCGCCAGCGACCGCTGGCTGTACATCATGCACACCTCGCCCAGCGACAACCGGATCGTGCGGATCAAGTTCGAGAACGGCCGCCTCAACACCGCCAGCGAGCAGGTGCTGGTCAGCGGCATCCGACGCAACAAGTACCACGACGGCGGCCGGCTGCGCTTCGGCCCGGACGGCAAGCTGTACGCCAGCACCGGCGACGCGCAGAACGGCAACTACGCGCAGGACCGGTCGGCCCTCGAAGGCAAGATCCTGCGCCTCAACCCGGACGGCACCGTCCCCTCGGACAACCCGTTCGGCAACTACGTGTGGAGCTACGGCCACCGCAACCCGCAGGGGCTGGCGTTCGACTCGCAGGGCCGGCTGTGGGAGCAGGAATTCGGCAACTCGATCATGGATGAGACCAACCTGATCACGAAGGGCGGCAACTACGGCTGGCCGGCGTGTGAGGGCACCAGCGGCACCTGCGGCACCGCCGGGTTCATCGCACCGGCGCGCACCTATCCGACCGCGGACGGGTCCTGCTCCGGGATCACGATCGTGCGGGACGCGCTCTACGTGGCCTGTGCCCGGGGCGCCCGGATGTACCGCGCGGTGATCAGCGGCAGCAGCCTGACGAACGTGCAGACGTACTTCAGTGGCACCTACGGTCGTCTGCGGACGGTGGAGCCGGCTCCGGACGGCGGGCTGTGGCTGACCACCACGAACACCGGCGACAAGGACAGCACCCCGAACAACAGCAACGAGAGGATCCTGCACGTCACGCTGGGCAACTGACAGCCGTGGGCCGGGCGGCTCAGCACCTCGTCAGGATGACGAGTTGCTGGGTCGCCCGGGTCATCGCGACGTAGCGGTCCACCGCCCCCTCGACGCCGGTGCCGAACGCCTCCGGGTCGATCAGCACGACCAGGTCGAACTCGAGACCCTTGGCCTGCTCCGGGCTCAGCGATCGGACCCGCGACGTCGGCGCGAACGTCGGGTCGCCGATCACGCAGGCGGTCCCGTCGGTGTGCGCGGTGAGCCAGGCGTCGAGGATCGCGCCCAACTCGGCCACCGAGCCGCGCACGACGGGAAGCCCGTTGCCGCGGATGGAGGTCGGCACGTTGGCGTCCGGGAGCACGGCCCGGATGACCGGCTCGGCCTCCGCCATGACCTCCGCCGGGGTCCGGTAGTTGATGCTCAGCGAGGCCAGGCTGATCCGGTCGAACCCGACCCGCTCAAGGCGTTCCTGCCACGACTCGGTGAACCCGTGTCGGGCCTGGGCGCGGTCCCCGACGATCGTGAGACTGCGCGACGGGCACCGCGCCAGCACCATCTGCCACTCGGCGTCGGTCAGCTCCTGGGCCTCGTCCACGACGATGTGCGCGAACGGGCCGGCCAGCAGGTCCGGCTCCGCGGTGCGCACCGCGGACTCGCCGGCCAGGACGTCGTGCAGGTCGGGCTGGCGCAGCATCGTCAGCAGCCCCTCACCGTCGTCGTAGGCGTCGGCCGCGAGCAGCTCGTCGACGACCCGGGCCCGGTGTTCGCGTTCCACCTCGGCGGCGGGGTCATGTCGCTGCGCGTGCCCCGACGCGACGCCGAGGCGCCGCCGAGCCGCGTCCAGCAGCGGCAGGTCGGACACGGTCCAGGCCCGGGGGTCGTCGCGCTGGAGCTTCCGGACCTCCGCCGGGCTGAGCCAGGGCGCGCACGCGCGCAGGTACGCGGGAACCGACCACAGGTCTCCCACCAGGTCGGCCGCGTCGAGCACCGGCCAGGCCCGGTTGACGGTGGAGCGCAGCTCGCGGTTGCGCGACAGCGACAGGCGCAGCACGTCCTCCGGCTCGTCGCCGTCGTACCTGTCCACGAGGATCGTGAGCAACTCCGCCCAGATCTCGTCGCGCGCCTCGTTGTGCGGGGTGCCCGGCCCCGGCGCCTGGAACGCGTCGGCCCAGTCGTCGGGGCTCAACCGGATGTCGGCCTCGTCGGTCGTGACAGTCAGCGGTGTGACGGGCGGGTCCTCGTAGAACCGGACGGCCGCGTCGATCGCCCCGACCAGGTCCGCCGAGGACTTCAGCCGGGCCACCTCCGGGTCGGGTTCGACGATCGCCGCGCCGCCCTCCTCGACGAGGTCTCGCAGGGTGCAGGACTGCACGTCCTCCTCGCCGAGACTGGGTAGGACGTCGGAGACGTAGGCCAGGTAGGGCTGGTGCGGCCCGACGAAGAGCACACCGCCTCGGCGTTGGCCCAGGCGTGGGTCGGAGTAGAGCAGGTAGGCGGTGCGGTGCAGCGCGACGACTGTCTTCCCGGTGCCCGGACCGCCGTCCACGACGAGCGCGCCGGCAGATCCCGCCCGGATGATGGCGTCCTGGTCGGCCTGGATGGTGCTGAGCACGTCCCGCATCCGGGCGGATCGGGCGCTGCCGAGGCTGGCGATGAACGCGGACTGGTCGTCGAGCGCGACGGCGTGCTCCACGAACCCGTCCGAGGTGAACACCTCGTCCCAGTAGTCACTGATCCGGCCGCGCGTCCACCGGTACCGGCGACGGCTGGCCAGACCCATCGGGTTGGCGTGGGTCGCGCCGAAGAACGGCTCGGCGGCGGGTGAGCGCCAGTCGAGCAGCAGCCGCCGACCCGTGCTGTCGGTGAGGCCGCGCCGCCCGACGTACGCGGGCTCGGGATCGTCCGCACCGACCACGTGGCCGAGACACAGGTCCAGGCCGTAGCGACTGAGCGCACGCAGGCGGTCGGTCAGCCGGCGGATCTCCTCGTCCCGGTCCATCGCCTGCCGGCCCCTGCCGCCGGGCGCCAGGCGCTCGGCGGCAAGGCGTTCGGACAGCTCGGCGTTCAGCCGGTCCAGGCTCTGCGCCATCGTCGCGAAATGCTGCTCGTCCCGGGCGATGAGCGTCGGGTCGGCCTTGGGGGAGAGGTGTGCGGGGAGATCGAACACGGAGGTAGGCAGGGAACTCAAATGACGTCCATTTCGGCAGATTCTGGTCTCGGCCGACGCATTCTGCGGCACGACCCGGGTCTTGCCGCAAGCCCCCCAGTGCGCTATATGTTAGAAGTGGCAGGGGACCTGGGGTCCCCGTTTTCCAAGCTCAGGGCGTGTCCACGACCTCGCGGCCGAGGGGCCAGAACGCCGCCGGCACGAGCTTGAAGTTGGCGATGCCGAACGGGATCCCGATGATCGTCACGCAGAGGGCGATGCCCGCGACGACGTGGGACAACGCGAGCCACCAGCCCGCCAGCACCAGCCAGAGGATGTTCGCCACCCCGGAGGCCACGCCCGCACCGGGCTTCGGCACCAGGGTGCGGCCGAAGGGCCACAGCGAGTAGACGGCGAGGCGGAGCGACGCCACGCCGAACGGGATGGTGACGACCAGGACGAAGCAGATGAGTGCGGCCACGCCGTACCCGACCGCCAGCACGATGCCACCGCCGAAGATGAGCCACAGCACATTCAGTACGAAACGAATCACCCCTCCAGCATGAGCGATGCTCGCCACCCGACCGTCGCCGCACGCCGCCCAGCCGATCCGGCGCGCCTGAGGGCGAGGGCGCACCGAGGGTCTGCTCGGTGGGAAACCTGAGGCGGAACCCAGGGCCGGGCGAGGGATCTTCCCGGAGGCTGGCGGGGCACCGGCGACCAGATGATGATCGGCATGAAACGCGCTGCGCTCTACGTGATCGCCGGACCGGTCGGCATCGCCGCCTACGGCCTGGTCCGCCTGTGGGCACGATCCGACGGTGTGTACGGCCCGGGGATCGACTGGCAGGCCGCCCATCTGGTCGCGCTCGCCGGCATGGTGTGCTTCGTCCCGGGTGTGCTCGCGCTGTCCCGCCTCCTGCCACGCAGCCCCTGGCGCACCGGGGTGGTGACTCTCACGATGGTGGGGCTCGCCGCGACGATGGTGCAGTTCTGCGCCGACATCGTGGAGGGTCTCCTGGCCGCGGACCGGGCGGAGATGTCGGCGCTCGGCGCGGACTTCAAGGACATCCCCGGCGTCGAGGTGGCCTTCTACGACGTCGTACCCCAGTTCTTCTTCCTCGGCCTGGTCATCCTCGCGGGCATGCTCGCCGCGAGACGGCGGCTGCCGTGGTGGAGCGTGCCGCTCCTGGTCGTCGGCATCGTCCTACCGGTCGTCACTCTCGACCTGCTGCCCGTCGCCGGCCTGGCCATGCTGGTGGCGCTCGCGCCGGTGCTGCCGGCCCTCCGAAGGCAATTCGGATAGTACGTGATCCGACAGTAACTGTGGTCGTGGGCGTATAGCGTCTGACCTGGGCAAACGTTCTGATAGGACCGACCGGGACGACCCCACTCCGATGCCACTGCCGGGCATTTTCCGTATTCCGCGCAAGGAAGGCCCGCCCATGCATCGCATGATCCATCGAGGACTGCTCCTGACTGGCACCGCCGTCGTCATCGCACTGCTGACGACCTCGACGGGCGCCGCGGCCCGGCCGGACGGCGTCGCGTCGGCGCGTACCTCGTCCCCCGCTCGGGCGTTGTTGGACGCCGGCCCCTGCACCATTCTGTGGGACCTGCTCAACGCCGGCGGCCGTAACGGTCGGGTGGCGGTCGGTCTGACCGAGGACCAGCAGTTGTTGAGGTTCGCCGCCAACCGACCCGAGCTGCCCTGCGTGATCGGCACCGTGGACCTGCCCGGCACGGAGAACCTCGTGGGCATCGACTACCGGGTCCAGGACGGCCGGCTCTACGGCGTCGGTGACAGCGGCGGCATCTTCACCCTGTCCACGAGCAACGCTGCCGCCACGAAGGTCAGCCAGCTGACCGTCCCCCTCAGCGGGTCGTTCTTCGGTGTCGACTTCAACCCGGCCGCCGATCGCCTGCGCATCATCAGCGACGTGGGCCAGAATCTGCGGCACAACGTCAACGTCGGCGGTGTCACCCTCGCCGACGGCACCCTCACCTACCCGCCCGCGGTCACCGCCGCCCCCGGGCTGACCGCGGCGGCCTACACGAATAACGACCTCGATCCGATCACCGCGACCACGTTGTTCGACATCGACACAAACCTCGACCAGGTCGCGCTGCAGTCCCCGGCCAACTCCGGCCAACTCGTCGCCACCGGCAGCCTGGGCGTGGCCGCCAACCCGCGGGCCGGGTTCGACATCCACAGCACCCTGCGCGGCGGGCGAGCGGTGAGCAACAACGCCTACGCCATCCTCAACGGTGGTTTCCCCAGCCAGGTGTACCAGATCGACCCGCTCACCGGCGCGGCGCAGTTGACCGGCGCGTTCGCCGTGAAATATCTGGTCATCGATCTCGCGCTGCACCTCAACCAGCAGTAGCCCCGGGTGTCCGGCAGGGGGGTGGCCCACCTTCGGGTGGGTCACCCCGAGCCGTGATCTGGCCGGCGCGTGCCGGTCAGTTCGGCAGACCGGTGCAGGCGGCCCCGTCGATGGCGCACGTGTCGGGGGCGGCGCCTGCGGGCGTGCCGTTGACCCGGAACGTCACCCGGACCGACGCGCCGCCGGGCGCCGGAGCGGTGCTGCCGTCCGGCACGAACGTCCACACCGCGCCGTCGCGGCTGGCCAGCGCGCCCTCGACCGAACTTACCCGCAGCGACTCCCGGGGCAATGTGAGCACCAACGTCCACTGTGCCGCCGGTGCCGGGCCGGGGTTGGTGATCGTCACGGCCGCACCGTAACTGAGCAGCGCGGTGTCCTCGATGGCGAAGTCGGCGGTCCGGGCGGCCGTCGTGGGCGCGGCTGTCGACCCCGTCGGCGCGGGCCTGGTCGTGGCCCCGACGGACGGTGGGACCGCGGTGACCGAGGCGGACGGCGGGGGAGCGGCCACCGCCGGGCTGGTGGCCGCCGGTCGTGCCCGCGCCCGCGGAGTGCCGGCCGGCGGAGTGCCCGCCTGGTCCACCGACAGTGGCGGGTCGAGAGTCACCGGCGCCAGCTTCTCCGGCGTACGCAGCACCCCGGCGACGAGTACGGCTGTCGTGACCAGCACCCCGAGCACCGCGACCACCGCCACCCAGATGACCCGCGAGGCGTCGTCCCGGCCGGTGAGCACCCGCCCGGCGGCGGTGGCGAGGGCCACGATCCGGTCCAGCAGGATGATCGCCACGGTACGGCGTGGCTGGGGTGGTGTCGCCGGCACTGCCTGTCTCCCCTTCAGTTCGTCGCCGGAGACCCGTCCGCGATCGGTCCGGGTCGCGGCTGGCCGCTGCCCTGTCACAGGGCGCGGAGCCCGACGAGTATCGCCTCGAGCAGATCCTCGGTCGGCAGCTCCGACAGCATGGGCGGGTCGTGCGTCTCGATCAGCCCGGCCGCGAGCAGGTCGCCGAGCAGCACCCGGACGGTGCCCAGCGGGAGGTCCAGCTCGGCGCCGACCTCGGCGACCGACACCGGATGGTGGCACAGCTCGACGATCCGCGCCTGTTCGGGAAAGAGGGGTGTGCCAGGCGTGACCCCCCGCCGGCCGACGACAAGTGAGATCAGGTCGAACTGGCCGCGCGCGGGAGCGGTACGCCCTCCGGTCATCGTGTACGGCCGGGCGACCGGTCCCGCGTCGTCGTCGTACCACGCCTCGTCAGCCGTGCCGCCGGTGTGCACCGGTGTCCCCGATCGTCGCGGAGGAGGCCGGACCCAGTGTGATCGGCAGGTGCCGCTCGGCCTGCCCGACGAAGAGCGCCACCTCGTACGCCATGTCGCCGACCTTGACGTCGTCACCGGCGATCCGCACGGTGAGGATGGTCCCGTTCGGGACGGTGGCGACGAACAGGAAGGCTCGCGTCATCTGCACCACGACCTGACGCAGAGCGCCCGCGTCGCAGGTCCGGGTCGCGGCGAGCCCCAACGCGATCAGGCCGGCGACAACACCGGAGATCTGCTCGGCCAGCTTCGTCTCCACCTGCCGGGAGCCGCCGAGGAGCAACCCGTCCGGGGAGAGCACGAGGGCGAACTCCGCGCCGTGCACTCGGTCGACCAGGCGGTCCAGGGCACCGGTCAGGTCGTCGCTGACCACTGCGGAGGTCATGGGTGTCTCCTCGCTGCTCTGGCGACCGGCATCTCGACCGTGTCGAGTGCGGCCCTGCCGTGTTCGGGGTGTGTCGGCCCGGTCTGTCGGACCCGGGTCGGCAGCGCGCCGTTGCCGCCCGCCTCGGGCGGGCCGGTGCCGCCCGCCTCGGGCGGGCCGGTGCCGTGGTGTGCTGGTGGGGCCGGGGTGGTGGGTGGCGCGGTGGCGGGCCGCCGGCCGGTGTCGTTCACCGGGACCAGGTGGGCCGGCAGGAGCACGACCGCCGCCGTTCCACCGCGCCGGCTGGGACGCAGCGAGACGTGGACGCCACACCTGTGGGCCAGCACGGCGACTGTGTACAGACCGGTGGGACCCGTGGGTGGACCGGCCGGCGGGCTGGCGAGCCTGTGGTTCGCCTCGGCCAGCGCGGTGGCGTCCAGGCCGGGCCCGTCGTCGACGACGAGGACGGCGCACCCCTGTGGTCGGTGCTCACCGCTGACCCGGACGGTGGTGTCGGCCGGGGAGAAGGTGAGGGCGTTCTCGATCAGCTCCGCCAGCAGGTGGACGACGTCGGTGACGGCCGGGCCCGCGAGCGACCACGGCCAGTGCGGCGCGATCAGGACCCGGTGGTAGTCCGGCACCTCGGCGACGGCGCCGCGTGCGACGTCGAGCAGCGGCACAGCGCCCCGCCAGCGGCGGGCCGGCCGTGCGCCGGCCAGGGCGATCAGCTTCTCCACGTTGCGCCGAACCCGGGTGGTCAGGTGGTCGAGTTGGAACAGCTCGCCGCTCTCCTCGGCGGTCCGCTCCCGGCGCTGCATCCCGTCCAGCAGATTGAGCTGATCACGCAGCAGGACCTGGTTGCGACGGGTGATCCGCAGGAACAACTCCCGGTCGGGGCCGTCGGGCGCCGCCGCGACATCCGGGGTCGGGGCCGGCGGGGTCGGGACCGGCGCGTCGACGACCGGCCGGGTCAGCGCGTCGGTGAGCCGTCGGACGGTGCTCGCCCAGCTCACCAGGAGCACGAGCACGACGATGAGGCCCAGCCCCACCACGGCGCCGGTCCGGGCGACGAGCACGGCGGCGCCCGGCGTGGCCCGCTCGACGCTGCTGCGGGCGGTGCTCGTCACCAGGGTCTGCAGCGCGCCGAGGGCGGCGTCCGTGGCGGCCCGCCAGCCCGCCATTGTCGTCCCGGCCAGCGCGTTCGCGGTGTCCGCCCGCAACAACCTGTCCTCCAGGGCGATCAGCCCCGCGAACTCGGGGCCGCTCGCGATGCGCTGGTGCTCACCCGGGCCGTCGTCGGGCAACCCGGCCGCCGCCTCGGCCCGCGCGAACCGCTGGTTGTTGACGAGTTCGGTCAGCCGGCGTCGATCGTCCAGGCCGAGCCGGTGGGCGGTCAGGGCCGCGCTGACCAGCGTGTCCTCGCGCGCCAGCAACTCCCGGGCGCGGGCCAGCGCGATCACCGCACGGGTGTCGGCGGCCAACGTGCTCTCGTACGCGGCCCACTCCGGGCCGTACACCCGGAAGGCGACGTCGACGACCTGGTCGTACCCGTCGACCGCCTCGGCCGGGTCGAGTTGCCCGGCGTCCACCTGGGACCGGATCGTGCTCAGGCCGTCGAGCCGGCGGACCAGCTCGTCGGCCCGCTCGCGCACCTCGCCGGCGCTGAGCAACCGGACGTCGCGGCCCCCGGTGAACCCGCGAATCTCGGCGGCGGCCCGGTCGGTGAGCTCGCGCGCCCCGCCCAGCGGGGTCGCCGTCGCCCCGGCTCCGGCGATCGTCTCGGCGCTGGCCCGGCGTTCGGTCTGCAGACTCAGGATCAGCCTGTCGATGGGCTGGCCCAGGGTGTCCGCGAGGGCCCGCACACGCAGCAGGTCGATGGCGTCCTGGCTGGTCAGGTAGGCCGCGTACGACCAGAGTGTGACCAGGACGGCGGTCAGCACGACGAGCCTGGTCCGGATCAGCCGGACCTCGCCGGGCGTCACGCCCCGCTCCGCCCGGCGCGGCGGCGTCCCCGGCGCGAGCCCCTCATCGGGTCGTCCGCTGCGGCCACGGCTGCCCGGCCGTGTCGCTGGCCCGGTCGGCGACGACGGTGCGCAGCAGAGCCAGCAACTCGGTGCGGTTGGCGCAGTTCAGCCGGTTACGCATCCGCGCCACGTGGTGTTCCACGGTCTTCGCCGAGATGAAGAGCCGGTCGCCGATCTCGCGGTAGGTCAAGCCGGCGAGCACCAGCTCGGCAACCTCGTACTCGCGGTCGCTGAGCCCCTGCGGGGTGGGGCCGGCGACCCGCGCGGTGCTCTCGGTGGTGCTCGTCGGAGCCTGCTCGCCGTGGCCGCCGGCCGGTCGCCCCTGGAGTGCCCGCGCGCACTCCAGCAGCGTGGTCATCGCCCGCCGGTCGGCGGTTCGGATGGCGGCCTGGCCGGCGAGGCGAGCACCGTCCCAGCGCAGTCCGGTGTCGTGCAGCGCCCGGGCGGCGGCCTCCACGCGGGCCGGGTCGACGACACCCCGGAGCACCTCCACCCAGCACTCCGCGGCGGCGGCGACCACCGCCGCGTACCGGCTGTGGTCGGCCGCGGCCAGCAGGGCCGCGACGTGGTCGTCGGCGACGTCCGGCGCGCCGGTGAGGATCGCGGCGTGCAGGCCGCTCCAGTGCAACGGCACGCTCCACAGTGGTGGGTCGCCGAGCCGGCCGAGCAGCGCACGCGCCTCCCGCAGGTACGGTTCGAGTCGGGCCAGGTCACCGAGGCGCGCGCCGGCGATGGCCAGCTCACCCAGCGGCAGGAGCGTGAACAGGTCGACGGGGTGCCGGACCACCGCCTCCAGCGCCTGCCCCCAGCCGCTCTTGAGCGCCCCGATGTCGCTGGTGCGGCGGCCGACGCCCATCCGGATCGCGGCGGCGAAGAGCAGGTCGCGTGACTCCAACTGCCGTCCGTCGAGCGTCACCGCGGCGAGGTGTTCGGTCGCGGCGCGCGTCTCGCCGCGGACCATCAGGATCCAGCCCTGCAACAGCCGGTGGCGGCGAGCCATCAGCGGGCCACCGACACCGGCGTCCAGGGCGCGGTGCAGCACCTGCTCGGCGATCTCCAGCTCACCACAGTGCACAGCCGTCAGCGCGGCGAGCGCCGCCGGGCTGTCCGGGAGGAGAGCGGCCCGCCCGTCCGGTTCCAGCAGCGCGGCGGCCTGCACCAGCGCGGAGAGCGCGGCGGTCGGCGGACCGCTGACGCTCTCGCGTACCCCCTCGGCCATCAGCCGGGCGGCGCTGGCGTGCAGGGTCGGTGGTTCGCCCAGCAGGTCACCCGCCGGTGCCGCGGCCGTGGCGTCCATCTGTCCGGTGGCGAGCCCGCCGACGACGGCGAAGGCCAGCGCCGAGGCGGTGCCCGACCACCGGTACAGCTCCACGCTGCGGCCGACGTGGCCACGGTGCGCCAGGGCGGTCGCCGCCACCACGGCCGCCTCGCGGCGGTCGGACGGGGCGGCGGTGGCCAGCAGTCGGTCCGCCAACCGCAGGGCGTCGTCGAGGTTGCCGGCGAGCGCGGCGGCGAGCGCCTGCTGCGCGCTGGCCGGCTGTCCGGCCGCGGTGGCGGCGGCGAACAACTCGGCGGCGAACGCCGGCTCGTCGGCCAGGGCCTCACCCGCCGCGGCGGCCAGCGTCGAGGCCGGGCAGTCGCCGAGCGCGCCGACCGCGAGCAGGGAGCGGACCAGCGGCAGCACCGCGCCACCCCGCGCGAGCTGCACCTCGGTGAGCCGACGCCAGACCGCCGTCCGGTCGGTGGCGGGGCTGAGCGTCGTGACCGCCCGCCGGACGATCGGCGCGAGCCGGCCGTCGGCGCCGAGCAGCCCGGCCGCCCGCGTCGTGGCGATCAGTTCGTCCACCGCCGCCGGGCCCACGCCCAGGAGCGCGGCGAGCATGTTCGCCGGCAGCGACCCACCGGCCGCGACGGCGAGCAGCAGCCGACGTACCTCGGCGGGCTGCACGTCCAGGTCCGGCCCGAACTCGGCGACGACGGCCCGGGGTGGGTTGACCACCGCGCCGGTCCGGGTCTCCGCGCCGGCCAGGCCGCGGGCCAATCGCTCGACGTCCCGGGGTACGCCGGAGGTCTGGTTGTGGACGAAGTCGACAAGGTCGTCGCGGCGGCCCAGCTCCGGCGCGGCGGTGAGATAGCTGGCGGTCTGCTCCCGGGTGAACGGGGTGAGGAGCACGGCCTGCCCGTCCCGCCGCAGGGAGTCGACGAGCTCGCTGAGCGCCGCCGACCGGGGCCACGGGCGGTGGGCGACCACCAGGCGGTGCCGGCGGGCGCCGAGCAGGCGCAGGAGCACCTCGATCCGGGCGTCGTCGAGCAGGTGCGCGTCGTCGACGAGCACAAGTGTGTCGGGGTCGACCGGTTCGTCGGGCTCCGGAGCGGCGGTGCGTACGGGGATCCCGGCCCGCTGGTGAACCCGGGCCAGCTCGGTGAGGAGCGCCGTCTTGCCATGCCCGCCAGGTCCGGCGATGCCGACGGCCAGTGGGCCGGTCGGGTCCTGGGCGACCGTGTCCAGCAGGGCCTGTGGCCCCCGGTCCAGCGTCAGCCCCGGTGCGTCGACGTCATTCATGATCATTGGGGTCATCCTTCGCGTCCCCGGCTGCGAGCCAGCGCCAGGCGGGACGGCTTCGGCAGGTCCAGTGGGAGGACCCGGACCGGCGGCCGCGGTGGCGGGTCGCCCGGAACGGTGTCGTGGTGGGGGCGGCGCGACGCCGGGATGGAGGCCCGCCCGGCGCTGCGCACCGGGTCGCGGACCGGTGCCGGCCGGCGAGCGCGCGGCGACACCACCTGGGCGGCGGCCAACGCCGCCCCGCCGGCGGCGGTCAGTTGCGAGTCCGGTTCGACCTCGACGGGCACCGGAAGGGCCGCGCTGATCAGCTCGACGACGAGCGGCACGCGGGTCGAGCCGCCCGCCAGCAGGACGCCGTCGAGCTGCGCCGACGTCAGGTCGGCGCTGCGCACGGCCCGCAGCAGCAGGTCGACTGTGGTCTGCACCATTGGGCGGATCATGTGCTCGAACTGCGCCCGGGTCACCGGGATCCGGGCGGGTCCGCTCGGCAGGGTCACCACCACGTCGGCCGTCAGGTCGACGGTCAGCGCCCGCTTGGCCCGGTCGCACTCCGCGCGCAGCCCGCGCAGGGCGGCCTGGGCGCCGCGGCGTGCGGTGCTGGCCAGTTCCCGCGCCAGCATCGTCCGGGTATGCCCGGCGAGCGCCTCGTCGAAGTCGACGCCGCCAACCGAGTCGAGACCCTGCGGCGTGCCGAACGTCTCGTAGGTGCCGCGCGCGGTGCGGCGCACCAGCGCGGCCTCGAAGCTGTTGCCCCCCAGGGCGTAGACGGCGGCCGTGGTGCCCGCGAACCCGCGAGCCGCGTGGCTCTCGGCCACCGTGACCGTACGCGGCAGCAACGTCACGTGCCGCAGGCCGAAGTCGGACAGCGCCCGGTGCAGCACCTCCCGCCGGTACGGACGCCACCCCGCCGGGTGACTGAGCACGACCGCCTCGGCCGGGCCGCCCTCCAGGGCGTGCACCCGCTCCACCACCCATGTCGCGAGTTCCGCGGTGAGCGTCTGCGGTGTGCACGCCTCGCCGCCCAGCAGCAGGGGCACGTCATCACCGATCCGGTGGACGAAGTCGCGGGTGGTGCGGCTGCCGTCGTCGGTCGGGGGCTCGCCGACGTGCAGCGAGCCGTCCTCCGCCAGGCACAGCACCGACGGCACGAGCGGGGAGCCGACGTGCAGTGGGACGGCCTCGGGACGCGTCCAGGTCGCGCCGGTGCGCCGTGCGACCGCGGCGGCGGTGTTGGTGCTCCCGATGTCTATCCCCAGGACGTACGGCATCGTCTCTTCTCCCCCCGTGAGTTGGCCGGCCGGTGGCGATGGTGTCGGTGCTGCCGACGACCCACCCCCGGCGAACCCCGCGGGCTCCTACGTTCGTACCAGAGATCAGCCCCTGGTCGGGACCCTAATCTCGCCGGGACGGTTTCCCCCTGTCCCCCTAACGTACGAGGTCGAGGAGCCCCTAGTTCAACCGGGCCGGTTGCGGGTTGAGCCCCGATGCCCGGGGCGAGCCCCGGCAATAGCGTCACTGTCGACGTACGACACCCGGCGCCACTTCCGAGGAGAACCGGCACATGGACTCGCACCAGACGCTCCACGACTTCGTGCTCGACCTGCTGACGAACCCCGACGCGCGGTCGGCATTCGACCTCGACCCGGAGGGCGCGCTGCGGGGCGCGGGGCTCACCGACATCACCGCCGCGGATGTGCAGGACGTCGTGCCGCTCGTCGTCGACTACGCGCCGGGGGCGGGTCTCGCGCCGTTGACCGCGCCGGTCGGGCAGCTCGGGCTCGACCCGCTGCTCACCGACACCACCGATGTGGTGGGTCAGTTGCAGAGCGTGGCGCAGCAGATCAGCGTCACGAGCTCGCCCACCGGCGTGGACGTCAAGGCCGGCGTGCTCGGCGCCATCGCGGTCGACCCCTCGACGGCCGCCGCCGGGGTGACCGTGCTGCCGGGGATCGGCCTGGGCGTCGGCCCGTCCGGCCTGGACACCGACTTCGCCGGAGTCGCCGACGTGGCGCACACCCTCGACGCGGACGTGGTGCAGCCGGTGGACGCGATCGCGGACCCGGTGCTCGGTGACGTCACGGGCACCGTCGGCGACCCGACCGGTCTGCTCGGCGGCGCCGACCCGAATCTGATCGGCGGCGACCTGTCCGGTGGCGTCCTCCCCGGCGCCCACGGTCAGCTCGGCGGGGTCGTCAGCTCGCTCGGTGTCGGCGACACCCTCGGCGGGCTGGGCCTCGGGCACGGCGACGGTCTCGTCGGCGGCACGGTCCCGCCGCTCGACGTGCCGTCGACGGTGGGCGGCGTGACGCACCAGGTGGACAGCCTCCTCCCCGGTGTCACCGGCACTGTCGGTGACGTGACCGGCGGGGTCACCGATGGTGTGCTCGGCGGCGACTCGCACGCCTCGTCCGATCACGGGCTGCTGGGTATCACCGGCGGCCTGCTCTGACCCGGATCTCCGGTCGGAGCGGAGGGCCGGATCGTCTCGGGCGGTCCGGCCCTCTCCGGTTCCAGTTCCGGAACCTCTTGATAATTGAGCCGAAATCCGCACACTTGGTGCGGTGATGGCCGGGATCTGGTTGGACGTACTGGACGACATCGCCCGCACGTGCAGTGCACACGGTCGTGGTGACCTGCTCCAGACGGTCCGGCGCAAGCGCGCCCAACTGCTGGATCCGACGCTGCGCGTCCTGGTCATCGGTGAGCCGAACCAGGGCAAGAGCCAGCTGATCAACGCGATCATCAACGCGCCGGCCTGTCCGGTCGGCGACGGCCGCACGACTGTCCTTCCGACAGTGGTGTCGCATGCCGAGGCCCCGACCGTCGCGGTCGCCCAGGCGCCGCCGCCCGCCCGGGGCGGCGCCGCCGTCGCGGTGGCCGTCGAGCGGACCCCGATGGCACTGAACCAGGTCGCGGAGAGCGTCGCCGGCCTGGTCGGACGCCGGCCGGGTGGTGGCCCGGCGTACGTCGAGATCGGAGTGCCCCGCGCCCTGCTCGGCGCCGGGCTGGTGTTGGTGGACACTCCCGGCGCCGACGAGGTCTCGGCCATCGGCGGCGCGGCCTCGGTCGCCGCGCCCGCCCGCGCGGACACCGTGCTGCTGGTCTCCGACTCCACCCGGGACCTGTCGGTCGCCGAGTTGAACATGTTGCTGCACGTCATGCGCGCACACCCCAACGTGGTCGTGGTGCAGAGCAAGACCGATCTGGTGGCGGACTGGCGCGCGGTGGCCGACCGCAACAGGCAGCACCTGGCCGAGGCGGGCATCCCGGCGACGCTGATCCCCGTGTCGGCGACGTTGCGACTGCGCGCCGCCGGGGCCGACGACCGGGGTCTCAACGCCGAGTCCGGCTTTCCCGCGCTGATCGCCCGACTCCAGCGGGACCTGGCTGGCAAGGCCGACCAACTGGCCCGGGCCTCGGTGCAGACGGTGGCCCGGACGGTGGTGGAGCAGTTGGCCGCCCCGCTGCGCGCCGAGTTGGCGACCCAGGAGGCCGAGGAGCAGTCCGGGCCGATCTCCCGGCTGCACGCGGCGCAGCGTGAGGTCGACGAGCTGCGCCGGTGCTCCACCCGGTGGCAGAACACCCTGAGCGACGAGATCGCCGACCTGCTGTCCGACATCGAGTACGACCTGCGCGACCGGACCCGGGAGATCCTGCGGACCGTCGACGAGGCGTTCGACACGGCCGATCCGTTGGTCGCCTGGGACATCTTCCAGGACTGGCTGGAACGCAGCCTGGTGGAGGCGGCGGAGGCGAACCACGAGTGGCTGATCCAGCGCTGCGACTGGCTCGCCCGCCGGGTGGCCGCCAACTTCAACAGGTACGGCTACGACGTGCTGCCGCCCTGGTCGATGACGATGCCGGAGGACATCGGGCAGCGCCTGCCCGAGTTGCAGATGCCGACGATCGACAGGTTCACCCCGAGCCAGAAGCTGTTCACCGGTATGAAGGGCTCGTACGGCGGCATGCTGATGTTCGGTCTGGCGACCACCCTGGCCGGCATGCCGATGATCAACCCGGTCTCGGTCGGCATCGGGGCGCTGTTCGGCGGCAAGAGCATCCGCGACGAGAGCAAGCAGTTGCTCCGTCGCCGTCAGGCGACCGTCAAGACGGCCATCCAGCGGCATGTCGACGACGTCTTCGTCCGGATCATCCGCGACTGTCGGGACACCGCCCGGCAGGTGCAGCGGATGCTGCGGGACCACTTCACCGGGCTGACCGAGGAGCTTCAGGAGGCGATCGTCCAGTCGTTTCGTAGCGCCAAGCAGGAGGCCGACACGGATGCGTCGCTGCGCGAACAGCGGCAGCGCGAGATCCGGTTGAAGATGACCCGGTTGGCCGCGCTCTACGAGCAGGCTCAGCAGTTGACCGGCACCCGGGCGGCCCCGCTGCTGTTGGAGCCGCAGGCATGACCGTGGGCCTGCGCCTGGACGAGGCGGCCTGGGGGTTGTTGCACCAGGCCATCGACCTCTACCAGGACCATCCGCGGGCCGTCGGGCAGTTGCGGCACCAGGTTGCCCGGTTGGAGCAACCGCTGCGGATCGCGGTCGCCGGCCCCTGGCGTTCTGGGAAGTCGACGGTGCTCAACGCCCTGATGGGTGAGGAGGTCGCACCCGTCGAGCGGGCCGACGGTGCGTTCACCTGGTACGAGGACGGCGCCGAGCCGCGCGCGACCGCCTATCCGGCCGGTCAGCCTCCGCAGGAGTTGACGGTGGTCAAGTCGGCGACCGGCCTGCGGGTGGACCTCGGCTGGGGCGCGGGCGACGTGCGCGACATCGTGGTGCGGTGGCCGACGCGGGCGCTGCGGCAGGTCACGCTCATCGACACCCCGGCGGTCACCGGCAGCGTCGAGCAGGGTCGGACGCCGGTGTGGGAGCGGGTGTTACGGGATTCGGACGCGGTGTTGTATCTGACCCGCGACGCTCGCGACAGTGATCTGCGGGTGCTGGAGTCCGGCCGGGACAGCGTGGTCGGGCAGGCCGCCCCGGTCAACGTGATCATGGTGTTGTCCCGGGCGGACGAGATCGGCGGAGGCCGGATCGACGGCCTGCTCACCGCCCGGCAGCTCGCTCGTCGGCACTACCGCGATCCACCGGTGAGCGCGGTCAGCGTGAACGTGGTGGCGTGCAGTGGGATGCTCGGCCTGGCGGGCCGGATGCTCGGCGAGTCGGACTTCGCCGCGCTCGCCGCCATCGCCCAGGTGCCCCGGGCCGAGCTGGACGCCCACCTGATCTCCGCCGATCGTTTCCGCAGTGGTGAGCTGCCGGTACGGCTGGAAACCGAGGTACGTGCCGCGCTGCTGGACCGGTTCGGGCTCTTCGGCGTCCGGCTGGCGACCACGTTGGTGCGTAGTGGTTTCGACAGTCGGGTGAAGCTCTCGGCGGAACTCATCCGGCGCAGCGGTCTCACCGAGCTGCGCGAGTCGGTGACCCGCTGCTTCATCGACCGCGGCGACGCCCTCAAGGCCCGGTCCGCGCTGGCCGCGGTCGAGGCGCTGCTGCGGGCCGAGCCCACCCCCGGTTCCGCGGAGCTGGCCGGAGCGGTCGAGCGGATCCTCGCCGGCGCGCACGAGTTCCGGGAGCTGCGCCTGCTTGTCGCGCTGCGCAACGCCCGGCTCGGCTTCGACGCGGAGGTGGCCGCCGAGGCGCAGCGGCTCGTCGGTGGTGACGGGGTGGGTCTCGCGGCCCGACTGGGTGTCGAGCACGAGGCGACCGTGCAGCGGCTCTGGGAGGTGGCCACCGACGCGCAGTGGCGGTGGCGGGACCGGGCGGAGGACCCCCTGCTCCCGCTGGCGCAGCGGCGTGGAGCCCAGGTCGTCGTCCGCAGTTGCGAGGGGATGATCGCCGAACTGGTGGCCGGTGGTCGCTGAGCTGCGGCGTCTGCCGTCGCAGCGGTGCGGGCCCTCCGGAGATCGTCAGCGGGCGCGTCGGGTTCGGCACCCGTGCGACCGCCGCAGCAGGGCCTCGATCTGGGCGCCGAGTTGGTCGGGATGCCGCAGTGGCGTGCGGAAGTTCAGCCGGACGTCGCGGTCACCGCTGGCCAGTTCCAGCCGGAGTACGACTCCGTGGCGGTCCAGGCGTACCGGTCGGACCTGGCGAACTCCTTGGAGATGGCGACCGGGTACCAGTCGGCACAGCCGCTCGACGGTGCGCGGGTGGTGATGGTCGAGGTGGCACAACAGGTCGGCTTCGGCGTCCGCCAACGGATCGGGCTGGGCGGCCGCGAAGACCTCCGGGTCGACGCCTCTGGTGCGGCCGTCGACGGTCAGCTCCGCGGTGGCGAGGTCGAGGACGACCGCCAGGTCCTGATCGCTTCCGGTCGCGGCGGCCTCGGTCACCAGCCAGCCGGTGAGCCTGCCCCGCGCGCGTACCCGGTTGCGGACCGGGATGGGCGCCAGGTCGGTCACCTCGATCATCGCCACGGTCTCCCGCTGCTGCGCGAGGTGGTGGGTCAGGTCGCAGCCGGTCGGCAGGTCGATCCGCAGTCGCCCGTCCGGCGTCACGACGTGCCGGCCGGCGACGTACGCCTCGACACCCGGGACGTGCAGGGTGAGGGAATCGGTGGCGACCAGCATTGATCGTAGTCGGACACCTGCGTCGTCGGTGGAGTCCGTGTTCGTCGACGGCTTGCTCACGGCGATCATCTCCTAATAAGGTTAGCCTTACCTTACTTGAGAGGTGAAGGATGAATCAGACCCGCCCCAAGGTCAAGCGTTCCCGCGCTCTGGGCATCGCGCTGACCCCGAAGTGCGTGCGCTACTTCGAGCGCCGTCCGTTCCCGCCGGGACAGCACGGCCGTGCGCGACGGACGACAAGTGACTACAAGGTCCGGCTGTTGGAGAAGCAGCGGCTCAAGGCGCAGTACGACCTGCACGAGGGCCAGCTTCGGCGCGCCTTCGACCGGGCGGTGCGCCGGCCGGGCAAGACCGGTGCGGAGCTGATCGTCGAGTTGGAGAGCCGCCTCGACGCGCTGGTGCTGCGAGCCGGGTTCGCCCGCACCATCTACCAGGCCCGCCAGATGGTCACCCACCAGCACGTCACGGTGAACGCCCGTCGCCTGGACCGGCCGTCGGCACGGCTGCAGCCCGGCGACGTCATCGCCGTGGCGGAGCGCAGCCGGGGCAAGGCGCCGTTCGTCGTCGCGGCGGCCGGGGCGCACGCCGTGGAGCGCCGCGCCCCCTACCTGGATGTCAGTCTGCCCGGCCTGACCGCGCGTCTGACCCGGCTTCCGGTGCGCGCGGAGGTCCCGGTGGTCTGCGACGAGCAGCTCGTCGTCGAGTACTACTCACGCTGAGCGGCGACCGGCCGTCGGGGGAGGGTTCCGAGCGCCTTCGTTGCGCCTCGGGACCCTCCAGCCGTGGATCGTGACCCGAAAACCGTTATTCGATCTTGCTGGCCACGGTCGTCTCTGACCTGCGGAGATAGCGCTCTCACGGATGGCGGAAGAGGCTTGACGCGACCGTGACCCAGACGCAACGATGCATTCGCATTTCTCGTTCCACTGCCAGGCGTGATCGGCGCACGCCGTCCTCGCACCACGAAAGGACAACCGTGCGCAGATCCCTGAGATCGTGGCTCGGTGTCGCGCTGAGCGCGATCCTCGTGGCCGGCGGCATCGTCGCCGCGCCACCCACGGCCAGCGCCGCACCGTTCACCGTGCTGGTCTTCAGCAAGACCGCCGGATTCCGGCACGGGTCCATCACCCCGGGCATCGCCGCCATCCAGCAACTCGGCGCCGCCAACGGCTTCACCGTCGAGGCCACCGAGGACGCCGCCCAGTTCACCGACGCCAACCTGGACCGGTTCGCCGCGGTGATCTGGCTGTCCACCACCGGCGACGTGCTCAACGCCGCCCAGCAGGCCGCCTTCGAGCGCTACATCACCGGCGGCGGCGGATACGTGGGCGTGCACGCCGCCTCCGACACCGAGTACGACTGGCCCTGGTACGGCGGGCTGGTCGGGGCATACTTCGCCGCGCACCCGGCCGAGCAGAACGTCACCGTCAAGGTCGCCGACCAGGTGCACCCGTCCACCGCGACCCTGCCGCAGCGGTGGAACCGGTTCGACGAGCTGTACAACTACCGCACCAACCCCCGGGGCGCCGCGCACGTGCTGGCCACCCTCGACGAGAGCACCTACACCGGCGGGGGCATGGGCGCCGACCACCCGATCTCCTGGTGTCAGAACTACTCCGGCGGCCGAGCCTGGTACACGGGCCTGGGCCACACCGACGCGTCGTACACCGAGACGAACTTCCGTCAGCACCTGCTCGGCGGCATCCAGACGGCCGCCGGCGCGGTCGACGCCGACTGCGGCCCCACCGTCACCAGCAGCTTCCAACAGGTGGAGCTGGCCAAGGGCGCGGCCGAGACCGGCGAGCCGATGAGCCTCACCGTCCTGCCGGACCGGGGCGTGCTGCACACCTCCCGCAACGGCGTGATCCGGCACACCGACGCCGCCGGCAACACCAAGATCGCCGCCACCCTGCCGGTCTACACCGGAGACGAGGAGGGCCTACAGGGCATCAAGGCCGACCCCAACTTCGCCACCAACCGCTGGGTGTACGCGTACTACGCCCCACCGCTGAACACTCCCGGCGGCGGCCCTCCGGCCACCGGCACCCCTGCGGACTTCGCCCCCTGGGACGGCGTCAACCGGCTGGCCCGGTTCACCGTCAACGCCGACAACACCATCAACCTGGCCAGCGAGACGTTGATCCTCAACGTGCCGACCAGTCGGGGCATGTGCTGCCACGTCGGCGGTGACATGGACTTCGACGCGGCCGGCAACCTCTACCTGTCCACCGGTGACGACACCAACCCGTTCGACTCGGCCGGCTTCACCCCGATCGACGAGCGGGCCGGGCGCAACCCCGCCTCCGACGCCCAGCGCACCTCGGCGAACAGCAACGACCTGCGCGGCAAGGTGCTCCGGATCAAGCCGAGCGCGGCCGGCGGGTACACCATCCCGGCCGGCAACATGTTCGCACCGGGCACCGCGCGGACCCGCCCGGAGGTCTACGCGATGGGCTTCCGCAACCCGTTCCGGATGAGCGTGGACAAGGCCACCGGCATCGTCTACCTCGGCGACTACGGTCCGGACGCGGGCACCGCCGACCCGAACCGGGGACCGGCGGGCAACGTGGAGTTCGCCCGCATCGACAGGCCCGGCTTCTACGGCTGGCCGTACTGCACCGCCCGCAACGACGCGTACAACGACTACACCTTCCCGTCCGGGCCGTCCGGGCCGAAGTTCGACTGCGCGGGCGGGCCGGTGAACAACTCGCCGAACAACACGGGCATCACCCAGCTGCCGCCGGCCATCTCGGCGTGGCTGCCGTACGGCGGCTCCGGCTCGCCGCCGGAGTTCACCGGCGGCGGCCTGTCGCCGATGGGCGGCCCGGTCTACCGGTACGACCCGAACAACACCTCGCCGGTGGCCTTCCCGGAGTACTACGACGGGACCTACTTCGCCGGTGAGTTCGGCCGCCGCTGGATCAAGAACATCAAGCTCGACGCGTCCGGCCAACCGCTGAAGATCAACCCGTTCCCGTGGACCGGCACGCAGGTCATGGACATGGAGTTCGGGCCGGACGGCGCGCTCTACGTGCTCGACTACGGCACCGGCTGGTTCAACGGCGACGCCAACTCGGCGCTCTACCGCATCGAGTACGCCCGCGAGGGCAGAGCGCCCGTCGCCAAGGTTTCCGCCACCCCGACCAGCGGCACCGCGCCGCTGACCGTGGCCTTCTCCTCGGCCGGCACCCTCGATCCGGACGGTGACCCGTTCACCTACGCCTGGGACTTCGACAACAACGGCAGCACCGACTCGACCGCCGCGAACCCGAGCTTCACGTACACCACGACCGGAACCCGCAGCCCGACGCTGACGGTGCGGGACACCACCGGCAAGACGGCCACCGCGAGCGTGGTCGTCACGGTCGGCAACAGCGCGCCGGTGGTCACCGTGAACACCCCGTTGAACGGGCAGACGTTCTCCTTCGGCGACGCCGTCCCGTTCAGCGTCACCGTCACCGACGCCCAGGACGGTGCGATCAACTGCTCCCGGGTGAAGGTGAACTACGTCCTCGGCCACGACTCGCACGGCCACCAGCTCGGCAGCGCGCAGGGCTGCACCGGGGTCATCCAGACCACCGCCGACGGTGAGCACGACACGGCGGCGAACATCTTCGGCATCATCGACGCCGAGTACACCGACCTGGGCGGGGGCGGCCAACCGCCGCTGACCACGCACACCCAGGCGGTGCTGCAACCCCGGGTCCGTCAGGCCGAGCACTTCGGTGACTCGTCCGGCGTGCAGATCGTGTCCGGGGCGGCCGGTCACGGTGGCGCGGCGGTCGGCTACATCGACAACAACGACTGGATCTCGTTCCGCCCGTACAACCTGACCGGCGTCCAGTCGTTCAGCGCCCGGGTCGGTGCCCCGGCCGGCGGGGGCGGCACGGTGGAGCTGCGGGTCGACTCGCCGACCGGGCCGCTCGTCGGCTCGGCCACCGTGGTCCCCACCGGCGGGTACGCCACTTTCGTCACGGTCACCGGCGGGGTCACCGCCCCGACCGGCACCCGGACCCTGTTCCTGGTCTTCAAGGGCGCCGGCCCGTGGTTCGACATCGACGAGTTCACCCTCTCCGCCAGCCCCGGCGGTCCCGGTCCCGACCCGGACCCCGAACCGGGCGCTAACCTGGCTCGGGGCAAGCCGGCCCGCGCGTCCAGCTCCGAGGGGGCCTACACGCCGGCGAACGCCTTCGACGGCGCGACCGGCACCCGCTGGAGCAGCACGTTCAGCGATCCGCAGTGGGTAGACGTGGACCTGGGCGCCACGTACGCCATCAATCGGGTCAAGCTGACCTGGGAGGCCGCGTACGGCAGCGGGTATCAGATCCAGACCTCGGCGGACGGCGTCACCTTCACCACGATCCGGACGGTGACCGGCGGCGACGGCGGCGTGGACGACCTGACCGGGCTCACCGGCTCCGGCCGGTACGTCCGGCTGCTCGGCACCACGCGGGGCACCGCCTGGGGTTACTCGCTGTTCGAGTTCGAGGTGTACGGCGGCACCGGCGGCTCGACCGGCGGCAACCTGCTGCTGAACAAACCCACGTCGACGTCCAGCAACGAGGGGGCCGACGTGTCGGGCGCCCAGGCGGTCGACGGCAGCCTCACCACCCGCTGGTCGAGCACGTTCTCCGATCCGCAGTGGATCCGGGTCGACCTCGGCAGCCCCACCGCGATCGGCCGGGTCAAGCTGAGCTGGGAGGCGGCGTACAGCAGCGCGTACCAGATCCAGACCTCGAACGACGGCACCACCTGGACCACCGCGAAGACGGTGACCGGGGCCGACGGCGGCGTGGACGAGCACACCGGGCTCGGCGCCAACGGCCGTTACCTACGGATCAACGGCACCGCCCGGGGCACCGGCTACGGCCACTCGCTCTGGGAGGTGGAGGCGTACAGCAGCTGAACCACCACCGCGGACGGGGCCGGCACGGTGTTCCGTGCCGGCCCCGTCCGTCGCTCACGTGCTGGGCGTCGGTGTGGGCGTCCGGGTGAACGGCCACGGGTACTCTCCGAACAGGTTTGTGCACGCGGTGAGCAGGCCCTGGCGTGCGTCGGCCAGACGTTTGTCGGCCGGTCCCTTGTCGACCGGTCCCTTGTCGACGTCGGTCGTCGGCGACGGGGACCGCGTGCCGGCCACACCCTTGCTAGGCTCCGCCCAATTTCCACGGGGGAGAAGATCATGGGTGTCCGCTTTCGGCAGTCGCGTGCGGGCTACCGGCGCCCCAAGGTGCTGCTGCTCGTCCTCATCCTGCTGGTAACCGGCGCGGCCCAGGCGGTGGCGGTGCCTGCGCGTGCGGCGAGCGACGTAGAGACCGTTCGCCACCGCTGGCTACAACTGTTGACCGACAGTGACACCAACCACGCCGGTGATGCCCGCTATGCCGGCCGCCTCCCGGATGTCCCCCAAATCCAGGGTTACGCCGCCAGCATCGACCCGCTGGCCGTCGCAGACGCGGACAATCCCGAGCACGGGCGGCTGTGGCCGATCGAGTTCGACTACGACAGCACGACGGGCGTGTCCAGGTCGGTCGATCGGCTGGCGCAGATGGCCGCCGCCTACGCCACGCCGGGGACCATTCTCACCGGCAACGCGGCGCTGGCCGATACGACGGTCGGCGGGCTCAACGCACTCGTCGACACGTTCCCGAACAGTGCTGCCGAGCTGCCGCTGCCGCATCCCGCCGGGGAGTGGTACGACTGGGAAATCGCCATCCCCAAGCAAATCGTCAACATCGCGGTGATGATGTGGGGGCATCCGAGGCTTGCCGTGCGGGACTACCTCTCGGCCATCGAGGTGCTCACGCCCACCTGCACGCGGTCCGGCCGCAGCACCAACGGCGACGACTACGCCGAACCGACCCGTGGCGCGAACCGCACCTGGAAATGCGCCACCGAGGTCATGATGGGTGTCCTGGCCAACGACGTCGCGGCCATCGCCACGGCACGGGACAACGCCCTGGAGACGATGGCGACCGTGCAGGTCGGCGAGGGCATCTATCGCGACGGTTCCTTCATCCAGCACGGCCGGCACCCGTACAGCGGCGGTTACGGCACCTCGATGGCCCAGACGTACGCGGAGCTGATCTACGCCCTGAGTGGCTCGCCCTGGGCGATCGACGGCGCCGCCAGCACCGCGTTCGCTGGTTGGCTGCGAGACGGCCTGCGGCCCCTGGTGTACCGAGGTGCCGGCACGCCCGGCGTGCGGGGGAGGGAGATCGCGCGGGCCGGGACGGGGAGGCGCGGCGATCCCGCCGGGACCAGCATCAGCAACCACCAGTCCGGGCACGGTCTTACGCGGGCCGCGCTCATCCTGGCCGAGGTGGTGCCCGCGACCGAGGCGCTGCGACTGCGCCGGATGGCGAAGGGGCTGATCAGCGGCGACACCTTCGCGCCCTACCCGGACAACTATTTCCTGTCGCTGTTCACGCTCGCGCGGGCCTACGCGGTGATCGACGCGGTCAATGTGGTCGGCGAAGTGGATCTCGTCGCCACCAAGGTGTACGCCGGCATGGACCAGGTCACCCACCAGCGGCCCGGTTACCTGGCCGGGGTGAGCATGTTCTCCAACCGGATCCTCGACTACGAGACCCTCGGCCAGAACCCGCGCGGATGGTTCACCCGGTACGGCATGACGCAGCTGAGCCTGCCAAACGACCTGGGTCAGTACGACGACGCCTACTGGCCGACGGTGGACGCAACCCGTCTGCCCGGCACGACCGTCTCCACCGCAGCCCGGTCCACGACGCACCCCAGTGGCGTGCCATCCACCGCGAGTTGGGTCGGCGGCGCGTCGCTCGACGACCGGTACGCCTCGGTCGGCATGGAGCTGCGCGACCCGTTCTCGGACCTCACGGCGAAGAAGTCCTGGTTCCTCTACGACAACGAGATCGTCGCGCTCGGCGCGGGCATCACCGGTACCGGCACCATCATCACCACCGTGGACCAGCGGCGAGTGAGTGGTGCCGAGGCGCTGACCATCAACGGGACAGCGCGCTGCGCCACAAACGGCAGCACCGAGGTCATCAGTGGCGTGACGAACGCTCACCTCAGTGGCCAGAACATCGGTTACTACTTCCCGGGCGCGGTGACGCTGCACTGCAAGCGTGAGATCCGAAGTGGCACCTGGAACGCGATCGACCCGGGTGGCAGCACGACGCCGCACCAGCGTGCGTACGTGTCCCTCTGGATCGACCACGGCACGAACCCGTCGAACGCCTCCTACAGCTACGCGCTGCTGCCCGGGGCGGGCGCACAGCAGACCGCCGAGTACGCCGCGAATCCGCAGTTCCGCGTGCTGCGCAACGAGAAGACGATCCAGTCGGTCCAGCAGCACCCGCTCGATGTCATCGGCGTCAACTTCTGGCAGCCCCGGGTGACCCAGCGGTTGGACGCGTGGGGCGAGGCCGAGTTCCTGACGGTCGATGACGCGGCTTCGATGGTGCTGCTGCGTACGCCCACCACCATCAGGGTTGCCGCGGCTGATCCCACCCAGCGCCGTACGGGCGCGCTGCACATGAAGCTGAACACTCCCAGCGGGGGCCTGGTGTCCGGGTCGCCCGGCGTACGGCTGGTGCAGACGGTGCCGGCGATCCTGAGCGTGACCTCGTTCCAGACCGGTGGCGCCACCGAGACCGCGGTGGTGGCGACCGACCCGCGGGTACTCCGTCCGACGGACGATGCGATGGTCTGGAAGGACAACGGCGACGTGAACTACGGCGGCACCGGTCTGGTCGTGAAGGGCACCGGCGACGGCTGGACGCGGCACAGCTACCTCAAGTTCGACCTGGCCGGTGTGGACCCGACCGACATCGCCAGTGCCACCTTGCGGATGTACGGCAGCAACACGACCTGCACCGGATGCACCACGGACCTGGTTGTCCAAGCGGCTGACGACAAATGGAGCGAGAAGACGCTGACCTGGAACAACGCTCCCCTGCCCGACGGGGGTCCGGTCGGCAACCTCACGGTCGGCACGGCGCCCGCGTACGCCAACGGCGACGTCACCACCCATGTCCGGGAGCAGGCAGCCGGTGACGGAGTGGTCACCTTCGTGTTGAGCGATCCAGCGCGGACCGGCGACTTCGTGCTGCTCAACAACAGGGAGGCCCCGACCGGTCAGCCGGAACTCATCCTGACTCTGCGGGGACCACAGCTCGACAACTGGCAGCAGCCAAATGCCAGCAGCATCCCCATCGGCGACACGTGGGTCGACTCAGGCGTACCCGGCGGCGCCTACGGCCAGTCGCCGGTGAACGCCGTCAAACACACCACCACTCGGCAGCGGGCCACCTACTTGACCTTCGACATCGCGCAGTACGGCGAGATCGAGTACGCCAAGCTGCAGTTCCATGCGCGGGTGACGGACGCCGTTCCAGGCGCGGACAGGGTGGTCGTCTCCGAGGTCGGCGATGCCTGGAACGAGGGTCTGGTCAGCTGGAACAGCAGGCCCGCTGCCGGCGCGGCCCTGAAAACGGTGAACGTGTCCGCTGAAGGCGGCATGGTCGAGCTGGACGTGACCGACTATCTACGGCGCAACGCCGCCGACGGACGGGCCTCGTTCGCGATTACCGGCGATCCAGCGGGAAGCCACAAGTACATCGGCATCACCTCACGGGAGAGTACGGTGAACCCGCCGGATCTGATCATCCGGGCCGAGCACGCCGACCGGCCGGCGCTCGCGGACACGTACGTCGACGCTGCCAGGCCGGCGGCGGCACCTGGCAGCGGCACCACGCTGGCGGCCGATGCCGGCAATCGGGTGGCCCTCCTGCGGTACAGCCTCGCCGCGGTGGCCGATATGAACCGGGTTGCCGTCAACCTGTACGTCAGTCAGTGCGCTACGCAGCCGGTGACGCTCAGGGTCAACGGCGGCGCGGATGGCGGATGGACAGAGAGTGGTACGTCCTGGAACACCCGGCCGTCGGCGACGTTCACGTCCGTGCGAGAGGTGACGTGCACCGGCGACAGTCCGTATGTGTCCATTGATGTCACTGGCTTTGCGATAGCGCAGTGGTTCGGTGACCAGAGTCTGAGCCTGCAGGTCACCGCAGACCGCTCCGTCACCATCGGGAGCAGGGAGTCGGCCAACCCGCCTACGCTGACCATCAAGACCAGTTGATCCGACCCCCGCTGGCGGAGCCCTGCTCGTCCGTCGCCGGGAGGAGACACCGCCCATGGTCGTCCTGGGCCGCGACGCGGTACCTCCGGCTCAGTCGTCGGCGACAGCCACCGGCTCCGAGCCGATGCAACGCACCTTCAACTCGTACTGGCGGGTCGACCCCGCGAACGTGACCTCGACGTCGTCGTCCGGGCCCCGGTCCACGTCCCGGACCCGGTAACCCTGCGCGGGCGCCCAGGAGACGAGGCGTACGCCGTCGGCGCCGCACTCGGCCACGGCCGTTCCGCCGTCGGTGGCGAACCCCCGACGGGCCCCGGGGCTGGCGCTCGGTGCGGCGCCCGTCGTGCCCGGAGCGGCCGAGCCGGTGCCCGTGGCGCCGGTGGGCACCGGCTCCGGCGAGGCGAGCGCGCGTTCGATCTCCGCCTCGCTGCGCACCCCGCCCGGGGTGCCGGTGATGCTCTCCCCGACCAGCTGGATCGCGCCCAACCCGATCAGGGTGGCCACGGCGACCGTGGCCACCCATCCGGCGGCGACGAGAAGCGAACGACGGCCCATGCGCTGACTATCCCCGATCCGTCCTTGTCGTTGGCACATCCGGACGCTAAGGCATGGTTAACGTGCGCCTCGCCGCAGGCGGCAGCGGTTAACCTGCCAGCTGTGGCCCGCCTGCTGCTCATCGAGGACGACCTGACCATTCGTACGCCGCTGATCCGGGCGTTGCGGGAACGCGGCCACGCGGTGGCCGCCGCCTCGACCGCGATGGCCGGCCTCCGGGACGCCCTGGAGGACCGACCCGACCTCGTCGTGCTCGACCTGGGCCTGCCCGACCTGGACGGCCGCGAGCTGCTGCGGATGCTGCGCGCGGTCAGCTCGGTGCCGGTCATCGTGGCCACCGCCCGCGACGACGAGGCCGAGATCGTCCGGGTGCTCGACGCGGGCGCCGACGACTACGTGGTCAAGCCGTTCACCGCCGCGCAGCTCGACGCCCGCGTCCGTGCGGTGCTGCGCCGGGGCCCGACCGGCGCAGACGGGCAGGACCCGTCGCTCGTCGTGGGCGGGCTGCGTGTCGACCCCCGGTCCCGGCAGGTCACCCTGGACGGGACGGCTGTGGAGTTGACGCCGCGCGAGTTCGACCTGCTGCACCACCTGGCCGGCCGCCCCGGCCAGGTGGTCACCAAACGTGAACTGCTCACCGAGGTGTGGCAGATCCCGTACGGCGGCGCCGACAAGACCGTCGACGTGCACCTGTCCTGGCTGCGGCGCAAGCTGGGGGAGAACGCCCAGCAGCCGCGCTACCTGCACACCGTGCGCGGGGTCGGGGTGCGTCTCGAGGCGCCGGCGGCGCAGCCGTGAGGGCCCGGCTCGCGCTGCTGGTCGCCGCCGTCAGCGTGCTCACCCTCATCGCGTTCCTGGTGCCGCTGGCACTGCTGGTCCGCACCGTCGCGGAGGACCGGGCCACGGTTGCGGCCACCGCCGACGCGCAGAGCCTGGTGCCGGTGGTCGGCACCGCCGACGCGACGACGATCCGACTCACCGTCGAGCAACTCGCCGCGGAGTCGGGGCGACCGGTGAGTGTCTTCCTGCCGGACGGGTCGGTGCTCGGCGCGCAGACCCCCCGTACCCCGGCGGTGGCCCTGGCCGCGCGCGGGCAGAGCCTCACCGGGGAGTCGGCGGCCGGCCGGGAGGTGGTCATCGCCGTGCAGGGCCGGGCGGACGGGACCGGAGTGATCCGGATCGTGGTGCCGCGACACGAGCTGACCGCCGGGGTCACCCGGTCCTGGTTGGTGCTTGCCCTGCTCGGTGTGCTGCTGGTGCTGATCGGTCTGTTGGTGGCCGACCGGCTGGCCCGTAACCTGGTCCGGCCGATCAGCGACCTGTCCGCCGTGTCGCACCGGCTGGCCAACGCCGAACTGGACGCCCGGGTCACCCCGGCCGGTCCGGCCGAGCTGCGCGAGGTGGCCGGCGCGCTCAACCATCTCGCCACCCGGATCCAGGTGCTCCTGGTGCAGGAGCGCGAGCAGGTCGCCGACCTGTCGCACCGGTTGCGTACCCCGTTGACGGCGTTGCGGCTGGAGGCGGAGTCGTTGCGGGACCCGGACGACGCCGCCCGGATCACCACCGCGGCCGACGGTCTCGAACGCGCGGTCAGCGGGCTGATCCGGCAGGCCCGGTGGCGTCACTCGCCGACGGCGCGGCCGGCCACCTCGGACGCGGCGGCGATCGTCGCCGACCGGGTCGCGTTCTGGTCGGTGCTGGCCGAGGACACCGGCCGGGCCGTCACCCTCGACCTGGTTCCCGGCCCGCTGCCGGTGGGCGTGCCCGCCGACGACCTGGCGGCGGCCGTGGACGCACTGCTCGGAAACGTCTTCGCGCACACCCCCGACGGGACGCCGTTCGCCGTCCACCTCACCCGCGACGAGGGGGAGGTGGTTCTCACCGTGGTGGACGCCGGCCCGGGCCTGCCGGTCGGGGCGGTCCGCCGGGGCGCCAGCGCGGCCGGGTCGACAGGTCTCGGCCTGGACATCGCCCGGCGCGCCGCGCAGGCCGGCGGCGGCAGCCTGGAGTTGCGGGCCGGTCCGACCGGCGGGGCGCGGGTGCTGCTGCGGCTGCGTCCACCGGCGTCGCGGCGGGAGGGTTAGGCGCGACGCTCTCGGGTAGCTGCCAGCTATGGCGCGGTATACGAAACCCGAGCTCAGGGAGCAGATCAAGGAAGAGGTCAAGGCCTCCGACAAGGGCGGCAGGCCGGGGCAGTGGTCGGCGCGCAAGTCACAGCTGGTGACTCAGGAGTACAAGAAGCGCGGCGGGGGATTCCTGGGCGAAAAGGACGAGCGGCAGAAGTCGCTTCAGCGCTGGGGCAACGAGAAGTGGCAGACGAAAGAGGGCGACACCCGGGCGCGCAAGGGCGGCACGACGAGCCGCTACCTGCCCAAGAAGGCCTGGGACGAGATGTCGGACAGCCAGAAACGCGCGACCGACACCAAGAAGCGTGCCGCCTCCCGGTCCGGCAAGCAGTACGTGGCCAACACCGGGCCGGCGAAACGGGCGCGTCGCGACGCCACCACGGCCGGCCGGATGTCGGAGATGTCGGTCGCCGAGGCCGCCAAGTTGGTCCGTGGCCTCGACACACGGCAGCTCAGGACCGCGTTGCGCAACGAGCATGCCGGCAAGGACCGCAAGACGCTCGTCCAGCGGCTCGAAGCGGAACTCAACAGGCGCGGCTAGCCGCGCCGGTCAGGGTGCTGCCGCACCGCGCCGGTCAGGGTGCTGCCGCACCGCGCCGGTCAGCGTGCCTGACCCGCGGCCTCGAAGCCCGTCGAGGTGATCCGGTCGTCATCTCGGCGGCGCAGGATCTGCACCTCGGTGGTGGCCTCGGTATCGGTCAACGGCAGCACTGACACCGAGGCGGGCACCACGGCGGAGATGCTCGCCGGCGCGATCGTCACCCCGAGGCCGGCCGCGACCAGGTGCGCCACAGTGGCCCAGCTCGTGGCGTCCTGGACGATGCGCGGGGTGTAGCCGGCTTCCAGGCACGGCCGAAGATTGCGCTGGTAGGCCCGCTCGCCGGCCACCCGGGGGAAGAAGACGAACGGGTCGTCGCGCAGCACCACGGCGTTTATCGCGAGGTTGGCCGCCCGCGGGTGGTCGGCCGGCAGGACGGCGACGAAGGACTCGGTGGCGAACGTGGTGCCGACCAGGTCGTCGTGGTCGTCCGCGTCCCGAACCACGCCGAGATCGACCTCGCCGTTCAACAACCGGTCGACGATATGTGCCGTGTACGCCTCGTGCAGGCGCAGGTGGACGGCCGGATGCCGCTCGCGGAAACGACGGATCGGCCCGGCCAGCCCGAGCGGGATCGCCGAACTGACGAAGCCGATGTCGAAGCGCCCCTGCTCCCCGCGCCCGATGCGGCCAGCCTCGTGCACGTCGTCGGCCACGGCGGCCAGCACCCGCCGGCACCGGCCCAGATACGCCTCACCGGCGGGCGTCAGCGCCACCGACCGGGAGGTGCGAACGAACAGCGGCGTACCGATCATCGCCTCGAGCTGGCGGATCTGCTGCGACAGCGGCGGCTGGGCCATCCGCAGCCGCGCCGCGGCCCGGCCGAAATGCAGCTCCTCGGCGACCGCGACGAAGTAGCGCAGGTGGCGCAACTCGGGTTCCATACGTCAAGGATACGAATGACTCCGAACAAGATATTGGACGTTCGAATGGCGGCGGCCGGAGAATCGAACCATGAACCCGAGCACGCTCACCGTCACGTCCATGACGACCGCTGCGGAGGCCGAGGCCTTCCGGACGCTCAACGAGGAATGGATCGCCCACTTCTTCACCATCGAGGAGTCGGACCGTAAGACGCTCGGCGACCCGTTCGCCGCCATCGTCGTCCCGGGCGGCGACGTGCTGATCCTCCGCGACGGCGGGGAGATCATCGGCTGCGTCGCCCTGGTCCGCAGCTCGGACGACGTCTTCGAACTGTCGAAGATGACGGTGGCCCCGGCGGCGCGCGGCAAGGGCCTCGGCCGCCAGCTCATCGAGGCGGCGATCGAGCGCGCCCGCCAGCTCGGCGCGACCACCCTGTTCCTGGGCAGCAGCACCACGCTCGCCAACGCCGTGCACCTCTACGAGACTGCCGGCTTCCAGCACGTCAGCCCGGACCAGATCCCGCTGCCGCCGTACGCCCGCGCCGACGTCTTCATGAAGATGGCGCTCTGATCACCTCCGGCCGACGCGGAGTTCCGGGGCTCGGCGCACGGCCGACGCCAGCGCCGGCTTAACCCGGCCTTAGCGTTCGGACAGCGCGGTGCTATCCCCGTTCAGCCGATCCTCGTAGTCGACAGCCCAGGAGTTGACATCCGAGGAAAGGTGGACACCACGATGAAGCGCACCAACCTGCTTCTGGCGACGGTCGGCGGGTCGGCGGTGCTGGCGGTGGCCGGGGTCGCGCTCGGCGTCAACGCCGTGAGCGACACGCGGGCCGGCGGCACGGCACTCGCCGCGGCCACCGTCGCCCCGACGGCCACGGACGCGCCGGAGGCGGGCGCGACCACCGCCACGCCAGGGACCAGCGGTACGCCGTCGGCCGGCGCCTCGTCGGGTACGCCGTCGAGCGGTACGCCGACCACGAGCACCGCCCCGGCGGGCAGCGCCGTCGACGAGAAGCGCGCCGGCGAGATCGCACTCGCCAAGGCCGGTGGCGGCCAGATCGTCGAGGTCGAGGCCGAGCAGGAGAACGGCCGGCCGGTGTGGAGCGTCGAGATCGTCGCCGGTGAGACCGAGCACGAGGTGGACGTCGACCGGGACAACGGCTCGGTGGTCAAGGCCGAGCAGGAGCCCGTCGACGCCGACGACAACGACGCCGATGACAACGACGACAACGACGACAACGACGACGACAACGACGACAACGACGACAACGACTGACCGTCCGCTGCCGCCGCCCGTTCCGGGGATCTCCCGGGGCGGGCGGCGGCTCGCGTCGTGGAGCAGGAGCCCGGTGCGGCGGCCTCAGCTGGCGACGCGTTGCTCCTGGACCGTCGGTTGCTCCTGGACCGTCGGTTGCTCCTGGACCGTCGGTTGCTCCTGGTCGAACTGGGTGCGGTACAACTCCTGATACCGGCCACCTGCGGCGAGCAGGTCGCCGTGTCGCCCACGCTCGACGATCCGTCCGTCTTCGACGACGAGGATCTGGTCTGCCGCACGGATGGTGGAGAGCCGGTGCGCGATGACCACACTCGTCCGGCCGGTCAGGGCTTCGGCGAGGGCCTCCTGAACCGCTGCCTCGGAGGTGGAGTCGAGGTGCGCGGTGGCCTCGTCGAGGATGACCACGCGCGGACGGGCCAGCAGCAGCCGCGCGATGGTGAGCCGTTGCCGTTCCCCGCCCGACAGCCGGTACCCGCGTTCACCGACGACGGTGTCGAGCCCATCGGGAAGTGAGCGGATCAGGTCGTCGAGGCGGGCCCGCCGGAGCACCTCCCACATCTCGTCCTCCGTGGCGTCCGGCGAAGCGAACGCCAGGTTGGCGCGGATGCTCTCGTGGAAGAGATGCCCGTCCTGGGTGACCACGCCCAGCGAGGTCCGGATCGACTCGGCCGACAGGTCGCGTACGTCGACGTCGGCGAGCGTCACCGCGCCGTCCTCGACGTCATACAGGCGGGGGACGAGCTGCGCGATCGTCGACTTGCCCGCCCCGGAGGAGCCGACGAGGGCGACCATCTGCCCCGCCTCGGCGCGGAACGACACCCCGTGCAGCACCTCCTCGCCGCCCCGGGCATCGAGCTTCACCACGTCCTCGAGGGACGCGAGCGACACCCGGTCCGCCGAGGGGTAGCCGAACCGCACCTTGTCGAACTCCACCGCGACCGGCCCGTCGGGAAGCGGGCGCGCGTCGGGCCGGTCGAGGATCAGCGGCTTGAGGTCGAGGACCTCGAACACCCGCTCGAAGCTCACCAGCGCGCTCATCACCTCCACCCGAGCGCTGGCCAGCGAGGTCAACGGCGCGTAGAGGCGCGACAGCAGCAGCGCCAGGGCGACCACGGTCCCGGCGTCGAGGCTGCCGCGGAGGGCGTAGAGACCACCCAGCCCGTAGACCAGGGCCAGCGCCAGCGAGCCGACGACGGTGAGCGCGGTGATGAAGACCCACTGGAGCATGGCGGCACGGATGCCGATGTCCCGCACCCGACGCGCGCGTGCCGCGAACTCGGCCGACTCCTCGGCTGGCCGCCCGTACAGCTTGACCAGGGTCGCGCCGGGCGCGGAGAAACGTTCGGTCATCCGTGTGCTCATGGCCGCGTTGTGCTCGGCCGCCTCACGCTGCAACTGGGCGAGCTTCGAACCCATCCGGCGCGCCGGGAGGACGAAGACGGGGAGCAGCACGAGCACCAGCACCGTGATCTGCCACGAGAAGCTGAGCATCACCGCAAGCGTCAGCGCCAGGGTGACAGCGTTGCCGACGACCCCGGACAGGGTGTCACTGAAGGCCCGCTGCGCGCCGATCACGTCGTTGTTCAGGCGGCTGACAAGCGCACCGGTGCGCGTCCGGGTGAAGAACGCCACGGGCATGCGTTGGACGTGGTCGAAGACTGCCGTCCGCAGTTGGACGATGAGGCCCTCACCGATGCTGGCGGACAGGAACCGCGTCACCAGACCCAGGCCGGCTTCGGCCAGGGCGATCACGGCGATCAGCACCGCCAACCGGATCACGACGTCGCTGTCGGCACCGTCGACGATGGCCTCCACCACCCGTCCGGCGAGGACCGGCGCCGCCACCGTGAGGACCGCCGTCACCACGCTCAACAGCAGGAACCTGATGATCAGGGCACGGTGCGGCCGCGCGAACCCCGCGATGCGCTTCAGGGTGACACGGGACAGCGGTCGTTCTTCCTGCGCGTTCATCGCGTGGTGCAGAGACGTCCACGCGGTAAATTCCATGCTCATGCCTTACCTCCGATACCGGAGGTTAGGACCTCACCCGAGCTTGAGGTCAAGTCACCGCGCCGAGCGTTCCCGCCCGGCGGGCGACCGGAGATTGGCTAGGCGTCGCGGCGCAGCGTGAACCAGAAGGTCGGCACCGAGTTGGTGCCCGGTGTGACGTCGAGTAGTTCCCAGCCGCGGAACCTGGCGCGGAGCTCGTCGGCCGTGACGCCTGCCGCCCACGATGTGACCTCGGGGATCGGATTGCCGATCGGCTCGGGACCGTACCCGAACATCAGCAACCGTGCTCCGGGAGCGGCGCGGTGGGTGAGCCCGGCGGCGTAGGCATCGCGGCGGTGTAGTGGGACGCCGCAGTAGCAGCTCAGGTCGAAGAACAGGTCGAAGGGGCCCGGCACGTCCAGCTCGTCGAGGCGGGTGGCGTCTCCGTGCAGCACCCGTACCGCCACGCCCGCCGCCGCGGCCTTCTCCCTGGCCTGGTCGACGGCGCGGTCGATCAGGTCGACGGCCGCCACCTCCCAGCCGTGCCGCGCGAGGTAGGTGGCGTTGGTCCCGGTGCCGCAGCCGAGTTCGAGGGCGCGGCCGGGCGGCAGCGCCCCGGGCCCCTCTACCAGGTCGACCAGCTCGGGCGGCGTCACGCCGGTGTCCCACGGCGGCTTGCCGGCGCGGTAGTAGCGCTCCAGCGCGCGGTGGACGGCCTCCTCCTCCGGGTCTCGCTGCTCCTCCGGGTCTCGCTGCTCCTCCGGGTCTCGGTGCGTTGAGGCCAGGTCCGGGTCCGGCTTCTGGGTGGCGTTGGGCTGGGCCATCGTGTCCTCCAAGAATTTAGAGCTCAACTCTAGTGACGTGCTCTAAAGATAGGCTCGCAATATGGACAAGGTCAAGCGGCCGGACAAGCGAGCCGAGCGCTCACGCCGTACCCGTGACAAGGTCGTCGACGCGGCTCGCGAGTTGTTCGTCGCGCAGGGTTACGGGGCGACGAGCCTGCAGGAGGTCGCGGACCGGGCGGGCGTGGCCGTCCAGACGGTCTACTTCGTCTTCCGCAACAAGCGCACGCTGTTCAAGGACGTCGTCGACGCGTCCATCGCCGGGGACACCGAGCCGATCGCCACAATGGATCGTGAGTGGTTTCGCGCCGCGTGCGCCGAACCCACCGCAGCCGGGCAGTTGCGCGCGCACGTCCACGGCACCTGCGAGATCCTGGGCCGGGTCGCCCCGATCATGCCGCTGATCGCGGCTGCCGCGGCCACCGACCCGGAGATCGCCGCACAGTGGCCGGACGGCCCCGACCCGCGCTACACCGTGCAGTACGCGGCAGCCGAAGCCCTGGTCGGCAAGCCCGACACCCGCCCCGGCCTCTCCGTCGAGATGGCGGCGGACCTGCTGTTCGGCCTGCTCAGCCCGCAGCTCTACCTGATCTTCGTCCGCGACCGCGACTGGTCACCGGACACGTGGGAAGAATGGGCCCGCACCACCTTGACCTCCCAACTCTGCGCCGACCCCGGCTGAGCGGACGGACGTCACGATCGCCCTCCCGCCTCGCGATGGTTGGCGCCGTGGTCGCGGCGGATCCCAGGAGCCGCCGCTCCGATTGGGTATCCACATGATCCAGGTGATCAACGCCAGTTCCGGGTGGTGGGCAGGGACGTGCATATGCCGGCTCGCGGATATACCGGGTCGTGGTGGGCAGCCATGGGTGGCCCAATAGCTGCCGGCTCGCCTTGAGGCCCTGCCCCGGCCGGGTGCTCGGTCAACGCCGCTCCAGCTCGGTCGGTCTCGCCGCCGCGGTTGATGATGGTGACGGTCCTGCCGGTCACGGTGAGGTGGGCGTCCTCGGCAAAGATCCCCTGGCCATCGGTACGCAGCAAGCCATCCGTCAACGGTTGCTGGCGAAGGCCCTCGGCTGGTCGTGTCTAGGGCCGCCGGTGGTAGTGGTTGCGGCGGGGGACCTGTTGGGGGTCGAGCCAGGCGGGTGGGATGAATTCGGGGTGGCCGTCGCCTGCCAACCGCACTGTCCAGTCGTTGTGGTGGAGGTGTCGGTGGTGGTGGCCGCAGAGCAGGACGGCGTTGGCCAGGGTGGTGGTGCCGCCGTCGGCCCAGTGGTGGATGTGGTGGGCGTCGCACCAGCGTGGTGGGCGGTCGCAGCCGGGGAAGGCGCAGCCGCCGTCGCGCAGGACGAGGGCGCGGCGCAGTGAGCCGGTGACGAGGCGGCGTTGCCGGCCGACGTCGAGGACCTGGCCGGTGCCACCGAGGACGGCCGGGAGGATCGCGGCGTCGCAGGCGAGTCGGCGCACCGTGTCGGGGGTGAGGCGCGGGCCGGTGTCGAGTGCGCCGACACCCAACTCGCGGGCCAGCGAGTCGTAGCCGGTGGTGACGACGATCTGGGCGTGGTCGCCGCCGCTGTCGGGCAGCTCACCCGTGCGCAGGGCGAGTCGGCACACGTCGGCGAGGGCGTCATGGCGGCGTTGGCCGGCGCATCGGGTGTCGTCGGGCCCGGTGGGTGCGCTGAGGGGGGCGATGGCGGCGCGGAGCAGCGCCGCGGCTTCCGCGTCGAGGGTGCCGGTGAGTCGCAGCCGGCCGTCGGTCTGCTCGGAGAGGGTGAGGGTTCGGTCGCGGGTCGCCCGGGCAGCCTCGGCGTCCAGTGCGGCGTGGGCGGCGGCGTCGGCGATGTCGGGGGCGACGTGGTCGAGGATGCGGGTGCCGAGTTTGCGCATCAGGATGGGATCGAACTGGCCGGCCCAGTCGGTGAGCACTCCGACGGCCTTGTCGGCGACCTCCGGCCCGGCGGCCGTCTGCACGGCCGTGACGGTGTCGACGATGACTCGGGCATGCTCCACGCTGACCGCGCCGGTCGCCAGAGCCTCCCGCACGGCGGCCGGGGCCGCGTCGACGCGGGCCGCGAGATCGACCAGCCGGCGCGCGGCGGGGACTGTCAACCGCAGTCGCTCGCGCAGCCAGACCGCCGTGCTGGACGCGCCCTGCGTCAGTGCGGTGCCGCGACCGTCCAACTCGCGCACCAACGCCAGCTTGACGGCGGCGAGGCGTTGCTCGACGCGGTGCGCTGCGTCGAGCGCGGCGATCAGCTCATGCTCGGTGAGGGCCCAGGCCGAGCCGCCAACGCAGGCGGCAACCGCGTCGTCCGCCTGCGCCAACTCCTCGACCATGACGACACACTAGAACACATGTACGACAATTTCCCCGGTCATGATCGACCGCTGGGCTCGGTGGTCAAGGCCGAGAAAGAGCCGGTCGACGGCCCCGACGACGCGGACGCCGACGACGCGGACGCCGACGACGCGGACGCCGCCGCCGCCGCCGACGACGCCGCCGCCGCCGCCGACGCCGACGCCGACGCCGACGCCGCGGCCGACGCCGACGCCGGCGCCGACGCCGACGCGGCCGACGGCGACGCGGCCGACGGCGACGCGGCCGACGCCGACGACCACAAGTGCGACGACGACAGCTCCTACGCCCACCGACACCACCCAGCCGCGCCCCGACCGGGTCCGCCATCCTCGCCGGGGCGCGGCTCTGTTGTCGCAGGACGCGCGGCGGTGTGGGGGAGCGGGCCTACCGCGTCAGGCGTCGGGCTGCGGCTGGCCGGCAACACCCTCGACGCCGGAGCGGGGCTCGAGAACCACCACCGCGGTTTCGGACGGGCGCAGGGCCGCGAAGGCGTCCAGATTGGTGTCGACGTCGCGCCAGCGGGCCCACAGGCGGGTCCGCTCGTCCCCGGTCGCGGCGCGCCCACGGACCAGCCGCCGCCCGTCCACCAGGTCGACTGTCGCCTCCGGATGGGTCCGCAGGTTGAGCCACCAGGCGGGTTCACCCTCGCCCCAGCCGTTCATCGCCAACGTGAACAGGTTCGGCCCATCCTCCAGGTACGCGACGATGACACCGCGTTGCTGGCCGGTACGGCGACCGGTCGTGGTCAGTCGCAGGGTGCCCCAACGGTCCGGGCGGGGCCGCCAGAGCCCGACTCGGCCGCGAAACACCCGGTAGAGCCCTCGGTGCACCGACCAGGCCGTCCGGATGAACCAGCGCGGCGGCAGCTTCGGTTTCCTTGCGCGATCCTCGATCGACACGACGACCTCCCGCACCAGCGTGGCGATGGTACGAACAGCATGCCAGCCGCGCCCCCGGCGCGGAATGGCGCGCACGGTGATCGTGGGAGCCAGGTCGCGAGGTATTCGGTACGGTTGTCGGGCAGTGGGTGGAAGTAGTCGAGATCCTGGTGGAGTGGTGGGAGTGGGTGGTGGCTGTGTGGGCGGTAGGTAAGGTCATCCGGTTCGATGAGGCACGTGGTTACGGTTTCATCGCGCCGGCGAAAGGCGGCGAGGACATTTTCGTCCACGCCAACGACTTCGGCGAGCAGCGGCATCTGGTGCATCCCGGCATGCGTGTCGAGTACGAGGTGGAGGCCGGCGACCGTGGTCTGAAGGTGGCGGCGCTGCGGATCGTCGAGTCGGTCGCGGTCGCCCGGCCGGAACGGGCACCGGACGTGGTGCCGACGCGGACCGGGCAGACCGGGGAGGATGACGGGATGTGCGACGTCCTGTCGCCGCGCGAGTTCTCCTACGAGGTGACGGAGTTGCTGATCGAGCGGGTGCCGACGCTGACCGGGGCCCAGATCTCCGCGATCCGGCAGTCTCTGGTCGACCACGCCAGATCGCACGGTTGGGTCGAGAGCTGAGCCGCTGGCCCGTTCGGCTCACCGGTGCCGTGCTGTCGTCATCGGCGAACGGGTGCGAACGGCACCCGTAGGTCGATGCCCCGACGGGTCACGGCCAGGGCCTCACCGATGAAGCTGATGCCGATGGTGAGTTGGATCGGACGGGCCGCCGTCTCTGGGCGCACGCCGAGTGCCTGCTCGGCGACTCCGGCGGCAGCCGCGCGGATCGACGCCGCCACCTGGACTCGCTTGTCGCCGCCCCGGCCGGCGCCGCCGGGTAGCGGTCCGCCTAGGGTCTGTGTCAAAGCCCTCGGTCGAGCCGAGGCGGAGTCCAGACGGCGATCCGGCAAGGCGAAGATTCGTCCGGATACCGGTGTTGTATCCGGACGAATCTTCAACGCGGCCGGTCGTCGTCTGGGCCCGCCGCAGGCCGGCCAGGGGCTTTGACACACGCCCTAGACGTCTCTGCGCAGGTAGGTCTGGGCCAACTGACGCAGGCGTGCCCGGTCGAAGCTGCGCCCGTGGCCGGGGTGGACGATGGACACGTCGAGGTCGGCGAGAAACTCCATGCTGCGTCGGTAGTCGGCCACATCGGAGTTCGGCAGATCGTCGATCAGCGCGCCCTCGTAGATGATGTCGCCGGAGTACAAGGTCCCGGTGCGTTCCTCCAGCAGGGCGACGCTGCCCGGCGTGTGGCCGGGAAGGTGCAGCACGGTGAGTGTTCGCCCGCCCAGGTCGACGTGGTCGCCGTCGTCGAGCAGGCGGTGCAGGGTCATGGGTGCGATGCGGTAGGCGGCCGGGTCGTAGTCGGGATCGGGCAGGGCGTCGATCATCAGCTCCGGGACGGGTTCGCCCGCCGCGTCGATCCCGAGCTTGTCGAAGAGCTCCGCGCCGTACAGGCTCGCCGGCACGCCCGCCGCCAGGAGGTCCGCCTCGGCGGGGTGCGCGGCCCGGTCCGCGAACTCGGCCGCCCCGCCGACGTGATCCAGGTGCGCGTGGGTGAGCAGGACCATCGGATCGCGCGCGAACATGGCCGGGATCGCCTCCCGGAGGGCGACGACCCCGAGCCCCGCATCGATCACCAGGTCCCGATCGTTGCCGCGCAACCACCAGAAGTTCGCCGACAGGAGTTCGTTGACGTGCGGTTCCGAGAGCCGGGTGAGACCGCTACCGGCCTCGGCTCGGGTGTACCAGTCGACCATGTCGGCAAGTGTGCCAGTGCGCGATCCCGTTTTCGTGCCCGCCGGTTCGGCCACCCCACCGACCAGCGGCAGTCCTGAGCCGTGTCGTCAGCGTCGAGGCGGGGTCGCGTACGGGGGACGGCTCAGGGCGCCGCGCGGGCGGCGCCCTGAGCGTCTGCGTCAGCCGATGCGGAACTGCTCGCCGTAGACGGCGAACGCCAGCGGCGTGTTCAGGTTGAGGTTGCCGTTGTTGAGGAACACCCGCTGGGCCGTGTCGACGCGGGACGTGTCCGAGTGGGCTTCCTCCTTCTTCATCTCGATGACCCGCTCGTCGAGGAACGCGTTGAGCCAGGTCCGCTCGTCGCCGCCCTGCGCCGGGGGCTTCGCGCGCGCGAGGGCGCGGCTGCGGATCTGGCGCATGCCCTCGTACCCGTGCATCACCGCCGCGTCGTAGTAGGCGAACTGACCGAGTGCCCGGACCTGGTCGTTCTTGCCGTCGCGTACCGACGGGTTGAAGTAGACCCGGTCCCGCTCGGCCTCCTGCGCGGCGCGGAACACCGAGTCGTTGGCCGCGGTCCGCCAGTCGCGGGAGAAGTTGGGGTCGAGACCCGCGTGCGAGGCGGTGCCGTTGACGGCGCGCAGCGCCGGCAGGTATCCGGCCAGCACGTTGCCGGGCTTGGTGCGCGTGTACGCCTCGACCAGTTCGAGCATGTCGCCGGTGCCGGAGCAGAAGCCGATGATGCCGGCGGTGTAGCCGCGGCCGTCGCCGATGTCCTCGATGTAGGAGAACTGCGCACGCCAGTCGAGCGAGGAGTTCTCCGCGGCCGAGACGAGCTGCATGGCGACGTCCTTCTTCGCCGGGTCGTCGAGGTTGGCGCCGGCCGGGACGGTAGCGGTAGGCGTGGGGCTGGGGGTGCCACCGCCGGGCAGCGTCCACTGCTGGTTCGTGGTGCCGCCGCAGGTCCAGATCTGCAACCGGGCGCCGTTCGCGGTGCTCCGGTCGGTCACGTCGAGGCACTTGCCCGAGGCGGTGTTGACCAGAGCGCCGTTGCTGGCCGTCCACTTCTGCGCGCCGGTGTTGTTGCAGTCGTACAACTGGATCTTGGCGCCGTTGGCTGTCGACGCGGCGGTGACGTCCAGGCACTTGCCGAGCGCGCGGATCGAGGTGTCGGTGTTGCCGACCGTCCACGTCTGGGCGGTGCTGCCGTTGCAGTCGTAGAGCTGGACCGGCGTGCCGTTCGCCGGATTGGCCCCGGCGACGTCGACGCACTTGCCGCCCAGGCCGGTGATCGCGCCGGCGGTCGCGGCGCTGGCCGACGGCAGGCCGTAGCCGACCGCCGCGACGCCGGTCAGCAGGGTGCCCACGACGTAGGCGGCTGTTCTCTTGCGGACCATGGTGTTCCTCGGGGAAGGGGCGGCATGCCGCCGGCCGGTCGGTGCCCGGCGCGACGATCGGCCCCGGCGGGCACCGCGAGCATCTGGAAACTGTATTAACAGATATCAGTGCGTCGCGGTGCCGTCAATCGATGACAGCGGGCCGTGACGACGCGTGTTCATCTCGTCGTCGGCGGGCGTTCTGCGCGAGGACGGCTACCGGGGTGCTCGGTCGCCGAGGCGCCCAGTTAGATGGCGTGAGCAGTACCGCGTCCCGGGCGGAACGACCCGGGACGGCACCGACACGCAAGGAGCAGTCCATGGCAGTCCACCTTCGCCGTACCGGGTCTCTGTGGGTCACGGCCGCCGCCGTGCTCGCCGTGGCGGCGTTGTCCGCCTGCGGCAGCGCCGACGCCGCCGACCCGGTCGCCGCGCCCAGCGTCGGCGCGCCGACCGAGGCCGCGCCGACCGGCGCCGTGCGGCCGGCGATCAAGGGCAAGTTGCGCGGGTACGGCACGGTGCGGCAGCTCAGTGAGACCGCGGACCTGGTGGTTCGGGGTGAGGTCGAGGCGACCGGGTTCCGGGTGGACGAGGTGCTGCGCGCGGCGAACGGAACCTCCGTCGGGGCCGGGACGCGGATCACGCTCGCCAGCCTGGATCGCGGCGTCGCGGACATGGCCCAGATGTCCACGCTCACCTCGGGTCAGGTCGTGGTGCTCTATCTCGCCAAGGACCCGGCGGCCGCGACGTTCCGTACGCTCAGCGGTGACTTCGGGGTGTTCGACGTGGCCGGCGCCGGTGACGACGCGGTCGTGGTGTCCCGCTCGCAGGCCATGGCCGTCAGCGGCCTGGTCGACGAGGACCCGGCCGCGTCCGGCCACGGCTTCCGCACCACCCTCGGCCAGGTTCGGGCCGTCGCCGCCCAGGTGAAGTAGGACGACGGGAACGCGGACGGCACCCGCCCGGGGGTGCCGTCCGCCTGCTCACTGCTCCCGGTAGGTGGCCAGGTCGAAGTCGGCGTACACCCCGTCGCCGCCGAGGTCCTGCACCCACAGGCCGACGAACGCGCCGGTGAAGCCCCACGCGGCCGGCTCACCGTCGATGATCAGTGCGGCGTGCTCGTCGGACAGGATCGTCGCGTCCAGCTCGACCGGGAGGCGCTGCCACCCCGCGCCCAGGTCGTAGTCGAAGCCCACCACCGGCCCGTCGAACACCACCCGCAGACCGACCCGGGTGACGCCGCTGGCGTCGACGGTCAGCTCCGGGTGCGGGGTACGCCGCCCGTTGTCGGAGCTGAGCAGCTCCAGCACCGTCCGCCCGTCGTCGGCGCGGGTCAGGTAGAGGTGGTGCCAGTTGAGGGTGTTGTAGTAGGCGGTGATCCCGGCGAGCTGACGGTGGTCGACCGGGTCGAACTCCACAACCGTCTCCAGCGAGCAGTGCGTCGCTTCGACGCGGCGCGCGACCAGGCTGGGGGCCTGTCGGCCGACGGGCGACTGCCCGCCGTGCACCCGCAGGTACGACGGCCGCGACCGCAGGTCGATCCAGTCGTCGGTGGCCGGCCGGCGCAGCGTCGACCAGCACAGACCCAGCTCGGGGGCGTCGAAGTGGTCGGTGTCGGGCTCGGCCGGCCACGGGTGCCCGGGCAGGTCCGGCGCGACGACCTCCTCCGCGGGCACCCCGCCCGGGATCCGGGGCCAGTCGTCCGCCGGCCACTCGACCCGCTGGATCGCCGTCTCCCGGCCCAGCACGCAGCTGCCCAGCGGTGAGTAGGGGCGACCCACCAGGTGGGCCAGATACCACTCGCCGTCCTGGGTGCGCACCAGGCTGCCGTGACCGGCCTTCTGCAACCGCAGGTCGGGCCGACCCACCGAGCTGAGCAGCGGGCCGGACGGGTCCACCTCGTACGGCCCGAACAGCTCCCGGGACCGCGCCACGGTGACCTGGTGCTCCCAGCTGGTGCCGCCCTCGGCGGTGATCAGCCAGTACCACCCGTCGTGGCGGTACAGGTGCGGGCCCTCGGTGACCCCGACCGGGGTGCCGGTGAACAGGATGCGGGGCCGGCCGACCAGGCGGCGCGCGGCCCGGTCGTACTGCTGGATCTCGATGCCGCCGAAACGGTCCCGACCGGGTCGCCAGTCCGCGCTCATGCTCAGCAGCCAGGTGGTGCCGTCGTCGTCGTGGAACAGGGCGGCGTCGAAACCGCGCCCGTGCAGTTTCACCGGGTCCGACCACGGGCCGGCGATGTCCTCGGCGGTGACCAGGAAGTTCTGGGGATCCCAGTAGCCGCTGGCGAAGCTGGCCACGTCGCTGTAGACGAGGTGGAACTGCCCGTCGTGGTACGTCAGGTCGGGCGCCCACACGCCGTTGGAGTCACCGCAGCCGCGCAGGTCGAGCAGGCGGCGGTCGGTGACGATCCCGCCCAGGGTGCGCCAGTTCACGAGATCACGCGAATGGTGCACACGCACGCCCGGATACCACTCAAAGGTCGAGGTGGCCAGGTAGTAGTCATCGTCGACGCGCAGGATCGATGGATCCGGATGGAATCCGGCGAGGACAGGGTTGCGGATCGACCGGGCAGCGGTCGCCACGTTAGCGATGTCGGTCGACACGAGGGCTCCTCTGGACGACTGTCTGGAACTTCCGGAAACTTGCGGTCCCGGATCACTGGAAGTCCTGCCTACGCTAGCCGGTCTTTTCGCAATAGGACAGAGGTCTTGACCGCTGGGGCCACAGCTCGTAGCGTGCCGGCCATCGACCGGTAATACCGGCGAAGCAATGAAAGTTCCGGAGATCCATAAGTCCCACCCGCCGGCTCGGCCGGCGTCCGAGCACCCCGTGAGTCCCCGAAGGGATGGATCATGACTACGCACCTTTCCCGCCGAACGTTGCTCGGCCTCGCCGGTGCCGGCGCCGGCGCCTACCTGCTGAGCGCCTGCAGCGGTGACGAGAAGTCCAGCGACCCGAACGCGCCGCAGACCATCAACTGGTGGCACATCCAGAACACCGAGCCGATGCTTCCGGTCTGGGCGGCGCTGGCCACCGAGTACAAGGCCGCGCACTCGAACGTCACCATCGACATCCAGCCGCTGGAGAACGAGGCGTTCAAGGCCAAGCTCACCACCGCCACCCAGGCGGGTGACCCGCCGGACCTCTTCCAGTCGTGGGGTGGTGGCGTGCTCAAGCAGCAGGTCGACGCGGGCCTGGTCAAGGACCTCACCGACGACGTGAAGGACCTGGTCGGTGGCATCCTGCCGGCTGCCATGGGGCCGTACACGATCGACGGCAAGATCTACGGCATCCCGTTCGACATCGGCATGGTCGGGTTCTGGTACAACAAGGAACTCTTCACCCGCGCCGGCATCACCGAGTCGCCCACAACCTGGGCAGCGCTGCTCGACGCGGTCCGGAAGCTCAAGACCGCCGGCATCACCCCGGTCGCCATCGCCGGCAAGGACAAGTGGCCGGCCCACTTCTACTGGTCCTACCTGGCCATGCGCATCGGTGGCGTCGGCGCGCTGCAGAAGGCCGTCGACGACAAGAACTTCGACACCCCCGAACTGGTCGCCGCGGGTGAGCGGCTCAAGGAACTCGTCGACCTGCAGCCCTTCCAGAAGGGTTTCCTCGGCGCCGAGTACGGCTCTCCGGACGGGCAGGCCGCCACCATGGGCAACGGCGGCGCGGCCATGGAACTGATGGGTCAGTGGGCGCCGGCGGTGCAGGCCTCAAGCTCGACCAGCAAGAAGGGCCTCGGCGACAAGCTCGGCTTCTTCCCGTTCCCCGCGGTGGACGGCGGTAAGGGCACCTCCACCGAGGTCTTCGGCGGCGGCAACGGTTTCGCCGTCGGCAAGGACGCGCCGGCGGCCACCATCGACTTCCTGAAGTTCCTGCTCAGCGTCGACAACCAGAAGAAGTCCGCGCAGACCGGCGCGGTACTGCCCACGGTGAAGGACGCCACCTCGGCGATCAGCGACCCCAACAACAAGGTCGTCGCGGAGACCCTGGCCAAGAACACCGGCTTCCAGCTCTACCTCGACCAGGCGTACGCGCCCGCGCTCGGGCAGCAGATCAACGACAGCGTCGCCGAGATCATCGCCGGCAAGAAGGCCCCCTCGGCGATCCTCAAGGACATCACGCAGGTGGCAAAGACCGCCTGACCGTGACCCGTCAACCATCCGTAGCCGGCCGTAGAACCCGAGTGGAGTAGGCATGACCAGGCCATCGACCGTGTCGGACACGAGGCGCGGCGACACGGCGACCGATCCGCCGGCATCGGGGCCGGGCACCGCGCGCAAGCGCGGCCGCCAGCCCCGGCCGGGCCGGGGTGGCGTCCTCACCGTGTTCCTGGCGCCCGCCCTGGCGCTGTTCGTGCTCCTTGTCCTCGCCCCCATCGTGGTGGCCGGCTACGCCAGCCTCTTCAAGTGGAACGGCTTCGGGCTGCCGGAGAACTTCATCGGGTTGGACAACTACACACGTGCCTTCGGCGACCCGACGTTCCGCGGCGACCTGTGGCGTGGCCTGGTGTTGGTGTTGCTGTCCCTGGTCGTGCAGCTGCCGGTCGCGCTGGCCCTGGCCATGCTGCTCAACCAGCCACTGCGCGGGCGGGCCGTCTACCGGCTGATCTTCTTCGCCCCGTACGTGCTCTCCGAGGTCACCACGGCCGTCCTGTTCACCCTGGTGTTCTCTCCGAACCGAGGGTTGGGCGAGGGCGTCGCCCGGTGGTTGGGTGCCGACGCGGGCACCGTCTTCGCCGACCCGGACACCGTGCTGTACGCCGTCTTCCTGGTGGTGTCCTGGAAGTATTTCGGCCTCTACATGATGCTCTTCCTGGCCGCCCGTCAGGGCATCCCCAAGGAGTTGTCCGAGGCCGCGGTCACCGACGGCGCCAGCGCCTGGCAGGCGTTCCGGCACGTCACCCTGCCCCTGCTCGGCCCGACGATCCGGATCAGCATCTTCCTGTCGGTCATCGGCACCATCCAACTGTTCGACATGGTCTGGGTGCTCACCGGCGGCGGGCCGATCCACTCCTCGGAGACGCTGGCCGTCACCATGTACCAGTTCGGCTTCCGTCGCTTCGAGGTCGGCTACGCGAGTGCCATCAGCATCGTGATGTTCCTGTTGAGCCTCGTCTTCGCCCTGTTCTACCAACGCATCGTGCTGCGTCGTGACACGGCGGGCGCGGTCACCACCCAGGGAGGCCAGCGATGACCGCCACGGCGAGTCGCGCCCAGCGGACCCGCAGCGTCGTGCTGCACCTCGTCTGCATCGCCGTCGGTGTGCTCATCGTCGTGCCGGTGTACTTCGGCGTGCTCGGTGGCTTCAAGGACAACGGCCAGCTGTCCACCAACCCGCTGGGCTGGCCCGATCCCTGGGTGGGAAACTACCTCGAGATCCTCAGCGAGGGCGTGTTCTGGCGGCAGCTCGGCAACAGTGTGCTGATCGCCGTCAGCAGCACAGTCATCGTCGTCGGCGCGGCGGCGATGGCCGCGTTTGTCTTCGCACGCTATGCGTTCCGGGGCCGCGAGTTCCTGGTGACCCTCTTCGCGATCGGTCTGATGTTCCCGTTCGCGGTGGCCATCCTGCCGCTGTTCGTCCTGCTGCGCGGCATGGGCCTGCTGGACAATCCGCTCGGCGTCATCCTGCCCCAGGCCGCCTTCGGGCTGCCGATCACCATCATCATCCTGCGCCAGTTCTTCCGCACCATCCCGGCCGAGGTGGAGGAGGCAGCCGTCCTGGACGGCTGCAGTTCCTTCGGGTTCTTCTGGCGGGTCCTGCTGCCGATGGCCCGTCCCGCCCTGGCCACCGTCTCGGTGCTGGCGATCGTGACCAGTTGGAACAACTTCATGTTGCCGCTCGTCGTCTTCAGCGACCAGAGCTGGTGGACGCTCCCCGTCGGGGTCCAGGCATTCCAGGGCCAGTACGCCGACGACACCGCGCGAGTGCTCGCGTACGTCGTGCTGTCCATGCTGCCGGCCCTGGGCTTCTACGCCGTGGCCGAACGGCAGCTCATCGGGGGCCTCACCGGGAGCGTCAAGGGATGACATCGCACCACCGCGAGCAGACCTGAAGCCTGCCGGCAGACGAAGGAGCGACCGTGGGCGCGGAGAACGGCCGAAACGTCACCATCGCGATGATCGCGCGGCTGGCCGGTGTCTCGGTGCCCACGGTCTCCCGGGTCATCAACGGGCGATCCGACGTCGCCCCGGACACCCGGGAACGCGTCGAGGCGCTGCTCAACCGGCACGGCTACCGCCGCCGCTCGCCGGCCCGGCGTACCGATGCCGCTCTCATCGACCTGGTCTTCAACGACCTGGACAGCCCGTGGGCCGTGGAGATCATTCGCGGCGTGGAGGACGTCGGCCAGACCAGCGGCGTCGGCACCGTCGTGTCGGCCATCCACTGGCGCATCTCCTCGGCGAAGCAGTGGCTCGACAACATGCGTACGCGCTCCACCGAGGGCATCATCTTCGTGACCTCGATGGTGAACCCGCCGTTGCAGGCCGAGCTGCGTCGCCTGCACCTGCCCGTGGTCATCATCGACCCGGCCGGCGTCGACCCGCAGGAGTCACCCACCATCGGCGCCACCAACTGGGCCGGCAGCCTGAGTGCCAACCAGTACCTGATCAGCCTCGGCCACCGCCGCATCGGCTTCATCGCCGGGCCGCCGCACCTGATGTGCAGCCGGGCCCGGATGGACGGCTACCGGGCTGCCCTCGGCGCCGCCGACATTCCCGTCGACGACAGCCTGATCCGTCCCGGCAACTTCTACCACGAGGCCGGATTCAGCGCCGGTACCCAACTGCTGGCCCTGCCCGATCCGCCCACCGCCATCTTCGCCTCCAGCGACCAGATGGCGCTCGGCGTCTACGAGGCGGTCCGCAAACGCGGGCTGCGGGTGCCCGACGACATCAGTGTGGTCGGCTTCGACGACCTGCCGGAGGTCAGGTGGTGCTCACCGCCGTTGACGACCGTCCGTCAACCCCTGGCCGAGATGGGCATGCTGGCCGCCCGGACCGTGTTGCGCCTCGCCGGCGGGGAGAAGACCGAGAGCCCCCGGGTCGAACTGGCCACCGAGCTGATCGTGCGCGACAGTGCCGCACCACCGCGACGGCCGGCGTCGAAGGGGCAGCCCGGGCCGTGAGGCCGGCGAGGCTTCTCTCGGGTGGCCGTCACCTGCTGCGTCTCGGCGACCGACCCCTCCATTCGCACTGACAACCATCTATGGACATACGTGTCCGGTGAGCGCTAACGTGACGGACAGTCGCCGATTATCCACTGCTCCGGGGCGATCGTGAGCGCTGTGACTCCTGGTCCGGAGACGCCGACGGCGGCGTGGGCGGGTGGATTGCGGCCGGCGCGGGTCGGCCTCGGCGTGCGCGGCGAAGCGTCCTCCCTGCCCGCACCGGGGATCGTCGGTCCGGCCAGGTGGTCGGGTCGCGTCTGGTAGTCCCGCTGTTCAGAGTCCGGGCCCGAGCAGCGGGACTCCACCCGCGCCGCGCGCCGCACCCCCGCGCTGAGCACCACACCCTCGCGCCCTCGACGCCGCCGACAGCGGCTCGCTCCGCCAGTGCGGCGCTCCTCGGACAACCGATGGCCCGGCCCGGGATTCCTCCCGAGCCGGGCCACCGACCGATCAAGCGACAAGCGGGGTACGCCCCCGTCGGTCACCGCGTCAACTTCTGCTCCACCGCTGGGAGTTCGTGCCGTTGCAGGTCGAGAGGACCAACTGGACGCCGTTGGCGGTGCCGCCGGCGTTCGGCGCGAGGCACAGGCCGGACTGCACGCCGGTGACCGTACCGTCGGAGTTGAGGTTCCACTGCTGGTTGGTGCCGCCGTTGCAGTCCCAGATGATCGCCCGGGTGCCCGACGTGGTCCCCGCGCCCTCGGCATCCAGGCACTTCGTGCCGTACACCTGGAGTTGTCGCGCGGCGGTCGGCGTCCACTGCTGGTTGGTGCCGCCGTTGCAGTCCCACAGCGCCACCTGGGTGCCGTTCGTCTGCGACCTCGCCGGGACGTCCAGGCAGCGACCGGCGTTGACGTTGCGCAGCGGTCCGGCCGTGCCGCCCGGTGGCGGTGTGGTCGGGTTCGGCGGCGGGGTGGTGGGGTTCGGCGGCGGGGTGGTGGGACTCGTGGTGTCCAGACCGAGGAACCGGACGGCCTGCGCGGCGTCGAACGGGATGGAGTGGCCGTACCCCTGGAAGCTGATGGCTTCGACAGGCGCCGTGCCGCCGGTGCCTCCGTACCGGGTACGGGTGGCGCTGGCCTGCGGGGAGTCGGTGTAGGCGGGGGTCTGTGAGACGCCCTGGACGTTCGTCCACTGCTTGATTTGCTCGCCGAAGTTGACGTAGCTCAGCGTGGTGTCCGTGGTGCCGTGCCAGATCTGCATCCGGGGACGTTTGCCGGTGTAGCCGGGGTAGGCGTTGCGCACCAGGTCACCCCACTGCTGCGGGGTGCGGACGATGCGCCCGCCGGAGCACTCGCTGTTCCACTCGGCGCCGTTCGTGGTGGCGAAGCAGCCGAACGGGACCCCGGAGGAGCTGAACCCGGCGTTGAACAGGTCCGGGTAGAGGCCGGCCATGACGTTCGTCATCATGGCGCCGGAGGAGAACCCGCCCACGGCGATCCGGTTGGCGTCGACCGGGTAGCGGCCCCGGACGTAGTCCACCATGGACCTGAGGCCGATGGGGTCGCTGCCGCCGTCGCGCCGCAGCGCCTGCGGGGAGGAGACGTCCCAACACTTGCTGCTGCGGGTCACCGACGGGTAGATCACGATGAAGCCGTAGCGGTCGGCGAGGGTGCTGAGCCCGAAACCGGAGTGCACCGCCGGGCCACTGCCGGTGCAGTAGTGCAGGGCGAGCAGGAGAGCCGGCTGGGCCGCGACCCGGTCCGGCACGTACAGGTGCATCTGGAGGTTCGTCGGGTTGGTGCCGAAGTTCGTCACCTGGGTGAGCGTCGCGGCCGACGCCGGGGTGGCGGCCGTGACCACGGCCGTCGTCGTCGCCAGGGCCGTCGCGAGCGCGGCGGCCAGCAGTGCGATCCTTGATCTCATCGGCGCTTCCTCTGGTACGGGTCGGGGACTCGGCGGCAGCACGGGTGCGGACGCGCGTCGTCCGCCGCACGTGGTCGGCGGCCGCTGTCGAATCCTGATGCGACGCCCGCATGCCCGGCCGGACGCCGTGACGCCGAGGCCGACCAGCCAGGGCTCTCCCGCGAGCCCTGAACGCCGTTCGCCTCGACATCGACTGTGAGCGATAACATGCCGTTCGTCAAGTTGTAACGTATGACGTCAGTCGATCGGTCGGAGGCCTGTTTTCTGGTGGGGCGGGAGTGCCACAATGGCGGTGGCGCTCTGGCGGCTACCGCTCGGGCCCGGGGGAGGGCCTTCCGCAGGAAGCGGACGGTGGGCACGAACCCGGAGGCCGTTCATGGATCTTGTGCCGCACGCTGACGCCATCTCCAGCCTGGTCGACCTGCTGGGCGCCGCACTCCAACTGACCGCCGCGGTCGTCACCCTGCTGGCGGCCGGCACGGTGTGCCGCCGCCGTGGTGGCCGGGGCGACGACGAAGACGCGTAGCACGGCCAGCCGGACCTGTGGTCATCGCAGGTCAGTCCTCGTCGCGGGACCAGTCTCGCGGCGGCACGACGGCGAGCTGGGGTTCGCCACTTATCGGTTCGAGTGCGTGCACGATCCGCAGGTCACCGTCGTCGGCGGCGTCCTCGTCGGTGAGCACCCGGCCACTGCTGCCATCGGCGCTGACCAGGAGCCACCTGTCGGGATAGTGGCTGCCGTCGTCGACAAGCGCCCGAACCCGGAAGGCGCGGGCCAAGGCGACGGCCAGCTCCCGTTCCTCCAGACCGGTGGCGTCGGCGAGCTCGGTGTCGCCGATCAGCGCCCAGCCGAACTCCTCGTCGTCGTCGGGAGGGGTGAACATGGCGACCGGCCGGGGGTCACCAGCCGAACGGTCCTCGATCCGCCCGACGTAGATCGCCTCCGGCGCGATGCCATAGCTGTCCGCGAGGAACCGACGCAGATCGGCTGCGGGGATCTCACTCTCGACCTGAATCTGGAAGACCAACGCCTACTCCCGGTAATTCTTGTGGTGGCGGAAGACCTCCATCGCGCGCTCCCGGTGGGCGGGTGTGATGTATGGGTCCCTGTCCAACTGGGCATTCGCCGCATCGAGGTCGCCGCCGAACTGGATGTACGTCTTCAGCGCCTTGTACTCCATCCGCTCCATCCGCACCAGGCCGGGCCCGGTCTCGGGGAAGACCGTACCCGTGTCCTCGACGCCGTAGGTACGGCCGTTCACCACGTAACGACTGCGGTCCGCGTCCCAGGTGGCAAGGCCGGCGGCGATGTCGGCCAGATCCCGCGCGACGTCCGTGCCGGGCAGGACCACCGTGTTGATTGGTTTGGTCGGATTCTTGGGCCGGATGCGATTGAGGTGGTGCCGGTCGTGCACCGGCTTGAGGGGGATCTTGCCGGCTGGTCCGGCGACAGGCGCGGTGGCCGGCGGGGCGGCAGGCCCGGTGGCCGGCGCGGACGTCGAGGTTGGCGTGGTCTGGGAGGCCCCGCTTCCCGCCTTCCGTCGCTGCTCGCCCAAGGGTGTCGATCGCGGAATGGCTGCTTGGATGGCCTGGGCGCAGCGGGCGGCAACCTGTGCGTACCGCTGCTTCGCCTGGAGCGCGGAGGCCCGCGCGCGTTCGCGCTCTGCTTCGCAGAGCCGCGCGTTGCGGGCAATGCCGAGAGCCTGTGAGCGGACCGGTTCGCGCAGCGGGGCCGCGTACGACTCGTTCAGGCCACGCCAGACCCCCGGTCCGTAGGTGAGCATGCCGGTCAGGCCGCAGAACTGTTGGAGCATGGCCCGGTACTGGCTGTCCGCCGTCATGCCGATTTGGAGTGCGCCGCGCGACTGCACCTGTAGCTGAGTGAGGTCGTTCGCGAACGCCGACAGGGCCTTCGCGCAGGCCAGATAGGCGTCGGCCAGGGCCCTCGCCGTACCGGGGAGTCGCCCGAGCTCATGATCGACGGTGGTGGCGTAGTCGCCCCGCAGCCTCATGGCGGCGCTGTTGGACGCGACGGACCTGAGCCGCGCGGTGTGCCCGTTGATCTCCGCGGTGCGACGCTGCATGGCGGTTGCCATCGCGCTGATCGTGGCGGGCGTGCCCGGGGTCGGATCGCCGTCGTAGATGCTGAGGGCTTGCCAATCTTCCATGTCGGCCGGTGATCAGCCGTTGATGCCCCCGGCCAGCCTGGCGTCCAGGTCCTGGTGCTCGCGGACGACGCCGACCAGGAACGTGGACATGCCCTCCAGCCCGCCGATCATGTTCTGCGCGCCGGTGGTCCACTGCTGGTAGGACTCCTGGAAGCGACCCGAGGCCAGCTGGGTGCGGAACTCGCTGTTGACCAGTTGGTCGATCATCGACTTCAGGGCGTTCAACTTCTGGGTCATCTCCTCCTGCCCCGCGGTCAGGGTGCGGGCGGCCGACTGGAGGCCCTCGTAACCGACGCTGACGTCACTCATCGCGCTTCCCCTTTGCGTGTTGGTTGGTCGGTAGCTCGTTGGCCAGTGCGCTGTCCAGTTGGGCGTGGCCCGTGACCACGCCGTCGAGCCGGTCCGCGACGGCCGCCACCGCGGCCACCAGATCGGTCTGGTGCTCGATCGCGGCCTCGGTGAACTCGTAGAGTGCCAGGTCGATGTCGTAGGAGCCGGTCTTGGGCAGGTGGCCGGTCTGCTGCCGGGCCGACTCCAGACCGGAGCGCACATCCGTCAGCTGCCGCACGGCCTGAAGGACCGCGTCCCTGTCGAAGCCGAACCCGGTCGCCATCGCCCCGTCCCCCTGAAAGTCGCGCGTTCCCCGGTCGAACCCAGCCCCACCACCGGCCCACGCGAGGCGCGAGACGTAGATCAACTCCTATGTGGACGGACATCGCCGAACGATCCGCCGGAGTATGGTTCGCACCGACTGTAATGCCCGATGGCAAGGAGCGCGAAGGTGCCCAATCCCCAGTCGCCGCACCAGCTCATCGCGGGGCGTTACCGGTTGGAGAGTGTCCTCGGCCGGGGCGGCATGGGAGTCGTCTGGCGGGCGACCGACGAGCTGATGGGTCGCGTCGTCGCCGTCAAGGAGGTCCGCGTTCCCCTCGGGCTTCCCGCCGAGGAACGTCTGCGGTTCGCCGAGCGGGCGCTACGCGAGGCGCGCAGCGCGGGGCGCATCAACCACCCGGCGGTCGTGGCGATCCACGACGTGGTCCCGGCCAACGGCGACGACGAGGCCGTCTACCTCGTGACGGAGTTGGTGGAGGCTCCGACGCTCGCCGATCTCCTCGACCGGGAGGGGGCGTTGTCGCCGGATCGGGTGGCGGCCATCGGCGTCCGTGTGCTCGGCGCACTGGCCGCCGCGCACTCGGTAGGTGTGGTGCACCGCGACGTCAAACCCGGCAACATCATGGTGCTCCCCGGTGACGAGGTGAAACTGCTCGACTTCGGCATCGCGCACGCGGCGGGGGACACCCGCCTGACCCGCCAGGGGATGATGGGCTCGACGGGCTACCTCGCTCCGGAACTGTTCCACGGCAACGACCCCACGCCGGCGGCCGACCTGTGGTCGGTGGGTGTGACCCTCGCCCAGGCCGTGACCGGTGAGCTGCCGTTCGAGGGAGCGTCGACCGCGGCCACCCTGCACGCGGTCCTCTACGACGACCTGCCGGCCATCCGCTGCGGCGAGCCGCTGGCCACGGTGATCGCCGGCCTGCTCACCCGCGACGTGGCGCAACGGCTCACCGTCGAGCAGGCCCGTGACCTACTCGACGCCCCGGTCAGCGCGGGCGCACCCGGCCGGCGCGACAGCCCCGCCGCCGCGGTCGGGGCGCCCGACCAGCCCCGCCCGGCCCGCCTCGCCCCCGAGCCGGAGGGCGAATCCTGGGAGCGGCACGCCACGACCGTGCAGCCGGCGGGGCCCACGCCTCCTCGGCAACGTCCGGTCCCGGCCGCGCCAGACACGCGATCGACCGAGCAGCCGGCAGTCAACTTCCTCGCCGAGGTGCCGAAGACAACAGTCATCGCCAACATCGTCACCCGGTTCGTCGTCGTGGGCCTCGTCCTGTGGGTGGCCGGCCTGCTCGCCAGCCTGCTGCTGATGACCGGCCGACCCGACTGGACGCTGATCCCCGCGATCCTCCTGCCGCTGCTGGCCGGGGCCGGGCTGATGGTGAGCATCGTCAGCCCGCCGCACGGCTGGATCCAGCTGACCGGCCGTTCGATGCGGATGCACTTCCGGCGGCGGGAGCCGACGCATCTGCTCTGGGAGCACGTCGCCGCCATCACGGTCGGGCCTGGTGCGGGCCGGTCCGCCACACGATCCAGGCTCGGCATCGAGCTGTCGACCGACGCGCCGCCGGACACGATCAACCGCTGGAAAGCCCGCGGGGTGCTGCGCGAGCAGGACGGCGGCGGGCCGGTCTGGATCGTCGGCGACCTCGACACCAGCCCTTCGGTGCTGATGGACGAGCTGGGCGCCGTCGCCCCCGACCAGGTCCGGATCGTCGGCCCGACCGACGAGGTGCCGGGCGGGTCCACACGAGCCTTCCTGCCGCTCGGCCGACGATGGCCGTACCCGGTGCTGTCGTGCCTGCTGTTGGTCGTCCTCGTCGTGACCGGCCACGTCTTCGTGCGGCAGAGTCGGTCGGCGATGGTGGAGCTCGACGCCGATCGGGTCAGCACGCTGGCGTTCAGCCCGGACGGCGCCACACTCGTCAGCGCCGAGGATGAGACGTCCAGCATCACCTTCTGGAATGTCGCCGACCGTACGGCGATGGCCACCGTTCCCACGCACACCAGAGGCATCGAGGTGCTCAGGTTCAGCCCGGACGGAAAGACGCTCGCCAGCGGCGGGCACGACGGCGTGGTCAAGCTCTGGGACGTCGCCAGCCGACAGAACACCGCGAACCTCGCCTTCGGCAACTACGGCAGCGTCGACCACGTGGCGTTCTCGCCACAGGGCGACAGCATCGCTGTCCTCGGCGGGCTGCGGGTGATGATGTGGCGCCTGTCGTCCCCGAACGCGCGCGTCGATTTCCCCGTCGAGCCGGCGACCGAGCCGCCCACCTTCGACGAGCTCCGCTTCAACCAGGACGGACAACTGCTCGTGGCCTTCAACTACCGGGGGGAGCTGCGAGCCTGGGAGACCGCGAGTGGTCGCCAGACCTCCCAGGTGGCCGGGCCCATCGCGCCGTGGGCGCAGACCACCCGCGATGCGAAGGTGCTCCTCCGCACGCCCGGGTCCAACCAGGTCGTGACCACCCTGGTCGGCGACACGAGTGGGACTTTCGGCTCCACCGCCTTCGGCCCGGGCGACCTTCTCGTGGCTGCCTCGGTGGGCGACATCCGGATCTGGCACACCACGACCGGCCGCACCGCGCACCTGTACAAGCCACGAGTCGTCCCCAGCCAGAGCGTGCCGGAGTCGGTGGTGGCAATCAGCTCTGCCGGCACCGTCGCGCTCGGCGGCTACTCGGGGCTGTGGCTGTGGACGTACGACTCGGACCGCTGAGACACCAGCCATGATCCTGCGCCTGACCGTCTGGGAAGTCGGCACCGGGACCACACGCGACGTCGAGGTGGTCGCCGCGCCGACCAGCAGCGTGCGCTCGGTGCTCGCGGCGCTGCCCGTCGCCGTGGCAGGCCGCCGCTGCTTCGTCGGAGCGGTCCCGTTGGACCCGGCCGCCACCCTGGCCGACAGCCCTCTGCTCAACGGCTCGGTGATCAGTGTGGGTGGGCCCGGGCCGGTCGGGCGCCTGGCCACGGACGGCGCGGTGGGCGTGCTGGAGGTGGTCCACGGCCCGGACGCCGGCCTGGCCGTCGCGCTGCGGGCCGGGGTCCACCCGATCGCCCGCAGGTCCACCGCGGCGCTGCCGCTGCGCGACACGGACGTCTCCCGGGACACGCACGCCCTGCTGGAGGTGTCCCCGGACGGCACCGCCACCGTCACGGACGGCGGATCGAGCAACGGCACGTACGTCGACGGCGTTCCGGTCACCGACCGGGTCACCGTCGCGCCGACCACAGTGCTCCAGATCGGCGGCGACGAGCTGTGGTGGACTCCCGTGCCGGCCGGTGCGCGGCGGCTCGTCCGAGCCCCGGACGGTCGACTCGACTTCGACCGCGCCTTCGCACGGGCCCCGGTGGTCCCGAGCATCGAGGTGACCCTGCCGGCCCGGCACACCGTGACCCGGGGGCCCATGGCGGCAACGTTCCTCCTGGGCGCGGCGGCATCCGTCCTGGCAGCCGTGCTCACCCAGACTCCCATCCTGCTGCTCGGCGCGGCAGCCTCCATCGCCGGGCTCGTCGTGCACCAGGTCGCGCAGAACAGGCAGGACCGGGAGCGTGCGGCCGAGTTCACCGCGGGGCGGCAGGGCGTCGAGGCGGCGTTCGCCGCCCAGGTGACCGCCGAGCGGCGGGCACGCGAGGCGCTCGCCCCGAGCCGCGCCGAGATCGTCGACATCGCCAGAGGGGCCCGCACCGATCTGTGGACGCGCCGGGCGGACTCCCCGCACGCGGTGGCGCTGCGGGTCGGCGTCGCCGACGAGCTGGCGTCGGTGACCGTACGAGGTGAGCCCTGGCCGGATTTCCACAGCCCGACGCTGTCGGCTGTCCCGGTCACCGTGGACCTGCGTACCGTCGGTGTGCTCGGTGTGACAGGTGACGACGAGCCGGTGCACGCCGTCCTGCGGTGGTTGCTGCTCCAGTTGGCCACCCTGCGCGGCCCTGACGACCTACGGATCGTGCTGCTCAGCGCCGACGCGGCGGGCCGACTGGCCTGGGCGCGCTGGCTGCCGCACGTCGACGCGGGCGAGACGACCTCGTTTCCCTGCCGGATCGGCAACACCACCGCCACCCGGGCCGACCGGGTACGGGAGCTGCGTACCCTCATCGCGTCGCGGCGTGCCGAGCGCGGCCCGCAGCAGTTCGACGACGTGGTCGTCGTCCTCGACGGCGCGTTGGCGCTACGGGACCTGTCCGGCATGGACGAGGTGCTGCGGGACGGGCCGGCGGTCGGGGTCTATCTCATCTGCGCCGACCGGCACAGCATGAACGAGTGCCGGGGTCTGATCGAGACCGCGGGTGACTCGGCACAGCTCACCCGCAGTCCGCACGGCCCGGCGACGACGGTCTGGGTCGACCGCCTCGACGCGACGACCGCCGAGCGGCTGGCGCGGGCGTTGGCTCCGATGCGCGACCGGGCGACGCTCGGCGCGACCCAGAACGCGATCCCCGGCGCGGTACGTCTGCTCGACCTCCTGGACCTCGGCGCGCCCACCGGCGACGACGTGCGCGCGCTCTGGGAGCGGGGGCGGGGCCCACGGACCAGCGTCGTGCTCGGCGCGGATGCCACCGGTCCGGTGTACGTCGATCTCGCCGGCCAGGGACCGCACACCATGTTGGGCGGTGCGACGGGCGCCGGCAAGAGCATCCTGCTGCAGACCCTTGTCACGTCGTTGCTGCTGGCGAACCGGCCGGACGAGCTCAACCTGGTGCTTGTCGACTTCAAGGGCGGCAGCGCGTTTCTGCCCTTCGAACGGTGTCCGCACGTCGTCTCCCTCATCCGTTCCACCGGCGAGACTCCCGCCGACGTGTTCGACGACGCGGCGGCGGCCCGGGTGCTCGCCTCGATCCGGGCCGAGGTGAGCCGCCGGGAGTCCCTGCTGGCCCGGTACGACGGGGAGATCGACAGGTACTGGCAGAAGCGCCTGGCGGGGGCGGACCTGCCGCCGCTGCCCCGACTGGTAATGATCTTCGACGAGTTCGGGCGGGTGCTCGACGCCGTACCCGACTTCGTCAAGGAGCTGGTGAACGTCGCCGCGAAGGGGCGGTCACTGGGCATGCACCTCGTGCTGGCCACCCAGTCGTTGCAGGGCAAGCTCTCGCCCGAGTTGAAGAACAACGTGTCGCTGCGGATCAGCCTTCGCCAGAACGAGCCGGCGGACAGCACGGAGGTGCTCGGAGTCCCCGACGCCGCCACCATCCCGGGCGCGTTGCGGGGCCGCGGCATGATCCTGTGCACCACCGCCGAGACCCGGATCCCGCAACCGTTCCAGTCGGGCTACCTCGGCGACCCCCCGCCCAGCGGTGGCGCCGCCCCGGCCGCCGTGCGCGTCCTGGCCCCGACCGACTTCGGCGCCCCTCGGCCCGTCGCGGCGCAGACGGCCAGCGCGGGGCCCACCGACCAGGACCGCGCCATCGCCGCGATCGAGGACGCCGCCGGTCGGTCCGGGCTGTCGGCGCCCTTCCGACCGATTCTGCCCCCGCTGCCGGCCACCCTGACGGTGGACGAGCTGCCGTCGCGGTGGACGGCCGCCGCGCCGGCGACCGCCGTGCCCTTCGGCCTGGCCGACGACCCGGCACGCCAGGCACAGCCGGCGGACTTCCTCGACCTGGCCGGAGTCGACCGCCTGCTCGTCGCCGGTGGCCCGCAGTCCGGCCGTACGACGTTCGCCCGCACCCTGATCACCGGCCTGGCCGCCCGCTTCCGACCCGACCAGGCCCACCTGTACGTGGTGGAACGGCACCCGGCGGGCCTGGCCGAGTACGCGGCGTTGCCGCACTGCGGCGGGGTCCTCTCGGCGGCCGAGCCGGACCGGATCCGTCGCCTGGTCACCTGGCTGGACCAGGAGGTGCAACGCCGCGCCGCGACGGCGCCTCCGTCGGACGGCCCCCGGCCGCACATCGTCGTCGTTGTCGACGGGTGGGAGCACTTCGAGGACCACAGCGACCCCGCCTTCGTCGAGACGTCACTGCTCGCCACCCTGCGTGGCGTCATCACCGCGGGCGCTCCGCTCGGCGTGCACGTCGTGCCGCTCGGCGGCCAGGACATGCTCAACCACCGGCTGCCGACGCTCTACAGCCGACGGCTGCTCCTACCGTTTCCCAAGGAGGAGACGCGCCGGATGCAGTTGCAGACCGGCATGGCCAGCCCACATGTCCTGCCCGGACGGGCCATCGACGCCGGCAGCGGCCGGCATGTGCAGGTGTGCCTACCGACGAGAGCCGACGCCGTCGCGCCGCACGACACACCCGCGCACCTGCTGCCCCGGCGGTTCCCCGCCCTGCCCGCGCGCATCGACCTGGCCACGCTCTGTGCGAGCGCCGACACCGGGGCGCCGTCCACCTGGATAACGCTGGGCATCGGCGGGCCGGACCACACCACGGTGGGCCTCGACCTGTTCCACGCCGACTCGCACCTGTTGCTGATCTCCGGTGCCGCCGGGACGGGCCGTACCACCGCGGCGGCCACCGTGGCGCACGCCCTGCGGCGGCGCGGGATCGGCGTGCTCGCTGTCGCCTCGCCCCAGTCCCCGTTGCCGAAGCTGCTCCCCGACGACACCGGGCTTCGGGTGCTCACCGGTGTCACGTTCCGGGACAGCGACCTGCGCGAGGCCGCCGCCGCGTTCGGCGACGAGCCGTACGCGGTGGTCGTCGACGACGTCGACCGGATCACCGTGCTGCCCAGCGAACAGGGCTTCGCGAGCAGCCCCACGCTGCTCGACGACATCAGCAGCCCCGCCGCGCGCGGGCAGCGGGCCCTGGTCGTCACCGCGGACGCAGCCCCTCTGCTGACCGGGTTTCCCAGCCCACTCACCCGTCTGGTCAACGCGATCGTGATGGCGGGGACACGTCTCGTGCTGGTCCCGGGCAACCGGTCGGCGGCGGTGGCCCACAACATCACTCTGGAACCCGACCAGTACCTCACCGGCCCGCCCGGTCGGGGCTACCTCGCCGCCGGCCGTACGCCGGTGTCGATGCAGGTGGCCGCACCCTAGTCACCCGCACGTCCACCGCCGTGACCTGCGGTTTGTCACAGACGAACCGCCTGGATCGACGTTCCCTTCGACAGACCATCTCGAAGGGGAGCACACCAGATGCGTATCGTCGTTCTCGGCGCGAACGGGGGCACGGGCCGTCGCCTCGTACAGCAGGCGTTGGACGCCGGCCATGAGGTACGGGCGGTTACCCGGCAGCCGCAGTCGTTCCCGGTCAGCGGCCACGGCTTGGAGGTGGTGGCGGCCGATGTCACAGTGGACGCCCCGTTGGACGGCGCCGAGGTGGTGCTGTCGACGCTCGGAGTGCCGTTCACCAGGCAACCGGTTCTGCTCTACAGCCGCAGTACCGCGACGATCCTGGCGGCGATGCGCCGCGAGAGTGTGCGGCGGCTCGTGGTCGTCAGTTCCAGCGCCACCGAGCCGCATCACCACGCCGAGGGTGGTTTCCTCCTCAACCGCGTCATCCAGCCGTTGGTCACCGCCACCATCGGCAGGACCACCTACGACGACATGCGCGCGATGGAGGCGCTGGTGCGCGACAGCGACCTCGACTGGACGATCGTGCGCCCGTCGGGGCTGTTCGACGGCGACACCATCACCCGCTACCGGCTCTCCGAGAATCGCTCCGACGGCATCTTCACCAGCCGCGCGGACCTGGCGGCCTGCCTGTTGGCCCAGGCTGGCGACACGGCGTGGGTCAAGCGGACCGTGGCTGTCACCACCGCGGACGGCGCTCCGACACTCTGGGCGATGCTGCGGCGGGAAGCGTTCGGGAGATAACGAGATGGACGACCAACAGTGGTTCGCGGAGCAGTTCGCACAGCACCGCCCCCGTCTGCGGTCCGTCGCCTACCGACTGCTGGGATCGGCGACCGAGGTCGACGACGCGCTGCAGGAGGCGTGGCTGCGCACCACGCGCACCGACCCGGCCACGATCACCAATCCCGCGGCCTGGCTGACAACGCTCGTCGGCCGGGTGTGCATCGACATGCTTCGGGCCCGGCAGGCGCGCCGCGAGTTCTTCGGCGCGACCTGGGAGCCGCTGGTCAGCGAGTACGGTGATCCGGAGGCAGCCAGCCTGCACACCGACGCGGTCGGCATCGCGTTGCTTGTGGTGCTGGACAGCCTCGAGCCCGCCGAGCGGCTCGCGGTCGTGTTGCACGACATGTTTGGTATGCCGTTCGAGCAGGTGGCCGCAGTCGTGGGGCGTACACCAGCGGCCACGAGGCAACTGGCCAGCCGCGCCCGCCGACGACTGCGCGACCACGCCTCGCAGCCCAGGGCGGGTCTGCCCGCCCAGCGACATGTCGTCGACGCGTTTCTGACCGCCGCCCGCGCCGGTGACTTCGACGCTCTGCTGGCCCTGCTGGACCCCGACGTGGTGCTCCGTGCCGACCACGGACGCCGAGCGCGGCTCGCACCCGCCCTGCTCACCGGCGCCCACGCCGTGGCCGCCCGCGCCGCCGACGCGGGACCACGATTCGCGCGCCTCTGCGCTCCCGCGCTGGTCAACGGGCTAGCCGGCGTCGTCGCCCGCGACCGGCGCGGCAGGCTCGTCGCCGTGGTCGGCGTCACCATTCACGGCGATCGCATCACTGCCATCGACCTGATCCTCGACCCGGACAAGCTCTCCTCGGAACCTGCGCACCCGTCACCGCGGGCGTGACTGGTTGGCGACATCAGCTACGTAGCTTCCAGTGACGGCCCGGTGCGAACGCCTCTGCCGGGTCTTCGGTCCGTGCTGGCCGCGTCGATGGTGACACTCTGCTGTGGAGAGGCTTACGCTCGGGAGGCGTTTCGCTCGACCGGGTCGAGCTGGTGAACGTTCCACCCCGTCAGTCGCATGAGTAGTCGATCTTCCGGTTTGGGGAGCTTTGCATGGCCGACTTACCGCACCCGCTCGCCGCGTTCATCGTGAACGAGATCCGCCGGTCCCGGGGGGCCGCTGGGATGACGCAGGAGGCTTTCGGTCGGGGCGCCGGTTTCAGCGCCTCCCATGTCAGCGCCGTGGAGAGTGAGACGCGAGCGCTGACGATGGACTTCATCAAGGGCGCGGACCGGGCAGTCAAGAACGGCGGCCTGTTCCAGCGCATGGTGGCCGAGCTGGGCGCACCATCCTGGTTCCTGCCGTGGCTCGACGCCGAACGCACCGCGACGCAGCTCAGGTCTTTCCAACCGACTCTCGTTCCGGGCCTGCTCCAGACCGAGAGCTATGGCCGGGCCGTTATCCGCTGCAACGAGACGCTGAGCGATGACGAGGTCGAGAAGCGGCTGGCGCACCGGATCGACCGGCAGGCGATCCTCACGAGGGCAAACGCCCCGCACCTGGTCGCGGTCATCGCCGAGGCGGTGCTTCGCCGCGCCGGTGCGGAATTCCGCGACATCATGGCGGGGCAGATCAAGCAGTTGACCGCCCTCGCGGAGCGGCCGAACATCAGCGTTCACCTGCTGCCGGACGAGGTCAGCATGCACGTTGGCCTGACCGGGCCGTTCAGCCTGGCCCGGCTGCCGGAGCACAAATGGGTGGGGGAGATGGAGAACCAGCTCGGCGGGGTCGTCATCGACCGCGACGACGAGGTGGATACTCTGATGTCGAGGTGGGAAATGGTTCGCAGTGAAGCTCTTCCCCGCCGTCAGTCGATCGAGCTGATGAAGGACGTGGTGACGTCATGGACCTGATCGGCGCTACGTGGCGCACGTCCACCCGCAGCGGCTCTGGTGGCGGCAACTGCGTCGAGGTTGCGGACAACCTGCCCGGCATCGTCGGGGTGCGCGACTCCAAGGACCCGACCGGGCCAGCGCTGGTCTTCGGGCCGGTGGCCTGGCGCGCGTTCGTCACCGAGGTCACCCGGCAGTCGTAGCCGTCCCCAGCACACGCCGAAGCGCCCGCCCCCGGAACCACGGGGACGGGCGCTTTCGCGGTGCGGGATCGTCAGCCGACCACCGACCGCAGCGGCACTCGCGCGTCGCGCAGCGCGCGTACCAGATCGCTCGCGAACGGGTGTTCGTCGACCTGGAGGCCCTGCGGGTTGGGGATCACGACGTACGCCGAGCTGTCCTTCGCGGACGTCCGCGCGTCGGTGGTGAAGCGTTCGACGATGGCCCGGGTGCGCGGCAGGTCACTGGCCGCGACCTCGACGGTGATCGGCCGCCAGCCGCCGCCGAGGTCCGGCGTGACCGGTGCGGCGGCGGCGCTGGCGCGCGCCGGGTCGACTCCGGCGGAGCGCCGGGCGTCCGGCGCGCCCACCGGGTAGAGCAGCGCGTTGGCCACCAGGTGCAGGCCATTCTCGTTGTACGCCCGGAAGAGCGGATTGAACGCGAACAGCACCGCCCGACCGGCGCCGGTCGGCTCGTCGACGACTGCCGCCGTGCCCTTCAAGGTTTCCGCGCCGACGGTGTAGCCGTTGGCCCAGAACGTGTCACCCGTCGGGTAGCTGAGCACGTTCGTGCCAGTGGTGCTCGGGTTGAGGATCGGGTCGCTGTTGTTGAACTCGAAGTCCTCCGCCGGGCGGCCCAGGGCGACCGGGCTGGTGGTGTCCACGTCGACCCGCAGGTGCGAGCCGATCACCAGATAGTCGGCCGGCTTGGTCTTCTCGGTGCTGGAGGTGAGTCCGGCAGCGCGGGCCAGCCGGGTGCCCTCGTTGCGCAGCCCGACGTAGGTGTGGCCCTGGGCGATCCAGGCACGCAGGTTGGCCTGGCCGGCGGCGGTCAGACCGCCTGTCGCGCTGCTGCCGTCCGGCACCAGCAGCACGGTACGACCGGTGAACGCCTCGGTGTTGTCGTTGATGTCGGCCGTGGTGACCGGGGTGAGGTCGAGCCCCCACCGCTTGCCGAGCACGTAGCGGGCCTCGCCGTGCGAGCCGGAGGTGGTGGAGATGCCGGTGCCCTGGAACAGCCCCACGTCGGGCAGGGTCACGGGCGTACCGGTGGCTGGCCCGCCCGGTGTCAGACTCACTCCGAGCGAGGTGGCGAGCCGGTCGATCTCCCGGGTCAGCGTCTTCGCCGGCAGGGCCACCAGGCTGCTGTCCGCGCTGCGCGTGAGCGGCACGCCGCGACCGAGCAGGCCGAACGTCAGCTCCGCGGCGGCTGCCGAGTCGAGCGGGTACGTGTACGAGCCCCACGGCCACGCCGGGGCGGTCCGGCCGCCGGCTGTCGCGCGGACGAGCTGGGCCTTCGGTCGGACGTTGTCGCCGGTGTAGATGGTGGAGACACCCATCAGCAGCGGGTTGCTCCAGGACGACACGTCGTAGAAGTAGGGGAACGGCGTGTACGGATCCTCGCCCATGATGGCCTGGATCCAGTGCTTCTGCGGCTGGTCCATCGGAATCCAGTACGCGCCCCTGGGCACCGTCACGTTTGTGGCGCTCCGGCCGCCGAAGACGCGTGCGGTCGGCACCCGGGTCGCCTTCTGCACCTCGTACACCTCGACGTCCATTCGGCGCAGCCGCTCGACGAGCTGCCGGACGTCGGCGAGCTGCCGATCCGGCAGCAGGAAGTACGAGCGGATCGTGATGTCGGGCACCGGGAACTGGACCTCGTTCGTGGGCTGCACGACCTCGTTCGGTTCGAGGGCGCCCGCCCGGCCCTGGGCGAGGGCGTCGGTCCAGATGTCGAAGTAGCCGTCGAGCACCTCGCGCTTGTTGGCGGCGGCCCAACCCAACGTCGACCACTGGGTGTGGAACTGCTGCTGGACCCGGTCGGCGACCGCCGACGCGCTGCCCTTCTCGTAGGTCATGCCGGCCGCGCCGAAGCCGGTGGTCGGCACGGTGTCGCCGTAACCCATGAAGAACATGTCGTACGTGTCGTAGTTGAAGTAGCACTCGGTGAAGGCGGTGTCGTCGCAGGCGCCGTTGTAGCCGAAGCCGGCCTTGTTGGCCTCGCCGATCCGGTTGATCCAGTCCACCGCCTCGCCGGCGATCTCGTGGTGGATGGGGTCGGCGTTGGGCGGGAAGAAATACTGCTTGCCACCCATCTCGTGGGCGTCGACGAAGACCTGCGGCGGGTAGCGGCGCAGCAGTTCGAGTTTGCCGTCGGTCTCCTGCTGGGTGCGGGCGAACCAGTCCCGGTTCAGGTCGAAGCCGAACTCGTTCTGCCGGCGGGTCGCGTCGCGGCCGTCCGGGTTCTGGGTCGGGACGATGACGGTGACCAGGTTGTCGTTGCGTCGGGCGACCTCGCAGGACAGGCCCGCCGCCAACTCGTACAGCGTCTTGAGGGCCGCGTCGGTGCCGCTCTTCTCGCCGCCGTGCACGTTCGCGGTGATCCAGACGATGGCCGGGCTGTCCTTCGCCGTCCGGGCGGCAGTCCGCGCGCTGGTCCGACGGGGATCACGCAGGTCCCGTACGTCGTCGGCGATCCGGCGCAGCGCGGCGGGTCGCACGTGGCGTTCGTTGGACACCACCGCGTACGGCAGGGGTTGCCCGGCCACGCTCGTGGCCAGCACGCCGGTGACGACCCGGTCCGAGGCGCTGTCCACCGCCCCGAGGTAGGTCCGGGCCTCCTCGTTGGTGACGACCCGCTCCTGGCCCGAGCCGAGCGGGAAACCGAAGACGGCTTCCGGCGCGGGCACTGTGCTCAGTCGGGCGTTGGGGTCGCTGCTACAGAGGGCGGGTCGGCCGGCACTCGCTGCGGACGTGCCGCTGAGCAGAGGGGTCATGCCAAGGAGGAGCGCGATCGTGGCGGCACTCGCCAGCCGCTTCGGAGGGACAATCCAGAACGGACGCGACGATTGGTGCATGTCTCGGGTTCCCTTCTTGGGGGAAAGCCTCGCAGTGGCCGGAGCCTATGAATCGTTGATACGGCGGTCAAGGGCTGATCGACTCCGGTGACTTTGCGGGGTGCCTGGGGGCGACGGCGGCTGGCAGGATGACGGGGTGGGGTTTGCCTTCGCCGGAGGGAGAAGACGTTGCCCGAGTCTCAGGAGACGATCGCGCTCGCGGTCTATCCAGATCATCCCTCTGCCGATGCTCGCCGGTCCCTGGCGTCCTGGCTGCGCGCCGAGGACCGGCTCCGCGGAAAGGTGACCGCCGCGCCGGCCCCCGGTTCGACGATTCCGGCTGACGAGATGTCGGCCGGGGCCACGGACGTGCTGCTGGTGGCCGTGGGCAGTGGCGGCGCCGTCATGGTGCTGGTGCAGGCGATCGCCGGCTGGTTGACCCACCGTCGCGAGGACGTGACGGTGCGCCTGACCCTTCCTGGCGGATCGTCGGCCGAGTTGGACGTCCGCCGGGCTCGTGACATGGACCAGGTCACCGCGCTCATCGAGGCTGCCGTACGCGCGCTGGCCGAGCACGAACCGTCTGTCGAGACAAACGACAGGTGAGTCGCCCCGATCCGAGTCGGTCGACGGCGCTGTTGATCGGCACCGCCACACACAGCCAGCAGGCCCTTGAGGATCTGCCGGCGGTGCGAGCAAATGTCACCGAGTTGGCCCGACTGGTCACCACCGGGCCGGTCGACCTGGTCGCCGTCGAACGCTGCACCCAGCTTCTCGACCTCCCGCACGCGGGGGAGGCGGGTGTCACGATCGCCGAACGCTGCGGCGAGGCGGAGGACCTGTTGTTGGTCTACTACGCCGGCCACGGGCTTCTCGACGACAACGGGGAGCTGTTCCTCGCTCTGCCGGGCACCGACCCCCGTCCGGACTGGTTGAAGTACACGGCCATTCCGTTCAGTTGGGTTCGCGACGCGATGCGCGACAGCCCCGCCCGCACCCGAGTGCTGATCCTCGACTGCTGTTTCGCGGGCCGCGCCCTCAACAACATGTCCACTGCGGACGTGGAGAACGGGCTCGCCGACCGCAGCGAGATCCAGGGGACCTTCACCCTCACCGCGACCTCCGACAACGTCGCCGCCATCGCCCCGGTCGGCGCCGAGCACACGGCGTTCACCGGCGAACTGCTCCGACTGTTGCAGCACGGGCCTCCGGTGCGCGACGGCCACCCCGACGGGGATGACCTCACGTTGAGTGCCGTGTACCGGCACCTGGCGGTGACACTGCCCAGCCAGGGGCTGCCCCGCCCGCGGCAACGCAACACGGATCTCGCGGCCGACCTGGTGCTGCGGCCGGCCCCACCTGCGACTACCGCGTCGCCGACGGCCGAGGATCAGCCGGCGGGTGATCCGCCCGCTGCCACGCCGGCCGCGAATCTACCCGCCCTGGCCGATGCGCGGCCGGTGATCGACACACTGCGGCGACCACAGCGGCTGTTCCACCCATTGCACCGAGAACTCCTGGCGGCGCACTGGAGACAGCTCGCGCTGTCGGTCGCCTTCGCCGCCCTGTACACCCTGTACCTGCTGGCGCGACAGATCATCCCCGGGACGGCATCGGAGCTGCCTGGGTGGGTCGATGTCGATGCACTGCTGATCTTCGCCGACCTGTTTGCGGCAACGATCGGCATCGGACTGGTATTCACCGCCAGTAACGACTTTCGAGAAGGGTTTCGGCGACACGCAAGGATCAAGTGGGGGCTGGCCATCATCAGCGGGGGCTTGATCGCCGCCATCGTGCTGGTGACGGTGATCGTGAATATCCTGGAGCCCGTTCTCGGGGCGGACACGAACGTCGCCATTCCCATCATTGCCTGCGCAACCGCCGTGGGGGTGTGGTGGCTCGGGGGCATGGGTCCGGACGTCGATGGTGACGTGCCGCGTTGGTGGTGGCGCACCCCGGTCCTGGTTGCCGCTGTCGGCGGCGCTCTGCTGGCGGCGATGATCAGCCCCGACCCGATGCACCGGCACATCCAGTTCGGGGGATTTATCGAGCTCAAGGCCCTCGGGGTGCTGTGGATAGTGGCCGGGTCCCTCGTCAGCGCCTATCTCGTCGTCGTTCAACTCCAGGACGTCGTGACCGGCCACCTTGCGCTGGCGAGACGGCCGCTCATCCTCGCGCTCTCCAAGCAGGGCATCGGTATCCGGACCAGCGACCACAACAGGTTCATCGCCTGGCACCACCTGGATCGGATCTTCGTCGCCGGCAACGTCCTCGCCATCGCCTTCAAACGGGACTATCCCGAGGTCGAGAAGCCGCGAGAGTTCAGCTACTCCGCTGCCCACGGCGGCTTCCCGGTGGCTGACATCCGGCAGTTCCCGCACACCCGGGCGGAGGTCCTGCACGCCATCTCCTATTTCGCGGGCGCCACCCTGCACGGGGTCACCCCACCCGGCCCCGACGAGGATCGGCTTCCCCGACAGCCGGACGGCAGCCTGACCTGGCGGTACAGCGAGCGCTGGAGCAGCCACTGAGCTGACGCGACGGCCCGCCGCCGACCGGGCGATCGGTCGGCGACGGGCCGGGTCGTGCGGAGGTGCGCCTACCAGGTCGTCAGCCCGAGGCCGATGGTCTTGGTCAGCGTGGCGTTGTCGTCGTCGCCGTCCAGCGACCAGATCATCGCGCCACCCAGACCGGTACGCCGGATGTAGAGCGTCTTCTGCAACACGACGGCCGGGTCGTCGTACGTCCAGAACGTCGTACCGTCGAAGAGCCAGGCGTGCCCGGCGCGTAGGTCGCGGTGCACGGTGTAGCCGTTGCCGGCCAGGGTCTTGAGCTTCTTGTAGTCCTCGTAGCCGGCCTCGAAGGTGGCCGGCGCGGGCCCGGTGGCCGGCTGGAAGAGGCCGTTGCCGCCGCCGGTGACGCCGGTCCAGCCCCGGCCGTAGTAGGGGATGCCGAGAACGAGCTTGTCCCGCGGCGCGCCCCGGGCGATCCAGCCGTCGATGGCGACCTCGACGGAGAAATCCGGGTTGTCCGGTGATCCCGCCGGTACGCGCAGCGCCGACTGCTGGTTGGCCACCGCCTCCCAGCCGCCGTGGAAGTCGTACCCCTGCACGGTGGCGAAGTCCAGGTACTTGAAGATCTTGCGGCCCTCGTAGCCGGCGTCCATGGTGGCCGGGTTCGCGGGCAGGAACGCGGTCAGCGGGTGGTGCGCCCGGGTCGTGCGCCCGTACGCGTCGAGTTGTCGGCGGAACTCGGCCAGCAGCTTCGTGAAGTTCTCCCGGTCCTCCGGGCGGATGACGTTGCCGGGCTCACCCGCCCAGTTGGGCCACTCCCAGTCGAGGTCGATGCCGTCGAAGACGCCGGCGGCGGCGCCCGGGGCGCCCGGGAGGTTGCCCCTGAGGTAGAGGTCGACGCAGGACGCGACGAACGCCCTGCGGGAGGCGTCGGTGCGGGCGGCGTTGGAGAAGTACGTCGACCAGCTCCAGCCGCCCAGCGAGATCAGCACCTGGAGTTTGGGGTGCTTGGCCTTCAGCTTGGCGAGTTGGCCGAAGTTGCCGTTGAGCGCCTGGCCGGGGGCGTCGGCGACGCCGTCGACGCTTTCCTCGGCGGGGACCGGTCGCTGGTAGTCGGCCCAGGCGTCGCCCTCGCCCGGCCCGCCGTCCAGGTAGCAGCGGCCGTCCTCGCTGACGTTGCCGAAGGCGTAGTTGACGTGGGTGAGGCGGCTCGCCGCCCCGGAGGTGTCGAGCTTCTTGACCGGGAAGGCCCGCCCGTAGATGCCCCACTGGGTGAAGTAGCCGACCCGGTGGTAGCCGGCGCGGTGCTGCTGGTGGTCGCCGGCGCTGGCGGCGGTGGGCGGGGTTGCGGTGATCAGCAGGGTCGCCAGGGCGACGACGGCGGTGAGACGGCGGTGGCGGAGTTGTCGCATCGGCACACTCCCACGACGGGTTGACGCACAATTAGTAAAGACACTTATCTGATTGATGAAGTTAAGCCGACCACACTCCACGGTCAAGAGTCGACCGGCCACACGGACGATTGTGAACGCGTTACCCACTGGTAACGATGTTGTGCCATGGACTCCGCCCTGACCCTGATCGGTCTGCCCATCGCCCTCGGCATCATCATGCTCGGTCTGGGTCTCGGCCTGACCAGCACGGACTTCCGCCGGGTGGCCCAGCACCCACGAGCCGCCGTCATCGCGCTCGTGTGCCAGGTGCTGGTGCTGCCGGCGCTCTGCTTCGGCCTGGTCCTCGCGTTCGACCTGGCACCGGAGTTGGCCGTCGGCATGATGCTGCTGGCCGCGTCGCCGGGCGGCACGACGGCCAACCTCTTCAGCCACCTGTTCGGCGGGCACGTGGCGCTGAACATCACCCTGACCGCCGTCAACTCGGTGCTCGCCGTGGTCACCCTGCCGATCCTGGTCAACCTGTCGGCCGCGTACTTCCTGCCCGACGGCAGGAGCATCGGACTGCAGTTCGACAAGGTGCTGCAGGTCTTCGCCATCGTGCTCGTCCCGGTCGCGATCGGCATGCTGATCCGGGCCCGGGTGCCGTCGGCCGCCGAGCGGCTGAACCGTCCGATCCGGATTCTCTCCGTCGTCGTGCTCGTCGCCGTCATCGTCGGCGCCGTCCTCGGCGAGCGGGAGAACATCGCCGACTACTTCGTCTCCGTCGGCCTGGCCGTGCTCGCGTTCAACCTGCTCAGCCTCGCGATCGGGTACGGCGTACCGCGCCTCGCCGGGGTGGACCGGAGCGCCGCGACGGCCGCCGGGTTCGAGATCGGCATCCACAACAGCACCCTGGCCATCACGATCGCGCTCAGCCCCGCACTGCTCGACAGCACCCAGATGGCGATACCGGGTGCCGTCTACGGGATCGTCATGTTCTTCACCGCGGCGGCCTTCGGCTACCTGGTGACCCGCTCCGGCACCCGGTCCGCCGCCAGCCTGACCCCCTGACGCGCGGCGTCAGCCGTCAGCCGACCTGGTCGTTGTCCTTGAGCGAACCCCAACCGTGCCACCTGTCGACCTCGATCAGGGCACTCACCCGGGCGCGCTCGCGCCGCGGGTACGCGTTGCCCGTGTAGTGCAGGGACAACCTGTCGATGTCCGCCAGGTCCTCGTCGGCGCGCAGCTCGGCGACGTGCCCGACGATGCTGACATGGGTGTACCAGCCGGCCTCGTCGAGCACGGTCAGGGACACCCGCGGGTCGTTGCGGATGTGCTCCAACCGGCGGCGGCTCTCGTCCAGGTTCACCAGGATCCGGCCGTCCTCCCACAGGTACCAGGTGGCGGCGGACACCGGCTGACCACCGTTACGAAGCGTGGTCATCACGGCCGGGTTCGGCTTCCGGAGCATGGCGATCGCGGCTTCGGGAAGCGGTGGCTTGGACATGCAGTCTCCTCGTCGCGTCAACGTTTACCCCTGCACGTTACGCACCCGCGGGCCCGGGCACGCGCGGACCGGCAGGTACATCGCAGGGAGAGCGGGCTCATCACCCCCGGCGAATAGGGGTGGCGCGGCACCCGCGTGCGGGCCCGCCGCCGCTCCCGGCGAAGATGTGGTGATGACCAACTCCGCACTGCCCAGGCGTGTCGTCGTCACCGGTGCCACCGGCAAGCTCGGCCGTGCCGTGGTCGCCCACCTGCGCGCCGTGGGCGTCGACGTGCTGGCGGTGGACCGTGCCGGCGGCCGTGATCCGCGCGACGTCGACGGCGAGTTCCTCCTGGTCGACCTGACCGACTACGGGCAGGTGGTGGAGGCGTTCACCGGGGGCGCCGACGAGCACGCCGGTGGGGTGGAGGCGATCGTGCACCTGGCGGCGGTGCCGGCCCCCGGGCTGATGTCGAACGCGACCACGTTCGCGAACAACTCCGCCGCCACGTACAACGTCTTCGCCGCGGCCAGGGCGGCCGGGATCAGGCGGGTGGTGTGGGCGTCGAGCGAGACGGTGCTCGGGCTGCCGTTCGACACCCCGCCGCCGTACGCCCCCGTCGACGAGGAGTACGCGCCACGACCGGAGTCGACGTACTCGCTGAACAAGGCCCTCGAGGAGGAGATGGCGCGGCACTTCTGCCGCTGGGACCCGGAGCTGGTCATGGTGGGTCTGCGCTTCTCCAACGTGATGGATGTCGAGGACTACGCCGCGTTCCCCTCCTTCGACGCCGACCCCCAGGCGCGGCGGTGGAACCTGTGGGGTTACCTCGACGCCCGCGACGGGGCGCAGGCGGTCGAGCGCGCGCTCGCCCACGACCGGCCCGGCGCCGACGTGTTCATCATCGCGGGCGTCGACACCGTCATGAGCAGGTCCAGCGCCAGCCTGCTGGCCGAGGTCTACCCGGGCGTCGAGGTCCGCAAGGAGTTGGGCGAGCACGAGACCCTGCTCAGCGTCGACAAGGCACGCCGGGTGCTGGGGTACGAGCCGCGGCACTCCTGGCGAGACCACGTGAATCCGGTTCAGCGCGCGGCCTGGTAGGCGCGGCCCACGGCGGTCACCTCGCTGCCGGTGCGGAAGAGCCCGGTCTGGTCCTTGTCGGTGGCGGGCAGGCCGAACCACGCGTACCGGTGCAGCCAGGACAGGCCGCCCAGCATCCGGGTCGCCGCGGTGAGGAACGCGGCCTGCTCTGCCTGGGTCGGAAAGCGAACGCCGTTGGAAAAGTCGATCAGGGCGAACTCGGTGAGCCAGATCGGCAGTTGGTAGCGGTCGTGCACCGCCTGGAGATACGACCTGAGCTGGTTGACCGCGTTGTCCGTGGTGAAGTCGCCGCCGTACCAGTGCAGGGCGATGAAGTCGACCCGGTAACCGCGCTGCTTCGCCCCGGCCAGGAAGCGGTCGAGCCACTCGCCCGGCCGGTCACCGCCCCAGGCCACGGCCGGGCTGCCCAGCGGCAGACCTGTCGCTTCGAGCTGCGGCCACAGCTCCAACGCCTGCTCCACGGTCATCTCCGCCTGACCCTTCAGGTCCGGCTCGTTGAACCCGAGCAGGTAGCGGCCGTTCTGCTTGGCCTTCTGCAGGTTGCCGGCGGTGACGCTCTTCGCCCCCCAGATCATCGGGACGAACTCGGCGTTCTTCGGGCTGGTGACTCCCGGGTGGGCCACGTCCCAGGTGTAGTACCAACTCGCCCCGGAGCTGGCCAGCGCCTGGCTGACCCCGTCGAAGGTCCACACCCCGACACCCTTGCGTTTCGAGGTCACGGCTGTCGCCGCCGGGGCGACCGGACGCCGAGCCGTCGGCGTCGCCGTCGGCCTGGTCGTCGCCGTCGGGGTCAGCCCGGTCGGGCTCGTCGTGGCGGCGGGGGTGGTCGCGGTGGGCGGGCTGGCCTCCGGGGTCGTCGGCACCGGCGTGTCGAACGCCTGCGTTGCGGCGGGAGCGGGCGTCGGCCCGGTCGGTTGCGCCACGACGATCACCCCGGTCACCAGTACGGCGACCACGGCGGCCACGGCGAGGGGCCACAGCAGACGCCGGACGCCGATCGGAAGCCTCAGGCGTCGGGGCTCCGCATGGACTCCACGGGACCCTTTCGGGGTGTCCGCTTCACCCGGGCCGGTTGCGCGCATCGTCTCGACTCCTTCGTGTGGTCACATCGCTGTTCGACGAAGGACGGTGCCTGATCGTCAGCAGCGCCCCCCTCAGGAGACTCGCCGACCGCTGCGGGATAACGGTTTTCTCGGCGGCCCACCCTTCGGGCCCGGGCTGACCCGGCGGCGACCGGTCCGCTCAGCGGCGGAGGGTCGCGGACGGCGACTCACCGAACCGGCTCCGGTACTCGGTCGCGAACCGACCGAGGTGCACGAACCCGTGCCGTAGCGCGATTGTCGTCACCGAGACCCCCGGCTCGGCCGCCCGCAGCGATCGCTGCGCCGCGTCGAGGCGACACGCACGCAGGTACGCCGTCGGGGTGGTCCGCAACTCCCGCCGGAAGCAGTCCTGCAACGTCCGTACGCTCACCCGCAGCGCCTCCGCGACGTCACCGACGGTCAGCGCCTCGCCGTGGTGGTCGGCGATCAGCGTGCAGGCCCGGCGGACCAGCCGCCCGGGGTTGGCGTGGTGGCCCGGCTCGGCGAGCAGGTCGGAATGGCTGTGCCGGTGGGCCAGCAACAGTTGGCCGATGAGCCCCTGCTCGAAACGAGCGGCGACCTGCGGGTGGTCGAACAGGGACGCGTCCGTCGGCTGTGCCAGCTCGTCGGCGAGGAACGCCACCCCACGTGCCCACGCCTGCGCCCTCGGCGTGGTCATGGCCATGCCGATGTCCAAGCGGATCGGGTCGTCCACCGGGTGGCCCAGCAGGCGGGCTATCTCCCGGTCGACGGAGCGCCGGTCGGCGTAGAAGATCCGATGTGGGGATCCCTCGGACCACCGCATGTCCGAGGGGTCATGAGGGGACAGGACCGAGGCGACCTCGGGTGTCGAGGTCACCGTGCCTCCGGCGTGCCGGACCTCGGTGCTGCCGGCCTGGGGGACCTGGACGAGGTAGAAGCTCTCCAGGGCGGGGGGTTGGATCCGTACCGCCTGCCCGTAGTCGAGGTCGATGACACCGACCCCGCCCACCCGGTGTGCCGCCATCCGCAACTGGACGGCGTGCACGCCCGCCTGCGGGGTGAGTCGATGCGGACAGAAGACCCGGCCGACCTCGGCGCGGGCCTGGTCGACGTCGTCCGTCCGGACCGTCACCGCATCCATCCGACCCCTCCCGGTCGTCCTGGTGCGCTAAAGGTAAGGCGCGACCCGGAAGGACTGTGTCGGAAAGCCGTGCACCCGACACGGATCGGTCGGCCGCGCGATGCGGACACACCTCGCGCGCAGCGGATAGCGACAGCCGCGGCCCGCTCGCTAGCGTGCGCTCACCACCGCTGCCGCAGTGGTTCGAGCGCTTCGGAGGATGCCATGAGGATCGCCATCGTCGGTGCCGGATTCGCCGGTCTGAGCGCAGCGAAGGTGCTGCGGCAGAGCGGGTTCGACGTCACCGTGTTCGACAGGTCGCCCGATGTCGGTGGGGTGTGGAGTCGCACCCGGCGATATCCCGGTCTGCACACGCAGAACAACAAGGGCACCTATCACCTGTCCGACCTGCCGATGCCCGCCGACTATCCGCAGTGGCCCTCGGGGGAGCAGGTCCAGCGCTACCTCGAGAGCTACGTGGAGAAGTTCGGGATCGCCGGCGTGCTGCGTCTGTCCACGGAGGTCGCCTCCGCCGAGCTCATCAACGACGACACCGGGTGGCTTGTCACGTCGCGGCCGGCGGGGGCCCAGGACCCGGTGACGGTGCAGCGGTACGACCACCTGATCGTCGCCAACGGCATCTTCTCCGACCCGGTCGTTCCGTCGTTCGACGGGCACGCGGCCTTCGCCGCCGCCGGTGGGCGGGTCCTGGCCACGGGGGAGTTCCACGACCTCGAGGCGGCCCGGGGCCGCAACGTCCTCGTCGTCGGGTACGGCAAGTCGTCGTGCGATGTGGCGGTCCCGCTGACCGACCTCGCCGCCCAGACCCACGTGGTGGCCCGGGAGTTGCTCTGGAAAATGCCCCGCAAGCTCGGTGGCGTGCTCAACTACAAGTACCTGCTGCTCAGTCGGATGGGTGAGGCGCTGTTCCGCTACCTCAACCTGAAGGGCTTCGAGCGGTTCCTGCACGGTCCGGGTAACGGCCTGCGCCAACGGATGGTCGACAGCGTCGGCTCGGTCGCGACCAGGCAGCTCAAACTGCGTGAGTTGGGTCTGGTGCCCAACGGCAGCTTCGAGGACATCGCCCGCAGCACGGTCAGCCTCGCCACGGAGGGCTTCTTCGAGCGCGTCGCCGATGGCCGCATCGTCGTGCACCGCGACCAGGTGATCACCGAACTGCTTGTCGACGACGACGGTCGGCCCGCCGCCCGCCTGGCCGACGGCACCGTGCTCCCCGCCGACCTGGTGATCTGCGGCACCGGCTTCCGTCAGCACGTGCCCTTCTTCGACGACGCGCTGCACGCCCGGCTGCAGGACGACGCGGGCAACTTCCAGCTCTACCGCCAGATCCTGCCGCTCGGCGTGCCACGGCTGACGTTCGCCGGCTACAACTCGTCGTTCTTCAGTCCGCTCAGCGCGGAGATGGCGGCGGTGTGGACGGCCGCGTACCTGCGGGGTGGGATCACCCTGCCCGCCGAGGACCGGATGCGCGACGAGGTGCGCACCCGCCTGGCCTGGATGGCGGCGCGCACCAACGGGCGGCACGCCCGCGGGACGAACATCATCCCGTTCTCGATGCACAACATCGACGAGGTGCTCGACGAGATGGGGCTCAACCTCGGTCCGCTGACCCGGGCCCGGCAGTGGCTGTTCCCCGTCGACCCGCGCTCCTACCGGGGGGTGACGGCACGCATGATCGCCCGTACCGCCGATGGGGGCGCGACGGGCGAGGCCGCACCGGCCGGATCCGCACCCGGGGGTATCCGGCAAAATCACGAAGAATCTCACATACCCGGATAAGGTACGCAGAGCAGGAAGCAGGCGGCACGGTCGGCGAGAGGGCCCGGGACGATGGCAGCGGAGCAGGTCTTCGAACACCGTCACCGCCCCGGCGTGCCCGTGCCGGCGGCTGTGGCCGGCTGAGCTGTCCCGCCGTCCGTGCTGACCCGCCCCCGGATCATGCGTGGGCTCGGCGACAGCAGGAGCCCCGACTCGGCGACGGTCCTGGAACTGCTGTTCGACATCGTCTACGTCTTCGCGCTCGCCCGCCTCGCCGGGCGGGTGGCGGACGACCTGACAATCGTCCGGCACACGCTGCTGTCAGAGGCGGGCCAGACGGTCCTGTTCTTCGCGGCGATGTGGATGATCTGGTCGCTCAACGCCCTGCTGGCGAGCACCTACGACCCCCGCCGAGCGGACCTCCAGGCCGTCCTGCTGGCGACGATGTTCGGCACGCTGGTGCTGGCGGTCTCGTTGCCGGAGGCGTTCGGCAGGCGCGGCGTGGTCTTCGCCTGCACGTACGTCATCATCCAGATCGGCCGACCGCTCTTCCTGACGTTCGCCCTGCGAGGCCACCCCGGTCGGGCGCTCGCGGCCCGGGTGCTGACCTGGCACACGGCCTCCGCCGTGCTGTGGATCAGTGGCGGCATCAGCGGCGGCCTCGGTCGGGGCATCTTCTGGACCCTCGCCCTCGCCATCGAGCTCACCGGCACCGCCACGGCCTGGCCCGTGCCGTGGCTCGGCAAAGGGTGGTTCCACCGGTCGGGGGTCGCGGTCTCCCACGTCCACCTCGCGGAGCGGTACAACCAGTTCTTCATGATCGCCCTCGCCGAGGTGGTGCTCGAAGCCGGCGCCGCCGTCAGCTTTCCCGGCTTCACGATGGCGGGGATCATCACCCTCGTCGCCGCCTTCGTGACGGCGGTCTCGTTCTGGCGGATCTACTTCTACCACGTCCGGTCCGGCCAGGCCGCGACCCCGGGCGGGCAGGGGATTCAGCTGTCGCGGTGGGCGAGCTACAGCCTGCTGATCATCGTCGGGGGCATCATCTGTACGGCCGTCGGCTTCGGGCAGGTCATCGAGCACCCGCACCCGCCGATCGACTGGGCCCTGGTCGCCATCATGTTCGGTGGCCCGGTGCTGTTCCTGCTCGGGCGGAGCTTCCTGGAGAAGGAGAACCGATCCGCGCCACGCTGCCGGATGCTGTACGTCGGTGCGGGGGCGCTGCTCGTGGCGGCGCTACCGATGGTGCTGCTTCCGCCAGTCGCCGTGGCGGCCTCGGCGGCGGTGATCCTGGCCGGCATCGCCGTGTTCGACCAGCGCGCCCACCGGCGTGGGTCGGAGACCAACCCGACGTTGTGACGCACCGTTGCGGCCCGACGGCTGGCGCGCGTATGGTGCTCTGGCACGCCGTCGAGCTGGAAGGAGGTCAGAACAATGTCCGATGTTCTGCGCCCCCTCCGCGCTCCGGCGTCCGCGCGGATCTGATCCGGGGCGCGCGCTTCCCGGAGGCCCCACCCATGACTGATCTGGTCATCCGTCCGCTCGTCGCGGGCGAGGAAAACCTGTTCGACTCCATGCCTGATCCGCTGCCCCAACTGCGCCAGGTCGCCTACGCCGACGGAATCGCCGGCGGCGGCTACCGGCCCGAGACCACCTGGGTCGCCCTGCGCGCCGGCCGGGTGGTCGGCCGGGCCGCCTGGTCGCAACCGCCGGGCGCCGTCGGAGCCCCCTGGCTGGACCGGTTCGATCTGGACGCCGAGCCGGAGGTGGGTGCCGAGTTGCTGCACGCCGCCCACGAGGCGCTCGGCGGTCCCGGCCTGTACTACGCCGCGCTGCCGGCGCACTGGCGGCGTCGGGCGGAGGTGCTGGCCGTGGTGCGGGCGCCGATGGAGGCCGCCCGGCTCGCCGGGCTTGTCGAGCGGGGGGAGCGGCTCAGGTGTTCCTGGGCGGGCACCCCGCTGCCCGCGTCCTCCGGGCGCTACGAATTCCGGCGGCCCGCCGACGTGGCGGAGATCAATGCCCTGGTGGCCCGGATCGCCGAGCCGGACGTGCTGACCGGCGTCGAGATCGCGCGGGCGGTCGCCGGCGTCGACCTGGCCACCGACCCGCTGGCCTGGCTCGGCGACGCGACCGAGGAATGGCGCGTCGCGCTGGATGCGGGCGCGCCGGTGGGTCTGGTCGGCACGGCCGGAGACGCCTGCTACCCGCTGCTGGCCTATCTGGGCCTGCTCGACGAGGCGGCCCGACCCGAGTTGCTGGCCGAGGCGGTCCGGGTGCTGGCCGCCGGCGGGGCCCGGGAGGTCATCGCCGACGTGGACTCCCACCAGGTCGCGGTGCTCGCGGAACTGGAACGGACCGGGTTCCGGCAGTTGCGCTCCCGGATCGTCTTCGCGCCGGGGGACGCTGCGAAATAGCTGACCGGGGTGCGCCCTGTCACCGGGGCGCACCCCTCGGCACAGCCCGACCCGCACTCCTGTCAGCATCGGCGCATGCCGGAGATCATCGCGCTTGCGCTCGGTGGGTCGGCGCTGGTCGTGGCGCTGGTCGCCGGGTTGTATCTCTGGCCACTACGCCGCCGTGGGCTACGCGTCGCACCGTCGGAACCGCTCGACTTCGACACCGCCACCCGGGCCGCCGAGGCCATGATGGCGGCCGAGGCGGCGGACCCGGCGGTCCGGCCGGAATCGCGGAGCCGCCTGCTGAGTCACGGCTCCCGTACCGGCCGGGTCGTCCTGCTGCTGCACGGATACACCCTCGCGCCCGAGCAGTACGACGGGCTGGCCGAGGAGTTCTTCGACCGCGGGTACACCGTCTGGATCCCCCGGGCTCCCCACCACGGGACCGTCGACGGGCGGGCCCACCACCGGGTCGAGGCCGAGGAGCTGACGACGTACGCGGCGCGGGCGCTGGCCGTGGCGGCGGGCCTCGGCGACGAGGTGGGCGTCGTGGGGATCTCCGGCGGCGCGGTGCTGGCCGCCTGGCTGGCCCAGGTGCCCGGCGACCTCGTACGGCATCTGCTGTTGCTCTCGCCGTTCTTCGGCCCAGATCCGCGCCAGGCGCCGGCCTTCGCGGTCCGACCGCTCATCACGCTGTACGGGCGGCGCATCCTCCCGGATCGCGTCACGTCACGCGGCTACTCGCTCTCCGCCGTCACCCAGTACCTGACGATCGCGCGGAGCCTGCCGAAGCCGCCGCGCCGGACCGGTCTACGGACCGCCGCGGTCGCCATCAGCCCGCTCGACGGCGTGGTGGACCTCGCCACGGCGGTGACCGTGCCCCGCCGGATCGCCGACGCGAACGCGATCCCGCTGCGGGTCTGCACCCTTCCCGAGGCGTGGGGCGTCGGCCACAACATCCTCAACCTCGCCGCGCTCGGCGCGCAGGGGTCCGAGCTGCGTCGGCGGTACGTGGCGCTCTACGAGGGCGATCCGACGCCGACGCCGGGGCTCAGCCGGGTGGCCGGCGTCGACGAGTGAGGTGGGCCGCGCGTCGCCGCGCCGGCGTCTAAACTGCGCCCGTGTCGTGCCACGAGTGGGCGCGGCGCCCCGGTCCGGCACTGCGCACCCGCTATTGACCGGGCAGAATGTTAGCGCTAACGTGCCGCGGCACCGCATCGCGCCGCGTCGGATGCCACCCCCACCCGAAAGGCGTCACCTGCAATGAGTACGGCCGGATCCACCGACTTGCGCGCCGCAGTCCTCGCCGCGAACCGCCTCATCGCCTCGGCCGGCCTGGCCGAGCTGACGTGGGGCAACGTGAGCGGGGTCGACCGCGAGGCGGGCATCTATGTCATCAAGCCCTCCGGCGTGGCGTACCAGGACCTCACCGCCGACCTTCTGGTCCCGGTGGATCTGGAGACCGGGCAGGTCGTCGCCGGAGAGCTGCGGCCCTCCGTCGACAGCGAGACCCACCGCGCGTTCTACCTGCACTGGCCGTCCATCGGCGGGGTGACCCACACCCACTCGACGCACGCCGTGGCCTTCGCCCAGGCCGGGCGGGACGTGCCGGTGCTCGGCACCACGCATGCCGACACCTTCGCCGGTCCGATCCGGGTGACCCGCGACCTGACCGCCGACGAGTGCGCCCACGACTACGAGTTCAACACGGCTCGGGCGATCATCGAGCTGATCGGGGGAGAGGCCGAGGCGCTGGCCAACCCCGTCGCCCTCGCCGCCAACCACGGCCCCTTCACCTGGGCGAAGGACCCGCTCAAGTCGGTGGAGAACGCGATCGTCTGCGAGGCGGTCGCGGAGATGGCCCTGAAGACGCTGTCGCTGAACCCCGCGGCGGCCGCCCCGCAGTGGCTGCTGGACCGCCACTTCACCCGTAAGCACGGCGCCGGCGCCTACTACGGCAACCAGCTTCCCGAGCAGAGCCGGCCGTGACCGTCGCCGTGCGGTGACACCGGTACGGGCGCTGCGCGCGCGGCGCCCGTACCGGTGGTCGGCAGGGGCAGTCACGTCGTGGGCTGGGTGGCCCCGTTGAACACCGGCGGGGCGTAACCCGCCGGCTTGTCGCCGATGCCGAGGCCGGGGCTCACCACCCAGGACTGGTACTGCGGCGTGAACATGCCGTACGGCAGCCCCAGGTCCGGAGCGCTGGCCTCGTCGAGCCGGCGACGGGCGTCGGCCGGGATCTCGAAGTCGAGCGCGCCGAAATTGCTGGCGAGTTGCTCGGGGCTGCTCGCCCCGACGATCACCGAGGCGACGGCGGGCTGGGTGGCCACCCAGTTGATCGCGACCTGGGCCATGCTGCGGCCCAGGTCGGCGGCCACGCTCTCCAGCGCCTCGATCACCTTCCAGTCGCCGGAGGTGATCTCCCGACCCGCGGCGTCGGGGTTTGTCAACCTGCCGGTCCCGCTCAGGCCCTCGCCGGTCCGTCGGTACTTGCCGCTGAGCAGCCCGCCGCCGATCGGGCTCCACGCGGTGAGCCCCATCCCCAGGCTCTGCGCCATCGACACGAACTCCGCCTCGATGCCCCGCGTCACCAGGGAGTACGGAAGCTGCACGTTGATCATCGGGGCCAGCCCGTGTGCCTCGGCGTAGCTCTGCGCCCGGGCCGCGTACCAGGCCGGTACGTCGGAGAGCCCGGCGTACCGGATCTTGCCGGCGCGCACCAGGTCGTCGAGGGTGTGCACGACCTCCTCGACCGGCGTGATCCGGTCCCAGGTGTGCACCAGGTACAGGTCGATGTAGTCGGTGCCGAGCCGGCTCAGCGAGCCTTCCACGGCCCGCATGAGGTGCTTGCGGCCATTGCCGCTGGCGTTCGGGTCGGCCGGGTCGACGGTGTTGGTGGCCTTGCTGGTGAGCACGAGCCGTTCGCGGACGCCGGCCCGGTCGATCAGGCGGCCGAGGATCCTCTCGCTCTCCCCGGCGGTGTAGAAGTCCGCCGTGTCGATGAGGTTGCCGCCCGCTTCCAGGTATTGGCGGAAGATCGGCTCCGCCTCCTCCTCGGTCTTGCCGTACGCGGCGTGGAACCCGTCGACTCCGAAATTCATGGTGCCCAGCGCCAGCCGGCTCACCCGCAGGCCGGACCGCCCGAGCAGGTAGTAGTGGTTCACGGTGGTGCCCCTCCCGATCGTGGTGTCGGCCCGGATCGGACCGCGCCGCAAACCTTCGCTCGCCAAATTTGGACCGGCAAGTCCAAAGCGCGAGCTAGGGTCGGATCGGCAGGCACGCAGCAGAAACGGTGACGGAGGTCGCATGACACGGGCGTTCACCCGCAAGGGCGAGGCCACCCGCGCGCGGATCGTCACCGGCGCCGCCGCCGAGGTCCGCGAGCGCGGCGTCGACGAGGTACGCCTCGAGGACGTGCTGGCCCGCACCGGCACCAGCAAGGGCCAGCTCTTCCACTACTTCCCCGACGGCAAGGAGGAGTTGCTGCTCGCGGTGGCCCAGCACGAGGCCGACCAGGTGCTCATCGACCAGGAGCCGATGCTCAGCAACCTCACCTCCTGGCCGGCCTGGCTGGCGTGGCGCGACCGGCTCATCGAGCGCTACCTCGCGCAGGGCGTGAAGTGCCCGCTCAACGGGCTGCTCGGCCAGACCGGCCGGCGCGCACCGGGCGCGCAGGCGATCGTGACCGGGCTCATGTGGCGCTGGCAGGAAGCGATCACCGAGGGAATCCGACACATGCAGTCGACCGGAGACATCGCCGCGGGCGTGGACGCCAACCGCGCCGCCGCGGCGCTGCTGGCCGGGATCCAGGGCGGCGTCCTGCTGCTGCTCTCCACCGGCAAGATCGATCATCTGGAGGCGGTCCTCGACCTCACCATCGACTCGCTGCGGGCGAGCGCCCGAATGTAGGAGGGTGAGGCAATGACGGACGACAACCGCCCACCGTTGGTGCTGCTGCACGGCCTCACCTTTGACACGCGGCAGTGGGACCCGGTCCGCCGCGAGCTAGCGGCTATCGAACCGGCCCGGCCCGTCCTCGCGCTGAACCTTCCCGGGCACGGCGACGCACCCCGGCTGCCGTCGTACGACATGGCGGAGGTGGCCGACGTCGTGCACGAGCAGGTGACCGGGGAGGGTCTCGTCCAGCCGATCGTGGTGGGACATTCCGTCGGCGCGGTGGTCGCCACCACCTACGCGGCCCGCCACCCCGTGCGCGGCGTGGTGAATCTGGACCAGATCCTGCTGCCCGGCCCATTCGGTGCGGCCGTACGCCAGGCCGAGCCCACGCTGCGCGGCCCGGACTGGCGACAGGTGTGGGACGGCATGCTCGCCGGGATGGGCATCGAGGCCCTGCCGGCCGAGGCACGCCAGATCGTGACCACCGCGACCGATCCCCGGCCGGACCTGCTGCTGGGTTACTGGGGCGAGATCCTGCGCGGGTCCGACGAGGGGATCTCCGCCGAGCGGCAGCGTGATCTGCGGTCCATCGGCGAGCGGGGGATCCCCTACCGCTGGGTGACCTCCTCCGAGCCGCCGCCCCGCTATCTGACCTGGCTGACGGAAACCCTGCCGGAGGTCGTGGTGACAGTGCTCCCCGGTAGCCACTTCCCGCACCTGGCGGAGCCGGCAACGATCGCCCGGCTGCTGGCGACCGTCGGCTATCGTTGACGCGTCGGACATGGTGTCCGACAGACTGTCTGTTCGGTGAAAGCGCAGGCCATGATCTCGACTCGCCCCACCCTGTTGCTCGTCCACGGTGCCTGGCACCAGCCCGGCGTCTGGCACCGGCTCCGGGCCGAACTGGACGCCCTCGGCTATCCGACCAGGGCCGTCGACCTGCCCACCTCGGGGCCGGACGCCCGTGGCGGCCTGCCGGACGACGCCGACGCCATCCGCAAGGAGATCGCGGCGGTCGGTGGACCGGTCGTCGTGGTCGCCCACTCCTACGGAGGAATCCCGGTCAGCGAGGCCGCCACCGGCCTACCCGAGGTCGAGCATCTCGTGTACCTGACGGCGTACCAACTGGACCGGGGCGAATCGATGTTCAGCTTCCACGGCGTACCGGACCCGGTGGACACCGACGGGTTGATCCCACTCACCGGGGACCCTCGGGAGGCGTTCTACGGCGACCTGTCCGACGCCGACGCCGAGGCCGCCATCGATCAGCTGGTCGACCAGCGCCTGCGGGTCTGCGTGGACCGGGTGACCGAGCCGGCCTGGCGTTCCATTCCGTCGACCTACGTCGTCTGCACGAACGACCATGCCATTCCGTTGCCGCTGCAGGAGAAGATGGCCGACCGGGCCACCGACGTCCGGCGGATCGAGTCCAGCCACTCGCCGTTCCTGTCCCGCCCGGCCGAGCTCGCCGCGCTGCTCGACGAGATCGTCACCAGTCGCGGTTGACGGCTGTGGTCCGGTCCAACCGATCGAGTCGGGTGAGCTCGGCGCTGCCGGTCCGGACCACCTTCGTGGCCAACGCCGTGGTCGCGGGGTGGACCCCTGCGCGTTGCTCGGCACTGCCGATCCGGATCGCCTGCTCCAGGTGCGCCCGTACGTGCTGGCTGGCCCGCCGCTGAAACGCGGCCCCGCTGGCCGACCGCAACGCGGCCAACTCCTCGTCGGTGACCATGCCCGGCATGTCGTGGCCCTCGTGCGGGTTTGTCGTCGGGGCGCCGAACTCGGCGAGCAGCCGTCGAGCCGTGCGCAGATCGGCGCGATGCGCCGTGTCGAGCCGAGCGGTGAACGTCAGCCACGCCGAGTCGGCGGTTCGGCTCGACACCAGGTCCAGCACCGGCAGGAGGCGTTCGTTCATCGCCACCGTCAGTTGAAGCCACGCGACGTCGGTGGCGCTGAACGGGCCCGCCGAGCCGCTCGGTGAAGCCGACCCGACCGGTGCGGCGGTAGCGGTCGTAGCGTGGACGGCGCCGTGGTGGATGACTCGGTGGCCGCGCTCGCCGCGGTCGATGTCGGAGGCTCGGTCGGTGACCCGCTGGTGCACGCGGCGACGAGCAGCAGCGCCGCGAGGAGCAGGCAACCGGTCGTACGCACGGAGGGTCTGCTCATCCGGCCTCCTCTCGCCCGGGACGGCGGGCCCGGCATGGCCGGACCCGCCGCCGCGGGGTGCGACTGTCGGCTCAGAGCGGACGCCCGTCGGCACCGCACTTGATGACGGGACGGATGCAGTCCTGGACCCGCCGGGCCATCTCCGCGACCGGCCAGGCGTTGAAGAAGTCGCCGTGCATTGTGTAGCCGGGCCCGGAGGCCAGCCGGAACCGCGACGGGTCACCGTTGACCGGGTACCGCAGCACCTGCCGCAACTTCGGCACGTGCACCGGGTGGGTGCTCGGGCAGGCCTGATTCACCGGGTACGCCAGGTGGCTCTTGTGGTCCGGCGAGTCCAGGTCGCGGCCGTTCCAGCACTGCGGGAAGTCCAGGTACGACTCCAGCATCGTGCCGGACGGGCAGGTGACGAAGTTCTTCGACGGCGGCACCTGTCCCGCGTGCAGGCACGACCACCGGGCGATGCTGTCGTCCGACCCGGTGGCTTTCGCGTTGCCGGCGACGAGTCGCAACCCGAGCGGGAACGGCTGGGTGTTCGCGACGACGTCGGAGCGGACGCCCTCGCCCAGGTAGTAGAACGTGGCGATGGCCGGCTCCACCGGCACGTTGTCGCGGTAGAGGGTCGGCACCCAGTAGGACGAGACGTCCACCCGCGGGTTGCAGGTGCTCTGGGAGTTGACCAGGTCGGGCAGTGTGGTGTTGGCGTTCGTCACCGTGCTGCCGAAGAAGCTGTGCATGTGCGACGCCCCGGGCAGGCCCGGGAAGATGATCGGGTCGTCCGGCAGCCGGTGGCTGTAGGTGCAGTCGGCGGGGAACTCGGCTACCCGGATGGCGTTGGCGCCGAAGTCAGCGCCGGCTCGGCCGGGGGCGGCGTCGGCCCGGTTGGTGGTGGACACCAGGTACGTGCCGAGTAGCAGCAGCAGTGCGCCGATCGCCGTGGCGAGGCGCAGTCGGCGGGGGATGCCGGAGAGGGGTGCGGCCCTGTCCATCGTGACTCCTGTCGGGGACGGGTCAGGCACAGCTCCGGCGCCGCCGCCGAAGGCATCGGAGTTGTGCCTGGCCAGACTGGGTGGTGGCCGGTTGGGGCCGGTGCGAGAGAGCGCTCTCACTGCCCCTCAGCCTCATGCCGAAGTCGACAATTGTCAATACGTGCCGCAGTTGGTGGAAAAGTCGCCGAAGGGCCGGGCCCCGTGGTGGGGTCCGGCCCTTCGGTGTGTGTGCTGTGTGCGGGTGTCAGCTGGTGGCGTA
>NZ_JBNCKO010000023.1:0-100706 GCF_049841595.1 Micromonospora sp. DT228
CGACTAAACATCAACAACCAGCGAGGGGGTCAAAATTCGGCCGGAACAGAGGGGTCAACCTTCAGCCGGCGTTGACAGAGGCCCTGAACTCTGGCGCCGCTGGGCCGCACCGACTGGTCGCACTGCAAAATCTGGCGCAACTTGGCCGCTGGCCCATCCCCGACCTAGACGAAATGAGAGACGACGGACACCTAACGGAGGGGGTCTATGACCTGTTACACGCGCAAGCACTCGCCGCGTCGGGCCAGCCCGACGCGGCCCTGAGCCTGCTACGTGTCGGCCGGGATGGCAGCGTCCTCGTCGCCGAGGAGTACGCCAGGCAACTCGCCGCGGCAGGGCGCGTCGATGAGTGTGTCCGGGCGTGCGACCACGCGAGCCTCCGGTTCGGAGACCCGCGGCTGTCGCTCTACGCCCTCGAAGTGCTGACCGGTGCCGAACGCACGGACGAGGTGATTCTCCGGGTCAACATGCTTCTGGGCCGCGCCGACCTGCCCATCAGCCTTCGCCATCTCCTACGAGGCAAACTGACCGACATCTTCACCGAGCGCCGAGACTGGTTCTCCTGCGAACGGCTGGGACATGACGGATTGTCTGAAACGCGCCGCTTGCGAGCGCACTGGCACGAGAGCCAGCCGGGCGAGCTCAGGTTTCCCTCGTCAACGGCGGCGGACCTCGACGGAAACGAGCGAGACTACGCCTGGTCGATTGTGATCAGCCAATACAACCAAGGCAATGCTGAACGGGCATTCGAGACTCTGCAGACTTTCGACCCCGCGCCCCGCACCGTCCCTCAACTGCAGGCGTGGACCGACCTGCACCGCCTCCACGGCTGGACACCCGCCAGCGCCGAGCAAGCCCTCGCCATAGCGGAACACGACCGCACCCCGGGCGAGGTCGTGGGACGCCTCCTGTTCTCGCTCGTGCAGACATGCCGACCTTCGCCCAACATCACAGCGATGACCGGCGGCGACGTCGTAGCCACCGACCTGAGTGACCCTCTCCCCGTCCCGGTGTCCGAGGAGCTTCACCTTCGGCTGACACAAGCCTGGACCAGGTTCCTGAGCGAACATGACCCAGCCCGTGCTGTCCGCGTCGATGCCGACGTCAGCCAGATCCGTGCGAGACCTGGCGACCCGCTCGATCTGGTGACCGCGCTCCCACAACACGCCGCCGCCGTCCACGCCGGCCAAGCCGCGCTTGGCTCGCTGAGTCTGGCCACCGGCCTGCCGTATCTGCTGTCCCTCGCCGACGACCTCGCTGGCGTCGTTCCCGCAGTCGATCCCAGCGACGCGGTCACGGAAGCCGAGCTGAGCGTGGCGAAAAAGGCGATCGGTGGGACAGTCAGCATCGAGACCTCCGCCGTGTACCTGGCTGCCGCGGTCGCCCAGCTGTGGCCAACAGTGCGGGCCGCCTTCCTGAACTTCCGAATCGCCAAACCTGTGGCGTCGGACATCCTCCATAGCCACCTGGCCGCCAACAGCCGCGCCAGGGCGGCGCGAGACCCAGCCTCCTCCGAGACTGGCCGACTCTCGTCGGGAGAAATGTCGTCCGAGCAGAAGAGGTCCTCCGTCGTCCGCACAGCGGCAACTCAGAGAGCAGCACAGGACTGCCAGCTGACAGATGTCGCCACCCCGGTCGAAGACCTACCTGCCGCACCCGGCGCCATAACCATGCCCTGGGTGGCCGCCGTCCTCGTCGCGAAGCAAAACGGCATCCCGCTCTACAGCGACGACGTAGCCCTGAGAACCTGGGCCCGGTCGCAGGGCGTGCCAGCTTTCGGCACCCTCGCTCTGGTCGAGGCGCTCCTTGACGCCGGAACGGTGATTGACGTCGATCCCGTCGTCACCAAGCTCTTCCGCGGAAACGTCGTCGACCTGCCTTCGCCATGGCCGTTGGTTGTCCAAGCGCTCGAGTGTGACGGACCGATGTCGCCGCATGCGCGGCTCAACCTGACACGACCCGCTTTTTGGCAAGCGGCAGCTGCCGAGGAGGTTGGTCCGATGGTCCTTGAACTAACTCGGCTAGCCAGGGGCGACGCCGACGGACTCGGTGCCCTCGTCGCGGCGTGCGCAAAAGGGCTGACCGCAGCGCTGGAGCCCGTGGAACTCGTGCTCGGCAGCCTCGGCGCGACCGTGCTCGCCTACCTCAACGGCTCGTCGTCGTCATTGGGGGCGACCGTGGTTCGTGCCGTTCAGGACGTAGGTGCCCGCCTTGACATCGACCCCCTACCAGCGCTGAGGCAACGCTTCGTCGCGATTATGACCGATCCGGCAGGGCCATATGAGCTGCCACGGGAGGAGGCCCACCGAGCCTTTGACCAGATCCTGCACACCGCCTCGGGCACCGACATCGCTGAATGCGGGTGAAGTTAGTCGATAGACTGCATGGTGTCAGGACACCGCAGGATGCAAATCTAGAAACCCATCGACCAGGTCAAGTAGGCCATGGTCGGGCACGCTCTCGGCAAGGCGCGGCTAACCCAGACACTCGTGGTTGCGAAAACTGGAGGGCCTGTGTCGCCGTGTGGCCTGGGCTCCCAGTTCTGCCGAAGGCCCAGTCGTACAGGTGCCCGCTCAAGTCCGACCTGCTTATGCCCTGACCGGCCCGGGAGATCCACTTCCGCAGCCCAGCGGCCAAGGCCTAGAAGGCCTTTCGGTCTGACGAGCAGACAGTGGATGTCACAGTAAGACGTTGTCCGCAAGCACGAAGAGCGTGTTGATCAGGAGTTCTAGGTGCCCTGCTCACCCGTGCTCCTGTGCGTCGGTTACTGCTGGCCTAAAGATGCGGCTTCTTCCACGGTTGTTTCGGCAGTTCGGTCGGTCGGTGTCGTGATGAAGGGATGCTCGGAGAGCATCTTCTGGATCTTGAGGCGCCATCCGTCTTCAAGGTCGCCGACCTGTAGGAACATGTCGGCAACGACACTGAGGAACCGTCGTTCATCAGTGAGTGGAATGTCCGGAGCGGGATGCGGCCGGTGTTGCTCGACGGTGTGTGGTCCGGAAGGGACGAGGTCGAGCATGAGGTCGAGGGTGCAAGCGCGCACGCCCCGCTTGGCGTGGTCAGTCTCGTTTTCGCTGTGAACCATCTCGCAGCCCACGGCGCGTAGGCCGGCCGTCTGCAGCGCGCCGAAGACGGCGGCCCAGGCGCGTGGGCTGCGGTTGGCGTAACTGAAGATGAGATGTCCATCGGGACGGAGCGTCCGTCGGGCCTCCTTAAAGATGCGGCCTAGGAGCGCCTCATAGGCGCCGTCATCGACGAGTTGGCCAGTGGTGCTGTTGACCACGGCTTCGCCGGTGAGCGCCTCGTTGGTGAGCTTTTCGTTCGCGAGGCGGGCCCAAGCACGCAACGGGCCCGACAGCTCTGCGTACTGGACATCGTCGTGATACGGCGGATCGGTTAGGGCTAGGTGCACCGAGTTTGCCGGCAGGACCATCTGCTCACTGCTACCTTCGACAACCCGTACGTCCCACTCGTTCATAGCCGTGGCCGGTGCGCTGGTGGTGAGCGGCCCTTGGACGAGAAGTTCGCGGCCGGTCTTTTCCTGTAGCCATGTTGCGGACTTGACAAGCTGGTTGAGGCGCCGGAGGACGGTTCCCCGCCCGCGGCCGACGCCGCCCCAGACATTGGGCTCGACCGAAACGGTGGTGAGGTTGAAGCGATGGCCTGCCATCGATTCGAAGCTTTTGAGGTAGAACCGGTCCCATCGAGATAAATGTCCGGCCATCTCGGCGCTGCCGACGACGGCCAATTCTGCCGCACGCACGACAGAGGGATCTTGCGAGCAGCGACTGGCGAGGTCGAGTATCCGTTCGAGCATGTGCCGCTGCCGGTGTGGGTAAAGGTCCTGCCAACGTTGGAAGCCGTGGCGGGTGAGCACGCTTGTTTCTTGGCCGGGTGGAATTGGCCCCAAGTCGGCTGCCGGCTGCCAGGCGCTTGAGTCGGCCGTCTCGCGTTCAGCGGAGGTCGGGATGTCGACCTCACGGGCCGTACGGCTGGAACGGTCGACGAGCACGATCTCCCACTGCCAGGACTCGGCCCGATCGGCAAGGCGGTCCGTCCTGCCACATTCGCAGGTGATCATTCGCATCGGGGTGTAGGTGGCCGTTGGCTCGACGAGGACGCGGCAGGTCGGGCATCGTCGACGTTTGTCGGACATGGCTGAGAACAGATGGCCTCGTCGGCATGCCAACCAGGCCTGGGGGTTTCCGCTCTCCTTACGAGCACGTAGCGACACGAGCGCATGAGGGAACATGCGCGCGCGTTCTCCACAGTCGGTGCACTCGCCAGTTGCCACTCGGATCGTGTGGGAGACGACGCCCCTGGTGCCGTCGGTGAGTGTGGTGCCGTAGGCGGCTTCGACCTCAGTGTGGATCCACTGCTCGATCGTCGATGCCGCCTCCCGGAGCTTGTCGGGTGCGGGCAGGCCGAGCATGGCGGTGAGCCCAGCGGTTGGCCAGGGGTTGAGGTCCTGGGCGTACACCTGGTGACCTCGTGCGACGGCTGCGAGCGGGATCACGCCACCGCCGGCGAACATGTCAGCTACAAGCAGTCGACCGGGCATCATGGCGTTGAACGCGTCGATGACCGCTCCGTTGACGGCGCTAGTTCGCCGAGCCCACCATCGGTAGGTGCTGACCGGCGGAAGATGGATTTCCCGGTTGCGGCTTTCGGCTCGCGCTTCCGCACTGACCTTGAGGTAGTCGAGCCCGCCGAGTGGGCTGCGGAGCGGTTCATTCCGGGCGGACGACGGGGACGGCGTTGGCGGGTCGGTCGTTGGGGCCGTCATCGCGGTCATCGTTGTCCTAGGTTCGCTCACTTAACCGTGGGGGGCGTTCGTGTCACGTACGTGAGGGTGCGTGTCGTATAGCTGAACAACTGATCATGTTACGGCGTGGTTCGCGTGATTGGGAATCACCCATGCAGGATTTCGGTCTAGTCCGGTTCGTCCGGCTTGCGAAGCGGGAGGCCGCTGCGGAGACATTGAGCACTGAGCGTGATTCGACATGATGCCCAGCGGCCTCGCAGCTGGCCGCCGCCGAGTGACGGGTGTGGCGGGTCCGCAGGCAGGGCAGCGGCGAAATCGCTGTGAGTGAGCCATCCGGCGACCTGCATGACCGGCTCGCCGGTGGTGGGATCCTGTTCTCGGCGGGTAACCACCAGCGACCAACGAGGGTCGCGTTCGGCGACGGTGGCCTCATTTCGGCTAATGAAAAATTCAACCCAGCCCGCTGGTGCTGAGGTGGCCTTGACCTCGAGCCGGTGACGCTGACCGGTTGCATCGGGGCTGGCAATGTCGTAGCCCAAGGTGTCGTCGATCAGGCTGAGCTGGGCCACGTCGGGGAGCATGTGCTGCATTCCCGCGCTGCGCAGGTGGGTCCGGCATGCATCGAGTACCGTCTGCTCGCCTTCGTCCCCGAACTCCTGCAGCACCTGAAGATCAACCTTCCGGGCCGCAGCAAGTAACATGGCGTCGCGCTCGCGCTCGTCTTCGAAGGTAGAGGCAAGCGCCGTAGCAACGTCGTAGGGCACGAGCTCCCAACGGACCTCGTCGGTCGTCGCCATTTGTGCCAGCCACACCTCGCGCTGGTCGGTCAAAATCTTGAAGAGCAGCGCCTCCACGAACGTGTCCACCGGCAACCGGGACATGGCCAACAGATCGTCGGACGGGACGACGAGGTTTCGCTGAGTCGCGACCAGGCCCGCGTGGGCAAGCAGGCGTTCACCCTCGGTGAGGCTGCGGTGATCGTGTAGCGCCCCCGTCGCGAGACTCCGGTAGCTCCGGTCGAGCGCGTGCCGGGGCTCGCCATTTGGCTTGAGTAGCCGGGCGACGTAGAACGCCGCCTGAAGGTGACGATGACTGGGATGGATCGGTACCGGCTCGGACAGCACAGCTGCTCACTGTTCCTGGCCGGTGATATGGGCAAGCAGCGCGGCCATATCCGCATCGGTCTCGATCGGCGGTCCGTAGTCTTCGTCGTCGGGCAGCGACATCCTTACCAGCTCCTTGTCGTCCAAGGCGCGGGCAAGGTTGGTGGCCTTGTCCCGGATCCGGGTATCGACGACCTGATCGACGGTGTCCTCCGTGATCATGAAAAGCAGTGTCGTGCGCTGGCCGGGATCCATGCCGAGTCGATGGATGCGGTCGATGCTCTGCAGGTAGTGGCCGGCGTTGAAGGTCCTGTCGAAGTAGATCGCGTCATGGCAGTCGTGGTGCAAGCTGACGCCCTCGCTCATCGCCGCTGGATTGGCCAGCAGCACTTTGCAATCGTCGTCAGTCCGGAAGCGCCGCAGCTCGGCCTCCCGGGTGACCGCTGCAGTCGGCGCACTTGTGACGGACGGAACCCCACCATGGATCATGGCGGGCTGGTAATCGGCCAGCCACCGTCTCAGGCCCTCCAGATTCGAGACAAAGTTTGACCACACCAAAGTCTTGCGAGGGCCGGTCGGATCAGCGGCGTTCTGAGCGACGATTTCGCGGAGACGGGTGAACTTGGGGGGTGTCTCGTAGCGCCCGTAGCCGACGATCATTTCCCACAGACGGCTTCCGGGTTCGACGGGCAACGGTGGGTGGGCGAACTCGCCAGGCAGGTCACGGGATCCGACCGCGAGCAGCTGAGGGTTGCTCGCCGCCTCGAGCAGGTACATGACAATCGTGCCCATGCGGGCCAGCTCGACGCGGTCGTTCATTGACACTCGCAGCATGCCAGCGTAGCGGTCGCGAAGACCTGAGTAAATCTCGCGCTGCAGACCGCTCAGCGGAACCACGACCCGGCGCAGAGTGGGAGGCGGCAGCTCCAATTCCCTCTTCGTGGTCCGCACGAAGAGCGGCTGAATTGCCCGATTGATGGCGTGAAGCGCTTCTGGCTGAGGATTGGTCGTCAGCGCCTCAGGCGGAATGATCCGTCGGGACTGTCCAGGCCACAGAAATTCGTACAAGGCGACGAAGTCCTGTGCCGACTGTGGGGCGGGCGTACCCGTCAGTATGTCCCGTCGAGAGGCGGAGAACGCAAGATCGAGGCAGGCGGTGCCATGCTGGCCGACGCGGCCGGCCTTCATCCGGTGTGCCTCGTCGAGCAGCACCATGGTTCGGCCTTTGCGGACCCACTTGGTGAGCTCGCTGAGGTTCGCCGCCAGGCGGTGATAGTTGACCAGCAGGATCTCGGCTCCCTGGCTGCCCGGCGTACCGAATACCTTGACGTGCGGTGCCGTGCCCGGCTTGAAGCACGCCTCGACCTCGGTCTGCCACGCGTCGAACGCCGAAAGCGGCGCAACTACCAGGAGCTGGTCGATTTTCTCGGCATGGTGCTCGGCCTCATAGACCGCGTATGCCACGCTCGTCTTGCCGGCACCGGGTACGGAGAAGTTCGCGCCGTGCGCCAGACTGAGCAGTTTGGCCGCGTCGCGAAGTTGGAACGGCTTGAGCCGCCTGGCGAAGCGGCTGCCGTCTAGCTGGTGCTGCACCTCTTGGGTGGTCACCGGTGCGCTTTGCTGGTGGCGTGCACGCTCGAGCTGTTTGCGTTCACGCTTGATGGTGGTGATGATCGCTATTGCGTCAGGCGCCCAAGCGATGTCCACGTTGTAGCGGTTGCAGGCAGGACCCAGCCAGCCAATGTTTTCGCGAAAGCGTTCGAGTGGCACCCGGACTGACCGTGCCGGGTCGCCCTCGTAGCCCCACTCGACACGCAGCTGGCCCCAGAACACATCTGGGACGGCACCGACCTTCTGCGCGAGAACCACGTTCGCCGCCGGGTCGAAGTCGAGCGAGATGGCCGGGCCGTCGGTCACAGTCGATTCTCCGCAGCGGCGAACCCGCGTTCTGCCAGGTAGTGCAGCAGTTCGTCGTGCGAGCGCAAGTAGGCTTCGAGCGCCTGTTCCAGCGCTGCCGGTTCCGGCTGGTCGCCGTCATCCTCAAGCTCCGTGTATGCCCGTCGTACTCGATCGCACGCGGCACCAGCAGCGTTCAGCTGCCGCCGCGGGACGTCTAGGGCGTCCTGGCCCTGATCATCCTGCGCCTTGCTGTCTGCCGCCGTTTGCATAGCAGTCTTGACCGCGTCGAAGAACGTATTCTTGGGCAAGATCGTGGTGCCCTCGTCGATCGGGACCTCAACCTCGGCGTCCCAGTCGTTGTCATCGTCGACCTTGCCGTGACGGACGAGCACGTCGAACAGCGGCTGAAGAGTGACCTCGCCGGGTTGATCGACAGGCAGGTCCTCGTCGAGGTCGTCGAGAATGGAAAGGCCACCCAGGTCCGCGTGGGGAGCCACCTGTTGTCCGATTGTCAGAGCCTTCGCAGCGGGCCGCAAATTCGGCTGTTCTTCGAACGCCTGGAGCACATAACTGTCCAAATACGACTCGTCAATGTGCCGTACCCTGCGGTAATCCATGCCCGCTAAGAGGCCGACTAGCTTCGCCTGCTTGACACGCCGCGCGGCATCAGGGCCCTTGCGCGTAACCATCCTCCGATAGGATTCATCAATTTCAATCAAATTCTGGCGGTCGTCATCAAAATCCGGCCAGCGAAGCGCTCCACTGCTGGCGGCGATCAGTTCCTCAATGATCTGCCGAAGTCGGTCTTCGGCCTCCACCTCATCGGCGGCTGCACGGCGGTCCTTTGGCGATGCGGGATCATAGTGCGGCTTCATCTGCACGCCGATCTCGTCCGGTTTGAGACCAGAGTCCAGCAGGTCTTTGATGAAGATCAACTGATTGGTGAACGAGTACGGCTGCTGGTAGTTCCGCCGCATCTGGAAGTTGAACTCCAGCTGCATGATGTCAGTGCTGTCGGCATTATTCGGCAGCACTTGGACCTTGATAAATGCAAAGGCTCTTTCGTGCGGGAACTCCTCATGCAGGTCCCGCAAGGTGACCGCTCTGGTGTTGGCGTTGATCAGCACACCTTCGTGCGTAATGAGCCCTGGCTCGCGCTGCTTCTCGTGGCGAATCATGGCCTTGACTTCGCCATACCCGCTGGTCTCCCGAATCAGGTCGGCCAGCAGCCGCTGCGCCTCCTCGCTATGCGGGTTGGTATCGATGATGGTGCCGCCGGCCCCGAGGCTCTCGACTTGGGCGCGCACGCGGTGCGTACGGTGGTTCAGCAAGACATCACCTACGGGAACCCTGACCACCGGTAGCATCACGTTTTCGCCGCGCCACTCGAACGGCCTACGCTCGTCCTGGTCGGTGACTGCCGCCTGGGCCGCAGCGATGACCTCGCGCCTGGCGTACTGCGTCAGCGAGTTCATGAGCGGACCTCCAAAGGATCATCAACCAGCCCGGCGGGCTGTGCCGCGCCATTCTGCCCGGTCGGTGCGACACCGCCACCCTGCGCGACCATCGCGCTGAGCGCATCCGCCAACTCAGCGACCGTCCGCTCCGTATAGATCCGTCCATTAAACGGACGAACAAGCTCGGCCGTGGTGTTCCGTTCGGCCCAACCCGGACCCACCAGAACCACGCTGCAAGCGATGCCCAGGCGCGCCGGAAGCGTGCCGAGCCTGGCCCCGCTCTTCCTAGCTGTTCCCCCGTCCCGTGCAACCGAGACGGCAACCGCGTGCGTCAGCGCCGGCGAATGCACCAACACGGCAAGTTGCCCGCCCTCATTACGGCCGTCCTCCGCGGCGGTAGCCGGGTTGGCCCCTACACGCGTCAACAGCTCTCGTGACGCCGCGTTCATCGCAAGCCGGTAGAACGGCACCGACCGCTCGTCAAGCAGTTCGCACAGGGAAGTCGTCACCGCAGCTTGAACCTTCTTGCCCGTGCTGCTCCTGTGGGAGACCCACGCGCTGCCCACCGCTCTTTGGGTCAGCAGAAGCTCATACGGGACGCCGTGAACCCGCATCTGCTCGACCAATGCCCATCCGCGCCGCCGTCCAGGCTCGTTGTCATCGATGTCGGGCAGCAGATGTTCAACCGGCCGGGCCGGGTGAGCAGCCGGACTGCTTGCCGTCACTCGGCCGGTGATGACCGCGTCAATGACGTCGAACACTGCCTTCAACTGGTCGTTTTTCCACCGTCCACGTAGGTCAGTGGGTACCGACGCATCCTGAACTCTCGCGCGCAAATCCCGGTAGGACAGGCCCGCTGCCGCGCAGAGCGCCGTCACGACGTTGCGGTCATCATGCTGGGCCGAGATGACCGCGGCCAGAGTCACGCTCGTCAGAGTTCGAGTGGCGGTCCTGGCGGCCAGCGCGTCAAGGGCAGCCCGATACTGCGCCGGACGCAACACTTCATCGAGCGCCAGGAGCTCCTGGCTCGGATCCAGCCCCGAAACCACCTCGGCCCGGCAGACCTGCCGAATCACCCGGCCTGCCAGTCCTCGAACATCTGCCGTCGGCGCCTGATCCTCAATCGAAAGCAACGAGGCCAGCAGGGTGGGCAAGTCGATCGGCCGGGACACCGCGCGCTCCTCGCCGAGCCACGCCAGCGCGTCCTTGGTCGACGTTCTCCGGGTGACTACCTTGACGTACGCCTCGGCGTCTTGCAGCTCCAACCTAGATCCTTTCGAACACTCGAGACGATCAGCAGGCACCCGCCCCCGCGCGCGCACTGTTCGCTGACGCGGGGACGACGATCCGCAAGCGGCCCGGATGCCGATTGTGCCGTACGACGAGTGAATACGTCTCACCCCGAAGGGCAGGCGGTTGGCACCAGCACCAGCGGTCCGCTCCTGTATCGGCACTTGAAGCCATCCATCGTCCCTGCGGTCAACCAGGTTCGTCGCACCGTGCCGCCGGCCGATCCTTCTCGTTCACGTCGCGGTCAGCGTTGGGATGACCCTCGGCGCCTCGATGGCGAACGAACCGCTACGTCGACGGCGCGTCGACATCCTTCATGGCTGCGGCGCGGCGCCCGGCTCTGGCGACGCGTACTTGTAGGAGGCCGACCCGAGGGATCCGTGTTCACGTGTGTGTGCAGATCGGCGTCGGCCCAACTCGAATCACTCATTCTTGCCGCGTCTCTGACGCTAGGTGCCGTATCCTCATGAGTTGCCCTCAGCTCGGGAAGGAATGTTCAGCATGTCCATAAGACCCCTCGAAGAACTTCAGTGCGCCGATGAGCGCACCCTCCGATTCCTTCCTGGCGGCCCGGGTTGGACTGAATCATCCGCCCTTATGCCAACGCGCCCAAAGCGAGGTCGGCTACTACCGCCTTAGCTCACACTGAACCAACTCGGACGGTCATTCTCGTGGTGGACGAGTTCGCCACCAGCGGCTCTCGGCATTTCACAACGTAGATGCCGCTCGGACCACGCAACCACTTGCGTCGGTCGCGCTCGGGCGAGGGGCTTGTCGAGGCTACGAAGGTCCAGGGCGCGTGACACCCAGCGCGTGACGGTAGAGATCGGGGACACGCAGTATCCGTCTTCCGGAGGATTCTTCCCTCCGTGCCAGCAGCCCTACTTCGACAGCTGTATCGACGAGTTCGGCTTCAAGTGCCAGGTCGGCCTCGGGAATGGGTGTACGGCCATATCTGCGCAAGGCTGCGATGACGGGGTCAAGTTCCTCGCCGAACTCCTCCCGTAACGCCTCGACCGCCATGTCGCTAACTACGGGCAGGCTCCGGACTAGCAGACGTGGCCGGATCACCGAGCGCTCGTACTGGCTGCGGCGGTATTCCTGCCTCTCCCCATTAAGCGCCTCGTTGAAGAGTTGGATAAGGGTGCGCGGGGAGTGGTCGCCATTGGCGTCGGCTAGACGCTTCCAAACCCAGTTCCAAGTGAATGCTGTCTGTTCGCCCTTCATGCGCTCGCCGATAAGTGTGTTCCATGCATACTCGACGTCCTGGGCGGACCATTCGCTGATCTCGCGATCCGGAAGGTTTGGCGCGTTCAAGCGAGCGACGCGTTCGAAGCTGGGTACAGCCATGGCCTGTTTAACCACGACCTTGTAGTAGTCAGTGCTACTTTCCCACCGTAGTCGCAGTGAGGAAGCGTAGAAGTGGCTCTTGTTGTTGAATCTCAGGGCATCCCAGATGTCTTGACGGATCATGATCTTAAAGGGGAGATTGGCGAGTTGGTGGCCAACCTCTGCCTGTACGGACAGAAGCGCTGAAAGTGATTCGCTGCGTCGATGGCGGGCCTTTGAGTCGTTCCCGAATGCCGTGTCGAATCCGTCAAACAGGAGCGGGCGCTGACCATCGATGGCCGAGCTGGCTCGCTGCAACCAATCCTCGGCGAGCAGGCCGCAGCGGGGCTGACCTAGGGTGGCCTCCAGTCTGGATATGATCTGCAGTACGGACAGATCAGGTCCGACCGCAGAGAAGCCGTCTGGCAGTGGCGGTGTTCGCGCCCCCGACCGGGAGAGTGAGGCATGCACCACAAGCGTTAGATGTACCAGCCAGAATGTCGACCAAGTCAGATCTCGCGCACGAAGTACCCTTTCCAGGTCGCCGTAGGCGGCCTCGCTTAGCGACCAGGCGGGCCGAGACGGGTACTTGTTGGGCGCAGCGACGATGATGGCTTCGCTTCCAGGTCGTTCTGCAAGCCATCGAAAGAGTGCCGTCTTTCCGGTGCCCTTGCGCCCAATGACGAGCGGAACCGATGCAGAAGCCGCCTCGGCGACATGTTCAGTGACGACGTAGTCGTCGAGCAGCGAGTTCTGTTGCTCGGCCGTATCCGCCTCGAATGAAAGGTCGGCTAGGACGCCACGTTTGGACGGCTCAGACTGGCCCATCGAGGGCTTCGCCCGCTCGGGGACAAGCTGTATGACCCAGTCCGCCACCGGTTGATAGGGAACGAGCGCGGCAGGGTCCGGGGCCACAACGTCGCGGAATCCAACCTCGGCGTTGTAGCCGACAATATGGACTGCAGCCTCAGAGGACAGCCCATCCCGCCCACGCGCCACGGTGAGAGGCTGCAACCAACTCTCAACCCATCCGATAGCGCGTTGGGCCAACACCTCGCTGCTTGGACCGGGAGGCATAGGGCTGACCACGAAACGGGGTTCAGGCGTGAGAGCTTGTGCACCATGGCGCTTCGTCTTGGTGGAAAGCATCGCCTGCGTCAGGAGCTCGGTGCCCCTCTTCGCCTGCGCCTGAGGATGGAAGAAGATGATGGCAAGATCGCTTACGTCGAAGAGCAGCGGACCCGCGATCGGGCTTAGCCCCGTACGGGAGTCGATGAGAATCGCGTCCGGCCGGAGCGGAGAGGCTTGAAGCATCTCGATTAGGCGGTGCAAAGGATTGCGCTGCTCCCGGTACCAAATCTCCACGTCCAGCGCAGAGAGTCGTTGGGCGTAGGCCGCGCTAAGGTGCCCCGCTGGCATGCAAAAGAGTCGGTTGTCCTCATCTACAGGAAGGACGTGGCTCAATATGTCGATGTTGTCGTCGTACTCGAGGTCGTTGAGTGCGGCGAGCACACCCTGGTCTTCACCTATCTGCTCTTCAATCCCGAAGAGAATGCCCAGCCCCGGTGCTTCGAGATCCATATCGACGGTGACGACTCGGAGCCGGTGTATCGTCGTCAGGAGTCGCGCCACCGACGCCAATGCGGTGCTGCGGCCAACCCCGCCACGCAAGCTGTAGAAGGTGACGATGGGCGCGACCGCTAGGCCCTCATCAAGGTCACTGGCAAAGACGACCGATGAGAGGTCCGTCTTTGTCCGCTCCAGCGCGGTACCCCATACGGGTGGCAACTCGGCCTGTTCACGAAAAACGGGTCCGAACCAAGGCTCCTCGGCGGGAGTCAACAGTTCGATAGTGTGCAGCTGCGATACCAACTCGGGTATGTCGTCGCCGAGGGCGACCTCCTTGCGCTGGGCGATGGATTCTCCATCGAAGCCCGAATCTACGACTCGGGCGAGCAGACCACCACGGTCGGCGCTGACCGTGATCGTCGCGTCTGGCAGCCGCGCTTCGATATGCGTGCGGAGACGCACCACGAGGTCCTCCGCCTCGGAGCCTCGAGAACCGTGTGTGCTCATTGTCTGCCCTTCCGTGCGCCGCGCCGGCTCTTCCGCGAGTTTTCGCTTCGAATCCGCGAAGTGATGCGAGCGGCCAGGTCCTTCGCGCCCAACATGAGGTTCTGCGCGTCATGCTCTACCGGAAGAGCCGTTTCGTATCGCAGGTTCGTGGACCACGCGGTGAGGAACGTAACCCCGTGGCCGCGCGCCGGTTGGTTCGGGAACGCGCTCGCCCAGAGGCCGCGCAGGTTGTGGCCGTCCGGGCCACTGCTCGGAAAAGGTACTCCGCGAAGGTGTAGCAGGTACTTCAACAGGCACTCAATGTTGTACCCCTGAAGGTATACGGCCCCAAGATGGTGTCCGCTTCGCCAGAGAATGTCGGATTCTCTGGCGCGAGTGATCGCCACACTCTGCATGGCGGAGACGCCACTCAGTGCCGGCATTCCGCCTCCGGCTCAGACCCCGACGCCATCGCTGGTGACATGCGGTAACTCTAGCCACAAGCGTGGCGGCCGTGGCAACGGCTCGCCTGTCTCAGGCTCCTCACGGGAGCCGAGGAGTCGTGACGCGAACGAACCACTACGCACATGGACCAGACCGGAGGCGTGGAAGCCACTTGCCCATCAATGGACGGGGATAAAGCCCGCCCGCGCCGCCCAGACCTGCAAGGACCCACCGGACGGGCGCGGACTGTAGGACTTGTGGTCGAACTTCTTTCGAGCGCGAGGTCGCGGTGGCCCTGGCCGAGGTTGCGCGTAAGTGGTGGTTGTACGGGTTTGTGGTTCGGCCGTCTGACTAAAGATCAGATGCTCCCGAAGGCCGATCCGGGGACGCTTCGCGCTTATCGCTCAAGTCACCTGTGCAGAGCTGTAACGAACCCTGCTTGCGCCCGCGTCGTGGATGGCAAGTTTTCCTAGGGAATGGCCAAGCCTGAGGGTGAGGTGAGGGTTTGCGATAGTCCCTCATCGACCTTGCTGATGTGTACGATGGGCGTTTTCCAGTGGAAGGCGTGCCCGCACGCTCGATGCAGAAGACGGCCGGTAATCCGCCGGTCAGGTACCGAGCCTGGTGTGAGTTGGTCAGGGCACGACGACCGAGAAAGATGAGCAGGGGAGCCTCTCGGGGAGGGAGGGAACATCATAGTGACCCTTATGGACGCTGTCTTCGTGCATGATCGGGCGGACAGCCGTTTTCGCCAGGCCTGGGGAGATCGGTGGAGCTGCTGATAATCCGGCAAGATGGACGCGATCGCCGGCGCCTGCGGAGGGGTAATGTTAAGTTTGCCACCGTAGAGCTGGCGGTTCACCCGTTGATAGGGGCGTCACCGTCGGCTGTATCGTCCGCCGTGACACCTACCTCGATGAGTTGTAGGCCCGGCACGCCCTCTCAGGGACATCGTTCCGATGTCCCTGAGAGGGCGTGCGTATTGTCGGCGAGCAAGGCCATCGGTGCCTACACTTACGACGCAGTAAACCAAAGTTCTGCCGGTACGGTAGCAGCTCAGCATGCGGACCGAATTTGGCAACTCAAGACGCTGGCTTCACGTCAAGCAGGGGAAACTCAGGCACTTGAGACCAATCGAGTTTCTCGGCGACTTCGCTGGCGGCAAGGTCCGCCAGGTGGGCCGCGCACGTGACGTATATCCGGGCACAGGTAATCGCGCCGTGAAGGGCAAGAGAATGAGTGCCTGATGGCATCCGCCTCAGCACGCTGCTCGCAGTGGCCTTGCCCTTGAGTGGGCCGGGCCAATGCTCGGTCCGCCAGCCGCTTGCCAAGCCGTGAGTTAGGCAATGGCGCACCTGCATCCACCCATCGGCCTGCGACACGGCGTCTGACCACGGAATCTGCACCTGCCTCCACCAACTCTTTCCGACAGGAGGTGGATCCCATACATCAAGGGCGAATCCGACACCGATCTTCGACGAGATGCAATTGAACTCTCCAATAAGCTTGTCGCGGAACACCGCGACAGTAGGATTGTTCATGGAGACCTTCGCGGCTATCTGACCCAGGCTGCTTCCACGCGCGTAGAGCGCGGTGGCGAGGAAGTCCTCCGCGAATCCTTCGAACGCCGATATGACACCGAGCGTTACTGCCGGAGCAAGGGCAGCGTAGTTTCCTGGGTTGCCCTGCTTACGCGGATGCAGCTGAATCAATCGCGACGGCACCTGCAGAGATCGCGCGAACCGCTCCACTGAGGGTTGGAGATTGGCTGGTAGCAAGCGTTCCTCCTAATGTCGGCGATCAGCGCGAGTGTTACGTCGCGACTCCCGCTCGTGTCGGCGGGGACACAGCCAAACGATCATCCCTGATCCCCTGCAGCATGCGTCAATGGGCCAACGGCAGTGAGACCGCCTTCTTCCTCGCCCGGACGTCCCACGCTCCTCTGGGGGTTGATTTAGAGACCATAGTGCAGGAACGAGGCCCAGAGGTTGGGGTGGCCGGGGCGGCGGTCGCGCAGGGTGCGGGCGGCGAAGGCGAGGGCGGCGGGGGCCGTGGCGTGATCGCCGGCATCGCGGAAGAGCTCGGAGAACTCGGCAGCGATCAGGTCGCTGCCCGGCCGGAGGGTCGCCCCCACGCTTCGGGAACCGGTGCCTGAAACCCGGCGGCGAGGTGGTCATCGTTCCGAGTGCAATGACGCGGCCGTTTCGGCAGCGTACTTCTGCATCATGGCGTTCATCTCGGCCGCGACCCGGCTCCGCGTCCGCGTCATCCGCTCCCGGTACTGCCCGGATTCGGGTGATCCGCTGGGACGAGCGCCACGGCGTCGGCGGCCAGCCGGGCCGCGTGTCGAAGTCGTCGTCCTAGCCTCGGGTCAGGTAGGCGTCACTGAGCCGGCGAGCCGCTCCGGCAGATCCTGATCGTTCGCGCCGGTGGCCTCGACCGCGGCGGTCAGCAACAGGATCACGGCTTTCACCAGGGCCTCGTGTTGCTGGCGGGCGAGGTCGATCAGGGTGTCGGCGTAGCGGGTCCGCATCGTCGGCTCGGCGGCCAGCCCGATCATCCGGCGCAGCGGGTCGCGCATTGGTTCAAGACTGCCTCCAGCGCGGCCAGCCAGTACATCAGCGTCTGCACCAGATCGTCGGGTCGCCGGGCGCTGGCCGTTGCTTTGTGCCGCTGAATATGGAACTTGCCGAGGATCTCTCGGGCCTGCGGGATGCTCGGCGAAGCGGGATCCCTTGCGCCACCAGGGAAGCTCGGCTGGCAGCTCGAGCACGAGAACGTCACCAGTTTCCCGGGCCTGACCGACGTCACCGTCTCGTTCTGGCCGCCTTCGAGCGTGCACATCACCCGGCCGTCGCGTCCGTCAGCGCGAAACTACAAGGCGAACTCCATCCCGTCGGGTTGGGAACGGCCGCCGGTGGTTGCGGTCGACCTCGAGCGAGCCACATGTAGGCGAGCATGTTTCGCCAGAGCGAAGCCGACCACCGGGAAGCGGGAGTGGGGTGCGGGTGCGGCCGCGCATTTCAGAGATGCCGTCGGCAAACGTGGGGCGATCGCCCGACACAGGTTCAAGCTACCTCCTTGAGACCTCAGCTCTTCGTCAGTAGCCGCCGACCCTCCGTCCCGAATTTGTCCACGACCAGGAACGCCTTACCCAGTTCGTTCAGTGTCAGCTCCAGCCGCCAAAAGTCCACCTCGCCAGAGGGGTTGGCGTAGGGTCGCAGTCTTGGGGCCAATGGTCGGCGGCGCCAGGGGTCGATGACTTCGATGACAAAGTGATCTCCCTTGTCGTCGTGCATGACGTACTCGGCCTCGTACTGGTCCCGCTGGTCGTACTCGGCGTCCTCGTACGTCTCTTCATGTACTTGTATATCGGCCCACGCGAACATCCGGGGGACCGCCTCCGCGTAGCTCGCGAGTCCGAGGAACACGCCCCAACTCGCCAACTCCTCCGGCTTTTCGCCGTCCTCGTTGTCGACACCCAGGGAGATATGGCCCCGCCCGGACGTCTTGTTGATCCATTCTTCGATGTCCACGACGAGTCGCTTGCCACTAGCTAGCATCTCTATCCAGGGCTTTGCCAGCTGCAGCTGACGGATGCGTAGTACGTAAGGGTCGCCTTCAGCGGCCTCACGGAGCGGAGCCGCCGCACTAACATCTAACACTTGGTCTTCCGGCACGAGCAGCTTCCAGCCGCCAGTTGGCGTCTTCTGAAGCGTCTGGCGGTTCATCAGCTGCCAGTGGCAGCGCTTGGTCCCAGGGTGGTAGAGCACTATCGCGACGGGAAGGCTGTGGTTCAGCCAATATCTGACATGTTCGGCGTCGGGTCGGAACCACCAGCCGCCCCTTGGGGCCGGCTGGAACCAGCTCTCACCGCTCTTAATCTGCAGTGCGAGCAGCCGTCCGCGCACGTCCTCGCCGTCTACCACCTCGATCTGCGCGTCAATGCCGTAGTCCTCCGTGGGCTGCTCACGGAACAGCCACTTCAGCTTATCCTCGACGGCTAGCTTGGTTTGGGTCACGCCAGTGCTGGCGACCCCGGCGGAGGGTTTGCGACGCATACCCACATCATCCCTGCCGAGTGACACGCTTTGGCGCTGGCCGGCTGGGCAGGATCCGTCGCCAACCGTGCCGGTCGACCCCATGAGTCGGGCCAGATGACCCACGAGCGACATTGACGTGCTTAAGGCGCTCTAAGCAGTAGGTTGTCGGAGTTCTTCGCTAGCACCTCGTGGAGGGAGGTCCGCACCACTTCGACGCGCTCGGGCCCGGGCTAACTCTGAATCTAGTCCTGCGAGGCGCCTCACCACGGCGTTTGTGTCGGCGCATCAAGCTAAGTACGGTCACCGTCACCCGAACTTGACGTAGGCGACTTGGGAGGTTTGCGTGGCCGACACGAGCTGGATCCCGGTTGCGAGCGCGGGCGTTGGTGCGGCCATTGCCCTTGCCGGGACGGTCGTCAGCAGTGTCCGGTCCGACCGCACTCAGCGCAGCCGAGACCGGGAATTGGAGCGCTTGAGCACGTATGTTGATTTCGCCGTGGCGATCCACGACGCGCATTCCGCACTGCGCGACGTAGCTCGTGCCGTGACGAACCCCGAAGAGCAGGCGGTTGCCGCAGGGCAGACTCTACAAGACTCCAAGGTGTACGGCATTCGAGAACGACTGCTGATGTCGGCGACGATCGAGATGGCCAAGGCCAGCGAATCCGTTTTCTTCGCGCTGATCGATATCCGAGACGCTGTCCGTGCCGGCACCGAGCTTTCCGGGGCCGCCTACCACGACGCCTACCACGTGTTCGCTGACGCGATCTGGAAGTTCCGGATCGCCGCCCGCCAGGAACTGAGCCAACGCCCGATCGTGCCTGCCGATCTCGGCCGGATTAACTGGTCCGAGAGGGAGGAATGTCCCGTGTGTGGCCAGACCGTCTCGTCGGCCTGACGTCGGTCGGACGGCCGACTCCCGTCCGTCGCGTTGAGTGACATCATGGTCGCCATGATGGACGGCACGGAGGATCGGACCCTCCGCGTGCTCGCGATCGATCACCACTGGCCCTCCGCCCGCGGCGGGGTTGGCACGTTCAACCGAGACCTGTGCATCGCCCTTGCTAACGCCGGTGCTGAGGTGTACTGCCAAGTGCTGGCCGCGACACAGGAAGACCTCGACCACGCGCAGCGAAGCCGTGTCCGGTTGCTGTCTACGCGTGTTCGCAGTGGCTCGGAGGGCGAGCGGATGATGCCTCACCCACGGCTTCCGATGAACGTGCCGGTCGACGTGATCATCGGACATGGCCGTGTCTCCGGAAGGTTCGCGGAGCAGTACCGAGCGCACTGGCGCAACGCCGTCTACCTGCATTTCGTTCATACCGATCCGGATGAGATGGAGTGGCATCGAGATCCGACGGAGGACCCGCAGGGTCGCCTGGCCGAGCTGAAGTGGAACGAGGAGCTTCTCCTGATGCGGGCGGCAGACGGCGTGCTCGCCGTCGGGCCCCTTCTTCAGGAGCGGGCAGCGCTCGATCTTGAGCCGGCCGACGACCTGGAGGTGCGGCCGATCCGGATAGACCCGGGATTCGACTCGCCGGACGGAAACGACGTGAGTTGGCGGAGGCCACTTTCGCGGCGGCAGAAGACTCGCATCCTGATTCTCGGGCGACTCGTTGACGCCGAGATCAAGGGCGTCGACATCGCCGCACGCGCGGTCGCGGAGGCCATCCGGATCCGGCCCGGCGACGGCCGAGACATTCAGCTGATGTTGCTCGGTGTTCAGGACGGTCAGCAGCGCGCGACTCGCGAGGCGGTCCAGGGGTGGACCGGTCTCGAAGGATTGGATGTCCGTCTACGCGCGTACACGACCGACAGCGAGTCCGTACGGGACGAGCTCGTTCGCGCCGATCTCGTGCTCATGCCGTCCCGGGCGGAGGGTTTCGGCCTGGCCGGTGCCGAGGCGATCAAGGCCGGAACGCCCGTGCTGGTCAGCGGCCGGAGTGGGCTGGCTCGTCTGCTGGAAGAGAGAGCGCCGGGGTTGGTCGTGCCAGTAACAAAGAACGCCGCTCGGGACGGGGAGGAGTGGGGACAAGCGATCGCCCGTGTGCTCCGACAGCCGGCCGAGGTGCGTCTCCGGGCCGCAGCGGACCTGCGCGATCGTCTGCAATCCACGGTGACCTGGGCGAAGGCGGCAGACGACGTTCTAGAGACGGCGTCAGTCCTGCTTCGGGCTGACGCATGGAACAGGCCGAATCACGTCGCCGCTTTCATCTGCCATGCCGGCGCAGACGAGTTCGCCGACCGGCTCACCCGGAGCACGAGACTCTCCATCGACCATGTGACTCCATTTCACTGGCCCGATCGCATCTCCACCAAAGCCGCCATGGTCGAGGTCCTCACCAAGGCGGAGGCCGTGCTTTTCGTTCTAACCGCCGAAAGCGCCCGGCTGAGCGACGCCAACTTCTGTGTCGCCTTTCTCCGCCTCGCTGTCGAATGGAACAAACCGGTCGTCGTGTTGCGACAGCAGTACGGCGCCCGGCCACCGGTCGACCTTCCCCGCAGCGTCGAGGTCGACTTCACCAGTGGTTATCGCAAGGGTCTCGCCGACCTAGCGGTCGCCTTGGCCACGATCGACAGCGGCGGGAAAGTGCCGATCGCTCGGGCGGAGCCGGACCGGCCGCGGACGGCCGGGCTGCATCCCAACTTCCTGGTGATCAATGAGATGCCGTCGATCGCCACGGTCACCTTCCAGGACCGCAAGAGGGAGAGGGGCTTCCTGGTGAAGGCCGTGTCCCGCCCCGGTTTCCGGCTGGTGCGGCTCGAAGGCGGCGACGGCATCGGGAAGACCGCCATGCTGCGGACGCTCCGCGACGAGCACATGGACGGCGAGGGCACCACACCGCTTCGAGCCTTCGTGTACTTCTCTGCTCGGGGATACCGGTGGATCACTGTGCCGACGCTGCTTGAAGATCTATTGGCGGCGGCTGGTCCGGCCGCACCAGCCGGTCTCGTCGAAGATGTGCGCGGCAACCCGTGGAGAGTGATGCTGCCCAAGGTGACCGCGGCGCTTGCCAGGCGCCCGGTTGCGGTCGTCATCGACGACGCCGACGAGCTCTTCGACGACTGCGGCATTTGGCGGGATCGTGACCTCGCTAACCTTCTGCGTGACCTTGCCAGGCATGACAACGAGATCAAGGTCGTCATGTCGGTCCGGGGCCCGAAGGTCAGCCGGCCGGTCGCCCCTGACCCGGCGTTGGACGGCCGTACCGAACAGGTGAACCTCGACCGCGGGCTTCCGGTCCCGGATGCCAAGTCATTCCTGAAGGGATTGACCGGCGATGGAACGATATCGGCGGACCGGGTCGAGCTGTTGCTAGACCGCACCGGCGGTCACCCGCGAGCACTGGAACTCGTTGCCGGAGTTGTGCTGCGGCACGACCTGGTCGCCCTCGATACCGTGGCCCGCGCGCTCAACGAGCCCTCCCAAGCGTATGCCCAGCTCTTCCAATTCTTGTTCGGGCGCCTGAGCCTCGATGAGCGCCGGGTAGTGCAGGCCCTGGCCGTGTTCGCCCGGCAGGTCCCGGCGAGGGCCGTCGCCGCCCTGCTCAAAGAGATAGCACCGGCACTGGACGCCGAGCCTCTGCTGAGGTCGCTCCGGACGGCGTTCGTCATCCGCGGATATGACGAGCACTACTATCTGCCTGCGGCAGAGGCGGAACTGGCCCGTGCCTCGCTGATCACCGAGGATGAGGTGGGCTCGTCGAGCTCCCTCACGGTTGAGGCTCTGTGGCGACGAGGGGTGACGTACTTCGCGTCCCAGCGATTGCCTGAGCCGAAACGGGCCGAAGATCTCTGGCCCCAGTACGGCGAGGTGGAGCTTTGCCTAAGGTCATGTCGCTGGGAACACGCTTTGCGGGTGATGAATGACATCGATGACAGGTTTCTGACGCGATGGGGTCAGAGTCACGTCCTCGGCTCCTGGCGCGAGCAGTTGAGGGGCAACCTTAGGCGGGGCGACCTGGAGGGCTCAAACCTTTCGCACATGGTCGCGGCTCGGCGTCAGTTCGAGGGCCACACCGACGACCTAGGCGACATCAGGGAAGCGCTGCGATTCGCTGAGTCGAGCAGCCCGATCAGCGTGCCGACCGTGACGGTGCAGATGGCCAACGCCCTTGTGGGACTGGGCCGAACCGCAGACGCCGAGCGGTACTTCCGGCTGGCGACGGCGGACGCGGCCGGCGACGATCTAATGGGCGTGGAGATCGATGCCCGGGCGGGCCGAGCGCAGTGCCTGGTCAAAGCGGGAGCTTTCGACGAAGCCGAGATGGAGCTGGACGAGGCCGCGCGCATCACCCGGAAGTTGGAGCCGCCTCGCTTCCGAGATGGTAAGTGGATCCATCTGCTCCGGATGCGGGGTTGGGTGGCGCGCCAACGCGGCGATTACTGGCTCGCCAACCGGCTTCTCCAGCGGGCCTTGGAGCTGGCCGAGGAGACCGGCGATGATCTACCGCGCGGTCAGGTTCTGGCCTCTATGGCCACGAGCGCGCTGGTGACGGCGCTCCCCGACGCGGCCCTTGACCTGGCCGTTCAAGCCGCCGCGATTGGCGTCCGCCTGGACAACCACACGTTGCTGCGGGAGGCGAATCTGACCCAGAGCCTAGCTCTGCTCGACTTGGCGGATATCGATGAGGCCGGAAAAGCGGCCGAACGCGGCGCCCGATATGCGACCCGGCCCGGCGCGCTTGGAATCCTCGGAGTCCAGGGTCTGATCGCGTTCCGCCAACATGATCACGACAAGGCCCGTCGGGTAGTCGGCGAAGCGCTCGACCTCCTCCGTGCCCTCGGTGGGCGTGACGTCCGCGACGATCGGGACTATCAGCTTTGGGACGCCGAAGGGGTCGTGCGATGCGGGTCGGCCCTGCTCGGTGATCGTCCGATCGACGAAGCCATCACCGCTTTTGAGAACGCCCGCGCGATCGCGGCCGAGCCTGGACTGCTCTCCTACAACGACCTGGTCCTGAGGCAATTCGGCGAACGCGCTGATCCGACGATGCTCACACGCGTACACCGCGCTGCGTGCGGCGCGGGCTACGGCGGGTTCGTGGCCGACCGGCGCTTCACACCTTGACGAGTAACCACCGCGGTACGAGCTCCTCAGCATCCGGCCAGCGGACCATGGCGTGAGGGCGGCCGTACAAGGACCTGAATCCGAGGATATGCCCGAATTGCGGGTCGGCGGAGGGATCCAGGTCGATGAGGTTCAGCCGCACCGCCTGACCGACGACAAGCTCCCTGCTCGCCGGGTTGTACCGGCAGTGATTCCAATCGTCGTCGTCGGACCACGGCGTGTCCGGCATGCCAAAGTCGTCATCAACCATCATTCAACCCCTGATCGGGACGCTACGGCCGGGCTTAGCCGCAGGTCTACGACGACTCCGGTGACAGGGACGTGCCATTTCGGGGGTGGTTCATGTCGCACACCGGTCGGCGGAAAAGGCCCCTCGATGATGGTGTTGCGGACACCCCGCAGCGGAAGATCTAGCCGGGAGGCGGCCAGATCGATGAGTGTTCGCGTTGCCGTGGTTGATCCGCTGCCGTTGTGCCGCCGAGGGGTTGCGGCCGCGCTTGGGGAGCTCGGCCACGCCGTCGACTCGCCCGACGACGTGGTGAGTTGGCTGGGCGATGTGGATCAGGCGGTGGTTCTCGGACTTTCCCGCGACTTCGGCTGGGACGTCCTCGCCGACCTGCGCGAGCGTCGCCCCGCGCTGCCGATCCTCGTGCTGATCGACAAGCCGGACCTTCGGTCATACGTCCGAGCGGTAAAGGACGGCGCCACGGGCGCTGTGGCGCGTTCGTGTTCGCCACTCGAACTCCAGCGGGTATTCGCCGCGCTGCTCGACGGCCAGGCCCTCCTTCCCGTCGATGTCGTTCGCTCGCTCGCCACCGAAGACCGTGCCACCGATGTGCCGTCCGAGCAGGAACGGTCCTGGCTCCGGCAGCTCGCCGACGGCGGCACGGTGGCTGACCTTGCGGAGAGGGCCGGCTACTCGGAGCGCATGATGTTTCGGCACCTGCGGGAGCTCTACGGCCGGATTCCGGCTCGTAACCGTACCGAGGCGCTGATGTATGCCCGTGATCGCGGCTGGATCTGAGTCGGTCTCGGCTGCGCTAGATTGCTCTGGCGGGTCGGCTCGCTGACCAGCGAGGCTTCGCTGTTCCTCTGGCAAGGACGCCTCCTTTACCCGACCCGCCAGCGCCCGCACGAGCGATCGAGGCCGGCGGACGGTGGCAGGCCGGGCGCCGGCTCGCTCCCCGGCGGGCGGGACGGTGGCAGATAGGGATAGGGGAAACATCTCGGCGCTGCGGGCCAAGCAGCCCTCGGTCGACCTGCGCTGCCGGGAGCTGGGCTCGCAGTCGTTCAACAGCTGACGCCGTCCTTCGCGTACCCGAAACAGGCAGCCGGCGTGGCTGCGTTGAGCCGGCCTGGCTCGTGCCGCACCCAGCCGCAGAGCGCTTCAAAGTTTCCTGGCTGCTTCCCCACCCCTTCACAAAGATGCCCTTCGATGGCCATGATCGTCAGAGACGGTTGCCGTCCACCCAGTGCCGAGGAGGCCCCTATGCGGGTAACCCGAGTACCTGCCCGTTTTCCATGCATCACGCGCTACGCCGCCACAGTCGTCCTCGCCGCCGTCGCCGCCCTGGTCGGCGTCAGCGCGCAGCCCGCGTCCGCCGCACCGCCCGGGATCCCCTCGAAGGCGACGGCCCAGTCGCAGCTCAACGCCTTGACCGTGGCGACGCAGGGCTCAACGAGCGGCTACTCGCGGGACCTGTTCCCGCACTGGGTCACGATCAGTGGTAGCTGCAACACCCGCGAGCAGGTTCTCAAGCGTGACGGCACCTCCGTCGTCGTCGACAGCTCCTGCGCGGCGACCTCCGGTCGCTGGTACAGCCCCTACGACGGCGCGACCTGGACGGCGGCCTCCGACGTCGACATCGACCACGTCGTTCCCCTCGCCGAGGCGTGGCGCTCCGGTGCCAACTCCTGGACGACGAGCCGCCGGCAGAGCTTCGCTAACGATCTCACCCGTCCGCAGTTGATCGCGGTGACGGACAACGTCAACCAGTCCAAGGGCGACCAGGACCCGTCCACCTGGCAGCCGCCACTGTCGTCGTACCGGTGCACCTACAGCAAGATGTGGATCACCGTGAAGTACAGCTGGGGCCTGACCCTGCAGTCGTCGGAGAAGTCCGCCCTGCAGAGCATGCTCAACACCTGTAGCTCCTGAGCGCGATCCGGCTGACGGCCTGCGCCCCGAGGTGCGGACCGTCAGTCGGGTGCTAGGTCTGCTGTGGCGGCTGGCTGTCGCCGGACTGCTTGCGCCACTGGCCGCCCGCGTCGGCGGCGAGCAGACGCTTGACCACGGCGAGCGCCTCGCCTTCGGTGTCGAACTCCCACCGGAGCACCCGGCCGGTCTCGCTGTCGCCGGCGCGGGCCGTGACCTTCCACCGGACCTCGCGGACAAGCCACACATCTCGGCGGCCCAGGCGACCCCAGATCCCGTTCCACCAGCGCGCCGTCACATCCTCCACCAGCTAATCGTACAAGTGTCCGATTAGCTGATGATGGTGGGTAGCGATGTGGCCGTGCTGGGGTGGTGCCGTTCTCTGGTCGGAATACAGGCTGCTCCGACTTTGGCCGGTTGGCAGCCCACGCCGAGGTCATTGGTCCTGGGGGACAGGGCCGTCGTACTGGAACGTTGGTGGGTCGACCTCGCCGGCGCAGCGGAGGTAGCGGTGCTGCACCGGCGGGCTGGGGTGATCGCGGGCACCGAGGTAGGCGCCGCTTTGCGGTAGGACGATGGCTTGCGGAAGGGACCCGTCGTCGTCAACCTCAATGTGGGTGAAGCGGCCGTCGGCGGGTCCGCCGAGCAGCCATGCCTCGACGGCGGGCATCAGCGACTTACCGTCAGTGTGGCGGCGGCTGTCAGCAGGCCGGCGACGGCGGCGATGAGGGCGGCCGTCGCGCCGATGAGGCCAGTGACACCGGCGAGGTGCTCCAGCGGTGTCGGCCTGTCCGTGCGCCGTGATCGGCTGCGTGCACCCCGGGTCATGGCTGCGCTCCTTCGTCATTGGATGGGACGTGGCGTCGTCCCTGCGGAGGTACTTCAGCAGTGGTGGTCCAGCCGATCAATGCCTGATCGCATTAGCTGTGGACAACTCAGGTGCCTGTGGATAACCAGATGATCACTGCGGGCTTCTGGGATCATGCGCCGCTCGTTGCCGACCCTGAGCGAGGTGGGTCGATGAGAACGCCGTCATGGGCCCACACGTGGTGACCGTCGGGCCATTGGATAGCTGGCCCGTCGTCGGCATGGAGACGGTCCTGCTCGTCGAGTGTGAGCAGGGTGGGTCGCTCGCTCATGACCACGGTTTGCGGGAAGGGCCACCAGGGTCCGCTGGTCAGCGCGACGTCGCGGCAGCCCTGCCAGGCGGCGCCGGGGTCCGTGTCGAAGGCTCTGCGGTAGGTGTCGATGGCCGCCAGGACCATGAGGTCGGGGTAGAGGCACCAGGCCGGGTCGAAGATTCGGTCGTTGAGCCCGGGTGTGCTGTAGCGGACGACGGCACGAGCCTCATCGTTCTGGTCGACGAGCCCGTGCTCGTCGGACCAGTACCAGGCCGGTTGGAGCGTGTAATCGGCGCTGATCGCGCGGTCGATCGCTGACCACATGGGGCTCACGACCTGCCGGTAGGTCTGGTGCACGGCGTGAAGCACGGGCCGTAGCGCCGATCGCTCGGACGGTAGGACCGGCGGGCACCGGTAGGGGCGCTCCATGAGGTCGTACCGCTCGTCCATGCCGTCGTAGCGTTGCTCGCCGTAGAACCCCTTGCGTTCGAAGTAGGAGTGGAACTCGCCGAAGGCGGCGAACCGGTCAGTGTCGCTGGCCCGATCGATGAGTGGGGCGCGGGCTGCGGACAACGCCTGGTTCAACACCGCGCGACGCACGGAATTGACGAGTGGAGCCTGCCCCTCTTCGAGGAACCTCCTGATGAGCTTGAGTGCGGCCCAGGGAGACGGGCACCAGATGAACTTTGTGGGCTCGGGCTTGCCTGCGGTGCGGTAGGCGGCGCGGGCTGCGGCTTCGGCGGTGTCGTGGTCGGCGGGTTCGGTTGTCAGGACTGCGCGGGTCCATGTGCGGGCGGTGCCGTCGGTGGGGTGGGCGGGTGTGTTCGAGGGCTTCACGGTTCCATCCAATGCGTGTTGGTGTCGTTGGCAAGGGGCACGCAGGCGGGAGACGGCCTTACCACGGGGGTTCCTCGAGGAGATTCTTCGGCGGTTCGTGACGCTGGTGCGGTTTCGGCTGGCCTCTGCTGGCCGTGAGTGATTGACAGGTGACGTGAATGTGATCCTCATGTTTGACTATGGACATGGGGTCGGGGGAAGCGCGGTTGTCGATCGATTGCGGCAGCGCCGGCACCCAAGCCGTCCTGGCGTGGGCCGACGGCAGCGCGCACGTGCTGTCATTCGACGGGGATCCATCCCTACACAGCGCGTCATATTTGCCTGCGAACGGACAGGCGGCGGGGCCGCCCGCAGCGTTCATTCCGGGGCCGCGCCGTCCGGTGGAGGACGCGACGGCAGGTGACGCTGGTGGCGACGCGCTGGAGGTGGCGGCGTCGCCGCTGCGCAGGGTCGCCGCCGAAGCCGAGCGGGTCGTCGGTCAGCCGGTGCGGGACGTGCGGGTGGTAGTCCCGGCGGGGTGGGGGCCACGGCGGCGGACCTGGATGCGGCAGGTCGCGCACCGGGCGGGGTTGCCGCAACCGCGTCTGGTGGAGGCCCCGGTGGCGGTCGCCGAGTACCTGCTCACCACCGGTGTAAGGGTGCCGGTCGGTGCGTTCCTCGTCGTCTGTGACGTCGGCGCTGGCGCGGAGGTGACGGTGCTGCGCCGCGGGCCGGCCGGGTTCGAGGTCCTCGCGACCCTCGCCGACGCTGCGGCTGGCGGCACGGCAGTCGATCACGCGCTCGCCGACGCCCTCATCGGCGCGTCAACGGGAGAGGCCCAGGGCGCGTCGCGCCCGTCGGTGGCGCACAGCGTTCGGGTCGCCAAGGAAGCGTTGGCGATCCATCCGGCAGTCACGATTCCGCTCCCGGACCGGCCGCCGGTGATAGCGAACAGCGCGATGCTCGACGAGGCCGTCCGGCCGGTGGCGTGGCGCGTAGCCCAGTTGACCCAGGAAACGGTCGCCGCCGCCGAGCTCACGGTCGGCGACCTCGCCGGTATCTACTGTGTGGGCGGCAGCGCCCAGTTACCGCACCTAGCGGCGGCGATCGCCGAGCACACAGGCGCCGCACCCGTCGTCGTGCCCGAGCCAGGGCTGGTCGCGGCCCGGGGCGCCGCTGACGTCGGCGCCGTCGATACCGGAACGCTCGAGCGGGTGGAGGTGCAGGTGCCGCCCGTGCGGCGGGCGGCGGCGATCGCGGTCCCAGGCTTCGCGTCGCTGGCCCTGATCTGGCAGTGCCTGCTGACCGCCGAGGAGCATGGGGTGCTCGGTGTGTACTACTCGGTGAGTGTGAACTGGGGCGAGTTCACGATGGCGGCCGTGATGGCCCTGCTGGCGTGCCTGGCCGCGGGCACGGTCCTCGGTTCGCTGATCGTCGCCCGCAGTCCCACCCCCGGCACCCGAACCGAAGGGGGAAGGGTCAGCGTCGGGATCCTCGCCGCGGTGTCCCTCGGCGCGGCGATCGCTGGCCTGTACGCGGTGGTCACGAGCCAATACTTCGGTATGCCCGTGGGCCCGTACCTGAAGTGGGCGCTGTGGCCGATCGCGCCGGTGTCGGTGATGGCCGTGGCGATGGCGCTCGTCGCCGCCCGGCAGTGGCGTATCCCGCACGGCGGCTGGTCGGCGTTGCTGGCCGCGCCGACCGGATCCATCGTCGCCGCCACCCTCGGCATGGGATTGGTCCAGTACTCCCTGACCGCCGACCGGTGGCCGGACCGGATCCTGTGGATCGACATCGCCGGCCGCGTCGGCGGTCTCCTCCTCGGCGTCGCCGTGGTCATGGCAGTGGTGACACCGCTGATGTTCCGCATTATCCTCGCCGCCCCGCTGGCGGTGATCTTCGCGGCGATCGTCAGTAGACGGGCCGCCGGCATGCTCGGCGTCATCTACGCCATCGCCGTCGCGACCTGGTGGGCTACTCGGCTCTGGAGCCGAATCCTGCGCCCCGCCCCACCCACTCCCACCACACCGCCCACGGGCCTAGTCCGGGCGGACATGTCACCGGGTGGAGGCGGGTGACATGCGGTGGCCGCGGCAGCTGATGTCCCTGCTGTTCGTCCTCGCGCTTCTGGTCGGCCCTCCGATCGTGCTGCTGTCCCTGGTCGGGCCACCCGAACTGGGTTGGCCGACCGCGGCGCAGGCACGGGAGTGGGTGCAGAACCCGCTGACCGAACAGACCCTCACCGCCGCGCTGACCATCGCGGCCTGGCTGGTGTGGCTCCTGCTCGCCTACACGGTCACGATCCGGATGCTGACCCGCCTGAGCGCGACCGTGTCGTGGCTGCGGGCCATGCCGCTGCCGACACCCTGGCAAGCCACCGCCGGTGGCATCGCCGGCGCAGCCGTGTTCGGCGTCAGCTCCCACGCGATCACCGCACCGCCACCGCCGCCCATGCAACCGGTAGCGGCAGGAACTCTGGATGAGGCTGGTAAGCCCACGCCATCAGACGGCGACGTCCTGGCAGACGCGGGGATCAGCGTCGCCGGCGGCTGGCTGCCGCGCGACGTGGCGGAGCAGGTCAGCGCGGCAGCGGCGCTGGTGTGGCTCCGACGCCGCCGCTCCTACCGACCCCGCCCGCCCGGCCCACCGAGCCGCGAGGACACGGACCTGGCACCGCTGCCCCCGACAGTGGCGGCCGTGCAAGCCGCCCTCGCCGACTCGACGCCACCGCCTACCGAACCCGGCGCCGCCTCGGCCGGCTCGCCGCCGCTCGACCGGCCAACCCCTGGCAGGGCTTCCCCCCGAGCTGCGGTCGGTCTCACCGGACCGGGGGCGCAGGACGCAGCGCGAGGCCTGCTCGTCACCAACCTCCTAGCAGGGCGTCATCACCCGACAGTGTCCGTGGTCGCCACCCGATCCGTCCTGGCCGGGTTACTCGGCCCCACCGCCGAAACGCTGGGCCCGCGCCTGCCGGGGCTGGCCGTCATCGACAACCTCGGGCAGGCAGCGGGGTTCTTCTCCGGGAACCACCCTGGTAATGGCCTGGGCGGACGAGACCAGCCACAACGAAACACACAGGAGGGCACCGGCCCACCCGGACCAACCCTCATCGTCGACGAGGCGTCCGCGACGGCCAACGCCGAGACCCTGGCGAATCTGGCCACCGCCTCCGCCGCGATGGCCGTGCTCGGACGGTGGCCGGCCGGCCAGACATGGCAGGTCGACCCGTCCGGGCGCACCCACCACCAGGACGGCAGCGGGACAGCCGGACCACGGATGTGCGTCCTTACCCAGGTCACGGCCACCGACCTGCTCACCGTCATCGCCCACCCCGACCAGACGCCGCCAGAGCCTGGCACCTTCGCCCCGTCGCGCAACCCTGCCCTGACAGGCCGGTCCCCGCAGTGGAACGCCACCGCCCAGGACCACCCCGTCCGCCCCGGCAACGACACACGACGCCTTCAGCTGCGCGTGCTGGGCGAACCGACACTGCTGCTGGACGGCCACCCGGTGGAGATCCGGCGTACCGCCGCGCTCCAAGTCCTCGTGTTCCTCGCCGCCCACCCCGACGGAGCCGACACCCGACAGCTGACCGACGCCATCTGGCCGGGCCTGCCCCGCCGCTCTCTCACCGGCCGCCTCTACACCACCCTCAGCGACCTCCGCGCCACCATCCGCTCCACCGCCAGGGTGGCCATCATCGAACACAGCGACGACCGGTACCGCCTCGACCCCGCCGGCGTCACCGCCGACCTGTGGCACTTCCACCACGCGGTCCGCGACGCCACCACCGCCGTCACCACCGACGTCACGACCTGGAAGGCCGTCATCGACGCCTACCCCGGCGACCTCGCCGCCCGACGGACCTGGCCCTGGCTCGACCCGATCCGCGAGGCCACCCGCCGCCACGTCATCGACGCACACGCGGCTCTCGCCAGCGTCAGCCCTGACGACCGTGAAGCCCTGGCATGGCTGCAGGCCGGCATCCGCATCGACCCATACAACGCCGACCTGCACACCCGCGCAGTCAGCGCACTCATCACCCTCGGCGACCACGACGCGGCCGACCACCTGCGGAAGGATTACGCCCGGCGCCTCGCCGCAGCGGGCATCCTCCCCACCGACACGGCTCTCACGACAGCCACCCTCAGGGACCAACCCACCATCCCCACCCGGTAACGCCGCCCGCTCCGAGCGCACGGGCAGCCCACTTCGGGAAAGCCCGAACTGTGCTACCCCTGCGCTCCGGCTCCGTTTCTGCCTCCGGCTTCCCCGTGCTCGGTCCCAGACAGCCAGCTTGTCCTGCTGACAAAGGCGCGTCTTGGCCTCAGCAGATGCCGCCGTTCGCACCGTCTCGACTCCTATCGACCGCCTCTGAGCTGGGGTTGTGAGGTCGCGTGAGGTCGTGTGAGGTCCTGTTAGCCAGCGGACCCGCATCGTCCTCTGCCGCTCGCCCTACGGTCGATTCGTGGCCAACGTTTCACGGCGCCGCCAAGCCGGCTCGGTGCCGGTCGGCGTCCGGGTCCCACACACGGCAGCAAGGGAGGGGCGATGAGGTCTACGGTCGCTCACACGTCGGCGGCCACGCTGCTGCTCGTCGCCGTGCCGGTCACGCTCGTCCGCGTCGGCACGTGGCCACGCCCGCAAGGCTCGTGGACGACCCTGCTCCGCGGCTGGGTCGAGGAGCCCCTCAGCGGCGGCTTCCTCGCCGGCATCGCCTACCTCGCGGCGTGGCTGCTGTGGGCAATGCTCGCCGCCGCCATCACGACCCGCCTGTACGCTCAGGCCGCCCGGATATCACGGCGACTGCCACGGCTGCACATGCCCGGGCCGCTGCAGGGCATCACGGCGGCCGTCCTGGGAGCGACCGCCGTCAGCGCGGCGGCCACCGCGACGCCCGCCCACGCCAGCGCGACCACAGCTGCCGCCGCGGAGACGACCCATGCACCGCAGGGCCCAGCAGCCACCGCGCTTGCCCACACCGACGAGCAGACCACCCCACCAGGCAACGGCAGGGACCAGGCCAAGCACACCTACACGGTGCGGCGCGGCGACACGCTGTCCCGCATCGCCCAGGACCGCCTCGGCGACGCGGACCGCTGGCCCGAAATCTTCACCGCTAACCGTGGCGCCCGCTTCCCCCACACCGGTGGGACACTTCGCGACCCTGACCTCATCTACCCGGGCTGGACACTGCGACTACCTCCCACGCTCGAAGCACCACGCCCGTCGCCCCGACCGGCGCCAGCCCCAACGCCGACGACATCAGCTCCCTCAGGATCGCCCAGCAGCCCGACCGGAACGGACACCGACGACGGCCTCGTCGAGTCCGCCCCAGCGCCCACGTCCGCGCCAGCCGACCACGCTTCGGCGTCGGGACCGGCCGCCACGCCCACCACCCGCACCGCCGACGACCGAACCGCCCCAACGCCGCGACCTCAGCCGGGCTTGTCGCTCGGTACGGGTAGCTGGCTCGACATGGGACTCACCGCCGCAGTCCTCGCCGCGGCTGCCCTCGTTTGGGCACACCGCCGTCGCCGCTACATCCCCCGGCAACCCACCGCGCGCCCACGCCTCGACGACCCGAGCGTCGAGGCGATGCCGGCGGTGGTCACCCGGATCCGTCGCGGCCTACGGGCCCTGATACCGAGCGCGGAGACGATTCCTGACCCCCGCCCCGACCTCGACCCCGTCGTGGACGCTGACTCGGACCCTGCAGACGCGGCCGACGACGAGACCTCCAAGCTCACGGCGCCAGAGGCGCAGCCGCCTATACCCGCGCCGACGCGCCCGCTGGTCGAGGTGTGGCCGTCTGCTGGACTCGGTCTGATCGGGCCCGGAGCCGAGGCCGCGGCCCGAGGCCTGCTGGTGTCCGCCCTCGCCGCCAGCGGACCAGATGACCCCGATAGCCGCCACCACGTTGTCATCGCCTCGGACACCCTCACCATGCTGTTAGGCACCACCACAGCCACACTGGCGGACACGCCGCGGATGACCATCACCAGCGGACTCTGCGACGCTCTGACGCTGATCGAGGAGCAGACGCTGCACCGCGCACGCATGTGCGGCGACTACGAGGTCGACACGATCGACGACCTGCGGGACCGGGACCCGATCGCCGAGCCCGTGCCGCCGACGGTGCTGATAGCCGCCCCCACCGCTGCTCATGAGCGCACCCGCATCGCCGCGCTGCTCACGCAAGGGCACCGACTCGACATCCACGGCGTCCTGCTCGGCGCCTGGCCCGATGGCGACACCATCCTCGTCGCCGAAGACGGCTCCACCAGCATCATTAAGCACGACGCGAAACAACACAGCTGTGCTCCCGCCGTCGGCCGCCTGAGCGTCATCAACCACAGCGAGACCACCGAACTGCTGCGGCTCCTCGCCGAGTCCCATACCGGCGAGCCTCAACCGCCAGCACCCGCGCAGCGCATATCCCTACCCGCAACCGTCAGGCACCTCGACGAAAACAGCAGTGCGACACCCACGAGCGACAAAGAGGCTGCCCCGCAGCCCGACCCGCGCCCCGCCAATGCCGGTCGCCTCAACGTCCTTACCCCGCCCCAGAGAGTCGACCTACTCGCCGAAGTGCAGCGCAGCGAGCCCCGCGCACCGGCATCGACCTCACCGCCGCGCCCTGTCATCGATCAGGGAGCATGGCCGGCGGCAGCCAGCGCTGTCATCACCGACCCGCCCAAACACACCGATATGGGCGGCCCCGACAGGCTGGTCGGTGCCGCGCACGAGCCGAACCCCACACCGGAGCATTCCGCCGCCGCACACCTGCACGAGCGCCGCGATCCCGCCGGAGATGAACCGCATTCGGCGGGCGACGACCGGCCTTGCAGCACCGGCGGACGCGCCGACGTTCGAGTGCTCGGAGGGGCCCGCATTCTGGACATGGACACGACCACGCCGCTGCGGGCGAAAGCCCTCGAGCTGATGGTCTACCTCGTCGTTCAGGACGGCGAAGCCGCACAGGACAACATCCTCGACGACCTGCTGCCTGACGCCCCAGCGTCGAAGGCACCGCACCGCCTGCACACCTACGTATCCGCACTACGCAAAACCCTCGCCCTCACCGGAGGACCCGCCACCTACCTCACCCACCCGTCGCGCCGCTACGCGCTCAACCGCGACGCCCTCGACACCGACCTGTGGCGCATGCGCGCCGCGCTGCGCGACGCCGCACTCGCCACCACCGACGCCGACCGCACCGCCGCACTGCAGCGCGCCGTCGACGCCTACGACGGCACACTCGCCGACGGCTTCGACTTCGAATGGATCGAGGCATACCGCGAGGGCATCCGCCGCCAAGCCCTCGACGCCCACCTCGCCCTCGCCGCCGCTACCACCGACCCGAAACAAGCCCTGGCCGTCCTGGAAGCCGCCATGCGCCACGACCCGTACGCCGAAGCCGTCTACCAGCAAGCGATGCGCGCCCACGCGGCACTCGGACACCTCGAGCAAGTTCGCTCCCTGCGCCGGGCCCTCACCCGCCGGCTCGGCGAGATCGACGCCGAACCCAGCGAGGACACCCTCAGACTCGCCGACCGGCTAATCGCCGACCTGCGCCGGCAGAAGCCGACCGGGAAGACCGACTCTCACAAGAACGGACTTCACCCATGACGCCGGACCCTTCGGCGGCACTCGACGCACGTCGTGTCAGCCTCCACCATCAGCCCAACCGCGGCTGCGACGGTCCGCAGGCGACGAACTGGGACCGCAACGGCACCGCACGGCCCGTGCGAGCAGCCGTACCCACCGGCCATCCTGGGCCCACCCGCAGCCCTCAAGGCGGGTCGACGCACCGGCAAGCTCCGGTCCCGACTGCGCTCAACGCGGTGGACGCCGACCTGGCCACGGCAGTCCGGCACGCCGCCTGGATACGCCAGGTGTTCTACGTCCTGGTCCTGCTGGTCGCCCTCATTGGACAAGTCACCGGCGCCGTCCAAACACTCGGCGTCCCGCTGGCCGTCGCGGTCCCCGCCGTCGCCGCGCTCGAACTCGGCGGCGTGGTCGTGATGGCCAACGCCGACGTGCGACGCCGCCTCGGCGAGCGGGCAATCGGATCACGCCTACTGTCCGCCTCGATCGCCGCCGGAGCCGTCACCTTCAACTGGGCCGCCCACCCTGACCACCTAGCCGGCGGCTTCTACGCAGGCATGTCCGCCCTCGGATACCTCGTCTGGCTGATGCACGCCGGCAACCAGCGCCGCGACCGGCTGCGCGTCACCGGGAGCCTGCCGCCCACACCACCTGCCTACGAGGTGTTCGGGCACTGGATCTGCCACCCCGTCATCACCTCCCAGGCGCGGTCCATAGCCAAAACTGGTGGCCTCGACCTGTACGAGTCCCTCACCGCGGCCCGCACCGCGATCGCCCGCCGACGCCGCGATGCCGCGATCGCCAAGGTCCTCCATCGCAAGATCAGAACCGCCGTAAACCCCACCACCGCCGATATCGCCGTGCACGTGTACGACGTGGACGAGATCGCCGCACGCCTCGCAGCCACGGCCGACTACAACGGGCTGACCGGGCTCCTGGCCGCTGACCTCGCCCCGGAGCGGCTCATGACGGCTCACAATTTTCGTCACCGCCGTCGCTGGTTCAGACGAAAGCGCCTCGCCGACGCACCACCAGCACCTGAGCCCACCCCCTCCCCGCCGCACGCGCCCACCGCGTCGGTGGCGGACACGCCTCGCGATGACCGGCAAAAGCCGACACCAGAGCCAGAGGAGAACCCTCAACCGGCCCCGAGCGGCAACCAGCAGAGGGCCGAGAGCAGCGACGCCGGCCCGCCTGAAGCTCAGTCACCAGACGATCCCGCCGACGCGAGACCGGCAGACAGGACCGTAGGCGACAGCGTCCTTGGCGCGAACGCCGACGAGGAGACGGACGACGGCGATCAGAATGCTGCCGCCGACGACGCCAACGACGACGGGGACTCGGAAGTGCCCCGGGGAACCGCGCAGGCAGTGGCCTACTGGCTGCGCAAGGAGCCGAACCTGGATCCTGAACTGCTTGCTGAGCGGATCGGCAAGTCACTGCGATCGGTCTACCGGCACCTGCCGCCGGACTACCCCCGTCGACCGGGGATCGCCAGGCGACGGAACCGACGCCAGCCCGGCTCCGCCCGAAACGGGAGTCACAGCGAGTGACGTTAACAGGCGCCACGCTCGCCCGACAAGCGAGGAAAGAGCCGCACTTCTACTCGAGAGCCCGCAGGTGGGCGAACACTGCGGAAGTGAGACCAGCGCAGGATGTGGCCCTCTGTGAAGGATGGCCGAAACGAGTTGAACGAACAGGCGACGGATTTCGTTGCTGCTCAGCGGTACCAACTGTTGCCGGAGTACCGGCGCCCGCGCAGAGACAGGAACGAATTGACGTACAAGGCTGCACCGGGGCAGGCGACTCTTCGATGGTCGGCTGCCTTGACGGCTGTGCGACTGACCGCATGCCCAGTTGATAACGATGCGTGACGTGCGTCTGGTCGACATCTCCACACGGCGCCCGCTTCTGAGGATGAGCACGTGTTCGAAGATCCGTTGCCTGACGCTGACGCTGATGCGGATCCCGCAACGAACTGGCCCGTCGAGGACTGATGGGCAGTTGGCGATCTCAAGAGACTCGACCCGCGGAGGCTTGTTTCGCAGCGCCACTCAAGCCCTGAGCAGGATCCCACCGCCATGGACTCGATCCCGATCGCCGAGGAAGGCGTCTACGACAAGCAGGAAGCCGGCGACGGCCACGTAGGCGAGTAGGTTGGTCGATGTCACTGCTGCTTCAGGTCCCCGAATGCCCTCACCGTGACCCGATGAGAGTACACCCTTCTCTTACCGGAGCATTGGCCCACTGGCTAGCGGCAATTCGTTGGATCCGCACAGTCATCGACTCCCCTAAGGTGCGCCTATGGCTCGCGACTACACCTCCGACGGTACCTACTGGACCGTCCGCAAGGTCGGCAAGGTCTACTGGGTCGTCCGCATCGACAACAACAACAGCGACTACCGCTGGGCCGAGATCTGGGGCGGCTACTACCGCGCCGGTGCTGCTGGCGGCGCTGCAGCCGAGCTTGCTTACAACCAGGGCAAGCGGGACGTGGCGCAGCAGCTAAGGAAAAGCCTGCACGGCGCGCTCGACTCGGTCGGCCTGGGAGCGCTGCCGAAACCGGCGCCGGTACAGCCGGATGCAGCAAAGATTGTGCCCGGTGACGATGAGGACCCGGACGGTGAGTAGGGAGATCGCGCCTCGTCCCAAGCTCTCGATGCCCGCCTGATCGCGTCCAGGTTCGCGCGACGGAGACGGCTCACACGACATCGATCGCCATCTTGAAGCCCTCTGGACGTTCAACGATAAGTTGTGGAGTGCCGTCGGCGAGTGAACGGCCTGACGCGACCACGCTCTTGGTCAAGGCGAGGCAAAAGCGCGAAATTGCTAAGCCCGCATCGATTCCGTCAGGGACGATAAACCCGTACTCTGGACGGGTTGCCACGCTGAGCATTGTGGAAGGCTCGGCGTCCCCGATCCCGCAAGCTATGATATTAGGTGCCCATTGCGCAACGGAGCGATCGGTAATGGATCTGTGTATGGCATGCCATCGGTTGCCATCGGTCGGTTGACCATCACTCAGAAAGAAGACGGCCGGCCGGTGAACTGAATAGCCATCACCCTTGAGGGTCGCCACGTCAGATGGGATGAGTTCACGCAATATCGAGAAAGCTGGACCGTAGTTCGACGATCCTCGGCCCAACAGTACTGGAAATGTCTCAACGCGCCGAAGATCCGCTAGGTGCAACCGCACGATAGCATCCTCGGCGAAACCGATGATCGTCAGCCTGACTTTGGCTGCAGCAATAGGGTCGTCTAATAATGCGTCCTGGATAGAGGCTATACCTTGGTTGACTTCGTCCAGATGTGGACCGAGGGAGCCGGACTCGTCGGCAACGATGTAAACGGGAAGAATGGTACGTCTATCTCGCATTGGCGTTCTCCCGCCCGAGCGGTCGCGAAAGCCGGATGCTCGCAAGTTCAACGATTGGCATCAAACAAGATCCTCTTCTGTGGACTGGGTAGGCGCCGGGACCAAGCGAGTTAAAAGTCTAAATCCATCGGTGTCGGCAGGGCCTTCACCAAGGCCCCATCCACTCGGCCAAGCATCACGTCGATTCGGTCTGACGTACACGCGTGTATTTTGAAATCGTGTGGCGTCACCTGACACGCTCCCGAACCTGCCATCACCGCAGAATGCTGCATGATCGAAAACGCCGGCATCAATGAAATCGGCGGCGACGAACCATGCCTGGCCGAGAAAGCGAGCGCCGACAAAGAGACCAGCATCAAACCTCGCGCCACCAAAGTTTGCAAGCCCCATAAAAACAACATTACTATAAGACGTTTCCGCTTCGAATTTTGTCTCACCGAAGAGGGCATCGCCACCGAATTGGCTCTGGATAAACAATGCATTGCCGCGAAAGCGCGCGCCTCCGAAGTCTGCAGAGGTTGCAAACCGAGCGTGACCGAACCATGCCTCACCGACGAATTGAGTCCTCAAGAACTTGCATTTGCCGAAGTGGACCTCACCGAATCTAGCATCGGCGCGAAATTCAACATCTCTGAATAGAGCAACCCTGGCGAACTTTGCTGCCCCAAATTGGGCGGGCGCAGCGAATCTTGCATTGTCGAACGTGGCCTGAGCCATTTCCGCCTCACGAAACCGAGCGGGACCGTGAAACTTCGCCAGTCGGAAAGACGCGTTAGCCATGAACTTGCTACGCGTGAAGTCAACCTCCTTGTTGAATGATGCATCGACAAAGTCCGAATCGTTCTCGAACACCGCGTCTTCGAACGTTACCTCCGCTTCAAATGTTGCACCGCGAAACGAGACATCGCCACGAAACGTCGCGCGGCTGAAGTCAGCGCTACCCACAAATGTTGCCCCCACAAAGGCGGCGTCTCGTAGGCGTACACCGTCAAGAACCAGGTCCACTAGGACGGCTCCTGAAAGGTTGAGCCGTACCTCGGTCCACAGATGCAGCTCGGCACCTGAACGACCGACGCCTCCAGGCAAATGCGCTGCCAGAATTCGTTGAGCGGCCTGGCGGACCTGAAGCTCTTGGCGTTGGTCGCCGCCGCTGGTCTGGTGGGTGGCTCCACGACTGGCCCGAGGAATCCGTTGCCTTCTCGGCAAACCTGAATGCGTCACCGGGTCGAACGGCATGCGCAAGTAGGCGCAGATGACGTCCACCACGGTCTGCCGCTGAGCTGGGTCCGTTTGTGCGACCCGCTCCAAAGCGTACATCCCGCCAAGCCGAACTGCAGCATCGGAAGCACCTAGATGTTCGACTGCCTTTGTGAATAACTCGTTGATCCTGCGCTCGGCCGCATCTCTCTCGGTGTGCGATTGCGCTTTTAATGCCAACTCGTGGTTGGCTTCTGACAATCGTTGTCGCCGAATTGCCAACAGAAGCGCCGCGATGGCTCCACCGCTCGCCATCACTCCTAGGCCGTATTTGATCGCAGCAATCTGTAGTTCAGGACGCTTGTCGAGTGGTGCGGCGTCCGCTACTTTTAGCATTATTACCAGCACCGCGATACCAACGAAGCCAACTGCGACGGTAACTCCACCGATGATTCGATCTGTCAGCCATCCAGTTCGGTGTACGCCAGAGGTATTCGGTTGAACTGTTGGGGCTCGGGACATGGACAACCATACCGTGCTGGTTATCGCTGCAGCGCCAGCGACGAGCAGTAACCAGGCCATTGTGCTTGGAGGCGGTGTTCGGCGCCAAAGCGCCGCCATCGTCAAGGCGACAACGCCGATGACCGCTGACACCAGCGCGCAGACGCGACGAACGATCATAGTGTGCGGGGAGCCGCATCATAGGAGGTATGCCTTGCAAGCTTGAGCCGCCCGACTTGGGCGTGACTGCAAGTCGATGCATCGTAATCCTCAGCTCGCGGGGATCGATTCGCACCCACGGAAGTGAGGATCCCGAGATCAACTCCCACGACCACCGGATCCATGCCCAATACTCTGTCACCCGTGTCAATAGCCCGCAGCGCCACATGGTCTAGCGCGAGACTGATAGTGGATCTTCTATCCAGTTCAGACCCGACCACGGCTGGGGATCAGATGAGTAGATCCTATGATAGATCCGCCCCGGCCCATTCGCTCTTCTGCCGCGATCCGCGCGGCGCGCAGCGTGACGGCAGGAGCTGCCGCTCGCCATCTGGATCTGCCGATGTCCGGGCATGACGTCAACCCCGCGCTTCAACTCAGGCGTCAGAGTGGGCTGCCTCGGGAGGCGCCGGGTGGGAATCGGGAGCCCCGACCCGACCGGTCGCCATTTATGCCGCCCCGTGTTTCCCTGAGGTGCTGGTTAATCGCCATGTGCGCGTCCTTCGCGGTGTCACCCCCCGGGCGATCTTTCCGGCTGGTCTTAGTCCGCCAGGTGAGCTCGCTGCTCGACGACTACCTCGACCTAGCCCCGCACCCGCTCCTTTCGGGCCCTGACAGGTCACGAATTGTTGAGGTTTTCAAGCTCAACCGTTCGTCGCTCGCCAGCTTCTCGTGGCGCGAAGGAGATCAGCCACGATCAAGTGCACAGATCGCCGCGCTCCGGCACGCATGCCTTTGCGGCCGGGTAACCGAGCGTAGCCGGACGAAGTAGCTCCGCCTGAGTGATGAGGGGAACTCGGTCGACCATTCTGAGCTCCGTCGTCATGTGGATCTTTGTACGTGACGGCGTACCTACCGATGTACTCCGGTCTTTACGCCGACAGTTGCTCTCGTTGGTGCTGCCACCGTTGTGGGCCAGCGGTTCGGTCGTGCCTGGGGTCCGGGCACCTGGGGCGTCCGGATCCCAGGCGGCGCCGCTTGGTCGCGCTACATCTGGGCGATCAGTGGCTGTGCGTGCCGGTCGCAGTTGTACCCGCTGTCCCAGGGGAACCGGCCCTGCTGGTCGGGCCAGACGAGCTGCTGGAGGCGGATCTGACGGCCGTAGCGGGCAATCGCCATCCCGGGCAGCAGATCATGGGTGGGTGATCCGTCGATGATGATCGCGTCGTAGCCGGCGATGAGGTCGCTGATGCGCTGGCCGTGGGTGAACCGTTCGGCCCTGTCGTAGACGCGGCGGGCGAGATCGTTGAGCAGGCAGTGGGCGACCTCCGTCGGCAGCCCGGCGGTGATCAGTTCGGGGTAGTGGTGGGCGGTGAGTCCCACGGTGTAGGCGAACGGGGTGGTGGTGTCGGGGTCGTCGCCGGTGGGCAGGACGTGCGTGACGGCCCAGCCGATGGTATCGATGATCTGTTCTTGGCGTCGGAGGACGTCGTCGATGTTCGGCATGGCGGGTGGCTCCTGGTCACTCGGGAGTACGGGTGAGGTCAGGGTCAGGTGGCTCGACTTCGACGAAGCCCCAGAGTCGTTCCATGACCTGGAGTTGCCAGGTGCGGTAGCGGTCGGCGAAGCCGCGGCAGACCGCGGGCGGGACCGGGCTGCCGGCGTACGGCAGGGTCGAGTGGCAGATGATGTAGCCGGCGTCGCCGCGCGCCGCGGTCACCATCTGCTTGAGCCGGCCGGGGTCGAGGTTCATCGGGTTGCCGGGCTTGAAGATGCAGGTGGCGCATTCGCGGGCGAGCAGGCGGGTTTTGCGCAGGTCCGGGTCGCCGACGTTGAGCCGGGCTGGACTATTGGCGGCCGGTTCGTCAGCGGGTTGGAACGTGCTGTCGATCGTCAACTCCTTGTCGTTACGGGGCGGGGCGCGCATCCGTGGATGCGGACGCCGCGAGTCCAGGTGAACGGGATGGTCCGCCGCCGGGTCGACGCTGGTGCGGTTGTCAGAGCTGCCTCAGCCAGGTCAGTACCGCGTCGATGTCGGCGCGGCGTAGCCCGTGGTACGGGTTGACCGGGCGGAGCAGGGTGGGCGTCCCGCCGGCGGTGCGCTGGTCGGCGGTGAAGGGGTCCTTGACGCAGAACTCGTCGTCGAGGACGGCGAGTGCCCGCCGCGCGGACCAGTCGTAGAGGGGGCCGAGTTTGCTCTGGTGGCCGAAGCGGATGCCGCCGACGTGGACGGGTGTGCTGCCAGGTGGCCGGTAGGCCCAGCCGTGGCGCGATCCATGCGACGGCGAGGTGGTTCCAGCTGGTGCACCACACCGGCTGGGCGTGGTTGGCCCCTTCCCGCAGCCACGGCCCGTGGTCGGGGTGGAGCCAGACGGTGCCGGTGACGTGCCGGCCGTCGGGGCCGGGCCCGTCGTAGCGGTGCGGCTGGTAGGCCAGCGCCGTGGCGTGGGTGGGGTCGTCGGGGTTGGGCCCGCCGTCGACGTCGACGGCCACGATCGGTGCGAGCGTGGGGCGGGCCAGCGGTGGGGTGCTGGTCACGGCCGGGCCTCCTGGATGGTGACCGGGTGCAGGGGCACGATGAGCCGGTCGGCGGTGGGGCCGGGGCCGTCGTCGGGTTGCCAGGTGTCGGCGGCGGCGTGGGTGGGGAACGGGCCGACGGCGGCGAGCCGGCCACGGGTGCGGTCGAGCAGCACGAGGACGGCGGTGCGGGTGTCGTCGAGTGCGGGCCGTAGGGCCGCGGCGAGGTCGGTGGGCAGGTCGACCCAGCAGGTGGCGGGCAGGGCCGTGGCGGCGGGGTCGTGCAGCGGTGTGGGCCTGGTCGCGGCGAGGGTGGTGCTGTCGAGCGCGAGCGTCGCCGCGTGGGAGTCGGCCGCGGCGGGGCCGCTGGTGGGGCCGTGCGCGGCGAGGTCGCTGCCGGTGTGGACGGCGTTCAGCGTGTACGGGTCGCGGATCTCGAGTGAGTCGAGGATCGCGAGGGTGATCGTGTCCCCGGTGTGCAGGTCGGCAAGGGTGAGCATGACGGGCCGGCCGTCCGGGTCCCGGTTCCAGGTGATGACGTCGAAGTGTTCGCTGGCGATGTCGCCGAGGCGTCGCCAGGCGCGGTTGTCCGTGTCGAAGGGGTATTCGCTGTCGGTGCCGTAGCGCATGGGTTGGAACTCCTTGTGATGGGCATCGTCGTATCGCGTCCGACCCCGGTCGGTCAGGGCCTGTCAGGGACGCGACGCATCCACGCTTCGATGACGGCGAATGGTCAAGTCGCGGACCGGCGGCGGATAGCCGGCGGCGGGCCGTGCGATCTGGAGGGCTGGGCACTTCGTGAGATGCCGCCCGCGGAGCTGCCCGGCCGCAGCCGTTGCAAGCGCCGCGCGCGAGGTGGGACTGGTTTGCCGCCCGGACGGGCCGGGTCTGGCCGGGGTTTAGGCCTGGGCGAGCGCGGTGACGGCGGCGTCGGCGATCGCGGTGATGGCTTCGACCGGGTCGGTGACGGTCAGGGTGGTGGTGTGCGTGAAGGTGTTTCCCCAGATCTGGTCCGGGTCGGTTGGCTCGCCCGCGGTGGGCGGGTCGGCGGGGTGAAGCCACAGCACGGCGCAGCCGGCGCGGTGCAGGGTGGTGACGAGGCGTTGTCCGGCGGGGATGTCGTCGAGATAGCCGTCGGAGACGACGGCGAGCATCCGTAGGGTGCGGCCGTGGCGCAGGTCGAGGAGGTGATCGGCGACCTTGACCGCTTCAGGGAAGGTCGCGGTGGCGAAGTCGGTGCGCATGTGCAACACCTGCTCCGGGAAGGTACGTGGGGGAATTAGGACGGTGGTGCGGTCGCCGAAGCCGATGGTGGTGGTCGTCGCGTCGGCGCGGCGGGCGGCGTGGGCGAAGATCCACGCCGCGGAGGACATCGCCTCGGTGTAGCGGTCCATCGACCCGGACAGGTCGACCAGGATCGCCAGGTGCAGCCGGGGCTTCTCGGGCGGTAGGTGGACGCGTTGCTGCCACGGGGCGGCGGTTGGCAGTTGCCCGGCGGCGGTTTGCGCGTCGGCGGTGATGGCGTGTCGGGTGCGCAGCCGGCCGGGTGGAATCGCGGAGGGCCGCCGGCCGGGTTCGGGGTGGCTGGTGCGGGCCTGCCGCAGCCGGTTGGCGAGGTCGCGGGCCGCGCGGTGTTCCTGCTCGGTCGGGTCCCGGCGGTCCCACTCCGAGGGTGGGCTGTGGCGGCGGGCCAGCATTGATGCTGCGTACTCGGCCGGGGTGACGCCGGCTGTGACGGCGAGGTAGTCGACGAGGGCCGCGGCGAGGCGGCCGGGGAACAGGCCGGCGTCCGGTACGGGGGTGTCGTACTGCTGGTCGGGGTCGATGCCGAGGACCTGACACCAGCGGCGGGCCAGGAAGACCATGGTGTCGGCGTCGGTGTCGTCGCAGATCTGGGCCTCGCGCCAGATGTCACGCAGTTGGCGCAGGCGTTTGCGTCCGAGGACGCCGGTAACGGCGGCGCGGACGGGGCGGACGTCTTTGCTGGTGACGATGCGGGCGTCGACGCGGGCCAGCAGCAGGGCGGCGAGTTGTCCGGCGTGCCACGGGTCATCGACGGCCGCGTCGTCGGGTGCGACGAGGGTTGTCACGACGTGGCGCAGCCAACGGCGGTCGCCCCGGCGGCGACCACGGTGGCGTCCTTCGGCCCGGGATTCCTCGAGCATGGTGGCGACGTGGGCGAGGATCGGCGGGGTGCCGGGCGGGGTGGTCCAGTGGCTGTGCGCGGCGTGCGCGGCGCCGTGCACGAGTAGCCCGTAGCCGGTGGGCACGAGGCGCTTGTGGCGGGCCTTGGCCGGGTCGGTGATGTCGGGGCGCTCGGCGATGTAGGTGGCGTCGACCTCGATGCGGTGGAGGTCGGGGTAGAAGCATTCGGGCGCTTCCCCGGCGGCGCCGGGGGCGACGAGGACGGTGAGGTCGGTACGGCCGGTCAGCAGCGGGACATGCTTGGTCCACGCCGCGGACCAGTCATGCCAGTCGCTGGCGCCGGCCGGCGTCGGCGGTGCGCCCTGCTGTAGGTGGGTGCTGGGGTGTGACACGGATTGGCTCCTTCCATGAAGCTGAGGTGCAGGGGGTCAGCGCTTGCCGAGGGCGAGCGCGGTGATGGGCGTGCCGGTGTGTCGGGACAGGGCGGCGGTGACGTCGTCGCGGGCGTCCTCGGGGGCGATGCCGGCCAGGTTGGCCAGGGCGGCGGTCATGCCCAGGTGGTCGCGGACTGTGACGAAGCCGAGCAGTTCGCGCAGCTGCGGCGCCCATACGGTTTTGCCGGCGGTCAGGTCGGCGTTGAGGTCGATCGCCGCGGCCACGACCTGCTTGGGGACGCCGAGTTGGCGGGCGAGGTCCCAGTCGGTGGTGACGTGCAGGTGGACGGTGAACCGGGAGGCCAGGGCCTCGGTGAGCACCGCGCCGTGCACGCCCGGGTTGTGGCCGGCGACGATGTAGAACCCGTTGACGGCCTGCACGGTCTCGTTGCCGTTGGCGGGGATGGTGATGACACCGCGGCCGTCCATGGCCGGGTACAGCACGGCCAGGACGCGGGGCGGGATGAGGGTGGCGTCGTCGACCAGCAGCACCCGCCCGTCACGCATGGCGGTGACGAGGGGCCCGTGGACGAACTCGTAGCCGCCGCCGGGGATCGGGTTGTAGGAGCCGAGGAAGTCGTCGACGACGGTGTCGCCGGTGCCGGCGATGGTGAGCAGGTCGGGGAACGCGGCCTCGACCATGGCGGTCTTGCCGGTGCCGGGCGGCCCGTACAGCAGCACCGGTACTTGCTGGGCGCGTAGCCGTCGCAGTTCCTCGACGTCCCAGCCCTTGCCGAGCCGCCGCGGGTGGTACAGCGTCCCGTTCGGGCGCGGCACCGGCGCGGGCCGGGACTGCCGGCCACCACCGCTGCCGCCGGAGCGGGTGCGGGGCGCGGCGGGCGGGAGGGTGCCGGCGGCGTCGATGCCGGGCTGGGTGATCTGGAAGCGGTGGTGCGGGTCGCGGTAGTGGGTGGCGTGCCCGGCGGCGGCCATCTTCTTCAATGCCTCGAACACCGCCCCGGAGGACGGTGCGCCGATCGCCCGGGTGATCTCGCCGACCTTGAGGATGCTTTCGGGGTGACCGGCCAGGTGTAGGGCGACGTTGCGGTAGAGGTAGCCGGACCGGCCGGAGGTGGCATCGGTGGTGGGCGTCTCGCCGGTGCCGGCTAGGGCCGGGTCGTTCTGCGGTGGACCGGCCGGCGGGATCGTCGTGTGTGGTGTGGTCATGGGGTTGCCTCGATTCCAAGGGTCGGGCCCGCGCACCCGTCTCCGGGTGCGCGGGCGGTGGGTACCGCACAGCGGAGACGGGTGGGGCCAACCCCTGCCGGCCCGCATCGGGCCGGGCAGGTGGGCGACCACACCCCGGTGGTGCTGAAGGGTTACGGCGACGCGCAGGGTCGCCGCTGGTGCGTGCTGGTCGATGTCGCGCGGGCGGTGTCGGCGCCGACGATGCAACGCCCCACAGCTCAATCGATCAAGTCGAATTGATGCGCGGGTGCGGGATGGCGGGGGCGCCCGCTGACCGTGGGTGCACGTGAGAGTCGGGGCCGATGCCGGTGGCCGGGTCGTGGTCAGTCGGCGCAGCCCTGTTCGCAGCCCCGTGGGTCGCACTGCTGTCCCTCGGCCATCCTGGCCAGGGACTGCTGGTCGTCGCCGTCGAGGTCGTCGAGGAACGGCCAGTCGAACCTGTCGGCGAACGCCTTGACCTTGGGTGCTCCGTACATCGGGTATCCGGCGTGGTCCATCGCCGCCACGATGTCGTCGCGGCCGAGGAGCCAGGCGAGTTCGCCGAGCTTGTCCACCGACCGGCTCGCCGAGTTGCCTCGGTGGTCGATGATCTTCCCGATAGCGAATCGCAGGTAGTCCCGGGCGTAGGCCTCGTGGTCGACCCGCTGGATCCACTCAGCTGGGTGGCGGGGGGTGAGGACCAGGCGGGCGTGGTCGAGATCGAGTGCCTCCACGAGCACCTCCTCCCGAAAGCCGAAGATGTCCCAGCGGTTGGCCCGCAGAGCCCATACCCGGGTGACGATCTCCTCTTGGCTACGGATGGTCACTGGGGTTTCCTTCCTGTTGGTCTTAGCTGTCGTGGGGCGTGTCGGATGCCGCGGCCGAATTTGGCTCAGCCTCGGCAGACGCGGCGGGGTCTGGTTGGGGGTGCCCGGCCTATGCCTGGTCGGTGTCGGGCAGGTCGCCGCCGATCCGGTCGCAGGCGTAGGGGTCGACGGCCTCCCAGCACCAGCTGCGGCCCATCACCACGTACCGGCCGTCGCCGTCGGGGGTGAGGCGCTCGATGGCTTCCGGGTCGTCGGCCAGGGCGCGCTGGTCGGCGACAATGACGTCGCCGTCGAAGGACAGGTCGGCCAGCGCGGCGTCGACCCGCCGATCCAGTTCGTCCGCCGACACGCCTTCACCCCGGAGGCTGTCGCGGTACTCGTCGCGGTGCCGCTGCTGCTCGGCGACGATCGCCTCGGCCACCGCGCGGGTGCAGGAGAACACCGCCCACCCGTTCCAGTGCTCGATCAGGGTGCCGACGAACCCGACCGCGATGCGGTCGCCGCCGTCGGGTCCGGTGGTGCGCGCCCAGTCGCCGGAGAACACGCCGACGTCGCCGACACGGACCTTCTCGGGGTGCAGGTGGGACACGTCGGCGCCGGTGGGGCTGGCCGCGAGGTGACACAGGTCGGCGACGCGGTCGGTGGCGGCGGTGTCGAAGGCGTCGCGGTAGACGGTCATCGCCTCGTCGCGCTGCTGGATGCGAAGCCCGAACCAGCCCGTGGTGTCGCCGGTGGCGTCGGCGAACAGCTCCCACCCGGCGATGTCGACTGACTCTCCCGCTGAGGTGTAGCGGGGCAGGGCGTCGAGGACGGCGGGATCGCCGTCGTCGATGCCGGCCAGGACCCGGCGGGCGGCCAGGCGGGTGTCGCCGCTGGCGCGGGCGCCGATGGTGTCCTGGGCCCACCACTCGGCGGCACTTTGGCCGGCCTCGGTGCCGGCGGCGAGCATCCGCCGCAGCGCGGCGGCCCATCCGGCGGCCTCGCCGACCAGCCCGCCAGCGGGCGGCGGGGTGGTGGTGACCGGTGCGATGCGGTCACCGGCGTCGAGGCACATCGACAGGGCCGAGCCGCTGTCCCAGGTGACCTCGACGATGTTCTGTCGCTGGTCGTAACTGCGGACGGTGCCGGTGTCGCCGGGCCGCAGCCGGGTGTGCGGGTCGCTGGTGTGGACCAGGGCGACGCGCTGGCCGGGCTGGTAGGTCATGGTGCTCTCCAATCGGTGAGTGGATGGGACGCGGCTGGTGGGCGGGGGCGGTGGCATCTGGTCGGGCGTGCTCATCGGGTGCTGCCCGTCGCGTCACCCGTCGTGGGGGCGTGTGGTGGCCAGGGCTTGCGGGTGAGGCGGGCGCCGAACATCGGGTCGGTGGCGACCGAGGATCCGCAGCGGGTGCAGCTGGTGGCGGTGTCGTGGCCGTAGCCGGCCATGGACGGGACCTCGACGTGGTCGATCTCGTCGACCGCGCCGCAGACGGTGCAGACGGTCATCTCCGGGCCGCCCTCGTCGGGGGCATGTGCAGCGGAGTGTGCAGCAGTGCGATCCAGGCGGGCTGCTCCGCCGCGGGCTGTGTGTTCGGTGATCGGCTGTCTCGGTTGGACACGGTCGTCCCTTCGATGTCTCCTGAATATGGATGGGTCAGTGGTGGCGGCTGTGCGGGATCCGGCAGTGGGTGGCGACCTGCCAGGGGCTGAAGACCGGGACGAGCGGGTCTTCGGTCCAGGTGCCGCCCAAGGGTCGTGGCAAGGTCACGTGGGAGCGGGCGTTCCAGGCGGTGGGGGCGACGATGAGGCCGTGACCGCCTGCGACCAGACAGACCTGGTACGGGTGGTCGTAGCTGGCCAGCGCCGCCGGGCTGTTGTCGGCGAGGTCGGCCAGCGCGGCGGCGATGAGGGACAGCGGATAGCCGCGCAGGGGTGGGTAGGCGGCGTGCAAGCCGGCCTCGGTGATCCACTCCCGGATCGGTGGGACGCCGTTGCGCAGCTCGTCGGGTCGGTAGCCGAGACGCTCCTCGGTGGGCAGAGTCCACGGCAGGACGTGCTGGCCGATGGTGTAGTGAACGTTGAGGTTCGGAAGCCGGACGGTGTCCGGGCCGATCCCGGCGTGCCGCAGCCCGACACCCGGCGTGATCTGTTGTGTCTGCTCGTGGCCGGAGCCGTTGAACCACAACACGATCAGGACGTGCTCGACGAGGGTCAGCGAAGGAAGGCCGGATCCTGGCATTCGTCCCGTGTTCCACTCCCGCGTCACATCGATGACGTCGCGCAGCACGTCCTGAGCGAGGCGGGCGACGATGACGCCACGTGCCCATTCCGTGGAGCAGATTTCGGCCTGCCAGGAGGTGCGCAGGCCGGCGAGTCCGACAGTCGCGGGCCGCCACTGGTGCTCGCGGTGCCCGGTCGCGAGGTCCCCGGCGGTGCCGAGCCCGCCTGGCAGCGGGGTGTCGGCGGGCGCTAGCAGTCCGTGGCGGCTGTGCCGGGCCCAGGTGCCGTGCACCGTCGCCTCGTACACCAGCACCATCGGTTCGCGATCACCGAGCAGGTACAACCACTCCGCGCCTGCCGGCACGCTGGCCTCGCCCAAATCGAGAAGCCGGGCCGATACGTGCGCCGATGCCTCTGCCGCTCGGTGGGCTGGGTCTAGGGAAGTCCAGCCGTGGGTCATGATCTGTTCGGTCAACAGCCGCATGTCGCTACCGACATCCGCGAGAATGCCGCGCAGCAGCGCCAGGACATGCGCCGGGTCGCTGCGGTCGGCGATGGCCACGACGGTGGCGGTGTTTCCGTCCGCGTGAAGGTGACCGATCAGGCACAGTTCGCCCGCGTGCTCAGCAACGACAGGGTCGGCTGGCTGGTAGGACATGGTGGTACCTCCTCTGTTCGGGTTCGGTGTGCTGACTGGCGCGCCGATCTGCGGCACGCCGGCTGCGCCTAGCCGTACGGCTGGGCGAGCGCAGGGATCCGGATGCCGCCTGCGGTCGGGCGGCTGTCAGTCGCGGCGGTATCGGCCGATGAGGGCCTGGTGCCGAGTGGGGCGTGCTGAGCGGCCATGAAGGGCACCGGGTCGATCGCGCCGCTCGGGCTGGCATCGGCGTTCTGATGCACCTCGTAGTGCAGGTGCGGGCCGGAGCTGTGGCCGGTGGAGCCGACGACGCCGATGGGTTGGCCGACGGCGACTGGCTGCCCGATCGTCACCATCGGGGGCCGGTCCATGTGGCAGTAGCGGGTGAGCAGGCCACCGGCGTGGTCGATGTCGACGTACCAGCCGCACCCGCGCGTGAGGATGGGGTCGCCGTCGCGGTCGCAGCCCCAGTCGGCGCCGGTGTCGGCGTTAACGGCGTTGCAGCCGACGGTGCGGACGGTGCCGGCGGAAGCGGCGCGGATGATGGTGCCGCGCGGGGCGCTCAAGTCGACGCCGTCGTGGCCGGGTCGGTGACCGGTACGGAATCCCGACCCGACAGGGGCGAGGAGCGGCTGCGTCCACGGGCCGGTGGCGCCGCACCCGGCCAGGCCGTCGGTGGGCAGGCCGGTGGTGTCGGCGATCGCGGCGACCAGGTGGGTGGCCGGTGCCTCCCATTTCGCGTAGGCGTCGGGGAAGGCGCTGACCTGCACGGCCTGGGCGGCCTCGGTCAGTGGCATCGCCTGCCAGTCGCTGATCGTGGCCAACGTGCCGAAGAACTTCTCCGACGCGTAGACGGGGTCCTGAAGCTGGGCGGGGGCGCCCCACCCTTGGCTGGGGCGTTGCTGGAACAGCCCGACTGAGTCGCGGTCGCCGCCGGCCAGGTTCCGCAGGGTGCTCTCCTGCATGGCGGTGGCGACCGCGATCACCCAGCCGCGGGCTGGCAGCCTGAGGCGGGCGCCGGTGGTGACGATCGCGGCGGCGTTGCTGACATGGTCGCTGTCCCAGTCGCCGATCGCCGGCCATAGGTTCGGCGGCCCGGCGGGTGACGCCGTGGTGGTCGATGAGGAGCCGGGTGAGGTGGCTACGGGGACACACCCGGCGGCGGCGGTGCCTTCGCCGAGGAATCCGCCGAGCCCACCGGCGCAGAGGATGAACACGGCGACGAGCGCCACCGCGAGTGATACCAGAGATCGGAGCTTCACGTCGGCTCCCGGCGGTCGAGGTGACGGGCGCGGTAGGGCCGCGTCGTGGGCGCGCGGGAAGGCGTGACGTGTCGCTGGACGTGGGGAGAGGCGCGGTCGGGCAGGGCGGTGGTTCGCCTGGTTGCCGGTGAGCCGAGGGGGTGGACGCCGGCCGGATCGCCGTCGCCGGTGTGGGCGGTGATGGTGTGGTCGGTCGGGTTGATCACGTAGATCCAGGAGGCGTCGAGGTCGACGGCGCGGCTGAGCGGGAAGACGGTGACGGGCTCTGGCTCGGCGTCGTCGAGCGTCACACCGACTCCCCGCACGGGGTGCTGGTTCGGGAAGGATCGCGTGTCGGGGGTGACGTCGGATCCGAGGTAGTACCAGTCGTGGGCGAGGACCGCGTCGATGAGGGCGTGAGTGTCGCGGCGGGCGGTCTTGGTCCAGATGCCGCGCAGTTGCGGGATAAGCGCCAAGGGGTAGCCGTCGAAGTGGACGTAGCGGGCGCGGACGATGCTCGGCCGGACGGGGTCGGTGGCGCTGACGTAGCAGATGGTGTCCACGGGTCGTGTCTCCTCGTCGCGGTGCTGTGTTCGGGTAGGCGACGACCGCGCGGCCGTGGCGGGCCGCGCGGTCGTCGTTGTCGCTTCGGTGCGGGTGCCGGGGCTAGCGGGCGAGGACGGCGACCTTCTCGCCGTGCAGCAGCGGCGCGTCGTCCGGTCCCTTGAGGTGCACGCGGACCCAGATCCTTTGCGCCTGTCCGTGCTTGTCGATGAGGCGACGCCAGTGGCCTCGTACGACGAACCGGACGCGGTAGTGCCATTTGGCGGGACCGTCGGCAGGCTCGGGCATCGCCGAGGTGCGCCGCAGCATTACGACGCGGGTGTCGTGCACGATGCGGGCACGTGCGGCGCAGCGCCGGGCGGGCCGGTCCAGTGGCGCGGGCGCGGCGACGCTGATGGGTTGGTCCTGGATGCGCCAGAACGCGTAGGCGATCGCCGCGCAGACGCTGGTGCGGGCGGTGGCGTCGGCGATCACGTACCGGCCGTCGGGTGCGGTCTCCCAGTCGCGGTCGGGCTCGTCGATGTCCGGGTGTGCGACGGCAGGCACGGGTGCCGCGATCGGCAGCATGTCCAGGCTCGTCATCACGTACGGGCCGAGGCGCGACAGCAGGGTCGGGTCCTGGCGGGCGTAGCCCTGGATACGGGTGGCGTGGGGATCCTCCGGGTCGTCCCGGTTGGCCCAGCCGCAGATCAGCCATGACCGCCCGCTGGGGGAGGCGATGGTGGCCCAGGTGATCGCCGCGATGGCGCTGACCCGTCCGGCCAGGTTGCGGTGGTAGATCGGTTCGGGCAGGAAAAGCACACCGCCGTCGGTGGGGGCGGCATCGGCGGTGAGCAGGTCGCCGGTGAGGTCGAGGGATTCGGCGGCCGCGGCGACGACGGCGCTCATGGCGGGGGCGAGGACGTACGCCTCGCCCTGCGCCCAGACCGCACCGCTGGCGCGGTTAATGACGTCGGCGAGTTTCTGGTGGCGATGCGCCTCGTCGTCGTGGTCTTCCGGACGGCTGGCGATCAGCGTTTCGACGAAGGCCCGGGTGTACTCGTCGCCGGCGGTGCTGGCGCAGTACTCGTGCATGCGGGTCTTCATCTCGACGGCGGCTCGCCCATAGCCGGCGAGGGTCGTCTCGGTGCGAAATGTCATGAGGTCCTCCTGCTCGGGGGTTTCAGTGGCGGTGGTCGTCGCGTCTGGGCTGTGGCTACGCGGCGTACGCGGCGGTCAGGGTCGCGGCGGGGACGCGGCGGGGCAGCCGTTGCGGGATCCGCGTTCGTAGGCGCGTGGCGGTGCCGGTGAACCAGCCGACGAAGCCGCCGCAGTCGCGGCCCGGCCTCTGTAGGGCGAGGTTGCCGGTGGGTGCCGGCTGCGGCAGGTGTGGCGTTGGTGCGCCTCGTGCGGCGCGCATCGCCCGTTGTGCTTGCCTGGCGGCCGAACACGGCCCGGCTTGGTTGGCGCACTGCAGGTTGGCGCACCGGCTGCTGGGTCCGGGTTGGTGTGCGGTGAGGACGTCCACGGCCAGCCGCCACAGCAGGGGGTCGCTGACGTCACTGGGGACGAGGGCGCGGTGAGACGGTCGGATTCGGCTGCGGTCAGACATGGTGGATGACCTTCCGTCGGGTTCTGGGCAGCGGTCACCATCCGGCCGGGGGCGATCGCGTGGTGCCTGATAGCCGCCCTGGACAATGACCTGGTTGATCGACGCTCTTCTCTCGGCCAAGGTCAAGTCGTCTACCTAGGTGGTGCCGTAGGGGGCACGGTGTGCGGCGCGCCGGTGAGGTCGGGACCCGCGCTCCCGGCAGGCCGTCGGCGGCCCTCAGGAGGCCGCCGGCATGATTCGGCCGGGCCTGCTGGTGGTCTGGATGAGACGCGCCAGTGCGGAGCGAGTGGCCGGTGCGTCGTCGTGGTCGTCGTGGTCGTCGACGCGGACCACGGGGTGCGGTTCGCGTCGCAGCCTCGTGAGCCGGTAGCTGCGGCGGTCGGCGTCGACCGCGTCAACGCGGCGGATCTCGTGCAGGTCGTCGGACTCGACGAGGACGTCCTCGTAGCAGACGGTCCAGGCCAGCAGGCGGAGTCCGGGGGTGGGATCGGCGAGGAGGTTCGTGATCAGGTCGATGTCGACGCAGGCCGCGAGGGTGGGCCGGGCGACCGGCTGGTTGATGTCGAGCGCGGTGGTGAGGTCGGGCAGGAGGTCGGCGAGTCCGGCGCGGTAGCGGCCCATGCGGGTGTCGTTGAGCGGTAGGTGCACGGCCCGCATCTGGCGTCTGGTGCCGTGCGGTGCGGTTGGGGCCGGCCGGTCCTGGATGAGCAGCAGGAGAGGCGGGCGGCCCCAGCCGAGTAGGTCGGCGTTGGCCTCAATGTGCAGCAGGCACCCGGTCAGGGTGTGGACGGTGTTGAAGGACATCACGGGGATCTGGCTCCTTGACATACGCGAAGCCCCGCAGGCCGAATCGCCTGCGGGGCTCCTGGTGCGTGCGCGGACGTGGTGCGGTTGGCGTCGGGGGCGTGTTACCGCAGGTCGCGGTAGCGGATGAAGTTTCCCGGCGGCGTGGCGTGGTCCGGGTCGTGGGCGCGGACGCCGCAGCGCTTGCGTTTGGCCAGGTACATGGCCTGGTCGGCAGCGTGCAGGAGGTCGCGGGGCAGCATGTCCGGCTCGGCGAGCGCGTACCCGACGCTGGCGGTGACGATCACCTGCTGCCCGGCGATCTCGTACGGGAGTTCCGAGATGCGCCGGTGGGCGGCCTGGGCGGCAGTCTCGACCTCGCCGTCGTGGCCGTGCACGACGAGGGCGAACTCGTCGCCGGCGAGATGCGCGGCCAGGGCCACCGACGGCCCGAGTGCCCTCAGGCGGCGTCCGACCTCGCGCAGCAGGTCGTTGCCGTGCTCGTGGCCGTAGGTGTCGTTGACCTGCTTGAACCGGTCCAGGTCGATGAGGACGAGCCCGAGCGGTTCCCCGAGCGAGAACGTGGCCTGAAGGTGGGTCCACAGGGCCCGCCGGTTCGGCAGGTCGCTCGTGTCGTTGTGCGTGGCCAGCCGATGCCAGTAGGACCGGTCACGGTCGCGGGCAGCCAACGCGCGCCGCTGATGGTGAATGATGTGCCGCTGCCGGGAGAGCAGTGCCGCGGCGACGGCGAGACCGGCGAGGATTCCGCCGGCCGCGGTGAGGTACGAGCTCAGGTGACACACTTGACGTCGCTCCTTCTGAACTAAGGAGCACCGGGGCGGGCGTGGTTCCGCCAAGTTCGACGCCCGCCCCGGGCTACCAGCGGTAACGGGTCTGCTAGGTGGTTGCCGGGGCGAGTTGGAACGTTGCTGGCCTCTCGGCGACCTGAACGGCGACACCGTCGGTGACGAGCTTGTGCACGGCGTTGACGACCGCGCCCGCGCTGGCCTTTGCCGAGTCGGTGCCCTCGTTCGCCTGGTCGATGGCCTTGCACAGTTCGCTGGTCTTGAACGGCTGGCCGGGATGGGCTTCGAGAACGTCGAGGATGGCCCCGCGCAGGCTGCCCTTGGACCGGCGCGGCTTCCCGCCACCTGACGCGCTTGCTGCCTCGGACGGGCTGCTGGGCGCAATGGGTTCGTCGCTGCCCGCCGGGTCCAGACTGGGCCCGAGTTCTACCTGACCAGACGCGTCGGCTGCGGGCGGATTCTCGGCGTCGGCCGGGGAAGCCTCGCTCGCCTCCGTTGTGGTCGGTGCCTCGGGGACGTGGTCCGGCTTGGCGAGTGGGTCCTGTAGGACTGGCCGGCCCGCGTCGCTGTCCGACGCTGGTCGGCGTTCGTCGTCCGGCTGGAGACTGGTCGACTCGTCGTCCGGTCTCGCCACCGAGGCGGCGTTCGCCGCCTCCGCCGGTCCGGGGGCCTCGTCCGGTCCGTGAGCCTCGTCGCCGTTGTCGTCCGTCAGTGCGGGGGGCGGGTCGCTCCTGGCGTCGGTCGTGGTCGCCTGCGGGTCGCCGCTGTCGGTGCTGTTCGCCGCGTTCGCCACGTGCCGCCAGAGCGTGCGGCCGTCGTCGGCGCGCAACGGTTCGGACTGGCCTGCCTCTGCCAGGGTGCGAAGTCGTTTGGTGGCCGTCGAGTAGCCGACGCCGGCGCGCTGCGCGATCGCGGCGGCCGTGTCCTGGCCAAGTGCTGCCAGAGCGGCGGCGACCTTGTCGAGGGCGCTGGGCGCCGCGGTCTGGTCGGTGGGGTTGTCCATGAGTCCTCCCTGTGGCTGTTGTTGCGTCTGCCGGGATGTGGCGTGCACTGATCCACGCTTCGATGACGCCTCGTGATCAAGTGCGGTGACCGGATCTCGGGATGCCGTCGACGCTCGGGGCCTGCCAGGCCCCCGTGCTGGTGGGCGGTGCGGCTATGGCTGGCCGAAGACGCGGTCGCAGCGGCTCGGGTCGACCGGCAGCCACGGAAGGCCCCAGCCGATCCGGTACCGCCCCCGGGTGGGCTCGACGAGGTGGACGCCGCCGCCGAGGGACACCGGACGGGCGATGGTGAGGGTGTGTCCGTCGAAGCCGACGGTGCGCCAGTCATCGCCGACGTAGGTGGCCATCGCGTCGAACGTCTGGGTAAGGGCGATCACGGCCTCGTGGTCGAGGGCGAGTTCGAAGCTGCCGTTCCACCAACCGGTCACCGTCGCGAGGTAGCCCTCGTGGTAGCGGTGGAAGCCAGGGACCGGTTCGTAGCGCAGCCACCGACCGGAGAAGACGGCTGTGCTGCCCTGACGCGGCGTGTAGTCAGGACTCGTCACCGCTGGCCCTCCTGCGGGTCGATATCGCCAGCGGTGGAGGAGGCGCCGAGGTGACTCGCGGCCGCGACCTTGCGGACGCTGGACCAAGCCATCCCTGACGCCTGCGCCGATTGGGCGAGCCAGTCGGCCGCGTCTTGCAACCATGCGCGGATGTCGTCGACGGCGTCGATGACCTCGCTGCGCCCCTCGCTGTCATCGAGGCTGGCGAGGTGTGCCTGGCGGGCCTGGTCGAGGAGGTAGGAACCGATCTGTGCGTGCACCCGGGCGAGCAGCCGAGTGCTGCGGTGCAGGTGCCCGATCAGGGATGCGACGTCGGAGGGTGCCGGCAGGGTGAGCAGCGCGCTGAACGGTCCGGTGGCCGTGTGCAGCCAGCGGGTGAGGTGCTCGGCGGCGGTGATGGCGCTGCCCAGTCGGGCGGGGTTGTAGGGACCGTCGACAGCGAACAGGCGGCTCAACTCGTCGAGCCAGGGGTTGGTCTGACTGTCGACCGGAAGCGGGTCGGCCACGAGGGCCGGCTGGGAGTGCTGGCCGTCGGCAGCCGCGCAGATCGGGCTGTTGTCCGCCAGATGCCACCACGGAATGCCGCCGCGGTAGGCGTTGGTCCAGTGCGTGGCGGGTTGGTCTGCCACCGGCTCATCGCAGACGGGGCAGATCGGAAGGTGAATCATGGAGCGGTGTCCCTTCAGGCAGGGTGATGACGGCGACCAAGGCCTGGTCGCCGACGGCTCGGTGAGGTGCGCAGGGGTTGGTGCCGGCGCTCGCCGGCTTCCGCGCAAGAGGGAAAGGGCGGCCGTCTCGCTGGCCGGCAGCGCAGTCAGCGCCCCTGCCAGGGGCGGCTGGCACGCCGGGGCGAGATGCGGCGGCTCGCGGGGTGCCTGCCGATACCGTGAGCCGGTCGCCAGGATGGTGAGCAGGGTGGTGCGCCAGTGCGTGCAGCGGCCCAAAGCTGCGCGATGAGGTGCGCGTGGATGGCTAGCGGTTCGCGGCGCCGCCTCGCGGGGCGCGGACGCAGGCGGCGGCGAGGCGTTCGACCTCGCCGATCAGGACCATGACCCGGCCCGTCGGGCCTGTCTCCTTCTTGGCGGGCTCTGTCAGAGCGCGACCGCGAGCAGTCGCTGGTTGGTGTCGATGGCGTCGAGCAGCCGGTTGGCCTGTTCGAGGTAGGTCACCCGGTCGGCCATGGCGTCGCTGGCCGGGGCCAGCTTCGCCCCTTCGGCGGTGATCAGCGCGTCGCCCGCGAGGGCGCTCAGGGCGCTGTGGTGCTGGTAGGCCATGCAGCCGGCCTGGTACATCTCCAGTTCGCTGAGGCGGATCTGCCCGGCGCCGTAGGTGGCGGCGTTGTGCATCCGGATGGCGTTGACCCGGGGCTGATGGGTGAAGTCCGCGACGGCCGTGTCCCACGGGTATTGCTGCGGGTCCGCTAGGTGGCGGGCCTCGTAGACGTGCCACGGCGTGGCGTTGCGGGTGCCGTGCACGGCGCGGCTGAACAGTTGGTGGCGGATGCCCGCCCCGACACCGGCGGCGTGGCGCATGCCGGTCAGGTCGAGCAGTCGCGCTGGTCCGCCGGCGCAGTAGGCCGGGCGGCCCTTGCGCAGTCCGAACATCTGGCTGCGCTGCCACAGGTGCAGGGCGGGGCTGGCCCAGAAGCGGGGCGACAGCGTGCCCTGCACGCCGAAGTTGCGGTCGAGTTGGTGTGCGGTCAGGGACTCGCGGGGCAGGTCCCCCGGCACGCAGACGATCATGGTGTGGATCGTCGCCGTCGGTGTGACAGCCGGCGAGGTGGCCTTCCTGGTCGGGTTCTTGGGCACGAGTGGTCCTCCTTGGGGGTGGGCGCGTCAGGGCGCGCGGAGATGACCGGCCCACTGGGGTGCGTGGGTCGGGTTGCGGAGAGGTGCGGTGCGGGTTGGTGGGGTGCGACCTGGGGTCGCCGCGCGGCGCGGTGCCGACCGGCCCCGGGAGGGGCGGGTGGGCGAGGCGCACCGGTAGGTGCGGCGGTGGTTCCGAGGTGGGACCGGACCGGGGTGGGGATTTATGAGGGGGGTGTTAGTGCCGTGAACGGTAGCGGTCTGTTCTGTCAGGCCGATCCGACGAGTTGATCGCCGGAAAGTGGGGTTGACCTGCGATGTGGGGCATTCCGGCTCATGGGGCAGCCGTCGTCGGCGCGGACGCTGTGAGCCTTCATGGCTCTCACAGATGACCTTGTTTGCTGACAGACGTCGGCGACGGTAGTCGGCTTGCCGGAGGTGCTCACTCTGGCAACTGTCGGCGCGCTGGCCGGCGGTGTGAGTTTTACCGGTGGTCGAAGCGCCGCGGGTTGGTGACCGTGTCGGGGCCGTGGTCGCAGGGCAGCTCGTGCAGGTACCGCCGGTGGCTGGGGTCCGAGACGAGGGTCCACACCCGACCTGCCGGGTCGGGGCCGTGGACGGCGGTGGCGATCGGGCTGGCGGTGCGCAGTCCGGCGAGCACTGCGAGGAGGCTGGCCTCGCGGCGCCGGCTGGGGACCCAGAACAGCACGGGGTAGCGGGGGCCGAAGGTGGTGAGGCGTTCGTAGCCGCGCAGCTTGGCCACGACCCGGGCCAGGTTCTCGGTGTCATTGTCGTGCTCGAGGAAGAAGCCGGTCGAGGTGTCGCCGACGGTCCAGACGCCGTGCCCGTCGGGGCGGATGCCCGACTGGGCGTAGACGGTGGTGGCGTGCTGCTCGGACCACCAGCGCGACAGCCGGGCGTTGGGTGTGTGGCGGGCGGTGGCGATGAGGTCGGTGAAGAACTGGTTGACGCCGAGCAGGTGGTTGACCTGGCCGCTGGCGGCGATCCGCTTGGCGCGTTCCAGCGAGCTGCGCGGCGCTTTGCCGCTGGTGCCGGTGGGGTCGTGGTAGACGGTTGGGTGTAGCTGCAACCCGACGGGGCCGAGGGTGTAGAGCAGTGACCCGTATCGGCCGTGGGCGCCGCTGCGGCCGAATCGGTGCAGCACGTCGAGGCGGTGCAGGATCGTCAGCCGCCGTTGGGCGGTGCGCCGGGTGTCGAAGAGGGCGCTGGTGATTTGGGCGGTGGACAGCAGGTAGTGCTCGGCGAGCAGCCTGAGGAGGGCGTGGTCGCGGGGAACGATGCGACCGAAGACGGCTAGGGGATCGGGGTTGCGGGAGGCGGGGGGAACACGGGAGTACACGACGGTTGCTCCTGGGCAGGATGGGGTTCCCCTCCCGGTCGGGAGGGGTGTCTGGGACGAGGGAGGCCGGTGCGGAGGGCCTGTCACGGGGTGTGTGCGGCACTGACAGCCCAGGTCAACACTGTGCTGCGGATGCCCGGCGGTCACCCGTGACGATCCCGATGGTGAGCCGGTGCGCGACCCGGGCGACGCCACCGTCTGACAGAGACAGTTAGCTCCGGTCGCTCTTCGGACGGGAGCGACGGTCGTTGGGTCTGCGGCTGAGCCGTTCGACGAGGTCGTCGACGGCGCTAGTGTCCTGGCTCGGTACCGCCGCTGCGGCGGCCTGACGGATGACGGTCGCCTCCCCGACGATCGGCTTCGGCGGCCGGGTCTTCATGGTGAACGCCGGGGTCTGGCGGCCGTTGACGACCAGCCGCGCGGCGGCGGTGTACGCGTCGAGGTGGGCGAGGTCGTGCTCGCCCAGTTCCGGCAGGGTGTGCCGGGACAGGACTCTCGCGTCTTCCGGCGCGACGGTGAAGTAGATCTTGTTGCGGGCGTTGGCCGACGCCGCGGCGAGCAGGTCGCGGGGGAACTGGGCCAGGTCCTGGTGGGCGAGCACGAGCGACAGCCGGTACTTGCGGGCTTCGGCGAGCATCGTGTCCAGGGAGTTGGCCAGGGTCAGGAAGTTTTGTGCCTCGTCGATGATCAGGGTCGCGTCGCGGCGCCGGTCGGGTTCGACGCCGGCGCGGGCGGTGGTGGCTTGCCATACCTGCGCGAGGATCAGGGAGCCGAGCAGCCGGCTGGTGTCCTCGCCGAGCACTCCCTTGGGGATGCGGACGAGCAGCACTCCGCCGTCGAGGACGCGGCCCATGTCGAAGCTCGATTTGGGGTAGCGCATGGTGCGTTTGACGAAGTCGCGCAGCAGGAACGCGCGCAGCCGGGCGAGGACCGGTCCGATGACCTGCGAGCGGAGGCTGTCGTTGAGGCTGTCGTACCACTGCCAGAAGCCGCTGAGCCCGGCCGGGTCGTCCAGGTCCACCGTCATCGCCGAGCGGAACTGAGGGCTGTTGAGCAGCGGCGGGATGTGTTGCAGGGTGACGTTGTTGTGGCGCAGCAGGGTCAGGCAGGCCACCCGCATCACGTCGTCCATCCGCGGTCCCCACGCCTTGGCGAAGATGTTCCCGAAGATCGACACGAGGTTGTCGACGACCAGGTCAGGGTCGTCGCCTTCGAGAGGGTTCAGCGTCGGCGGGTTGTCCTGGTCGGGGTCGAAGAGCACGACGCGGTCGGCGACGGTGGCGGGAAGCCGGTCGAGGATGTCCAGGACGAGGTCGCCGTGCGGGTCGATGACGACGGTGCCGCGGCCGGCCTTGATGTCGTCGAGAGCCATGTTGACCAGCAGCGTGGTCTTGCCGGAGCCCGTGGAACCGATCACATGCATGTGATACCTCGCGTCCGTCACCGACAGCCCCACACTGTGACCACCGATTTCGGCGTCGCCGAGCATCTTCACCCCACGCCCGCCGCCGGGCACGGCGACCGGCGCCGGCATGGACGCGGCCCGCGCCCGGTCCAGGCCGGGCACCGCGAGGTCCTGCGGCAACGCGGCGAGGGCCGCGAGTTCCGGGGCGGAGGTGAGGAATCCGGGGCCGAGGCGGCGTGCGGCGAGGACGGCCACCGGCGCTCGCATGCGGGCGCGGTGGGTGAGCCGGTTGCGGCCGGTGTGGATGGCGAACGCCGAGGCGAGAGTGTCGGCGATGCCCCGCAGCCGGCCACGTGGGTCGGCGCCGGGACGCCGGTTGGTGGTGGCGACGGCGTACCGGATGCCGGTCTGCCACAGCGGATGCGCCGTCTTGTCCAGGATCGCCCGGACGTCGCGCTCCACGGTGGGATCCCGACGGGACACGGACGCCGTAGACCGGCCGGTGCCGCCGCTGCCGGACAGGAACGCGTCCAGCACCCACAGCACCGGCGCGGCCGGGTTGATCGCCGGTACGGCGGTGGTGCCGGCCCGTAGCCGCCCGGCCGCGCGGCGGGCCCGTGCCGCCCGCCGGGGTGTGGCCGGGCGGGCGAGGACCTGCACGCAGGCGTACTCGCCGGGTTTAAGCTGCGCGCCGGCGGCCATCAGCGGGCGCAGCGGGTCGGTGTCGTGGTCGGTGGCCAGCGGCAGCCACTCCGCGTACACGGGCAGCAGGTGCCCACCCGCCGCGGGGTGCGCGTCCAGGGGGATCGGCGGCGGGGGGTTGTCGTCGGTGGTGGTGGCCGAGCTGGGCCACGCCGCCCGCACCGCGGCCTCGACCGCTCCCGGGGGGACGGTGCCGGGAACCCAGATCGAGATGAGCAGTTGCCGGCCGGACCACGTGTACTGCCACACGACGTGCGGGGCGCCGTGGAGCAGGCGCCGCCGCCGTGACGGGGTCAGCACGCCGGCCAGGTTCGCCCACAACGCGCCAGCGCTGTGCGGGTCGACCTCCGGCGGCGGCGCGATCGTCACGAGGCGCGCGCCGCGGGCGTGGTGGCGGAGCCGCCCGATCTCGACCAGGTTGCGGACCGCGATCCACACGATCAGCCCGCCAGCGGCGACAGCCGCCAGCCACGGCCGCTGTGTGGCCCACACAGCCGCGTCAAGCACCGCGGCCGCCGCTCCGGTAGGGGGCGGGACGGGGCCGGCGCCCGGCCCGCTGGTGGGGCCGGGCACCGGGGATACGAGCGCTGAGCTGAGGGCTTCGGTCGGCGGTGTCACAGATCGCCCTCCTCCTCGTCGAGGTCGGCCAGTTCGACCGGATCGGTGGTGCACAGGGCGTGCTCCGCGTCGGAGGCGATCGACTCGAAGCTGGTCCTGCTCGCCCCGGAGATCAGCAGCCCTTGGCCGCGGCGAGTCGAGAGCAGCAGCCGCCGCTCACCGTCGGTGAGCCCGAACGCCTCGCCGACGGCATCGATGGCCTGCGGCGCCTGCCGCAGCAGCACCTGGGTGGAGGCGTTGGACACCACCGCCTGGCCGAGATCGGTGCCCAACACGTCGGCGGCGTCCTGGGTAATGACGGTCAGCCCGGCGTTGCGCTTACGTGCCGCCTTCGACATACGGAACAGGAAGCGCGCGCCTTCGCCGTCGCGCATCAACAGCCACGCCTCGTCGACCACCACGAGCCGCCGCCGCGACGGGCGTTGTGGGGCGTCGACGGTGCGCCAGATCGAGTCCAGCGCGAGCAGTGTGCCGACGGTGCGCAGTTCGTCGGGCAAATGCCGCAGCGACCACACGACCAGGTGGCCGACCGGCGCCTGAGTAGTGGGTGCGTCGAACAGGTCGGCGAAGCTGCCCTGCACCCACGGTGCGAGCCGGGCGGCCAGCGTCGCGGCGGCCGGGTCGTCGTCAGCGCGCAGCGTGGCGGCGAGGTCGCGCAGCAACGGCGCGGGCCGGTGGTGCGTGGCCGGGTCCGCGGTGATCCCGGCGGCACGGTAGACGGCGAGGATGGCCCGGTCCAGCGCGGCTCGCTCCGCCGGTGGCGGCCCGTGGCCGAGCAGCACGCTGATGAGCGTGTGCAGGAACAGAGCGCGGCGGGTCAGCGTGTCGGGACGCCGGTCGCCGACGGGCAGATCCAGGGGGTTGATCTTCACGCCGGGCAGGCCCAACCGGACGATGCTGCCGCCGACCGCGTCGGCCAGTCGCAGGTACTCGTCCTCGGGGTCCACCACCGCGACCTGCACACCCTGGTAGAGGTTGCGCAGGATCTCCAGCTTCACGAAGTACGACTTCCCGGCCCCGGAGCGGGCCAGGACGATCGAGTTGTGGTTCTCCTGCGTCCAGCGGTCCCACCAGACAATCCCGGCGCTGGCCGGGTTGATCCCGTAAAGGACACCGCCGGTGGCCGGCGGGTCGCCGGGCAGCGGAGCGGGCAGGTCCGGGCTCGACAGCGGAAACGCGGCAGCGAGGGCCTGGGTGTCCATGGTGCGCAGCATCCGCAGCCCATCCGTCGCGAGGGGCAGGGTGGTGGTCCAGCCGGGAAGCTGCCGCCACGTCGCGGGCTGCACCTCCAGAAGGGTGGACGCGGCGGCGGCCCGGACCTGCGCGCACGCCTGCAGAAGTTCGTCTTCGGTGCGGGCGTGCACGGTCAGGTACAGGCCGACGCGGAACAGCTTCGCCGCGCCGCGGGCCAGCCGCTCGGCCAGGTCACCGGCGTCATCTGCGGCGGCGTCGACGTAGGGGTCGGCGAGCTTGCCGCGCTCGGAGTCGGCCCGCCGGGACGACTCCAGCCGTGCGCGTTGTTTGCGGAGCCGGTCGGCGGCGATCGGGGACGGCAGCGGCTCGATGTGCAACGCGAGGTCGAGCCGGCCCGGCCAGGACAGCAGCGGCTCCAGCCACGCCGGGCCCACTTCGGCCGGGTATCCGGTCACGACGAGGGTGGCGGCGAAGCCGTCGCCCACGCGCAGCCACCGGGGTGTGACCTCGACCGTGGCTGGCGCGACCGCCGACGCCAGCGAGTCCGGCTGCGGCTGCGCCTTGTCGTCGCCGAACAGTCTCTTCCTGATCATCGTTGGCTCCTTGTCCTGCGGGTGAGGGCCGCCGCGGTGATGACGGCGTCGGGCGCGGCCAGGCCGCCCGGCCGCGGCGGCCGGTACGGGTCGGCGGCGCCGGCCAGGGCGGCGGTGACCGCCGAGCCGTCCAGCACCCGCGGACTGACGCCGAGGCCGGCCAACGCCCGCACCGTGTCATCGGCTCGCCGCCGCGCGGCATGCGCGCGCTCGCCGGCCGCCGTCCGGGTGACGACCAGGACCTGCCGACGCAGCGGGTCCCGCCGGGCGGCGAGGTCGCCGAGGAACTCCGCATGATCGGCGCACGCCTCGCGCAGCCGCGGATGCTGTTGGGCGTCCACGGCGGCGGCGAGAGCCCGGCTGTGGGAGGCCAAGTCGACCGGTTGCGCGGACACGACGATCTGCGTCGGCGTCGACAGGCTGTTGAGCCACCGACCCCACCCCTCGATCAGGGCCGCCTGCTCGCCGGGTGTGCGCAGCGCGAGGTTCACCGTGGTGGTACCGACGATCGCCGCCCGCGCGCCACCGAGGCTGACCTCCCCGTCGTCGTCGATGGCGTCGGCGGGCAGCCGCAACGGCGCCGGCAGCGGCACCCGGCCGCGCTGGGGCGTGTCGACCCAATCCGGCGCCCCGGTATCCGCCGCGATGCTGGCGTTCGACAGCGACCGGGGGGTGCGGGTGTGGCGGATTGCGTGCAGCAGCCACACATCCATGGACAGGCCGTCGCGGCGGCCCAGCGCCAAACCGATGACCAGCCCGCCGAGCACCACACCAGCACCGATGAACACCGGCACCGGCACGACATCGTGCAGCGTGCGCCACGCGGCGTAGAAGCACAGCGCGCCGGCGGCGACGATCGCCAGCTGGTGGAACGTCAGCCCGTAGGCGACCTTGTCGGGGGCGTCGACGTCGGCGGGCATCCGTGCCCTCAACGGCGCTTCCGGATCAGGTCGGGTCATCTGATGCTCCTCCGAAGGGTGTTCAGGCCGGGGACGGTGCGGGCCAGCTGCTGCACCACGACGACGCGGACCACCGCGCCGAGCATGGTGCTCGTGCTACGTCCGGTCTGGCCCGCCCAGCGGGCCAACAATGTGGGGATCTTGACGGTGGTCCAGAGCAGCACCACCACGACCAGGAGGTTCACTGTTCCGCCCGGGTCGACGGGCAGGCCGAACACGGGCAGCATGGTCGCCGGGTCGAGCAGTGTCTGCTGCCCCGCGGTGAGGAAGAACGCCTGCGCCACGGGGATCGCCAGACATCCGGCGTAGGCGCGCCACCACAGCCGGGCGAGGGCGTCGGTCTGCGGCAGTGCGTGGCAGGCCAACGCCAGCGGCGCGATGCTCGTCATCACCAGCAGCGCAACGAACCGGCCGATCAGCTGGAACGCGGCCGTCACGACCAGGACGGTGATGAGCAGGATCAGGATCAGGAACAACAGTGGGACGGTGCGGTCCTGTGCCGCCGCGAGGTGGGTGCGGATCGCGGTGAACGCGCCGTCGCCGTCGTAGCCGCCCTCGCTGATCGCCGCGGTTAGGGCGTTGGCGAGATCGATGAGCTGGTCGCAGGCCAACTGGGAGAAGTGCGCGGCGGTGAACCCGACGACCAGTCGCGGGAGGAGGTCCTTGATCGTGTACCGGGATTGTTCGTCGCCGCCGGCGACCATGACGAGCAGGCCGGCGGCGACGAACGCCAACACGAAGACGGTGTCCACGATCCAGACCGACCGGCCGGTGAGCGCCTGCACCTGCGGCAGCACGGTGACCTTCGGTGTGGTGAGCAGAATGCCGGTGATGAGGTCGAAGATCGCGTTGAGGCAGGCCAGGATAGCCGTGGTGAGCCAATCAAGAACATGGTCGAGGACCCATCCCATGACGATCAGCCCCCCACGATGCCCCGGACGACCTGCAGCAGGATCGGGGCCAGGACGGCCAGGCCGTAGCCGACCAGCGCGTTGCGCAGGGCGAGATTGCCTTTCTCGACCTGCGACGGGTCACCGCCGGCCGTGGCCCGGTATACGCCGGCCAGGACGAGGAAGAGGGTGGCGATGGCGGCCAGGATGCCCATGACCCAGGCCTGCAGATTGGCAATCACCACGGGCAGCGAGTTCGCCGCCAGGTGAACGGCGGCACCGGGATCGGCGTTCGCGGCGGCCGGGGCGGCTAGCGACAGGCCGACACCGCCCAGCGGTAGAGCCGCACGGAGTGCGAGACGAACGACTCGCGGGATTCGGAGAGTTTGCTGTGGGGTGCGGGACATTGCGGTTCACCTCCCGCCGCGCCCCGGCCACGAACAGACCTGACCGGGGGCGGCGATTGCTCGAAGCGGTCCGATGGGACCGCCGCCGGGCGCAGGCGAGCAGCGCACGAACCGCGTAAGCCCCGGGAGGAGCTCGTCCTCCCTCATGGGTGGGTTGCGGTCATCAATGTGGTGTCAGCGCATCAACTAGCGCGGCACCCGAGGCGCGCGGATCGCGGCTGCTCGTGTCGCCCGGCGGCGGGCGGGACCGGCGAGCGGTACAGCCCGCCGAAGTCCCGCACCCCCAAACCGGGATTTGTGAGCCTGGGCGAACACTTGCCGCGCTCACCCCGGTCCAGGCAGGCCTCACAGGGCTGGTGAAGGGCTATCACTGCTCGACAGCCTTGCCTGCGGGCGAGGACTCGCAGCCGGCTCGGAACCGCTGTGTGCGAGCGGTGTGAGGGCCGCCGGGGCTCACAGTTCTTGACAAGGCCGAATTGGCTCGCCCGTCCGTTCCAGGGTGCTTAGGACGACGGCGGAAAGCTCCGATCGTCGGAGCGGAGGGGTACGGCTGAGCGGTGCCTGCGCCGCAAAACGTGCCGGCGGGCAGGTCTGCTGGCAATCCTGCGCTGGTCTTCTGCTGCCAGCGCTGGGTGCTACCTCCGGAGCAGTTCTGCTGGGACGGGCGCTCGGCAAGCGGAAACGGCTGTGGCCCGACGGTGCACGTCGGGCCACAGCCGTGCCGGTTGGATGTCAGGCGGCTGCGGCAGCCTGCTGCCGGGCGGCTTCGCGGCGGGCGGCCGCGGCACGTCCTGCGCGACGCCCGCCGCGCTGCTCGGCCTGCTGCCGCAGCCGCGCCGTGGTCTCCGGCGACGCGACCCCAGTGAGTAGCCCGTCGGCGAGGGCCTCGGCGACGCGGCTGTCGATGCGTGACAGCCGCATGCGCAGGGCGTCCACGCTGACACCATTCCTCGCGGCTATGGGCTCGATCGCCCGTCGACCGAGCCGCACGTCGATATAGGGCTGCTCGTCCTCGGGGTCGACGATCCCGAGGGTCACCGCGCGGCGGACCAGGAGATCCGGATGCCCGTACGGCACCGGCGGGGTGCGGGAACCGAGGGCGAGGTGCTCGATGTCCTGCACCGGCAGGCACTGATGCTGCTGCAGCCGCAGGTCCCGCCCGGCTCGCCACGCCGCCTTGCACAGGCTCGCGTACGGCGCGGGTTTGCCCAGGTCGGCCCGGTCGCGAAGCGCGGTCAGGAACCCGGTCAGGATCTCGGCGTCGATATCGGCTGGGTCGCCGGTGTAGCCCTCGCCCAGGTGGGCCGCGTACCGCTGCAGCGCCGGCATCGCCATGCCGACCGCGGCGATGACCCAGTGCGGCCCGTCGAGGCGGGCGCGTCGGATCAGCTCGCGCCACACCTCGTCACGCGCCGTGTAGGCGCGGGGGTGGCGCAACAGCCAGTCCCGCAGCGCGGGCAGCGGCATCACCGGCTGCGGCAGACCCGCGTCGCAGAAGAACGCCGTGCAGTCGAGAGCCAGCGGCGCGGGCTCGCAGGTCAGCGCGGCGAAGGCGGTCGCCGCCGCGTCGAGGGCGGACGTCGGCCAGTTCATAGCGTCGGACACGCTCATGTCAACACTCCTGTGACACCGAAGGGATGCGAATGCCGTCGCCGGCGTTGTCACGGCGATCGGTGGCATCGATTGCGCCACAGCAGGCTCACACGGTCCTGACAGAGCCGCTCAGGGCGCTATTCGTCGCCCTCGACTGGGCCTCTGTCAGTGGCCCGCCCGCACGGCGCGCCACCGCCGCTGATCGTTGGCAAGAGCCTGACAAAGGTCGGCTGACCTGCCCTGTGACACCCTGACGGAGTCTGTGACCGCGCGGTTCGAAGGTGGTGGCACAGGCTCACGTCGTGAGCCGCGAGATGGCGCGGACGACCTCACAGGGGACACACGCGGCCTGCTGTGACAACCGGGTCGGCTCACAGCGCCGCTGTCACCGCTCGCCGGGGACGGCCCGCGCGGACTGCCGACGTACCCGTGACAGTCGCGGGCAGGCTGTCACCGCTGGACATCCCGCACCCTGTCACAGGCGACGCGCCGCGCCGATGACAACGGCCCGGCACACGAAGTTCGGCAACCTCTCACAGTGCTGGGCAACGCTCATCCACGTCGACGCCCGACGCGTTCTCTCCAACCGGCGCCGGCACCGTCAGGGCGTTCTGTCAGTGACCCAGCGTCACAGACAGAAATGAGTGGGAACGACGCCGGTCCCGTCGCGGTAGGCCACCTGCCGATGGCTGCCGCCACGTCCCGCGCACCAGGCAGGACGACGGAAATCGGGACCAGCCGCTGCCGGGTCGAGCGTTGTGAGCGGTTGTGGGTTCGGCAAGTGTTCGCCGAGGCTCACAAAACCCGGTTTGGGGATGTCAGCGCTTCACGGCGCGGCGCGGAGCCGACAGCACATGAGCGCGCACACGCCGCACCCACACCCGCAGGCCGACCACAGCGAGCCGGCCGACTCCACTCTCATCGACCTGATCGCCGGCGACCCGCCGGTACCGATCACGGTCTGGCGCACGGCCCGTACCGACGCCGACCCGCACACCATCCTGCCCACCCGTCTGGCCTACCGCCTCGTCGCCGCCTACAGCCGGCCCGGGGAGGCGGTGGCCGACCTCACCACCGACCACGTCCTCGCACCCATCTGCACCCAGGGCGGTCGCCAGCACCACCGCGCCTGGTTCACCGACAGCTCCAGCCTGATCATCGGACCCGCCACCGCCGGCCCGCCGGCGCCCACGACCGCAACCAACCCGCTCACCGCGCCCGAGCCGGAGGCCGGCGACGCGCAGGACCCGCCCGAGTTGGTCGACTGGTTCGGCGACGACCTCACCGACCCCGACCTGCCCGGCGCCGACGCCACGGTCATCCGGCCGCCCCACGACGGGCCGCTGGACGCGGCCATCAGCCTGGTGGTCGCTCCCTGGCCGCTGCACGAGGCCGGCACGACCGCCCGGGTCCGCCTCGCCTGGCTCCTCGCTGCCTGCGCGCGGCTGCTGCGCCCCGGCGGCTGCCTCGTCCTCGTCGTCGGCGTCCCCGCCGGTACGCAGCCCACGCCGGAGGACTTCGGGCCGCTTGTGGCCGCCGCCTCCGCGGCGGGACTGGGCTACCTGCAGCACATCGTCGCCGTCGAGGCCGACACCGACGGCGACCAATTCATCTACTTCGGCACTGATGAGGAGCTGCTCACCCTGGCCCACGCCAACCCCGAGCAATGGTCGGTCGCCCACTTGCGGGTGCACGCCGACCTGATGGTCTTCACCCCGCCCTCGACTCCCGCGGTTGGCGTGGGACGGCGCCGTGGCCGCGACGGCGGTGAACGCCATGGCTGAGCACACCACCGCGGGATCCTTCGGCGCGAGCGAGCCGGACACCGATAGCCCCGCCGCCGGCAGGGATCACCCGGGCCGGCACCGCGACTACGAAGGCCGCCACCGCGCCGAGACCAACAGCCTGTCGGTCTGGGCCACCGCCCAGTCGACCGGCCCCGTCCAACGACGCGGCCGGTACGTGCCGGAATCGGTCAAGCATCCCGCCCGGATGCTGCCCGCGATCGCCGCCCACGCTATCGCCGCCTACACCCAGCCCGGCGATCTGGTCCTGGACCCGATGTGCGGCATCGGCACCACCCTGGTCGAGGCCGTCCACGCCGGCCGCGACGCCTTCGGCATTGAATACGAGCCGCAATGGTCGAACCTCGCCGACGCCAACATCCGCCACGCCCACGACCAGGGCGCCAGCGGACGCGCGTCGGTCATCCGCGGCGACGCGACCCGGCTGATGTCGCTGGTGCCGAAGGCCCTCACCGGGCAGGTGGCGCTCGTGGTCACCTCACCCCCGTACGGGCCGACCGTCCATGGCCTCGTCCGCCCGGGCGAGCACGGGGTCGTCAAGTACGACGACCGGTACAACGACGGCGAGGACAGAGGCAACCTCGCCTACCGCGACTTGACCGGCCTCGCCGACGGGTTCGCTGAGATCCTGCGCGGCTGCACGACCCTGCTACGACCCGGCGGCGCCGTCGTGGTCACCGCCCGCCCGTGGCGCAAACGCGGCGAGCTGGTCGACCTGCCCAGCGCCGTCATCGCCGCCGGCCTGCGCGCCGGACTCGTGCCGACCGAGCGGTGCGTCGCCCTCCTCGCCGCCGTCCGTGACGGGCAGCTCGTCGCCCGCCCGTCGTTCTTCCAACTCCAACAGGTCCGCAAGGCCCGCACGTCCGGGGTGCCGATGCACCTCATCGCCCACGAAGACGTTCTGATCTTCACCAAGACCCGTACGCCTGAGGGCGGATCCGGGGTGGTCGCGTGAGTCCCCCCACCCACCGCTACCTGTCCCTGGGCGCCGGCGTGCAGAGCTCCACGCTCCTGCTGCTCGCCGCCCAGGGCGCGATCTCCGGGTTCACCGCGGCGATCTTCGCCGATACCGCCTGGGAACCGGCAGCGGTCTACCGGCACCTGGACCGCCTGACCGGCATCGCCGCACTGGCCGGAATCGAGGTGGTGCGCGTCAGCGCCGGTGATATCCGAGCTGACGCGCTCGACCCACGCCACCGGTTCGCCTCCATGCCTCTGTTCACCCTCGGCCCCAACGGTGAGCGGGGTATGGCCCGCCGGCAGTGCACCTCCGAATACAAGATCAAACCCATCAAGGCTGAGGTGCGGCGCCGGCTGGGATACCCAAACCCGAGGCGCGTCCCGGCAGGGGTCCGGGCAGAGGTCGCGATCGGGATCAGCCTCGACGAGATCGGTCGAGCCCGCGACTCCGACGTCGCCTACATGCACAACGTGCACCCGCTGCTCGACGTCGGCTGGCGACGCACCGACTGCCTACGCTTCCTGGCCGAGCACGGCCTCGCGGACACCCCGAAGTCGTCGTGCGTGGGCTGCCCGTTCCACGACGACGGCTTCTGGTTCGCCCTGCGCGAGCACAGCCCGCAGGAGTGGGCCGACGCCGTCGCCTTCGACTGGTCCATCCGCAACGGCTCCGCCCGGGCCAACGCCGAGGGACACCCCTTGCGCGGCCAGTTCTTCCTGCACCGGCAGCGAGTGCCGCTCGACGAGGTACAGCTTCGCCCACGTCCGCAACCGGCGGAAGCGCCTGGTTGTGGCCCCTGGTCCTGCCCACACGGCGAGCCGGTGACAGGCGACGCCGGGCGCGGGGAGGTGACGTGAGCATTGCCCACACCACCGCCCCCCGCATCGGATCGCTGTGCACCGGCTACGGCGGCCTCGACATGGCCGTCGAGCTGGTGCTCGGCGGCCAGCTCACCTGGTATGCCGAAACCGACCGGCACGCCCGCACCGTCTGCGCCTACCACTGGCCCGGCGTGCCCAACCTCGGCGACATCCGCACCGTCGACTGGACCCGCGTCGAGCCCGTCGACGTCCTCACCGCCGGGTTCCCGTGCCAGGACATCTCCAACGCCGGTAAGCGCGCCGGCATCACCGGAGAGCACTCCAGCCTGTGGAGTGCCGTCGCCGACGCCGTTCGCGTCCTTCGACCGCCGCTCGTGTTCGTGGAGAACGTCGCCGCCCTCCTGCGGCGAGGCTTCGACGTCGTCGAAGCCGACCTGGCCACGATCGGGTACGACACAAGCTGGACGTGCCTACGCGCGTCCGACATCGGCGCCGCCCACCGCCGCGACCGCCTGTTCCTGCTGGCCGCACCCACCCCACAGCGGGGCGGAGATGCGGACGCTGCCGACACCCTGCGCCCGTGACGGCAAAGGACCCGGCCACCAGCACGGCCTGCCCGACCTCATCGAACCGTCGGGCTCCACCCACAGCCTCCTACCCACCGCCAGCGCAGGGCGCATCGCTCGCACCGGTCAGCACGCGCACACGCGCATCGACGCCGCACGGTTACTGCCCACCCCGAGGGCGAGTGACACCGGCACGCCCGGACGACGCGCGGGTGCCGGGTTCCGGCCCCCACTGTCTGAGGTGCTGTTGCCCACCCCGCGGGCCACCGATGGCGAGAAGGGCTGCCCAGGGCAGCGCGGCTCGCACGGGGACCTCACCCTCCCCTCCGCGGCGGTACGGGTCTTGCCCACCCCGCGCGCGTCGGACGGGCGCGGCCCCGGGCGGCACGGCGACGGCGGCGCGGACCTGCGCACCACGATCGCCGCACTCGGGCAGCCCGACGAGCAGCGGTGGGGCGGCTACGCCGCTGCGGTCGCCCGCTGGGAGTTGCTGCTCGGCCGCCCCGCACCCGAACCCACGCAAACCGGCCGGCACGGCAAACCTGTCCTCGCACCGCTGTTCGTGGAATGGCTCATGGGTCTGCCCGAGCACTGGGTCACCAACCCCGCGCTCGGGCTGCCCCGCACCACCGCGCTGCGGGTCCTCGGCAACGGCGTCGTCCCCGCCCAAGCGGCGACCGCCCTGCGACTGCTGCTCTGCCAGCACACCTAGCGCTGCCAGCCCCCGGGTGGCTCGTCGTGGGCGCATCCACACAGCGTCCGCGACGAGCCACCACCCGCGGTGTCCAGCCGCCAGAACCTCCGACGTTCGGGAGTCCACCCATGCCTGCCAACCTGCCCCGCGCCCGACGGCGCCCGCCGCCGGCCGCCCCCACCCTCCACCACACAACAGCGGACCAGGACGAGCAGGAGTCGCAGCTCTATACCCCAACCGAGGCCGCCGCCCGACTACGCGTGCCGGAGTCATGGCTGCGCCGTCGCGCGGGCTGCCGCCAGATTCCTTGCACCTTCCTCGGCAAGCACCTGCGCTTCTCATCCGCCGACCTCGCCGCCATCATCGCCGCCGGCGCCCAACCCCCCACCGGCCGGCGCGGTGCCCGACGACGCCGGCACCCCACCGGCGACTTGCCCCACCCCGACAGCCACGCGTCAATCACCCCCGCACCCGACACCGACCGGACGGAGACCACACCATGGCCTGGGTAGAAAAACGCGGCACCCGATTCCGCGTACGCCTGCGCCTGCCCGACGGCACCGTCACCACCGACTCAGCCCACGACCTGCGTGCCGACGCCGCTATCCGCGCCAAGGAAATCGAGGTCGAGACCGCCCGCGACACCTACATCGATCCCCGCGCCGGACGCATCCCCCTCGCCGACTGGGTCCCGATCTGGGAGACGACTCACCAAGCGGGCCCCGCCACCTGGGCCGCCTACCGCAGTCACCTACGGCTGCACATCCTGCCCGCCCTCGGCGCGCTGCCGCTGGTCGACATCCGCCGCCAACACGTCAAGACCCTCGCCGTCGCCCTCGGTAAACGGCTCTCACCGCGATCAGTGGCCGACGTGATCATGGTCTTATCGATGGTCCTACAGGAAGCCGTCGAAGACCGCCGCGTCCCCTTCAACCCCTGCCGAGGAATTCGCATCCCCAAAGGCATCCGCGCCGAGCGTCCACACGCCACCGCCGAGCAGGTCGCCGCGATCGTCGCCCGCCAAGCCCGCACTAGCGATGGGCTGCTCATCCTCACCGCCGCCTACACCGGCATGCGGTGGGGAGAACTCACCGGACTCACCCGCGACAACGTCGACCTCACCACCGGCAGCATCCACGTCCACCCCGACGTCGGCGCGCTGCACGAAGTGGAAGGCAAGCTGTTCCTCGGCCCACCCAAGACCAACGACTCCGTCCGCCACATCCGGCTGCCCCGCTTCCTGACCACCCTGCTCACCGTCCACCTCGCCGAACAACCCCACGACATCGTCTTCCCCGGCGCTCGCGGTCATCACCAGCGGCGCTCCAACTTCAACCGCCGCGCCTGGACCCCCGCGGTCGCCGGCAACCTGCAACGGGGCATCCCACCAGTCCTGCCCGGCATGCACTTCCACGACCTGCGCCACACCCACAAGACGTGGCTCATCGAGGACGGCATCCCCGAGATCGCCCAAGCCCGCCGCCTCGGTCACCGCCTCGCCGGCGTGCGCGGCATCTACAGCCACGTCACCGAAGCGATGATCACCAACGTCGTCGACGCCCTCCAACGCCGGTGGGAAACCACCCAGCCCGACCGAACTGTCGACACCGTCCGACGACTGCGCGCCGTTGCCTAACAGAGGGGAGGATGAGCCATGCTCCTGGCTTTCGTAGCGGAACCACCGTGCGCGGTGTGTGGGCGACCGGCAACGCACGTCGAACTCGTCGCACCTGGTACCCGACCTGCGGACTGGCAGTTCTGGTCACCGCAGCAGCGCGACGCCTACACCGCCGCCCGTCAGCGTCACGACGACCAGCATTGGTGGCTGCTGTTCTCCGGAATCGAGGCGGGCAACGGATCCGGCCGACCGGTGGACCTGGAAGAGGCGCAACGGATCGCCGACGCCTTCGCCCAGCCGTACCGGTACGCCGCCGTAACCTCTGCGGGCTTCTACGACGACGCCGGATTTTGCGGCCAGTGCGACGCCCCGTACTGCTACCGCCATTGGAACGTCTCTAACACCGGCTACGGACGATGCCCGCGAGGCCACGGCAAGAGCCTTGATCCACACTGGTGGCCCGATGATCTTTAGGGGCTTTCGACGGCGAACCCAGTGGGAGAACGTGGCTAATGCGTCCGCACAGACGGCGGGGGCGCCGTAGCCGGGCTCAGTGCGTCCAGCCAGCGGCGTGAAGGCTGTTGTGGAACCAGCCCCCCTGGCTGAACGGCCGGATAGTTCTGTCGTCGCCGACGTGGTGTGGGAAGAGGGCCAGGACGTGGGCGAGATCCTGCTCGGCCGGTCGGGGCAGTTGGAGGATTGCCTCATCGAGTGTCAGGCCGCTCGCCTGAACGAACTCGGGGTGCATCCTGAGGTATGCCACGACGTGGTCCACTACGGTGGCGAGACGCTGGCGCAGTCGGGCGGCGTCGGGTGCGTCACGGCTGTCCCGTAGGTCAACCAGTTGCCACGCCGGCCCGAACACCGGCACTAGTTGGCCGCCTGCCGCGTTGAAGAATTCCAGGGCCCCCCGACGGGTGTCGGCATCACCGAACCCATCCTCGATCATTTGCCGCACGTTCGAGTAGACGTGGGCGAAGGTGTCGTCGGCGGCGATCGCGACGACCCTGGTGATCGTGCGCGGGGCGGTGGCAATTGTTGCCGAAGATCCCTCCACTCTGCTTTCCTCCCGTACAAGCACGATGTGGAAGCTCGCCTATCTCCCACAGGCTAGGCAGTCAGGTCAACCGCTGACGCGCCGATGGGGCCCGACGTCTACGGGCTCACCTGCGTCGCATGATCGCGTGCAGGGTCCTGCTGCTCCCAACCTCCGTCACGTTAATGAGTTCCCACCCCGTGTGGCTGAGGTAGTCGGCGGCGGCGAGCGCCTGGCCGATGCTGGCCCCACCGGGGGCATAGGCGGCCACGGCAAGATGCCGGTGGGGGTAGGCGCGTAGATCGACCAATTGCTGCAGAACCGCCGCCGCGGTGATGGAGCGGGAGCGAGCGACAGATTCGATGGTCTCGCGGGGCATGCCTCGACGATAACGGTAACCAGCACGGGCGATCGCCTGGCGCAGCTGACGGTATGGTCAACAGCGTGGAAGCTCGGACCCGGAAACGGGCGCTGGTTGTCGGCCTTCTGGTAACGCTCGCGGTTATCGGGGGGTGTGACGACGGCGGACCAGCGACGCGCCGGGCCGTCACCACCTCGCCGGCCGCCGGTGCTCCCGCCACCAGTAGCCCGGCGCCCGCCGTCGGCCCTTCCTACGACGCCACCAACCTCGACCTGTGCCGGCGTACCGACCTGACGCCCCTGGCGGACTTGTCGGTGAGGGTCGCTCGTACCGATCCGAAGCCGCCGCTGGCGCGCCAGGGCTCGTCGTGCCTGTTCGAGATGCGCACCGCGGACGACCACCAGGCGAACTTGCTAGTGGAAGCCTCCTCGTTGACGAGCGCCGAGGAGGCGGGACGCCTCTACACGGCGACCCAGCAGGTGACAGGCATGACGGCGGACGGCCCCGTCGCCGACGTCGGCGAGGAGGCCGAGGGGTTCCTCAAACGGTCGGACCCTGGCTTCAAGTACACCGAGTACATGCTCCACGCCCGGGACGCCAACCTGGTGGTGAAGGTCTGGCTCGCGGTAGGCGGCGATTCCTACCTGCCTAAAGAGGCACTCGCCGCGAAAGCTCTGACGATCCTCAAGGCGACCTTCACCGCCGTGCCGCACGCCTGACGACAGGCGCTACCCGCGGACGGCTTCGGGCCAACGGCCTCCGGGGAGCTTGGAGTAGTCACCGACCTGCGTCGCGATGTCCCGGACGTTACCCAGCGCGTCAACGAAACGTTCACCGATCCGCAGGAGGGTGTCCAACCCCGCGGTGACGATATCGCCGACAGACTTGGCCAACGTGTCGATGGCCCAGGGAATGTTGATGACCGTCGTCGCGTCGACGGCGGCCTGGGCGAACTTACCTGCCAGGTTGGTGACGATCGTCGCTAGCTCGACGGCGTAGTCAACGTTGGCCCTAGCGATCTTGAACAGCCACTGACTGATGAACTCCGCCTTGAGAACGGACTCGTCGACCGCCGCCCGCTGTTTGCCAGCCTTGTCGGCGTAGGCGCGGGCCGCGTCGCCGGTCCACTTGACCAGGTTCTGGTCGATTGGCTCACTGATCGCGAACGACAGTTGGGAGACGGGCGTCTTTACCTCGGTGATCCACCGGAAGCTCATTGAGATGAGCGATAGCACCGGCATCTGGTGCTCCATCGCGTGATCAACCCGATCCATGACCTCCCGCAGGCCGCGGCGCGCGGCGTCAATGTTGTGCTTGATCCACAGCAGCGCCGCCGGGCCGATCAGCCACGCCCACTCGTTGACCCGCGAGACGACGTCGTTGAACCCCTCGACGGCAAGGTCCACGCCGACGCGGATCTGGTCGAAGGCCTTGTTGAACGGCTCGCCGTATTCCAGGTCCGGCGGTGCGGGCTGCATCGGCTTGTGTCCTTCCGGGTCGTCGCGTCCGTGCTTAGGCTTTGTAGATCGTGTTGAGGTCCAGCGAGATCACCTCGTCGGCCCGGTCGTAGGCGTCGGCGACGCGCCGAAGGGCGTCACCGACCTGCTCAAACTCCGTCGCTGCCCCGGCGAGGATCGCGACCATGAAGGTGTGGAAGTCGCGGTACGCGGCTGAGTGGACGCCGGCGTTGACGTCGCCGATGTAGAAGGCAGAGGCATCCAAGCTCAGCCCGTCCGTGGCGCCCTTGATGGCGGTAGCGCTGTCGGACAGCTGCAACCATTTGCCGCCCTCGGTACGCAACGCGTCGGTGATGACGTTCAGCTCATCCACGCGACCACCCCTCAAAGTCGTGTTGATCTGCCCCTGCGAGGTCGAAGGAGCGAAGGACGGACCGTGCGTCGAACTGCAGCTGACCGGCGTCGGCACGGGCGATCCGTCCCGTGTCGCCGGTGATACCGACAATGCTGTTCGCGCGAATCCGCAACGTCAGACAACCGTTGGGGCTGGTTATGACCTGCTCGACTGGGGAAACGCGTAGCTGCGCCACCCGATCCAGCTCCGCGTCGAGGCCCTGCAGCGTGCGCCAGGTCGCCCGTGACCACACGTCCTCATCGAGCTCCGGCGACGCCTGCACCGCGGTCGGTCGTGGCAGTGTCGGCGGAGCCTGCCCCTGCTGAAATTCCTTCAAGGCGGCCTGTTCCAGTGCGGCGCCGACGGCAGCGCTATATGCCTCAAAGAGCACCACCGGGAACCGAGCCACGCCAACCTCGCTACGCCACTCGCGGCTAACCAGGACAGCTTTAACCCGCCGTCGCGTATCGACGACTACCGAAACCGATCCGGTGGCATCGGATCCGCAGAAACCATCCGTTTGGGACGGAATCCCGCCCTCCCGCAATACCTGCTCGACGCGCTGCTGAAGCGCGGCCTCATCACCGAAAAAATCGAGGCTTGCCAGCGACAGGCGTGGGTCGCGTCCGTCGCTCATCCGTCCCTCAGTTTCCTCAGCAACCAGCGGGTGCCCAATGGGCCCGATCTCCAAAGGCACGACCACCGTACGTGAAACCTCGTCAACCCGCAGTACCCGTGCCCGCCGTGCTGCGATGCCCTCACCGGGGGAAACTGGCCGAGTTCGCGGATCGGGCGGCTGCCGATGCCTAAGCCTTCGAGCGCAACGTCCGAGATGCCTTCACTCGTCGCTCAGCCGACGATCGCCAAGGCACCATCGGTCGGTACCGACGGTGAGGTCTAATCGCGTACCACGGGCGCACCGACTGTTCCGTCGTCTAGGACGTCGGTCGTACACAGGGCTCTGACCAGGCTATTCGAGATCTCGTTGGCTGCGGTGAGGTGCACCCAAGTACGGGCCAGCTCTATCGGCCGGCGTCGCAGGGGGCCTGCCTCGGGCACCGCGAGCAGCGCCGATCGGCCTACCCTTACCGTCCGAGCCGACGCTCGGCGCCAGCACGGTGCCGAGAGTTCATGGGTGACTGCTGGAGGTGTCTCGTGCGGTGGCTCCTGCAATGCAACCCGACCAAGTGGCGCATCCATGATTTCGTCGCCGATGGTCATGAGATAACCGCGTGGACGGCAACACGTCACCTCAGCGATATCCGTCCTGATCAGGATATTGCTCTCTGGTTGACCGGAAGCACCGGCGGGGTGGTAGCGGTGGGCCACACCACCGGTCCTCCAACACCGGTGGCAGAGGGGCGAGTCGACGATGGCTATTACGCCGAGCCGCCTGATCCTGTCGCCGCCCGCTGGGTGGTGCCGGTCCGGCTCACGCGACGATTCTTGGACCAGCCGGTGCCACGCACCGCCCTCGCTGGCGATCAGGACTTCGCTGATAGCGCGATACTCACGCGGCCGTGGTCGGGCAACCCGTTTCCTCTGACAGACCGACAGTGGCTGGCCGTCGCACGACACTCGTTCGGCAGAGGCACCTCGGTCAACGGCCAGCTACCCGCCGAGGCGATGACCGGCGCGACCGACCTCCTACGCCGCTTGGTCGGCCGGCCGCTGACCACAGCATCAGGTCGACTCAACACCGTCATCGAAGTACGCCCTCCACACGTCATCGTCAGCACCGAACGCAGCCCCAACGGCCAGCCTGTACCGGTCGCCTGGGTCGACGATGCCCTCAGGCGCCTCCTGCGCGACGGGTGCGTCGAGCTTCACCCGCGTACCAGTACCTACCGGAGTGCGTTCATCGGAGCGGTACTGCTCACCCTGCCGGGTGCCCGCTCGTCCGGTAGCCCTCCTGTGATCACCCTCGACGCTCCACCGCAGCTCGACGCCGCAACCGGCGCATTCACCTTCGATGGCGACCTCGAACGGTTCGGCGTAGCCACTCATCGTGGTGAGCAAGCCCTGCTGCGCCAGCGCCTTTTCGCCTCAGCCACGGACGCCGACTGTGCTATCTGCGGGGAGACGTACCCGGTCCGCTTCCTCCGTGCCGCCCACATCAAGAAGCGCGCGGTCTGTACGGAACAAGAGGCACGCGACCTCGACCACATCGCCATGCCCGCATGCCTACTTGGGTGCGACGCCCTCTTCGAGGCTGGCTACATCGCTGTTGACCCCACCGGTCATGTCATCGTTACCGGCGACCCGGGCAACAGGGCCGCGCTAGATCAACGGTTGGCAGAGCTGGCAGACCGACGAGTAGACGCTCACACGACCAGCAGCGCTGCCTATTTCGCTTGGCACCGCGAAAATACCTTCCGCAGCTGACACAGCAGTTCATCGGCGACGATCAGCATCGGACGGCATGGGGGCATCTGGGGGCCGACGTCGCGATCGCCCGCCCTTACACCGGTAGAAGGCCTCCGAGGCCGCGTCTGCCGAGGTCGAAGTTGCCGCTTGCGATTGAAGGTCGCACGTTCGGCACTGGCCTTTATGCAGGTCACCGCAGGCATGGGCCCGCAGGCCCCGTGCTCTCACGCCGACACGGTCATAGGCGTCCTGACCCTAGGCCGGGGGATCGGCTACCGCGCCCAGCGTCCAGTCAGCCAAATATGCAGGCGACGCGCAACGGCGGCTATTGCAGGGACCGGGGGATCTCCGAGGGCTAGCCACGCACTACCAGCACGGCAAGCTCGGCCTCCACGTCGAGGTACCGAGTTTCGGCCAGAGTGCAGCCGCCGTCCACCAAGCTGCGATTGGCCTGCCGACGGCGCATAGACACCTCTGGCCCGCACCTGGAGCCTCGCCGAAGGGGGCCGGATAGCGCCGGGCGGCGGGGACGGTGGAGGGAGTTGAGAGAGCCGCTTCGAAAGCCGATGGGATCTGCCTGCTGAGCCGTCACTGCCGCACTGAATCAGGGCTGCGGCTCTCACCTCGCTGAGGCTCAGTGAGCCTCTTCAAGAATCGACCGGTTGATTGGTACGTCGCGCAAGAAGCGGTCCCGAAGGCGACCATCCAGCGTGGTTGCCTTCTTGAGCACCAGTGCTCGGGCGAGGTGGAGCGACTCGTTGGCCTCGCCATCGTGGCCCAGCGCACGCTGCACGGCCGCGTGCCGGTAGAGAATCTCCTCTGCCACAACCGCGGCGAGCCGCCATCCTGCCTCGCGCAGATGCTCCGTCGCACGTGCGCTGAACCGCAAAGCCTGCTGACCGTCACCGCGGCTGAGATGCCACTGCCCTAGCAATGAAAGGGTGACAATCTCGCTACGCCGCATGCCGGTGCGTTGGGTTTCATCAAGGCAGTTCCGCAGCACGTTGCCAGCGAGCTCGTCGTACGCCGGATCGGCATCGACCATGCTCAAGAGGCTCGCCGCGTACAGGTTCGCGACCAGCGGCGCCAGGTTCGCCTGCCAGGTCACCGTTGCCTCAGCCTGCGCGTCCCTCAGCTGGCGTAGTCCCAAGGCGTCCCTGCGGTCTTGCACGCGGCGGGCCCCGAGGTACGCCAGGTTGACGGCATGCCAACCGTCTGGCTCTTCTTCATCGCGAGATCCGACCGCCTCGGCTAGGCACTGTTCGGCCTCCGTGTAGTTGCCGATCCCGGCCTCTACCTGTGCCAGATAGTTGAGACCGATCGGTAGCAGTCCCAGGTTGGGGCGTCGCCGCACCTGCGGGATGGTGGCCCGTAACCGGGCCAACGCAGCACCCAGCCTGCCTGCGTCGTAGAGGTTGACGCCGATCTGTAATGCGACCATGTGGCGGGCGCGCTGGACGACCGGATCCTCGGACTGTCGCACGGAGTCGTCCTCGGAGGCAGCGGCCTCTGCACGTGCCAGGACTGCCAAGCCGCCCTCCACGTCAGTCTTGGGTAGCTGCCGCCCGTACTCGCAGCCCGCCAACAGGATGCTAACCGCGTCGCCGTTCTTCAGCGCCTCGTGCCATGCCTCCCGTAGCAGAGGGAGCGCGGCCGGCACTCCTCGTGTGTACAGCAACACTTTGCCGTGCAAGTACTGGGCGCGGATCCGTAGATTGGCATCCCCGGAGCCTTCTGCCGCCCGCATCGCCTCCGTTGACAAAGCCTCCAGGCGCACGGTCCCGTCGGGTTCTGGTCTGGTCCGCCAGCTCAGCTCGCTGGCCGTCAGCAAGAGCTCAACTAGCTGGGCTCGGAGCCGGCACGTTTCCTCGTCCACTGGGGCGCGCCGAACACACTCGAGGCCTTGCTCGGCGATCTTGACAACCTCGGGTGCTGACGCACCGGTTTGAGAGAGCCGACACGCGACAAAGTGCGCTACTCGCCCGGCCGCGGGCCAGTCCCGCCCCAAGCGGTGATGTCGCACAAGCTCAAGCGCCAAATCCTGCGTCAGATCTCGATGATCCTCCGAGTACTCATGCAAGACCCGCCCGATCCGCCGATGCCGATCCCGCCGTTGCCACTCGCTCTGGTCGAGATACAAAGCCTCCTGCACCAGGTCATGCTCGAAGGCATAGCGGTCAGCCTCCAGCCGGTCGTCCCACGTGTTTGGCGGAAGCAGCTGCAGCAGCCCTGTGTCCCTGGCTAGCCGGTGCAGCCGATCCGCGACCCCGTCATGACGCGTGTCGAGAACCCTTGCCACGATGCTGCTGTGAAACTCCCGTCCCTCAACCGCTCCAACAGCCAACAGCCGACGGTCGTCGTCGCTGAGGCGGCTCAGCCGCGCGGCCACCACCAGCCGCACCTGCTCGGCCAACTGAATGCCCTCAGGATGCGGTGCAACCAGGTCGCTCGGTAGGTGGTCAGGGGTTGACGGCAGTGCCAGCTCTCGGCGATTGCTGAGGGAGTACCGAAGCAGGAGCGGATGCCCACCGGTGCGCCGGGCAAGCTCTACGGGCGCTACGTCAGGCGCAGACATCCGCTCGGCGTATTCGGCGATGGCCGACACAGGCAGACCCCGTAGCCGTATCCGCTGAGCGAGCCCGGTGACGACTAGGTCATCCACAAGCAGGCGCGCGGCTTGATTCGCCACGAGTTCGTCGTCGCGACCGGCAAGGACGAAGAGAACCCGCTGATCTTCGACCGCCCTGGCGAGATATGACAGCACTGAACACGAGCTCTCATCGATCCGATGGAAGTCATCGATGGAGATGACCACCGGGAACCTCTCCTTGATGAGGTGTAGAAGCGCATCCGCCATTGCCCTCGCAGCGGTGCGGTTCTCGACCAGCGGAGCGCCGGGCACCGGGCCGGAGAGAGTCTCCGCGACCATCTTCAGGGTCGACCCCACTCCCGGAACCAACGTCAAAAGTTCTGGCCAGCGCTGCTTCACCGCCTCACCGGACCGTCGTAGCAGTCGCCTCCTCTTGGGCCTGTTGCGATCGATCAGCCAAGCCAGGTCAATGAGCGGTCCGTACGCCTCCAACTGCCCCACCTGAACGTGGCACCCCACCGACAGGAAGTCAGCCGGGGTGCCTGCCTCCTGGACGTGTCGGAGCAGGGCACTCTTACCGATGCCAGCCGGACCTTCAATGATCAGGAAGCCGCCATGGCCATCACACGCGCGATCAACCAGCGCCCGGACCGCGGATTGCTCGTCCTCTCGGCCGACGAACAGTTCAGCGGGCATCAGACCTCCCGAGAGCGAACACCATCAAGGTACTTCGATCCTGGCAGAAAGCCTCCACATATCTCCGGACGAGGAAAGGTTCGGGAGATCCTCCCCCACGCCGTCGAGACGAGGACCCCCTAGGTCCTCCATCCGCCCGGCTTACCTGGCGGTGATGCGGCTTCAAATTGCCTGCTCGCCCCGGCTTCGTTCATCGAGCTCGCGTCGGTACCAGAGTCCGGCGAGGAAGGCCGCCAGTACACCGAGCACGGCCGAGCCTATGCCGCCAGCGAGCCGAACCTGCCCAGTACCCATCCAGGACGCGAGCAGCGCGACCGTGGCAAGTACCGCGCAGACGACCGCCGCCGGCAGCAGGGCCCGTCCCGAGCGCGGCGCGTTCAATACCAGGCCGGCGGGTTGCCGCTGCACGACCAGCACGTCCTCAAGCTTCATGTCCGGCTCAACCTCAAAGCCAGCCCGCCTCAGCGCCTGAACGTAGCGGCCTATCGTCCCTGGCTTCTTCGGGTAGCCGCAGTACGAGACGTAAAACGGCTCCGGTCCGTCACCGCTGGCGCCCTCCACCGCAAAGCCGTCCAGATGGCGCTCGCCAACGTCACGAAACCCGGCCCCGCGGAGTACGCGCCGTACGGCCTCAGCGTCGCGGTCCCGTGAAGACCACAACGGCCGTTCCCCTTTGCCATACCCGTACCTTGGCTCATCCATGAAACTCACCGTATCGGCACGCGGCGTGGCGGTGTGCCCACGCTCTGGTCAGCTCTCTCTGGCGACGTCATAAAGCAGCCATCTCGGACAACGGCGACGAAGGTGTAGTGGCGCGATGCCAGGTCGAGCTTGGCTCAATGATCACAGACCAACGCCCGTCAGGTCGTGATGATCAACACCATCACCATCCTGGTCACCAGGGACGAGTACCGACAACTGATACCTGGTCGGCAGGTCGGGGCTGTCTCGCTAAGGGTGTTTCCGGCGATCTTGGTTAGTAGGTTTCAGCGGCGGGGAAGCGGTCGCTGAAGGTGATGGCGAAGGCGTTCAACGCGGGTTTCCAGCGCATCGTCCATCGGGTTCTGCCTGCTCCGGTGGGGTCCAGGGACCGGGTCACCAGGTACAGACATTTCAACGCGGCCAGCTCGTTGGGGAAGTGGCCGCGGGCTTTGATCGCCCGCCGGTAGCGGGCGTTGAGCGATTCGATCGCGTTGGTGGAGCAGATGACGGTGCGGATCTCTACGTCGTAGTCGAGGAACGGGATGAACTCGGCCCAGGCGTTGTCCCACAGGCGGATCACCGCCGGATACCGGCCGCCCCACTTCTCGGCCAGGTCGTCGAACGCCGCCCGGGCCGCGGTGGCGTTCACCGCGGTGTAGATCGGCTTGATGTCATGCTTGATCTGGTCCCAGTACTTGCGGGAGGTGAGCCGGAACGTGTTGCGGATCAGGTGGATGATGCAGGTCTGCACCACCGTGCGGGGCCACACGTTCGTGACGACCTCGGGTAGGCCTTTCAGGCCGTCGCAGACGAGGAAGAACACGTCCTTGACGCCTCGGTTACGCAGGTCGGTCAGCACGCTCATCCAGAACTTCGCGCCCTCACCACCGGTGCCGGCCCACAACCCGAGGATGTCCTTGTCCCCGTCGAGGGTGACCCCGATCGCGGCGTAGAACGGCCGGTTCGCGACCTGCCCGTCCCTGACCTTGACCACGATCGCGTCGATGAACACCGCCGCGTAAATCTCGTCCAGGGGCCGGTGCGACCAGTCGGTCATCTCCTCGATCACCTTGTCAGTGATCCGCGAGATCGTCTCCTTGCTGACCGAGGCGCCATAGATCTCAGCGAAATGAGCACTGATCTCTCCGGTGGTCAAACCCTTGGCATACAACGACAACACGACCTCGTCGACCCCGGACAACCGGCGCTGCCGTTTCTTGACGATCTGGGGCTCGAACGTGCCCGCCCGGTCCCGCGGCACGTCGATCTGCACCGGCCCGGTGCTGTCGGTCAGCACCGTCTTCGCCCTGGTGCCGTTACGGATGTTGCCCGAGCCGGCGCCGTCGGGTTCGTGTTTGGCATAACCGAGGTGCTCGGTCATCTCCTCGTTCAACGCGGTTTCCAGGACCGTCTTGGTCAACTGCCTCAGCAGCCCATCCGGACCGGTCAACGCCAGGCCCTGTTCCTTGGCCGCCCGGACCAGCTCGACGGCGGCTTTCGCCTCAGCCGACGGCTCGGCCCGCTTCTTACGTCCAGCCTGATCGTTCTGTGTCGCGGTCATCACGGCACCCTCCTCACCAGGCACAACGCCCGGCAGGTCAGGCCGGAAACACCCTTAAATCCACAGACCCGGCAGGTCGTCCTCGGTGGCGGGAGAGGAATTCGGCGGCGGCTTCGGCTTTGGCGCGTTCGACGTCGAGTTCGGCGATGACCGAGGTGTAGACGTCGGTCATGGCGGCGGAGGAGTGGCCGAGGAGTTCCTGGATGTCCTTGAGGTCGGCGCCGGCGGCTTTGAGGTAGGTGGCGGCGCAGTGCCGTAGGTCGTGCAGCCGGATCGGGGGTAGATCGGCGTCGCGGACGAGGACTTCGAAGCGGTCGGTGACGGCGTTGGGGTGCCAGGGCTTCCCGCCGGGTTGGACGAAGAACAGTCCGGTGTCGGGCCAGGTGTGCCCGGCGGCGAGTTTCCACTGAGCGCGGCGGGCGTGGTGGGCGCGCAGGACGACGCGGGTGATGCTGGCCATGGCCATGATTCGGTTGCCGGACTCGGACTTGACCTTCTTGATCACGGGTGTGTAGCCGTGGGTGGCGATCTGTTGGGTGACGCTGATCAGGGAGTTGTCGAGGTCGACGGCGGTGTCGGTGAGTCCGACGGCCTCGCCGCGGCGCAGTCCGCGGTGCAGGATGAGCGCGAACAGTGGGTAGAGGGCGATGTCGTGCTCTTCGGCGTGGTCGAGGAACGCGCCGGCCTGCTGCGGGGTCCACACCATGACCGGGCTGGGCCGCTCGCCGGTGTCGCGCCACCGTTGTACGGCTTTGGTGGTCCATACCCGGGCTTTGGGGCGTACCCCGGAGGGCAGTTCGATGTGGGCGGCGGGGTTGAAGTCGATGAGCCGGTTGTTGCCGCGGCGGATGGCGTCGTTGAGTGCCTTGTGCAGGGTGGCGCGGATGCGGTGCATGCTGGCAGGTTTGGTGGTGCGCAGGCCGCGGACGCTGGCGCGGATGGTGGGGTCGTCGCTCTGGCGGGCGATCTCGATGGCGGTGCTGCCCTCGGCGATGGCGGCGAACATGGCTTCGACGTGCTCGACCCTTAGTTTCACCAGGGCGATGGCGCCGAGGTGTGGGACCAGGTGGACGCGGATGTGCGACTCGTAGGCCAGCAGGGTGTTGGGTTGGACGCTGCTGAGGCTGCGGCGGGATGCCAGCCACGACTGCAGGTACTCGCCGACGGTGGTCGTGACGGTGGCGGGCAGTCCGGCGCGGACCCGTCGGGCGATGGTGTCGCGGTCCGGCAGTGGTGCGCCGACGGTGACGGCGAGGAGCATGTCGGCGATCTCGGCGGCGACGGCCGGCTCGTCACTGGCGAGGGCGAGTAGGGCTTTGGCGTGGTCGCGGTCGCCGGTGGCGGCGTCGCGGGTGTCGAAGGTGCTGCGGCGTAGTTGCCGGCGCGCCTGGCCGGGGTGGGTGGGCAGTTCGAGTTGGTAGGCCCACCGGCCGTGGTTGGGGTTCCACGCTCCGCTGGGCCGGCGGAGCTGCGGGCAGCGGTTGCCGAGTTTGCGGCCCTCGCGGTCCCGGCAGGAACAGCGTTTGAAAACGGACCCTTTCGCCCTGTTCACGTGTGTCCCTCGGACCGAGCCTGCGGCAGTAGGTGACCGTAGGATCGGTCGAGGACGGTCCTGAATTGCCTCTCCGCCTGCGGTTGGCTCGTGCTCCGGCGGATGGCTGTGCTGGTTGGGCGGCAGGTGCAGGGCGTGGAGGATGGCCGCAACCGGCACCCGGTAGCGGCTGCCGAATCGGAGCACCGGGACGGGGAACTGGCCGGATTTGGCCAGGTCGTACGCGACCGAACGAGACAGTCCCATGATCCGCGCAGTGGTCGTCAGATCGGTAACTGCGCCCAAGGCGCTGATTCGCTCACCAGTCCAACTGTTGTCCCGGCCGTCGCCGCCAAACCTGGCCGGTGACACCGCATTAGAGACATGTTCCGAGATCTTCATCGCAGAGCGGTCCGCCAATGACCAAGTAGAGACGATGCCTGACTGTGAACCGACCTCAACGCCAAGCGAGGGCATCCTGGGAGAGAACGCGCCGACGAGTGCAGAACCCTCGCTGCTCCCTGCTGACAATTCGAACCGAACACTGACAGTTTGTGATCAAAGTGCTTGGCAGGTGCAGCGCATCCTGTCCGAGTCGGCTATCTGACTCGGGGGGACCGTTTTTGACGCAGCCGGCATGCGGCGGCGACGGCCAGCGCAGGACCCGCCGGGCAGATGCGAATGCCGGCTGCGGCCCGGCACCTTTCCGGTGTCGCTGTTCGCATCGCGCGCCTGGGCCGTCTGCCGCGCGGCCATTAAGAGCCCTGCTGATCAGGAGAGTTTGTGACTCAATGTGGGACCAGGACGCCTATCGGGTCTTCGAGTGGTCTGGTCCCGCCACGAGCGTGGAACTCCGCGGCGACCTCACGGCTGTCATGGACCGGCTGTACGGCCAGCTGCTGCGGGCCTGGGCCTGGGCCCGGGGCCGGGGTGACATGCTGCGCCAGCGCCCGACCGAGTCGCAGGCCATGTGGGTCCGCCACTTCGAGGGCAGGCTCTCCGACCTGCTCGCCGGTCAGAAGTAAAGTCCAGATCGTCCTCCTGTTCAGCCCGGATCAAACATCTTGATGGGAGTGCGAAATCCACAATCGACAGATGGTGGCTAACGTCCTCGCCTCTAGCCGCCGAGTCGCCTAGGGTTTTCGCGTCGTAGCGCCACGGGTGGCGCCAGAGAAAAGGTTGAGCCATGAATGCAGTCATCGACCTCGGCAACGGAGACTCCCTCCAGCTGGAGCCGGCCCGGCGCGTCCTTCGTCTCTATCCCGGTGCCGGTGGCGCCCAGGTCGAGGTGACGCTGAGGATCAGCAAGGCGCAGGACCTGGCGCCGGGTGTCCCGTATCGGGTGAGCGCCCAGATGTACGTCGAGGACATCATGCGCCGGCAGCGGATGCTGTGCGTCCTCAACGCGGCGAGCCTGGTCACACCGCTCGTCCAGGCAGGCCAGGTGCAGATGTCGGGCTTCGTCACCGACGAGCAGTTGCGCGCCGTCGAGCAGCTGCGCGCAGGCGGGGACCTGTGGGTGAACCTGAAGCTGTCGGTTTCGTCCGTGGAGCGGCAGGCCGACTCGGTCCACCCAGACAAGCAGGGCCCGCAGGTTTCCTTGGAGGATGTGGCGGCGCTGCGCGATGGCAAGCCGACCGAACTGACGTGGCTCAGGAAGGCGCTGGGGGCGGAGTACGGCCGATTGGTGCTGAATGCCAAGGTGACCTTTGAGCGGCCGTTGCATAGTCAGCGAACGGGGGACTTGAGGTTCGACATCAACGCCGGCGAGTGGGCCTCGCAGGTGGCCGCAGTGGATGCGGGGGCGTTCGTTGAGCTGCTGGTGCCGCTGGCGAGGGGCGCTGACTACACCGGCGCGGTGGCGGCGCTGCGGGCGGCTCGTGAGCTGCTCCGGCAGGGCAACATCGAACCGGCGATCGTGGAGGCGCGCAAGGCCGTGGAGCAGGTCCGCGACGCGTACGGAACGCTGAAGCTGTTCAATGCGGCGAAGACGAAGGCCCCGCGGCAGCGGACCTATGACGAGCGGTGGGCGTTCATGGTGGAGGACCTGTTCTCAACCATGAGCGGCGCGGGCCACAAGGACGAGGTGACGCAGGACTTCGAGTACACCCGGGAGGACGCCGAGATGCTGATCGTCGCGACCGCGGGGATGCTTAAGCGGCTGTCCCTCGACAGCAACTCGCTGTAGCCGGACGTAAATCACACGAAGGTGGGCTCGTGCGCGGTGGCGGCGAGGATGGCCAGGACAGCCAGGGCGAGCATGGCCAGGGTGATGAAGCGGTGCCAGCTGATCCAGTTGCGGACCTGGTAGTGGCCGAGGCCGATCTGGCCTTTGCCGGGCTGGAACAGTTCTTCGTTGCTCCAGCAGCGGCCGCTGCATCGCCTGCGGATCGCCGTGACCGGCGCGTTGAGCGAGCGACCAGCAGGTCTTGCGTTCCGCGTCCGACCGCAGCCTTTCCAGGAACTGCCGACGATCCGGCGTGGCTTCGCGGCGCGAACCGTCCCCCGATGCACGTCACCGGCTCGTTCACTATGCCCCGCCACCCAGCAGGGTCTACGCTGTCGCCCACGGCCAATGCACCATCTTCGGTTGTCCTCACGAACATCGCTGATCAACGTGTCCTTTGTTGACACGTAGACCTCAGAGGATCGTCCGGGCAAAAGGGTGGCCGGCATGCCGAAGCACACCGGCCACCAGGTGGCTCGACCTTAGGCGTCGACAGACCAATCACAGTATTCGAGGCCACACATCAAGCACCGAGTGTCGTCCTCGTCCAGCGGCGGCCAGTTGTGCTCGCAGCACGCCTGGTCGGCCTTGAAGAACTCGGCCCAGCACTCGCTGTATTCTGCAGCCACCCGGCCCCAGAGGTAGACGGGATCGGCGACCGAGTTCAGGTCGTTCGTGACAGGTTGCGGCAGCGTTGCTTGATTGTCGGCAACCTGCTGGTCATCGGCTCGGTTAGTGGTCATGGACAGACTCCTTGTCTGCCCGCTCCGCCGAGGTCGACAGCATTCGTACGAACCCCTGGTCAGCCGCTTGAAGGTGGCATAGGACGCGCGTACTGCTGTACGGTGGTGCACACATGCACCACCGGTGGCCCCGGTGCGCAGAAGCGCACCGAGGACAACCGCTCGCATGTATGCCCGGTAGAACGGGCATTGTCTGGACCCGCAGGAACGCTCGTCGAAAAGTTGATCCTGATGGGTTTAGATCTTGTTGGTGGTGGCGTGGTGGTAAGCAAGCTTACTGCTGCGCCACCACGTTTTTCTCGCGCTCTACTGCTGCCCGAGGGCAGCCAGGCCCGCTGCGCCCCCTCGCGATCGACCATCTGCCACCCGAGGTCGTCCACGCCGGCGGAGCGCTGGGTACCACAGCCGGAGCCATCCTGGCGCCGGCGAATCCGGAAAGCCCCTGGTCAAGCCCCAGGTTCGTGCTGGGCCCACCTCCTCGAACAGATAAACGGGAACCGCTGCACGGATCCTCAGCCGATCATTCCACCCCGCAGAAGTCGGGCGCAACTCCGTCTCGCGTCACCGTGGAGCGGTTTCGAGGATTTCTGCGCGCTTCTTGCGTTGATCCACTACCCCGAACCAATTACTGTGTCAACGTGACACACCAACCCCTCGGTGCGGCGCACTACAATACGGACAGTTTTGAAGCAGTCACTCCACGCAATCATGGTCTCCATGAAGATGTGAGTGAGTCCTGGAGCGCGCAAACCAATCAGACCATAGCCTCGCAGATTCGTGATTGGCGAAAGGCTCGCGGCCTCAGTGCCCAGCAGCTATCCGACCGCTGTGCAGCAGTAGGGCATCCTATCCCTCGAAACATCATCGCCAACGTCGAAACTGGCCGGCGAGTCAGCGTAACCGTGCCAGAACTCATAGTACTGGCAATGGCCCTGAATGTGCCACCAGCTCTCCTGATCTATCCAGTCGGGAAGGAAGCAGCTACGCGAGTAGCTCCGCGACAAGCCACCACTACATGGAATGCAGCCAAGTGGTTCGTGGGCGAGTCACGCCCAGGGCCGGGCATGGTGGGCGTCGATGATGAGACGGACTACAGGGCAGCGTCTAGAGAATGGGAGTCGGCCCATGATTTGGTCGCGGCGTATCAGCGGCATGATGCTCTCGTGCGCCGGTACCGGCTTATTCGAGACGACACAGTGGCCGAACTTAAGCGAATGGCCGAGCCTTCGATCCCAGAACAGGAAGAAGAGATGCGACGGACGCGCCAACTTCGCACAGACATGTTGGCGAACGATCTCGCAAGGGCTATCGACATGCTTCGGGGTCACCGGCTCTGGCTGGAGAATATGAGCCTTGCAGTCCCAACTCTACCTCCCGACATTGATCTGACGTAGCCTCCGCATAACCTCGGATTAGTCAGCCCTTTACGAACTCATCGACCAGGTCCCGGGCCGTTGCAGACCACAGCTCCAATTGCCGCGGAGAGACGTGTTGGGCTGGATTCCGCCCGTGGAGCACGTCGCAGATTTGCTTATAGCTGCTTACGCCGCTACGGACAACTCGAAGACGTCGCTTCCGGTCGTTCCGATCAAGCCCTGGTTCTCCCACTGCCAGCATGAGGCGGCGCTCAACGCTACCGATATCTGGGGGAGCCGCGATGACGTTAGCCGGGAGGGAGGCCACGACCTGCTCAATCTGCACACGCAAGATTAGCGCGTGCAGCAGGCTCTTATCGTGTGCGGGACCTGGCCATGCATCGTAGGCTGCCACAAGATCATCCATAGCGGCAATCGGCCATCGGACTCTAGCCACTAGGAGCCTGCATCCATCCGGCGGATGACTTTCAGCATCTTGCGCGCATCGTTAATCCAAGCGCGCCACTGAGAAGCTTTGGGTGCGCTCGGCGCCCCACCATGCGCAGCCCTGTTGAGAGCAGAGATAGTTGACTCATACTGATCAAGAACCAACGGAGGCAAGCCGACCTTTGCGGCGTAGTCATTAAGCAGCACAAGTTGACTACGAGTGTCGCCAGCCTGCTCGCGATCAGCAGCTATCCGCTCCGAAGAGAGTCCCGCCCTTCGCCCAAGAATCTCGACCTGCGTCCCGACCTCCGTATCAAGCGCCTGTCTGCACATCGTCAGGATCATGATGACCTGGGCGGCTTCGGTACCGAGGGGCTTGTTGGCCTCGGCGCCGAGCACCCGCTCCAGGTCCTCGAGAAGCCCCATACCAGGGTAGGTAACGTCCTTGACCTGCACTGTCGACGAGCTGCCTGGAGGGCGGGTGAGCCGGATGTGGAGGGGGTGCTCGTCGAGCGCCCGGAGTTCGTGCCACAGTCGCTCGTCATGAGTGAGAACGATTATCTGGTACGACTTCGATAGTGTCCCGAGAACTCGGGCTAGGTATCTAACTCGATCTCCATCGAAAGCGTGGATCGGGTCGTCGAGCACGAGGAATTTAAAAGGACTATCTGGCTGCGTCGCGCGGGGAAGGTACGTCGCTAGTGTCAGCGCGTTCCGCTGGCCCGTGCTGAGTACCTTTGGGGCATCCGGCCCTGGTGCAACTTTGGTGTCACCAAAAGCAAGACTGATCACCACCTTGCGCGCCTGACGGATTCCGCCACTTAGCTTCACCTGCGTGACCTGCAGGTCGCTGTCATTATTTAACTCTGCCCAGTACTCAACTACCCGCGCCGAGATTGGATCGAAGAGTGCGGTGCGTGTATCCCTTGTCCACTGTTCGACGACCTTGCCCAATCTTTCGGCGTGCAATCCCCGGGTATAGCTAACGCGGTCTTGCTCGGCTATCCGAAGCCATTGGTCGATCTGCTGCCGAACCCGCGCCCATTCGTCGGCGGACTCTTCGTGGTTTGCGATCACCTTAGCTTTCGCGTCGGAGTACCAAGCGGCGATCAGAGCTGACTCAGCGGCAAGCGCTGTGAGGGCGTCGGTACTCACTGTCTCCCCCTGAACGGTGGCGACCTGGGAGGCCAGTTGGTCCCACCGATTGATCAATCCGCCGACCTCATCCGGGAAATGCTGCTGAAGCATCTTGCGGGCATCGGCGGCAAGATGGCTAGGTAATGCGGTCGCGGCTAACTGCCGCCACTGAGCTCGAACGATGCTTTCTGCCTCACGAAGCGCTTGAAGCTCAAGCTTAAGACGGTCGGCGGCAGTGCGGGCGGTCTGGAACCAGCTCGCGGCGAGGGTGCCACAGACAGGACAGACATCGGCAGCCCGCAGGTCCTCGAGATGCTTGCCTTCGCCGTCCACCAGGCTTGTAAGTGCGGCTTGTACCGCCTCAGCACCGGGCACTACCGCAACCCGCGCAGCCTGCAGCCTGCGGATCGCATCACTAAGTCGCTCAACAGCGACTGTGTCAACGACCCACTCGCGCGGTAGATGCGGGCGCGGTGCTTGGCTTCGCGGTAGCGCAGCCGCGAGTGACCTCAGATTGAGGACCTGGTCAGGTGCCGGCAACGGGCCTTGCAACTTCATCAGGTCAACTAGGGTCTTGGCTGCCGCGAGTCCCTCGATTAGGGCGAGGGTCGCGTTGTAGACGTCCTTGACTCGTCCTTGTGCAGCGCGGCCAGCTGTTCGCACCTCGTCCACCAACTCCAGCAGCACCGTCAGCACGTCGAGGGGCAAGCCGCCCTTCAGGAACTCGTGCAACAGGCCCGGCTTGTCGATGACCGGCGAGATCTCCGGATAGAGCAGCACTGGGTTGAACTGGGCGTACGCGGCGTGCCAGCTTCGGGGCACTGGCCGGTCGGTGCCGTCGGGCAGCTGCCACCGGACGTTCTCGCTGCCACGACAGCTGATCGTCACATCGTCCTGACCATTGCTTACGACCGCCTTGATGAGACGATCGCTAAAGTGCAAATTCGCTTCGGCAAGCTCGTACTTTCGAGAGACACCTCCGCTAAGCACGTGCCGGAGTCCATCCGCAGCGCTCGTCTTACCGGTGCCGTTCCGAGCCGAAATCACGACGATCCCGGCTGCGGGCGGGAATTTCAAAATGAGGGGAACTTCGCCAACCCCCACGTGCCCCCGAAGTTCCAGGCTCCGCAGAAACCACGGCCCTGGTGGGCCAGGGGTTTCCTGTGCACCGAGCTCCAGGAGATGGTCATCGACCAAAGTTCGCAGGAGGCCGCGAAGGTCTTCGTCAAGATCTTCCGCTGCTGCAGCGACGTCAGCCCAAGCCAGTACCACCCTGGCCTGCCTAGTTCTCGCCACGGACACCCCTTCCGCGATATTCGGAGCCGACCGCAGACCGCACGGTGACGCAACTCAAGGTGATGGCCGGTCACTCAACGGTGCAGGACGATAGCGGGACGCTACCGGAATTGCCGACCAGGGAGGAGCCCTCTCAGAATGCTGTGCGCCGCTGAGGGCTCCTTATTCCACGCGTGTTGGTCGACTAGTAACAATGCAGGCAAACCACCCGATATGCCCCTGTTGCTATGTGGCCGAGGAGGATCCAGGTCGGCGCGGAAGCGCGCCCTAGCGTGAGGTTGCCCAGCTCGCCGGGGTTTAGGGCGAGAGGATCTTGGCTGTTGATGAACGCCAGCCCGCCGTATAGAGCAAAGGTGCGGTCACGATGCACAAGGGGCGGTCACGATGCACGTCGTTGCGTGTGCCCACGTTTGCCCCGCATGAGCCCTGTCATCGATAGGAGCAAACCGGCTGCGGCCAGGCCGGTTGCTGCTGTGGTCAATTGGTCAACCACGTCACGGCCGAGGCTCGGAGCGGCCGGCGAAGGTCCGACGCAGAGTAAGTGATCGAGGAAGCGTTCCGCGAGGGCGCGGGCTCTCACCGAGCTGCTGAGCAAGGCCCGCGCTGCGAACGAACGAGGCCGGAGCGGAACTCCGCTCCGGCCTCGGGAAGACAGCCCGCCGCTCTACCGCTGAGCTACAGCCCCATGTTGTGGAGCTGACGGGATTCGAACCCGCGACCGATCGGGATGATCGCGAGCACCCTTCGGTGCCGACGTAGATGTAGCGCGAAACGTCCGAAATCGCTCGGCCATGGTCGCCAAACTACCGCGCAAGATCCTCCTGCTCTCGTTGAAGCGCGCCGGCCAGCAGCATCGGCACCGCGAACCTCTACTGGAAACTCTCGGCCGGAGCCACTACCAGCCGACTGCTCAGCTATGCCAGGTCAACTACAGCACCTACCCCGCAGCCCAGCGATACACCTCCAGCGCCGCGACGACCCCGGTGAATGTCGCCCTGACCGCATCGGTGATCACCACACCGGTGGCCATTCCGACGGTGGTGTACACCCCACCACCGTGTGCCGCGACCGGTTGGGGTGTCAGGTAGCGGTCAGGCACCTACTCCCCATCGCGGTTGTTCCCGATCCTGTCCGTATGGATCCGGCCCAAGCGTGCGCAAGCCATGGGTGGAGCATCATTACCTCGGCCTCTACCAACTCCCAGTTCGCAGGCGTCCTCGCTGGTTTCGTGTTCACTGGCATCGTGATGCTGTTTGCCATGAGGGGTGGCCGCTACACCCAGGCGCTGGCGGTGCTGAGCCCGACCTTCATCGTGCTCGGCTTCGACAGCTACCTCTTCAGCCATGTCACTGGCAGCGGAAACGACGGCGAATGCGCCCGGGTCTGGACCGACGGAATGTTCGCCAGCGGCATGCTCGGCGTCGGCGCCGCCGGCGTCGTATCCAGCATCTGCTGGCTGTTGGCAGCCCACCTCGACACCCATACCAAGCAACCACCGCCGCCAGACGCCAGCACAGGTCAGACGACCACGGGCCAGCGGCCCGAACTTGCCCAGCCGGATCCGGCGATCGTCAACCTGCCGCGCATCGCGGCCGGGATGATCTACGGCGTGACAGTCGGGATCTGCCTGCTGCTAGCGATGACGGCAGACCGGTACCTGCGACTTGTCTCAGATGACGCGCCTCGAATGCTCTGGCTGTGGGTCGTATGGGCCGTGCCGGTGGCGGTCCTGTTTGGCCTCGCTGTCCTAGTCCTCGCCCGTTGGCGGCGACGGGCCCGGCGCCAGCACGCGGCAGAGAACAAGACGCGGACCTCGCGCGTTCGGTCGCTGACGTTCGTGGTGTACGGGATGCTCGCCTACGGCCTGCTGACCCCGGTACTGGCCGGCGTTATCGCGAGCGTGGGCGATCACTGGTGGCAAGATCCCGGTCCGCAGATCGTGGTGCCTGCGGTCCTCGTCGAGCTGGTATTCGCCACGCTGCTGCTCGTCGCGCTTGTCCTCGCGGCGCCGCCAATGCCGCCGCCTGCGGTCCGCCGGCACGAACCGAATGGCCTTCAAGACGACAACGGCCTTCCCGTACCGACCCAACCGGACCCCGTCGGCGCGGAGGTCGGCGGTGCCGTCGACGACCATCCGGGACCAGGCGCACAGACCGAAAACGCGTAAGACAGGCACGAGAAGGGCTCGAAGCCGGACGGCCGGGAGCAGGGCATACGCGCCATGTTCACCGCATCGGCGACGGCAGCGCTCACATGCACGTCTGGTTCTTCGCCCGGCCGGAAGGGCCAGGCGAGCAGGTCTACGGATCCTGGCTGGTCGTCTGGGACGGCCTCCTGCGAGAGTATTCCGCCGACATCACCGAGGCGGACACGGCGAGTGTGGCTGATGCCCCGGTCGCCTCGGGTCGTGTCCCAGCCACGGCGAGTTGCCGGTCAACACCTAGGCCCAGTCGCGTCCAGCCCGGCACAGCAGCCCGGCGTCGCCACCGTCCCGATAGTGCCGCCGCGAACCCGTAGGCCCCTGGCAGTAATGAGGAAGTCTTCAGCCAGCAGCGCGTTCACGACCTCATCGCGGCCGCCAGGAGGCTGAATCTCAAGCCGACCGGCGAGCGCGGCCACGGTGAGCCCCGTTCATTGCCGCAGCCGGCGTCGAGCACCAACCACTCACCGCGATGTCATCCATCGGTCGGTTATGCCGACGAGCTTCGTTCTCGGCAGAGACCCTCACGATCTGGTGAGCGTTGGCCATCAGTTGATGTCCGAGCGCTGCGCGAGCGGGCCACACTGCGAGATGGCAGGAGCAGCATGCGAAGGGCGGTTCAGGTGGCGTTCGATGCATCGCAGTACGTCGTCGGCGACGACTGGGCGTACAGGTCTCGGGACACGGCGCCGTCGGAACGCGTGCGCATCAAGGCTGTCACGCCGAAGAAGGCCAGTGCGAGCATCGAGGTAGAGTTCCTCGATGGCGACGGCGCCGGCCGCCGTCTGCAAAGCGTGTCGTCAGCCCGGCTGAAAGCCCGGTGGGTCGACGTTGAAGCCTACGACGCCCGGCAAGCGGACTGGCAGCGCATCGACGGCTTCGAGCTCGACTCCGTCGAGCGGAGCGCGGTTCTCACCGTCTACTGCGCCCTCATCCCTGAGGATGTGGCAGAGCTGGACTGGCGTCCGGTCGAAAACGCAACGATCATCAAGGATCGCGCGAAGCTGACCGACATCCTTCAGGTGCCCGTAGAGGAGATCCTCGCGACGGTTCAGTGGTTCACCACCGATGACGCCACGATCGTCTCGCCCGCCGGCGCTGTCATCATCGCGGAGGCCGCCTGCCGAGCCCACTCGCACATCATCCTGGAACACGTGATCGAGGAGGAGGCGGCCGCCCGGCACAAGTGCAAACACGGCGGCCCGGATCCCATCCACAAGGGCGAGAAGTCCAGTCCGGAATGGGAGTATCGGTGGTATCGCGAGCATGTTCGGCCCGAGCATGAACTTCTGCGGCAATGGTGCGGCCACCGTGCCGTTGTAGCTCACGAGCGCCTCACGGCCGCTGAAGCGGAGAACCACCGCCTCGACCTCCTCGTCGTGCAACTCATCAAAGCTCTCGACGTCGCTGGTGAAACCATGCAGGCTGAACGATTCGCCGAAGAACACGAACGCGACCGGATCACCCCTTACCTCGCGCGACCCGTCGTCGACCGGCCGCTGCACTGGTCCGAGATGCCGGTGCGTGAAGTCCAGGTCTATCGGCGCCGCTGGTGGGGGTAGGCGTCCATCACTGCCAGAGTCGCTCGTCCTCGGAGCCTTGGTTCATGGCGCTCCGCTGGCGGTGCGGCAGTGCCGCGGGCCTCGGCCGGCCCATAGCCTATGCGCAGTAGTCGCAGCGGCTCGACGCGGGCAACTCGGTGTAGCAGGTCGGGCAGCGGGGTCGGGGTATAGGCTCCGTCGCAGCCCTGCGAGCTGCCCGGCGCTCGGCCAGTTCCTTGGTCAGCTCAGGTCGGCCACCGTCAGCAGGCAGGCCGACAGCGTCGTAAGCCCGGTAACACAGCAGGCGGTGCTCGGCGGCGTAGACTTCGATATCTTCGCCGGGGACATCCATGACGGACTTTGGTGCCTTGGCGTAGCCGTCTCCGATCGTGCCGTCCTGACGTACGCACAGCGACGTAATCGGCGGGCCACCTGCGGCCTTTGCCAAGATAGCGACCTCTTCGAGGAGTTTCCCGATCCAGTTGGTCAGCAACATGCGCGTACGGATGCCTGACCGCTCCTGCACGTGCTCGCCGAGATGCTTGTACTTGATAACGGCGTTGTACCGGCGTGCCGTCGTGACCAACTCCTCATGGGCGAGCGGTATCCACGCTGCGAGGGCATCCACGAACGCCACGGGCGAGTTGTCCGCCACGTGATAGGTGCCTGGCTCCGTCGTCACGCTTGGACCCTAAGGCTCGCCGCAGTCAAAGTCGAAGATTGCCGGCAGGCCCTTCAGGCTGGAGACCTCTTCGGCGGACCCGAAGACGTCAACGTCGCTCCGCGGCGGCGGTAGGGCGTGTCCGCTCATGCCGATGAGCGGATGCCGACGGACTCGCTGTCTGCATGACACCGGAGTTGACCCCGCACGCGCTGGCCGACAACGGTGCCGTCGGCGGGGTCATAGGCTCGCCGGGTGACGGACGAGGAGACTACGGAACTTGTCATCGATCGCCTGCTCCTGGCGTTGGCGGCGCAACTCGACACGTCGGGGAGTCCGGCCCTGGCGGCCGGTGCGGCCGAGGCGCTCGCCGACTTGAGCAGGTCCCAGGGCGATGTCATCTTCGGCCAGGCGGGCCATCTGGTTCACCACGGCGCGGACACCGAACCGCTGAAGACTCTCATCCACGCGATCACGGCCATCCAACGCGATGAGGCTCCGGCAGATGCCCCGCTGAAGCCGGGTGACGAAGTGCGACTCGTGGGTGAGGTGCCAGAGAGTCTTGCCGACTACGACGAGATGTGGCTGCGCGAGATTACGTTCGTCGTCCGCTACGTCGGTAGGACCACGATGGTCGACGTGCAGCCGGACCTGGCCGAGGATTACGTGATCGCGATGGTGCCGGCCGCCGGCGTGGAACCCATGCGAAGGGAGAGCACTCGGTAGCATCGCCGCATCCGCTCAGGTACGACTGTCGCCCATGCGTCCGGTGAAGCCGTCGGCGACAATCATGATGCCGGAGAACGCTCACGGTGACGCGTGCCCGCCCACGTCCGCTTCTGCCGCCGATCGCGCGCAACGTGACGTCATCACGATCGCAGGAAGCCGGTGCCGGTCATGCCGGTGTGTGGATACTCCTCGTCATGCTCACTGGGCAGTGTCGGCGTGCAGGAGCTTCAATCCTCTTCTTCGTATTCGCCCACGGGCCGCAAGGCCTGCACAAAGGACACGAAGCTCGGTGCCAGCACCGTGATCCGGTAGTCCCACTCTTGGTCGACGTGGACTACTCGCGGTTCGCCGTCGGGGCCGCTGTCGCGGTAGTCGAAGGCGATCATGTCGTGTCCAGCGGATGGACAGGTGGCAACGTACACGCCGATCGGCGGGTAGCCCCATTCCTCGATCCAGAATCGGCTGCCGGCCTCGCCTGCCACCGAGTAGCGCTTCTCCCGTCCGATCCCCATGATCCCGTCCACGGCGACGTGAGTGTCGGCCCACGTGGTCGGGTTCGGTGCCGGACAACAGCTGTGGTGCGGCATCCCGCCGTTATGCGACCGCATCAACGTCACGTACGACGCCGGTAGCCGGTAGCCCAGTTCCGCCTCGACCGAATCGATCAACGCGGGCGACGGAGGCACGTCGACGTAGGTGTCGAGCGCGTACTCGTTGTCGTCCCAGAAGGCGTCCGGGTCGAGATCCGGGAAGATTGTCAACGCCGGCTGAAGGTTGACCCCTCTGTTCCGGCCGAATTTTGACCCCCTCGCTGGTTGTTGATGTTTAGTCG
>NZ_JBNCKO010000024.1:0-92785 GCF_049841595.1 Micromonospora sp. DT228
ACGTCACCGCACCTGGACTCGCCACCAGCACCTCCACCACAACCAAGATCAGTTGCACTGAAGCCTAGAAACCACCCCGAGGTAGGCGACGATAACCTCATGATCAACGCAGGCCAGCGGGGGCCGGGGGCGGCCCGTGGGGGCAGCGCGGGGGGGGATCGGGGTTAGCGGGGGAAGTGGTGGTCCAGTAGGGCGGTGCGGAATTTGCCGGTGGGGTCCAGGTGGGGCAGCAGGGCGGCGAAGTCGCCGTGGCGCGGGTAGCGGTCGGCCAGCTCGGCCGGGTCGGTGACGAAGACCTTGCCCCAGTGCGGGCGCGGCGCGAACGGCGCCAGGCGTGCCTCCACGGCCGCCACCACCGGCAGCACGGCCGCGGTGTCGTCGATCCAGGTGAAGTGCACGACGAAGCTGTCCCGCCGGTAGTTCGGGCTGAGCCACAGCTCGTCCGCGGCCACCGTTCGCAGTTCGCACACCAGCAGCACCGGAGCGATCAGGTGCGCCACCTCGTCCAGCGCGGCGAGCACGTCGGCTGCCGCCGTCCGCGGCACGTGGTATTCGGACTGCAACTCGTCGCCGCTGCTCGGGGTGAAGCCGAGCTTGAAGTGCGGCAGCCGCTCGTGCCACGGACCCGGTTCGCCGAGCTGCGGGGTGCAGTTCTCCGGCGGCATCCCGAGCACCGGGTGCCGTGGCTGGTCGGCGGCGGTGGCGCCGAGCCAGTGCGCCGGCGGCGGCGGCTGGTCGGCCGCCTGCTTGCGCCACACCTCGCGCAGCCGGGGCGTACGCCAGTCGGTGAAGACACTCACGCTGTACGCCGAGCCGAGCGCCTCGTCCAACGCCTCCCGGTCGAGGTCGAGCGACACGTACTGGCGCAGCTCGAAGGCCGGCACCAAATCCAGGGTGACCCGGGTGACCAGGCCGAGTGCGCCGAGACCGACCACCATGCCGGCGAACGTGTCGGCGTCGGTCTCGCGGTCGACCCGCAGCAGGTCGCCGGCCGCGGTGACCAACTCCAGACCGGCGACCGCGGTGGCGAGGTTGCCGTGCGCCTGACCGGACCCGTGGGTGGCGGTGGCCACCGCGCCGGCCACCGAGATGTGGGGCAGCGAGGCGAGGTTGGCCAGCGCGTACCCCTGGGTGTGCAGGTGTCGGGCGAGGTCGCCGTAGCGCATCGCCCCGCTTACCGTGACCTGCCCGCGCTCGCGGTCCACCTCGACCACCGGGGGCAGCCCGGCGAGGGTGACCAGGTCACCGTCGGTGTCGCCGAGGCGGTTGAAGGAGTGCCCGCTGCCCACCGCCCGGATCCGGGTGCTGCCGGCGACCAGTCGGCGCAGGTCGTCGGTGGAGGTCGGTCGGTGGAACGCCCGAGCGGCGTACCGCACGTTGCCGGCCCAGTTGCGGCGCGGGACGTCGGCCGCGGTCATCGGAGTGGCGTGCGGTCCGTGCGCGATCATGTAGCGGTCTCCCGATCGGTGGACGGGTGGTCGGCCAACGCGGCGACGAGGGCGTCCAGAACCGTATCCGTCTGAAACGTGTTGTAGCCACGTTGGGCGATCGGCAGACCCGCAGCGCTGGCACGTTCGATCTCACCCCGGGCCGCCTGCCGGGTCGACGCGTCCCCGGACAGCAGGGCGTCCTGGCCGCGGCGGATCAACCTGTCGACCCGGTCCATCTGGTAGCCACGCAGACCTACCGGCAGGTCCGGGTCGGCGAAGGCGGCTCGGCGAAGCGCCAGCAGGTCGACGAAACGGTCACCGGCGTATGTCGTGAGCGCGGCGGACACCTGATCGGGCTGTTCGCGGACCTGGTCGAGGACGAGCAACTCGATGGCGGGGCGGCCGTCGAGCGGGTGGCGGGCGGTCACCGGCTCCAGCGGCACCCCCGGCACGGGCACCAACAGCAGTCGCGGCGGTCGCCGGTAGCCGTCGCGGCGGGGCGGCTCGTCGAGGACCAACGCGTCGACGTCGGCCCACCGGATGTCGCGACGCAGGCCGGGCCGTCGGATGGTGAGCCCTTCGGCGCCGATCCCGAACCGGAACGGTCGCAGCGCGCTGACCAGCGCCACCACGCCGAGCGCGACGGCGCCCCCCGCGATGATCATCCGTAGCGGTGCGCCGTGGCTGGGATAGACCAACAGGAGCATTCCACCGAGTACGCACACCAGAGCGAGCGCACGGGCCCCCCGATTCCGGCGCAATTCCACGCTCGGACCCCCGTTCATGACCGTCGCGTCGGTTCCAGCATCTTCCGCCAAACCGCCCACCGGGGACACCGGTCGATCGGGCACGGTTGTTCTCGTCATCGCCGGGGAACCCTACGCCCATGAGCAGCTACCGTGATCCGGCCCCGCGGGGCGACGTGTTCCCCTCCGAGGAGGAACTGGACCCGACCGGCAGCGGCGTCGAGCAGGCAATCGCGCCGTCGGCAAGCGGGTTGCCCAGCCATCCGGCACCCACTCCCGGTCCCCGACCCACCCCGGCGCCCGCGCCGGCCCCGACGCCGGTGCCGGCACCCGGCCCGGCGCCACGCGCGCCCGGCGCCGGGCCACAGTCGATCGTGACCCGGCACCTGGACGGCTCGGTGGAGGTGGTCACCGACCTCGACGGCGACGGCGTCGCCGACGTCGTCCAGATCGACGTCGACGGCGACGGGATACCCGACATCACCTATGTGGACAGTGATCGGGACGGGCGGCTGGACACCGTGCTGGGAGACCCGCACGCGTCCGGGACGGGCGTGGGCGCCCACCGCCGCGCCTGATCACGGGCAGCACCCACGGCGGCCCGTTGGCTCAGAGCTTCGCCATGACCTCGTTGGCGACGAGTTCGAGGTGCGCCAGGTCGCCGAGGTCCAGCACCTGGAGGTAGAGCCGCTCGCTGCCGATCTCCGCGTACCGGCCGATGGTGTCCACGACCTCGCTGGGCGTCCCGGCCAGGCCGTTGGCCCGCAGCTCGTCCGGATCGCGGCCGATCGCGGCGGCCCGACGCGCCACCTCGGCGTCGTCGCGCCCGCAGCAGAGCACCAGAGCGTTGGACCAGACCAGCTCGGCCGGGTCCCGGTCGATCTGCGCGCACGCGGCGCGGACCCGGTCGAACTGCGCCGCCGTGTCGGGCACCGAGGCGAACGGCAGGTTGAACTCGTCGGCGTAGCGGGCGGCCAGGGCGGGGGTGCGCTTCGGGCCCATCCCGCCGAGCAGGATCGGTGGGCGCGGCTGCTGCACGGGCTTCGGCAGCGCGGGTGAGTCCCGGACCGGGTAGTAGCGACCGGCGTACTCGTACCGCTCCCCCGGCGGCGTGGCCCACAGCCCGGTGATCACCGCGAGCTGCTCCTCCAACCTGTCGAACCGCTCGCCCAGTGGCGGGAACGGAATGCCGTACGCGCTGTGCTCCTCGGCGTACCAGCCGGTGCCGATGCCCAACTCCACGCGACCGCCGCTCATCTGGTCGACCTGCGCCACGGTGATCGCCAGCGGGCCGGGCAGCCGGAAGGTGGCCGCGGTCATCAACGTGCCAAGCCGGATCCGACTGGTGTCTCGGGCCAGGCCGGCAAGCGTGGTCCACGCGTCGGTGGGGCCGGGCACACCGGTCACGTCACCCATCTTGAGGTAGTGGTCGGACCGGAAGAACGCGCCGTAGCCGGCGTCCTCCGCGCAGCGGGCGACAGCGAGCAACTGGTCGTAGGTGGCGCCCTGCTGAGGTTCGGTGAAGATCCGCAGTTCCATGATCCGAGCATAGGGTTTCCCGGTGGGACCCGGTCGGTGGTCGCACCGACCGGGCCACCGGTCGTGGACTCAGGCGTACGGCGGGGTGGAGTAGGCCGATCGCAGCGCGGCCAGCCCGGTCTCCTTCGGCACCAGCGTTCCCCAACCGGAGTTGAAGTAGTTCGTCTGGGCGAACAGCGGTCCGCGCTCGGCGTTGAGCTGGGCGATGGCCGCCGGCACGGTGGCGATCCAGGCGGCCTGGTTGGGTATCTCGGCCACCCGCACCCCCCACTCGGCGACGAGCACCGGACGGGACAGCGCCACCGGGCCGAGGTCGGCCACCGCCCAGTCCTTGGTGCGGCGGAACCGGGCCAGCGCGGTGTGGCTGGCGTTGGTGCCGTAGACGTTCCACTGCAGGAAATCCAGCCGGGTCATCAGCGACTCCGGGTGGATGCGCTGGAAGCAGGCCCGGTCGAAACCGCCGATCCCGACCGAGAAGGTCGTGCCACCGGGCAGTGTCCGCGTCTTGAACCAGGTGAGCATGTAGTTGAGCGCCTGCAGCGCGCGGGCATCGGACTGCGCCCAGGTGTACCCGACACCGCCTTCGGTGGTGCCGAACTCGTGGTCGGTGTCCAGTTCGGACGCGAGTTGGATGTTCACGCCGAAGCCGAGCGTCCGGTACTGCGACAGAGCGCGGGCGAACAACCCGTCGCACTGACCGCTGACCACCTGGCTGTACCCGTACGCCTTCGGCCAGGTGGTGCCGGGGCGCTGCTGGATCGTCATCGACGGCGCGGGCACGGTGTAGGTGGTGCCGTCCACGGTGAAGGTCTGCGGGCCGTCCGGGGCGCCGTAGTGCTTCAGCTCCAGGACCATGTTCATCTGGATCCCCGCCCGGCCCAGGGTGATCAGCCAGGGCCGGTTGTAGCCGGGGAAGATGTAGCCGTCGGCGAAGCTGCGGTACTGGGTCAGCGAGCGGAAGTTGCCACCGGCCATGTCGGCGGTGGGGTCGGCGCCTCCGGAGAGGTAGTAGCCGCCGAGTATCGGCTGGCCACCGACTGTGTAGTCGACGCTCACCGTCGCGGTGTTACCGGCGGCGTCGCGCACCTGGACGGTGACGCGGGGCATCACGCCACCGCCCGGTAGACGGCCACCGAGCCGTTGTCGGAGACCCGGGTCCAGGTACGCCCGGAGTTGTCGGTGACGGTCAGGGTGAGCGGGTCGATGACCGCGGTGACCTTGACGGGCGCGCTGCTGTTGCCCTGCGCGTCGGTGACCACGATGGTGACGGTCAACGGCTTGGTGTCGGCGTCGGAGTAGGTGACGGTCAGCAGCATCTGGGCGCCGGGCGGGAAGGTCGACGCGTTCAGGCTTGCGGTTACGGTGGGAGCGGCCATGGAGGTGCCTCTCTGAAAATAGATCGCCGGGTCCGGGCGCACAGGGCGACGCCGGACCGACGGGACGCACACGGGTGCGAGAGGGAAGGCGGAACACCGGCCAAGCGACGCGGCCACGCGGCGGCGTCGGCGGTGATGACGTCCTTGTCCCGGTGAGGACGAACCCGCTGTGGGCGCCCCCAGCGGAGTCGGCACCTGCCCCAACAGTGCTCCGTCGAAGGCCCTACCGTCTTGTCCGGTGCACGACAGAGACCCCCACTGACCTGCGGAAACGTGAGTCGCGGTTGCTATTGCGCCGTGACACCCCGCACGGCCCAGGCTCGCGCGCCGAGGTGGATCGAACCGTCCGGCTCGACCGGAAGACGGGCCAGCAGCGCCTGCCGCAGCGCCTCCCGGGCCGGTTCGGTAAACGTCCTGACGTACCCCGGCGCCGTGCCCTGTCCACCGAGGAACGGCATCCAGTAGTCGGCGAAGTCGGCGAAGACCGTCGGCACGTCGACCGGCCGGACCGACACCTCGCCCAGCCCGGCGTCCTCCCAGAGCGCCCGCAACGCCTCGGGCCGCCACACGCTGCCACGGCTCTGCTCGTCGAGCGTCGCCGCGGCCGGATCGAGCTGCGCGGCGGCGGCCCAGAAGTGCCGCATCATCGCCATGCCGTCGGCGTAGTCCCAGATGTAGGCGGCCACCGTCCCCGCCGGCCGGACCACCCGGGCGAACTCCGCCACCGCCCGCGCCGGCTCCGGCACGAAGTTGAGCGTCAACCCGCTCACCACCACGTCCGCGGTGCGGTCACCCACCGGCAGCGCGCGGGCGTCGCCCACGTGGAAGGTGGCCCGCGCGTCGGCGATCCGGGTCCGCGCGGTCGCGACGAAACCCGCCGAGGGGTCGACGCCGGTGACCCGGGCGGGTGCGGTGTCGGCGAGGATCGTCGAGGTCAGCACGCCGGTGCCGCTGCCGACATCCAGCCACTGCCGCCCGGCCGCCACGTCCAGCCCGCGCAGGAACTCCGCCGCGACGAGGCGACTCCACCGACCGACGTACGCCTCGTACGCGTCACCGTCCGCCCACACCGGGTGCGTCATCCCGGAACGATACGACGAGCGCTGCCGGTGGGCGGCGAGTTTCAGTCGAGGTGGTCGGTGGGCGCCGTCTGCAGCAGCCACGCCAACGGCATCCGGGCCCGCTCCTCGTAGCTGCCGTCCCCGCCCAGCCGATGCAGGGTGACCGTCTGCGCGCCGTCCCGGTCCACCACCCAGTACCGCGGGATCCCCGCCGACGCGTACTCGCGGACCTTCGTCACCGAGTCCATCGCCTCCGACCCCGGCGAGACGATCTCCACGACGAGTACGACGTCGTCGACCGCGGCCCAGACGCTGCGGATCGGCGGCTTGCGCCACACACTGAGGTCAGGAATGCGACCGCCGTCGCCATCCGGGCCGGAGATGCGCAGACCGGCTGCCTGAAGCACCTGTTCGGCGGGCCAACCAGCCATGATCAGCCAGGCGAAGAGGCGACTGGCGATCATGGCGTGGTCCGAGTCGGGGGGCGGCATGACCGACAGGACCCCCTCGGGGCTGGTCTCGTAACGGTGGCCGTTCGGGTCGGCGGCGTTCATCGCCGCCACGTCGTCGAGCGTCACGATGGCGGGCATGTGCATGCCGACGGCCTCAGCGCTCATGAGCCTCATCCTAATTGACCGCCCTGCTCGGTTCCGCGACGTCGGCGTACACCTGGGTTGTCGAGGTGGGCGGCGCGTTCGCCGGCTGCGTGGCGCTGCGCCCGGCGGACGACGCCCGCTGGTTGGAGCACTTCTACCTGTCCCCGCAGGTGCAGGGCAGCGGCATCGGCACGGCCGTGCTGCGCGAGCTGCTGCGCCGGTGCGACCGCGACGGCACCCTGGTCCGGCTGAACGTGTTGCGGGGCAGTCCGGCCCGGCGGCTGTACGAGCGGCACGGATTCACGCTCGTGGCCGAGGAACCGGTGGACGTGTTCATGGTGCGCGCACCGCTGCCGCCGCTGTCAACGTATCGTTGACAGATGACGTCGGAGCTGGCGCAGTTGGCGGACGTCCAGGTCGCCCGTGCCCGCCTGGACGAGCGGGAGCTGGACCTGATCGACCGCGCGCGGCACGACGGCGCGACGTGGGCGCAGGTGGCGCGGGCGTTGGGTCTCGGCAGCCGGCAGGCCGCCGAGCAGCGCCGGCAGCGCCTGGTGGCGGCGCGCAGGTCCCGGCAGCAGCACCGCGACCTGCGCTACCCGGCACAGATCGCCGCGCTGCGGGCCGCCGTGGCCGATCTCGAGCGATGGATCGTCGCGGACCGACGGTGGAACGCACGCTTCCGTCGAGCGGCGCTCGTGCGCAGCACCGTGGACGCCGCCCTGGACGCCACTGCGGGGTCGCTGTACGCGCTGGCCCAGCCCCTCGTCGCCGACCTCGCCGAAGCGGGCGACCGGCTGCCGGCGCCCGCCCGAGCCGCCGCGGCGAAGATCGACGCCGCGTTGTCAATGCCACGTTGACGCAGGCCGCCACCATTGCGCGGACACGCCTCAAGGCAGAAAGATGAGTCGTCCCGGCTCAACCTGGAGGGCTCATGCGGCGCAACGCTGGACTGTTCGTGGCGATCTCCCTGCTGTCCGGCTTCGGCAGCAGCGCCATGTCCCTGGTGGCCGGCATCTGGACCCTGGACCTGACCGGCTCCACCGGCCTCGCCGCCCTCACCGGGCTGTGCGTGTACGCCCCGGTGCTCGCCGGCCCGTGGCTCGGCGGCCTGCTCGACACCGCACCCCGACGACCGCTCGTCATCGCGGTCAACCTCGTGTTGGCTGCCGCCCTGCTGGCCCTCTTCGCGGTGCGCGGGCCCGGCCAGACGTGGCTCATCTTCGCCGTCTCATCGGTCTACGGCGTCAGCTACGTGCTCATCGACGCGGGTGAGACGGCGCTGCTGCCGTCCGCGCTGCCCCCCACCCAGCTCGGCGACGTCAACGGGTGGCGCTCAAGCGCACAGGAGGGCATGAAGCTCGTCGCTCCCCTGGCCGGGGCGGGCCTCTACGCCTGGCACGGTGGCCACGCGGTCGTCGTCCTCAGCGCGGCCATGCCGGTCCTGGTCGCCATCCTGTACGCGACGGTGCGCCTCAACCGGACGCCACAGGTCCAGCCGACGCAGCGGCGCCCTGACCTGCGTACCGGCTTGTCGGTCCTGTTCGGACAGCGGGCGACGGGTGTGCCGGTCGTGCTCGCCGCCGTGTCGATCGCCATGGCCGGCTTCACGACCGCGGCGATCTACACGATCGTGACCACCGAACTCCGCCTCCCGACGACGTTCCTGGGCGTGCTGACCGGCGCCCAGGGCGCCGGTTCCATCATCGGCGGCCTGCTCGTCGGCAGGCTCCTGGCCGGCCGGGGTCCGGGTGCTGTCGGCGTCGCCGGGACCGTGCTGTTCGCTGTCGGTTGCCTGGCGCGTGGCCTGCCCTGGTGGCCGGTCACGGTCGCCGGGGCGGTGGTCGCCGGTGTCGGCCTGCCCTGGACCCTGGTCGCGGCGGTGACGGCCGTGCAGACGCACACACCGTCGGCGCTGCTGGGCCGGGTCTCCGCGACGGCGAACACCGCGATGTTCGGCCCACTCGTGCTGGCCATCCCCCTCGGCTCGGCGGCCGTGCACCTCGGCGGCCGTCCACCGCTCGTCGCCGCCGTCGTGATCTGCCTGACGGCGGTGGCGGCCACGCGCTACCGCCCGCTGACGACGTCTCGCCGGGCACCCGAGCGTGGTCACCCACACTGGTCGCGGTTTCCCGCCGGCGAGGTCGACCGGCCCCGCGGGCGTGGTTAACTATCGAGCCATGCCGCTCAGTCCGGACGAGGTCGAGCTCTTCGAACGCGCCAGGGCTCGCCTGGAGGCGATCGCCTATCGGCTGCTGGGCTCGGCGAGTGACGCCGAGGACGCGGTCCAGGACACGTTCCTGCGCTGGCAGGCCGCCGACCGGCAGCGGGTCGAGACGCCCGAGGCCTGGCTGACGAAGGCCCTCACGAACGTGTGTCTCAACCAACTCACTTCGGCGCGGGCCCGGCGCGAGACCTACGTGGGCACCTGGCTGCCCGAACCGGTGCTGGCCGGGGATCGGATGCTCGGCCCGCTCGACAGCGCCGAGCAGCGCGATTCGGTCTCGATGGCGGTGCTCACCCTGTTGGAGCGGCTGTCGGCCAAGGAGCGCGTGGCGTACGTGCTCCGCGAAGCCTTCGGCTACGCGCACGCGGAGATCGCCGACATCCTCGGCGTCAGCGAGTCGAACTGTCAGCAGATCTACCGACGGGCCAAGCAACACGTCGCCGGTGACCGCGCCCGCGCGGAGGTCGACAGCGCCACCGCGCGCAGGATCGTCGAGGAGTTCCTCGCCGCGGCCGCCAACGGCGAGACGCAGCGGCTGGTCACCCTCCTCACCGACGACGCGACGAGCATCGGCGACGGCGGCGGCAAGATCCCGGCGCGGACCACACCCGTCGTCGGCGCGCCTGCGGTGGCCAGGTTCCTGCGGGGCCTGTTCGCGCCCAGCACCGCCAAGCGGGACATCGTGGGCGGCAGCCCCGCCCTCTACGCCGAGGTCGTCAACGGCGCTCCGGCGCTTGTGGTCGTGCTCGACGAACAGGTCGTCGGGGTCATGTCGCTGAAGGTGACGTCCGACCGCGTCGCGGCCCTGCACATCCAGGTCAACCCCGACAAGCTCGTACGCGCCACCCGCCACTGGTCCACCTCCGCGCACGGGGAGCCACTGCTGCGCGTCTGGTGACCCAGCTCTCAGCCGACTCCTGTCAGGAATCGGGTCGCTGTCCGGTTCAGGAAGCGACCCTCACCGAGACAGGAGTGCCACCATGAAGCACCGGATCGTCGTCCTCGGGGCCGGATACGCCGGAGCCATCGCCGCCGGGCGTCTCGCGAAGCGGCTGCACCCCGACGACACGCAGATCACCATCGTCAACGCCGAGGACGACTTCGTCGAGCGGGTCCGCATGCACCAACTCGCCACCGGGCAGCACCTCAAGCGTCGACCGCTGGCCGACGTCTACGCGGGCACCGGAGTCGAGGTCCGGGTGGCCCGGGTCACCGCCGTCGACACCGACCGCAGGACCGTCGCACTCGCCGCCGAGGACGGCGCCGACGAGATCGCGTACGACACGCTCGTCTACGCCCTCGGCAGCACCAGCGCGGACCACGGCGTCCCCGGCGTCGCGGAGCACGCGTACGACATCGCCGGCAGGCCGTCGGCCCTGCGGTTGCGCGACCGCCTGGCCCACCTCACGGCCGGCGCGACGGTGCTCGTCGTCGGCGGCGGTCTCACCGGCCTCGAAGCGGTCACCGAGATCGCGGAGGTCCGCCCCGACCTTGACGTCGCGCTCGCCGCCCGGGGCGCCCTCGGCGACTGGCTCACCGAGAGGGCACGGCAGCACCTGCGCGGAGTCTGCGACCGGCTCGGCATCACCGTCCACGAGCACACCGACATCGCCCGGGTCGACGCCACCGGCGTGGTCACCGACGACGGCCGGGTGATCCCGGCCGACGTGACCGTCTGGACGGGCGGCTTCGCCGTGCACCCCGTCGCCGCCGCCACGACGTTGACGGTCGCGGACACCGGGCAGATCGTCGTCGACGCCACGATGCGTTCGGTGTCCCACCCCGACGTGTACGCCGTCGGCGACGCCGCGCTCGCCGAAGGACCGGGCGGGAAACCGCTGCGGATGTCCTGCGCGTCGGGGACCCCGATGGCCTGGCAGGCCGCCGACGCCATCGCCACCCGGCTGACCGGTCGGACGAAGATCCCGAAGGCCCCGCTGCGCTACTTCAACCAGTGCATCAGCCTCGGCCGCCGCGACGGCATCATCCAGTACGTGACCGCCGACGACCGGGCCCGGCCCGCCCTGCTCAGGGGCGCGTTGGCGGCCCGCTACAAGGAGGTCGTCTGCGCGGGCGCGGCGTGGAGCGTCTCCCGCCCGATCCTGTACCCGGTACGCCGCCACCGCATCGTCGCGACCCGATCGGAGGCCCTCGCGACGACGTCGTGACCGGGTGACTGTCCGGAGAACGTGCGCCGGGCCCAGGTGCGGAAATCGGTGGTGGGCAGGCCGAGCGCCCGGGCGATGTCCGGGCGGGCGGGGCTTCCGTTCTCGTTGATCCGCTCGACCGTGTTGACCATGGCCGGGAGCAGGCCGCGCTCGACCGCCTGTTGCGGGGTGAGCACGGGCGCGGCGATCTCCCGGCCGGTGACCTCGCTGAGGATCGCCGCGACCTCGGTCATGGTGAGCAGGTCGCCGGCGAGTTCGACGTCCAGGCCGTCGAACTCTCCCGGGTTCGCCGCCCGAACAGAGCAGGTACTCAACTGAGGTGGCTACCGGCCTTCGAAAACGTCATCGAGAACGAGTCTTGCCCGGCCTGGGACCTCCTCCTCGGGAAAGATCTCCGCGCACAGCTCGAGAACCTCCTCGGCGCTGGTCAACCTGAGATGATCGACCAAAAAGCGAATGTCCTCGGCGTCCCGACGACGGGCAGCAAGGACCTTCATAGCCAGTAGGTGCTCGGCCGACGCCGCCGCGACCCGCAGGCCCGGATGATCGAATACGCGAGGAGCTTTCGCGTCGCCGCCGGGGGCGACATAGGCACTCGCCTGTTCGTTGAGCCACCATTTCGGCAGGCCAAGTTCGTCGGCGACGGCTCGGGCCTCGTCGAGCACGACGCCGTGCGGCTGAAAGACGGCATCGATGTCACGAGTCGCGCGTCGCGCGTCGTATGCCAGAGCCATCGCTGCCCCACCAAAGATGTACAGATCCGCTACCACGCCCCGCTTCGCCAGCCGATCCCCGAGCCGTCGAAAGGCATCCTCGATGGTGGCACGGTCCAACAGTGGATCATCAAGGCTCATGCGACGTTCAACTCCTGCGCGGACACGTACACGCCACGACGGCGGAATGCCGCCGGCGCGTGAACCACCGCGTCAACACGGGCAGCACGGCTGTTGAAAGGAAACCAGAATCGTCGCAGTGACCTCGTCTCGACCCACGGCGGCGCACCGCGCCCGTCCTTGGCCGCCACATGCTCGGTCAGTGCTGCGAGGAATACATCCCAGTGCTCATCGCCGGTAGGCGGTGGTTCCTCCTCCAGGAGACCAGCGCGCATCTCGGGCGGTTCCCATCGGTACTCCTCCAGGAACTCCGCCACCAACCGCCACCGACGAGTCTCGTCGGCCCCGACGAGCAGGGCACCTAAGCGCTCCACCGTCAGTGGCTCATACCTCGCAGGACGCTCTCTCACACCGCTGACGCTAGTGCATCGGAAGGCCGATCCACGGCCAGCCAAGGGCTATGAAAACCGGGAATCCGTGAGCTGGCTCGGGCATGGCAGGAGAGCCGCCGCCTGCGGTGGCGGTGGCGTCCGGGCGGACGACGGCGCGGACGATCAGTTGGTCTGCCCAGTCGGCAGATGCCGGCCGATGTAGCCAACGTAGATGCTCCCGCTCTGCGCCGTGTCGTCGTAGTAGTGCACTCGAGGGCTGATCATCGCAAACTGGGCGATCTTGAAGTGCGGCAGCCGTACTCGGCGTCGAGAACCGTCGAGTCGAGGTGTTCGAGCTGGAGCGCGCAGGCTTCACCAATCACGACATCGCCCGCGTCCTCGGGTTGGCCGAGAGCAGCATCCGCTCGTACAAGCTCGCCGCGAAACGGCGGCTACGTGAGCTGGCCCAGGAAGCTGGTTACGACAGCCGCAGGCGCCCGGGAGGAGGCAGTCGTGGATCTCGATGACATTCTGAAGCTCGCGGCGACGAGACCACCCAGCCCGTTGGAACTCGCCCGCGCGCGTCGCGTCGCACGGGCGGTCCAGAGCCAGTACGACCTCTCCATCGCCGAGGGTTACGAAATCATCTCCGACACCGACGTCGTCGACCCGCTGACCACAGAGGTCGACGAGGCGACCAGGATCGCGCGCTCCGCGCAGTTGGCGAAGCTCGGGACGATCACCTGGTCGTGCGGCACCGGTAGGGGCGAGGCGTCCGCGCGGCTCGTCTGGTCCGACGAGATGTCGATGATGTGGGGACATCCGCCGGGAACGCTACGTCCCACTCCATGGATACTTGCCGACCTCGTGCACCCTGCGGACGTGGACTTCGTCCGCGACGTCGTCGAAAGGGCGTGGGAGCTGCGTAGCCCGGAAGAGGTCACGTTCCGAGTGTTACAGCCCGGAGGCAGTGTCCGTCACCTGCACTGCCACATCGAAATTCTCACCGCCGACGGCGAACCGACGGGGATCATCGCCACCGCGGAGGACGCCACGGCATTCGAGTTGGCCCGGCAGGAACGCAGTCGACTGTCCACCCGCAGCCGGATGCTCTGTGCGGACTTGGCGGCGGTCGACAGCACGACCCGCCTGCCGACCCGCAGTTACCTCATCGACGAGATCGACCAGGCGCGCCGTACCACCGGCGGAGCCCTTGTCGTCGTGGCGACCGAGCCCACCACCCGGCTTTCCGACGCGATCACCGACGAGAATCATGACCATCTGACCGGAGAGGTGGCAGGGCTCCTGCGCACGATGGTTGGCGACGAGGTGGTCTGCGGGCTGGTCGGCCCCGGTCTCTGGGCCGTGCTCGTGACACCGGCAGAGGAGGAGCACGCCTCTGATCCGGGGATCCTGGCTGCCAAGATCGTCGACACCTTCCGACGGCACCTGTTCAGCGTTCAGCAACGGACGGTGCGCCTGAGCACGTCCGCGGGACTGGTTCATTTCGCCAGTGACGCCGCTGCTACCGGGTTCGACCTGCTCCTCGACGGCGAGCACGCCGCCCGCGACGCGCGACGCAACGGCCAGCCCGTCTCGGTTCTCGACCAGCCTGTCACGGACGCGGATCGCGTGGACCGCTGCCGAGCCCGGGTACGGCAGGCCGTGTCGGCAAACAGGTTCGCCCTCTACGCTCAGCCCATCGTCGACCTCGGCCTCAACGAGGTCACTCGCCACGAGATCCTGCTGCGGGTTCGCAGCGACGCCGGTGAGCCCATGGCGCCGTGGGCCTTCCTCGAGATGGCCGAGCGCGTCGGCGAGATCCTCACAGTGGACAAGTGGGTCATCGACCACGCCCTCGAACTGATCGGCCGGGGGGCCCAGACCTCCCACTATCAAGTCAACATCTCTGGCAAGTCCCTCGCCGACCCCGGACTGCTCACGTACGTCACCGAGGCGATCCGTCGGCACAAGGTCAACCCCGAGTGTCTGACCTTCGAAATCACCGAGACCACCCTCATCGAGAATCGGAACGGCGCCCTGGCTTTCGCTACCGGCATCAGGCAGATTGGCTGTCAACTCGCACTGGACGACTTCGGTACGGGATACGGCGCCCTCGTTCACCTGAAGTTCCTGCCGGTCGACTTGGTCAAGATCGATGGGGTGTTCATAGTCGATCTTTGCCGTTCGCCGGCGGACCAGGCCGTCGTGTCGACGCTGGTAAACCTCTGCCACACGCTTGGCATCCGGGTCGCCGCCGAATACGTCCAAGACGAATCGACGCTGACTCTTCTGAAGAGCTGCGGAGTCGACTTCGCCCAGGGTTACCAGACCGGAAGGCCAGAGCCGATAGCGATGAACGCGGAGCAACAGGTGCGAACAATCGAACTCGAACTCCGACTCCCGCCGCACCAGACAGCCATCGGCTGAAGTCCTGGAACCGGCCAGGTGATTCGAGCCGCGGCCTCTACGCCGGCGGTGCCTGCTCAACCAACTGCACGAGCACCAGCGCCGTCCCCCGCTCGGGATCGACGTAGGCGGTACGGATCAGGTAGGTGCTGGCGGGCACGTCGACCGTGAGGTGTGGTCCGTGCGCCAGCTCTCACCGGCGTACGCGGCGTCGAACAACCGCGCCGGCCCGCTGGTCGTCCATGTACCGGCGTCCTTCCAGGCGGCGGTCTCGGCCGCGTGGGAAACGAGACGGAGGACGTCCGCCTCCGAACGGGCGTAGATCCACCGTACGAACCGGCGAGGTCGCTCACGTCCATGCCTCGATCGTCACCGTTTGCTCCGTAATCGTCGGCTGGCGGTCGACGACGAACATCTTTGCCGCCGACCGTGGATCCTAGGGACCGGCGTCGCCGCACCCGGTCGGTACCCAGAAGCGCAGCTTGCTGCCGCGTCGGTCCTCCAGCACGCCGCCGTTGCGCTGAATCACTCTGCGCGATGCCACGTTCTGGATGTCGCACGTCACCAGGGCGGACGTGATGCCCAGGCGGCGAGCGACCGGCAGCGCCAGACGCAACATCGCGGTGGCGTACCCACGGCGACGCGCTGACGGACGAACGTCGTAGCCGATGTGCCCACCCACCTCGCGAAGTTGCGGGGTCAACCGGTGCCGAACGGCGATGCGCCCGAGGTACTGGTCGTCCTCGACCCACCACAGGTTCGTGGCCGGCACGTGGCCCTCCGGTCGCGGCGCGTCCTCGCGGGTCTGGTCGCGCAGCCAACGTACGTAGGTGGCGAAGCCGTCAGCCGATGACCAGGACGCTCCGAAGGTACGAATCTCCCGGCCGATCTCGGTCGGGTCGGCGGGGCCTCCACGACCCTCCTCGCGCAGCTCAGCCATCGCGGCCAGGAAGGACTGCTGGACGCCTTCGAGCGGACTCCGCAGCTCGGCCACACCCGCATCGGTACCCGACGATCCGCTGCCGTACATCCCCATCCGCTTCTACCTCCCGTGCGCGAGCCAGGCGGGCGCGGGTCGCGCGTACTCGATGGTGGCCGCGACGCGGTCGGCGGTGGCCGCGTCGCGCTCTCGTTCCGTGATCCACAGGGCCAGATCCAGCCCGGCCGTGAGCGCACCCGCGGTGATGCGATCCCCGTCGTCGACGACCCGCTCGTCGACGACGTCGACGCCGTAGGAGCGCAACTCCTCGTACGCGTTGCGGTTGGTGGTCGCCTGCCGCTGGCCCAGCAGGCCGGCGGCCGCCAACAACAGACCGCCGGTGCAGACCGACGCCATCCACCGGGTCGAGGGGGCCAGCGCGGCCAGCCGGGCGGGGAGTACGCCGTGCTGCGCCTGCGCCCAGGCACCCGCAGCGGCCCGGTTCAGCCACCCTCCGCCCGGCACGATCACACCGTCGGGCCGACCGAGCACCGCGGGCACCTGGAGGTGGACCCCCCGCATGCTCACCACCGGGCCCGGCCGCTCGACCGCGACCAGCTCGACCTCGAAGCCGGCGATCGCCAGCACCTCGAAGGGACCGAACACGTCCAACTCGTCGAAGCCGTCGAAAACCACGATCTCTATCCGCATGCGACGAGGATCCCGCCCTGCCGTCGTGGACGGCGAGTGGCATCCTCGCCACTGTGCACAAGCAATCGGCCACGCACCGGGTCGCCGTGCTGGCCCTGCCACCCGTCGTCGCCTTCGACCTGACCATCGCGACACACGTCTTCGGCCACGAAGGCCAGGGCCGGTACGCGACCACCGTCTGCTCGCCGGACGGCGGCGCGGTCCCCACCACCACCGCCGGGCTGGGCCTGACCGTCGATGCCACGATCGACGCCCTCACCGACGCCGACACCGTGATCGTGCCCGGTTTCCGGCGAGGACCCGCGCCGGCTCAGGCGCTCGACGCCCTGCGGGACGCGTACCGGCGTGGCGCCCGCATCGCCTCGATCTGCACCGGCGCGTTCGCACTGGCCCAGTCCGGCCTGCTCGACGGTCGGCGGGCGACCACCCACTGGATGCACGCCGAGGCGCTGGCCCGCGAGCATCCCGAGGTCACGGTCGACGCCAATGCGCTGTACGTCGACGAGGGACAGGTGCTGACCAGCGCCGGCCTCGCCGCGGGCCTCGACCTGTGCCTCTATCTGGTCGGCCGGGACCACGGCCAGCACGTGGCCATCGAGCGCGCCCGTCTCATGGTCACACCGTTGCACCGGGCGGGCGGTCAAGCGCAGTTCGTCCCCGCCCACACGAGCGGGGACGACGTGGAGATGGCCGCCGTCACCGGCTGGGCGACCGCCAACCTGCACCTGCCGATCACCGTCGCGGACCTTGCCCGGCAGGGCCTTCAGTCCACCCGTACGTTGCACCGCAACTTTCGACACCGGTTCGGGCTGAGCCCGCAGGCATGGCTGACCGAGCAACGACTACGCGCGGCCTGCGGGCTGCTCGAAAGCGACGACATCACGATCGACGAGGTCGCCAGACGGACCGGGCTGGGCACCGCGACCAACCTGCGCGCCCATTTCCGGCGAGCCTTCGCCACCACTCCCACCGCCTACCGCCGCGCCTTCACTCCCTGACCCACCCGCGGGCTCCCTGGTGGCTCGGCCGGGCAGCTACTGGAGCAGGCCGCGGGTGCCCAGGTAGGCGCGCAGCGTCTCGTCGTCCTCGGCGGACATCAGGCGACGTGGGATGACCGTTGCCGGCATCCGACCGACGAACACGATCCAGAACTCGGGAGTGTCCTTCACCTCGTCGACTCCGTCCCAGGCGATGCCGCTGGACTGCGAGCCACTGCGCATCATGATGTTGTCGTCGGTGATGTCGTAGGCGCCCTCGACCGCGTAGCCGCTGGAGCGGCGCCGGGCGCGCCACCGCACCCACGGCGAATACAGCATCGACAGCAGGCCGGCCACGACCATCGCCACCCAGAGCGGCGAGAACTGGTCGGCCCGGTCGGACCCGCGCGAGACGGCGAGACCTATCGCCCCCACCGCCACCAGCACCGCGCCGATCAAGCCGTACCTGCGCAGGCGAACACGGCTGAGCGCGGCGGCCACCCGGCCCGGGTAGTCGGGATCGGCGGGGACGTCGAAGTGGATGCGCACGCCAGAACGATAGTACCCGACTAGCCTGTCCGGATGCGTGACCTTCGCTTCGAGGCGGTACGGCCCGACGGCGACGACGCCGTCTGCACGGACTGGCAGTACGTCCACAACCTGATCATCCCGACCAGCCCACTCTCGGGCGACGAGATCCGCGCACGTGCCGACCGCAACCGCCTGAACGTCACCTATCACGGCGACACCCTCGTGGGCTGCTCGACGGTCCGGCCGCCGATGGACGACCAGGCGACGGCGACGGTCATCGTCCGCGTGCTGCCGGAGCACCGCCGACGGGGTTTCGGTGGGCAGCTGTACGACGAGGCACTCACTGCGGCCTACGAGATCGGCGCCCGAGTCATCGAGACCGTCGTCCTGGCCTCCAACGAGGAGGGCCTACGGTTCGCCGAGCGGCATGGTTATGTAGAGATCGACAGGTACGTGCTCGACGGTGACACGATTCCGTTCGTCGATCTCCGGTTGGTCGAGCCCGCAGGATGATCTCATCGTCACTGGCCCGGCCTCGTCGGCACCGATGCTCCCGTCGCGCGGAGGGTGTCGTAGGGGTGGCAGCCGTACGCCTCGCGGTACGCCTGGGCGAAGCGCCCGGGATGGGTCCAGCCCCACCGCCGGGCCGTCTCCGCCACGGTCTGCCCCGGCTTGGCGTGTTGCAGGTCCCAGTGCGCCTGGCGTAATCGGACGGCACGCAGGAACGCCATCGGGGTCTGCCCGTGGTAACGCTGGAACGCCACCTGTAACGCGCGTTGGCTGACCTCGCAGGCTTCGGCTATCCGGCCCACGGTCAACGGCGCCGCGGCGTGGGCCTCGATGAACTCGGCGGCCCGGCGCACGATCGCGCGGCCGACACCTGCCTGTCCGGGCAGGTAGTTGATGGTCATCGTGGTGTTCGGGAACACCGCGACGGCGGTGGTCGCCACCATGTCCACCAGGCCGGCGCGGGCCAGCGGACTGGCGCCCACCGCGTTGACGGCGAGTTGTCGCCGGGCGAACGCCGTCACCGACTGCCAGAGCAGGGCCATCGCCGGGGACAGGGGCGCCATCGCGGTGAACCGGAAGTTCGCGATGGGCAGGCCGGTGCGGACCGAGGCGGCCGCCGCGACCCGTTGCATCGGCAGCCGGACGAAGACGGCCGTCAGATCGTCGATGAGGTGGACCGCACCCACCTCCGGGTACCGACCTGTCGTGCCGGGGCCGAGGCGCAACTCCTCGGCGTCGGTACGGGCGGCGTACCGGCCGTGCGCCACCGTCACCGCCGTGAAGTCGCGATAGGGCAACGACTCGGAACGGTTGCGCATCGTGTATCGAGTCTCACCGAATTCCAGGTCGTCGACGCAGAGCGTCGCCCTCCGGTAGTGGAATCGAGCGGGTGGACCGGAGATCCGCACGCGGTGTTCTCCGTACTTCAGTGCGATCACGTGGTGCGCTTCTTCTGGGTCGTCAGTCTCGACGATTTCTCGGGTTACAGGCTCGGGCCCGTCAGGATTCCCCGTCCACGGCATGGGCCGTCACCTCCGTCGGCCGTCGATCCGGCCCGATCTGTTTGAACGCGCCACTCGATGGTTCGCAACGGCTTCTCGGGGACTTCCGGACCACGGCCGCGACATCCACCGGGACTGCGACATGCCGAGTCGACGAGTCGATCCGGTTCCCGTATCTGGCTGGCCATTTCACGAATGACAGGTCGCGTGATGGTTCGCTGTCACGCAACAATCGAGTCCGATGCTGCGCATCCCGGGGCTGGACCGAGGCGGTCTGCGGAATGAGCAGCGTGATTGTGTCAATATGGTTACGCGTTTCTCGGGACAAAATTGTCGGGTTGCCGACTTTCACTCGGCAACGTCGATTCCTGTTCACACAGCCCTACCCTCTGCTGTCCGAGCCACTCACCCTGGATCGGCCCGATCGGCCGGCCGATCGGGGTCTGCGACGAAGCGACCCCGGTCGGCCGGTCTCCCTCGTTGGTCCGGCCTCTCGTTGCCGCCGGGCTGGCGTGGGCGACGGTCAGCGCAGCCAGGCCGCCGGCACCGGATGCCGCAGGATCTCGGCCAACCCGTCCCGGTGCGGGTCGGGGTCGCCGTCGAGCCAGGCGTGGGCGTGGAAACCGGCGGCCGGCGCGCTGACCCCGATCACCACGGTCCGTGGCACCCCCCGCTCGGCGAACCAGCGCTGCCGCACCAGCGCGCTCTCCAGACAGTTGCCACCGCTGCGGCACAACGCCTGCCGGACCAGCGTGTCGGTGCCGCCGGACGGGGGCGCGGTGAGGCGTACCGCGCTCAGCCCTCCTCGGGCGAGCTGGCGACGTACTCGCCGACAGCCCAGCATCGTCCACGCCGCCACTGCGAGACCACGTGGTCCGTGGCGGCGGAGCAGCCGGGCCAGCGCGCCGGGGCCGACCGTCACGGCAACGATCCGGTGAGCGCGGCGTCGAGGAGTCGGTGGGTGGCATCGAGGGCCGCCCAGTCGCGGGGGCGGGTCAGGTCCAGGCCCGGCCGGGCGGCGAGCGCGAGCAGCGCGCCCGGGTCGGAGGGCAGCTCGGGCAGGGAGCGACGGGCGACGAGGCGGGCCAGCAACTCGGCCGGACCGACCGGGGTCACCGCGGGCCGGTCACCCCAGTGCAGGAAGATCCAACCGCCGATCGGCAGGCGGGGCGTGACGGCGGGCAGGGTGAGTCGGAGCCGGCTGCCGTCGCGGACGACCCGGGTGGGCAACCCGAACCCGGGGACCGGCTCTCGCAGGTCGACACAGCGTGGGCCGGCGAGCACGTCGCCGCCGGCACAGACCACGATGTCGTCGGCCAGCACCGGCACGTCCCGGGCGGCGAGAGCCGCGAGCAGCGTGCTCTTGCCGGCGGTACGGCCACCGAGCACCACCCAGGCCCGTCCGGCGTGGACGAACGCCCCGGCGTGGAAGGTCTCCCGCTCGGCCCACCGGTTGACCACCACGGCCACCGGGGCGAGGTACGGGTGGGCGAGCAGGTCCGCGGCGAGCGGCGGCCCGTAGAAGGTGGCGCTGCCGCTGGCCCGGTCCACATCGAGGGTACGGCCGTCGGCGAGGATCCGGACCATCCGGTCGGCGTTCAACGGCGCGGGCGGCGGCGGGACGGCGTGCCGCTGTCGTACGGTCACCGGTCGGCTCCCCACGGGTGGGCAGGTGCCGGCGTCCAGGTCGACGACCTCGTCGAGTCCCTCGATGCGCAGCCCGTAGGCGGTTCTCATGGGTGGATCTCCTGGTGTCGCTTGAGCGCGTGGCCGACACCGGGTGCGGCTGCCCGCCCGGCGCCCTCTCTCGGAACTACCACGTCCGGCCCGCAGCGGCCCCCTTTTGTGGCCCCGGTCGGCGTTATCTGGCCCGCCTCGTGCGGATTGTGGACAGCGCGATTCCGGCCATCGGCGTGGCGGGTGCGGCCCTACCCATGTCGACGGAGGCTCGGCATCGTTGAGAACAGTGGAGTGTCTTCACATTTCAAGATCTCCGCCCACCGTGCGTCGCCAAGCAGACGCGTCTGACGGTCCTCGCTTGGCAACGAGGAGCCGGGCATGCACCATGACGTCGAGGCTGCGCATCCGCCCATCTGGCGCAGGTACGAGACCCGCGAGGTCTCGGGGGCGCACGACGTGATCAGCCAGGCGTGCGTGGGCATCGAGCTCCGGCCGCACAACGTCGCCGGGCAGTTCACCTACCAGCAGGAGTCGGCCGAGGCGGGGCCGGTCCTGGTGAGTCGGGTGCGGTGCGGCGCGGACATCGAGGCCCGTTTTCTCCAGCCACTGACCGACCTGATGTTCCTCTCGGTGCTGCACGGGCAGGTCGAGACAACCGATGGCCGGGACACGACGCGGACCGGTCCCGGCGAGGTGCTCCTGAACCCGACCGGCCGCCCGTTCACGAATATCTGCCGGGATTTCGATATCTACTGCGTCAACCTGGACCCGCTCGTCGTGACCGAGGCCGCCACCGAGCGGACCGGCATCGATCCGGTCGACTTCCGCTTCGAGGCGATCACGCCGATCTCCAGGGAGATGGGCCAGTTCTGGCACAGCACCACGGTTCATCTCTACGACCTCTTCAACGGGCCGTCGGAGCCGCTCCGCAGCCCGCTCGTGATCGGTGCCGCCATCGACCTGGTCGCCTCGGCCGCGCTCGCCGTCTTTCCGAACACCGCGATGACGATGTCGCACCGGGTCGAGGCCGTACCGTTGCCCGCCGGCCCGGTCCGCCGTGCCGTGTCGTTCATCGAGACGCACTCCGACGAAGCGATCACCGCCGCGCAGATCGCCGAGGCCGCCCGCGTCACACCCCGCGCCCTCCAGGCGGCGTTTCGCCGCCAACTGGGCACCACTCCGATGGCGTACCTGCGGCGCACCCGCCTGAACCGGGCCCACCAGGACCTGCTCGGGGCCGATCCGACCCAGGGGGCCACCGTGGCCGAGATCGCGCACCGCTGGGGCTACCCGCACACGGGCCGGTTCGCCGCCGACTACCGAGCGGCGCACGGCCAGTCGCCAAGTGACACCCTGCACACCTGATCCACCGGGACGATCACCGTCCGGACCTGGCGCGCCCGGCCCGGACGGCGGCTACCCGGCGGCCCGGCAACCGCGCCACGTCAGTGGAGTCGACTGGCGTCGAGCTGTGCCAGGTCGGCGCGGATCGAGTCGGCGTCGGCATCGCCCAGCTCGTCGAGGATGGTCAGGCCCCGCCTCCAGGCGGCACGTGTGGCGTCGAGGTCGGCGAGGGCCCGGTGGCTGCCGCCCAGGTTGACGTACGTGCTGGCCTCGGCGTACCTGTCGTTGACCTGTGTGAAGAGGTCGAGTGCGTGCCCGTAGCAGGCGATCGCGCGCCTGTCGTCTCCGAGCTGGTGGTGGGCATGGCCGAGGCTGTCCCATGTGTCGGCCTGTCCCTGGACGTCGCCCACCTCCTGCAACGTCCGCAGCGCCTCCCCGCACGACCGGAGGGCACCGTGGTGGTTGCCGAGCAGCCCTTCCTGCCAACCGACGGCGTTGAGGGTGTAGCCCTGCCCGGCCTGGTTGCCGGCCCGCCGGAACAGGGTCAACGCGCGCCGGGAATGGTGCAGCGCCTCGCGGTGCTGGCCGCGCCGCTCGGCCAACTGACCGAGGTTGAGGCAGGTGTGTGCCCGCCCGGCGTCGTCGCCGACCTCGGTGAAGAGGTCGAACGCGCGCCGCAGGTGGTCGTCGGCCTCGTCGTAGCGGCGCAGCCGGGAGCAGGCGAGACCGAGGCTGCGGTGTGCCTGGCCCTGCCCGGTCTGATCGCCGATCCGGGACGCGGCGGCGAGAGCGATGCGTTGCGTGCCGAGCCAGTCCTGCCAGTGCCCCTGCCGGTGCAGGAAGCCGGCCAGGGTCCAGGCGAGCCGCCAGGCGTGTCCCTCGAAACCGAGGCGGGCCGCGAGCGGCACCGCGGCGAGCAGGACGGGAAGTTCGGCGGTGAACCACGCCGTGGCGGCCGACCTGCTGCGCGGACTCTCCGGTGTCACGCCCAACCCCGCCGGCGCGAGGCTGATCTCGCTGAAGTGCGGGTGCAGGACGAGGTCGGCGGCGTGTGCGGTGTGCAGGCAGTGGTCGAGCAGCCGGTGCACGGCGGCACGCCGGTCGGCCGGCGGCTCGGTCTCGTCGGCGAGGTCCGCGGCGTACGCGCGCAGCAGGTCGTGGAACGCGTAGCGCCCGTACGTGTGCTCGGTGAGGAGGTTCGCCCGGATCAACTCGGTGAGTGCGGGACCGCTCGACCGGAGGGTGCCGCCGGCCAGGCTGGCCACGGCCGGGGCGGCAACGTCCGGCCCGGGATGCAGGCTCAGCAGCCGGAACAGCCGGAGCGCGGCGGGGCTGAGCGTCCGGCACGACCAGGAGAGGACCGCCCGCACGTCGGTGGCCTCGTCGCCGCCGTGGAAGGCGTCCAGATCGTCCAGTTCGTCGGCGATCACCCCGAGCGAGAAGTGCCTGTTGGTGGCGGCTCTGGCCGCGACGACGGCCAGGGCGATGGGCAGCCGCGCGCACCTGTCGGCGATGTGGTCGGCCGCCACGGGTTCGGCGGCGACCTGGCGCTCCCCCAGCCGGCGGACCAGCATGTCCCGGGCTTCGCCGGGGCTCAGCAGGTCGAGGAGCAGCGGTTGGGCGCTTTCGGTGACGACAAGCGGGTTGAGCTGGTCGCGACTGGTGACGATCGTGCGGCAGTCGGGTGAGCCGGGCAGCAGCGGCCGGACCTGTTCGGCGTCGCGCGCGTTGTCCAGCACGATCAGCAGACGCCGGCCGGCCACCGTCGTGCGGTACAGGCTCACCATCTGGTCCGGATCGCTCGGCATCCGCGCCGCCGGCACGCCGAGCGCCTCCAGGAACCCGTGCAGGGCTCGCGTCGGTTCGGTGGGTGTGGCCCCCGGGTCGAAGCCGCGCAGGTTGACGTAGAGCTGCCCGTCGGGGAAACGTTCGGCCGCCCGGTGCGCCCAGTGCACGGCAAGCGCCGTCTTGCCAACACCTGCGGTCCCGGACACCACCACGGCCCCGCCCCGGTCGACGAGCGCGTCCAGGGCGGCCAGCTCCGCCGCGCGCCCGACGAACGTCGGTACGCCGGGAGGCAGTTGCGCCGCCACCGACGGCGGCGCCGGCGCGGTCGGGGCGGGTGCGGCGATCGCGCTGTCCTGGCGCAGGATGGCGCACTCCAGATCCCGTAGCCGTGGGCTCGGGTCGATGCCGAGGTGCTCCCGGAGGGTGTCGCGCAGCCGCCGGTACGTGGCGACCGCCTCGACCGCTCGGCCGTCGCGGTACAGGGCGAGCATCAGTTGCGCGTGCAGGTGCTCGTCGAAGGGGTGCTGCCGGACGAGCCGTTCCAACCCGGGGACGAGCCGAGCGTGCTCGCCGACGGACAGCCGGGCCTCGGCGAGCGCCCGTTCGGCCTCCAACCGGAGGCGGGCCAGGTGTTCGGCCTGCTCCTTGAGCCAGGCGGACCCGGCCACGTCGGCGAGCGGCGGGCCGCGCCACAGCGCCACGGCGGCCGTCAGGTGGTCGACCCGCTCGTTGCGGTCCGACGACCGCCGGGCCAGTTCGAGGAGGCGCTCGGCGGCCTGGACGTCCGTGGACTCCGGCCCGGTGTCGAGCACGTAACCGGGCGGGCGCGCCACTATCGATCCGGGCTCGCCGAGCACTCCGCGCAGGTAGGAGACGTGACGTTGCAGCGTGTTCGCCACGGTGGCCGGTAGCTGCTCCCCCCAGACCACGTCGATGAGCCGGTCGACGCTGACCACCCGGCCCGCGTGCAGCGCCAACGTCGCGAGTATCGCCTTGCGGCGCCGACCGTTCACCGGCTGCGGACTGTCGGCGACGACCACCTCCACCGGCCCGAGCAGTCTGATCCGCACGCCCGTGCCAGCCGTCGAGATCACCAGGTCAGGCTAGTTCCGCGGCCCGGCGACCTCGCTCTGTTCGTCGCGCACTGGACACGATCGACGACAGAGCCCGCCGTCAGCCATAGTACTTGCCGTTGCGGGTGTCCCCCGAATTGCCGTCGTAGTGCACCTTGCGGTAGCGGTGCACCGAACCCTTCTTGACCGCCTGCCAGTGGGCGTACGCCACCGCGTAGTCGTGGTGCTTGTAGTAGGACCCGGCCGACTTGTAGTAGATCCGGTGCCGGGCGTCGCCGCCGCAGTTGGCGAGGTAGCTGTAGGAGTACATCTTCATTCCGCCGAAGTCCGACGAGTAGTACGTCTTCGCCGGGTGCCACACCGAGGCCGGATTCGGATACCCGGGCAGCTCGGCCCAGTTGTACGGGTCCCAGTACAGGTCCCAACAGGTCCGCACCGCCGTGGTGGACATCGCGCTCGACGTGGGCACGGCGAGATCGTCGGCGACGACCGGGGACGCCACGATGCTCCGGTACGCCAACTCCGGTGGGGTCGGCGTGCCGGCCGGCGGCTCCGACAGCAGCGCCCGCGGCACCGGCACGGACCGGGGCGTGATGGTCAGGTACGCCTGCAGCATGCTCTGTTTGTCGTCGTACGCCAGGGGTGCGTTGCGGCCCATCTCCCCGTCCTGCCGCAGACCCCAGTCGCCGGACAGCTCGTCGCGGGAGAACACCACCCGCACACCGTTGCGGTAGCCCAGCCGCGCCAACTCGACGTCGCGGTCCACCTGCTCGTCGTCGTACGCCACCGGTCCTGACCCGGCGGCGGCGCTGGCCGGCGCGGCATTCCACGCGGTAAGCGTCGGTAGGACGACAAGCACTGCGAGCAGTGCGCGTCCCGACAGCACTCGTGCCATCACAACTCCTCATCCGATCGATCGTGAGACGCGGACCGGGCTGATCGCCCTCCGCGTGCCTTGCCGGGACATCCTTCGAGGCGAGGCTCAGAGCGCCGTCAAGGTGGCGTCAAATACGCCGGGATTCGGTGTCGTAACGGCGACGCTCGCGTACGCACGGGCACCCGCGCAGCGCCCAATGAGACTCAGACCAGCGTCGACCGGAAGGCAACTGATGAACGCCACGACGGATCGAGGATGGAGCCGGCGCTGCACCGTCGTGGTCGCCGCGGCCGGGTACGGCAAGACCGTCGCCGTGCGCGGCTGGCTGGGCGACCGCCCGGTGCGGTGGTGCGACGGACCGGACGTCGCGGCGCTGGCGACGGCCGGGCCGGACTGGCTCGCCACCCTCGGTGCGGCGACCGACACGCGCGTCGACGAACCGAGCTGGCTCGTCCTCGACGGCGTTCCGCGCCTGTCCCGCCGCCGGCTACAGACCCTGCTGGACACGCTGGAACGCCTTCCCCCGCAGCTCCGGGTCGTCCTGGTGACGCGCCACCCGCCAACCCTGTCGCCGCGACAGTCGGCCCTGCTCACCGAGTACGGTCCGGCTGATCTACGGCTCTCCCCCGAGCAGGTGGCGTCCGTGCTCGCCGCCGACCACGGCCGGAGCGACCCGGCGCTCGCGACCCGGGTCCACGCCGAGACCGAGGGCTGGCCGGCGCTTGTCACACTGGCCGCGCCAACGGCCACCGCCACGGACTGGGACAACCCGGCCGCGCCCGGGACACCACTGGAGTCCTATCTGGTGCGGGAGGTGTTCGCGGAGCTGCCACCCGAAGTCCACCGACTGCTGCGCGACGCGGCGCGCCTCGACCCCATCCACCCCGAGCTGACCCGTTTTCTCGGCCACCGGCACGGGGGCCATCGGCTGGACCAACTGGCCCGTTGCGGCATCCTCGTCCCGGTGCCGGGGAGCGGGTCCGCGTACCGGATGGTGCCTGTCGTCGCCAGTGTCGCCCGCCGCCGCTTCCCGTTGGGCCCGGCGGCGGCGCGACGCCTGCACGCGCGAGCGGCAGCCTGGTACGCGGAGCACGGACACCTCGTCCCGGCCCTGGAGTCGTACGGGAAATCGGGTGTCCGGGACGCGACGGCGCCGATCCTCGCCGGCCACGGCGCGGAGCTGCTCGCCTCGGGCGGCGCCGAGGCCGTCGTGGACGCCTTCCAGGCCCTCCCCGGGCACGCCCGGTCCGACGGCCTGCGGCTGCTGTACGGGGAGGCGCTCCAGATGCGCGGCGACTTCGACGCGGCGCTCGCCGTCTACGCCGCGCTCGACGATCAGCGGGGGGCCCTCGCCGCCGGACTCGCCTGGCAGTACGGCCTCGTGCACTACCTGCGCGGCGAACCGCAGTCCGCCCTCGAGGTCTTCCGACGCGGTGTGCTCGACCCGCACCCGTCCACCGACAACGCCCGGCTGCTCGCCTGGACCGCTTCGGCCCAGTGGACGACCGGGGACACCGAGGCGTGCCGGCGCAACGCCGAACGGGCCCTCGCGGCAGCGGCAGCGGTCGGCAGCGAAGCGGCCCTCGCCGCCGCGCACACCGCGCTCGCTCTCGACGCCAAGCTGCGCGGTGATCGACCGGCGGCCGACGAACATCACGAGAAGGCGTTGCGGGCCGCCGAGGCGGCCCACGACACCATCCAGGTGACCCGCATCCGCGCCAACCGGGCATCCGCCCTGGTCGGCGAGGGCCGATACCTCGAAGCGCTCGCCGAGGTGCGACCGGCGGTGGAGTTGGCCCAGGCCAACGGGCACGCCGCCATGCTCGCGCTGGCACTCTGCAACGAGGGCGGTGCCCGCTTCCACCTCGGTCAGCTCGCCGAGGCAGCCGCCTGTTACGAGCGGGCCGTACCGCTGCTGCAACGCATGGGGTCCCGCAAGGTGGCGTACCCCTTGGTGGGTATCGGCGACGTCCACGCGCTGCGCGGCCGGACCAACCTGGCCCGCGCGGCGTACGAGGAGGCGCTGCGCGCCAGCGAACCCGTCAACGACAGTCAGATCCAGGTGCCGGCGCTCGCCGGACTGGCCCGCGTGCTGGCCGCCGAGGACGGCGCCACGGCGTTCGCCCTGGCCCAACGTGCGGTTGAACTGGAACGCGGCCCGGACTCGGCGACCGCCCGGCTCGCGCTCGGCTGGGTGGCCCTGGAGACCGGCGACCACGAGCGGGCCGCCGAGGTGGCGCTGCTGGCGTCCACCGCCGCCCGGCTGCACCGTGACCGGGCGGCCCTCGCCGAGGCGTTGGAGCTTCGCGGGGCCGCCGCCGTCGACTCCGACGACACCCGCCACGCCTGGCGGGAGGCGGCGGCGACCCTGCGCGACATCGGGTCGGCCGTGGCCGCGGACCGACTCGCGGTGCTGCTCAGCCGACTACCCGGGGCGGACCCGCAGGAACGGGTCGATGCCCGGCTGGCCGCCGAACGGTTGACGAGCGCCGGCGTGCCGATGCCGTCGCTCAGTCGGCAGCGCCCCCGCTGCGTCGCCCAGGTCACCGTCCGCACCCTCGGACGCTTCGAGGTGTTCGTGGACGGCGCGCAGGTGCAGGCCACCGCGTGGCAGTCCCGTAAGGCACGGGATCTGCTGCGCATCCTCGCCGCCCGGCGCGGTCGCGCGGTGCCCCGGGAGCAGCTCGGCGAGATGCTCTGGCCCGCCCAGGACCCGGACCGGGTCAGCCACCGGCTGTCCGTGGCCCTGTCCACCCTCCGCGGTGTGCTCGACCCGGAGCGCCGTACGTCGACCGACCACTTCGTCATCGCCGTACACCCCAGTCTGGCGCTCGACGTCGGTCACGTGGAGCTGGATGTCGAGGAGTTCCTCACCGAATCGGCTCACGGCCTACGCCTGGCCGAGCACGGTGCCACCGACGACGCGCGCGCCACGCTCCTCCTCGCCGAACAGCGCTATCGGGGTGACTTCCTGGAGGACGAGCCGTACGACGACTGGTCCCGACCGACCCGGGAGGAGGCACGCCGGGTCTACCTGCGCGTGGTACGCAAGCTGGCCGCGCTGGCGCACGCCCTCGGCGACACCGACGAGACCGTCCGGCACCTCGGCCGCGCGCTGGAGCTGGAACCCTACGACGAGGGCGTGCACGGCGAGTTCGTCCGGACGCTGACGGCGGCGGGCCGACACGGCGAGGCCGCCCAGGCGTACCGACGGTACGTGGAGGCGATGTCGGCCATCGGCGTACCGGCCCAGGCCCGCGGGGACCTCGCCCGACGGGTGGCGGAGGTCAGCGCGGCGGCGTGAGAGGCGCCTGGCGGGCGGTGGGCCCACCAGGCGGCGCTCCGCTACCTGCCGTTGAGTTTGATGGTCACACCCTGGTCGGCGCATGCCGTCTGGAGACCCGTGGTCGCGGCCTCCACCGAGGCGAGGAACGCCATCGCACCCATCTCCTGCCCCTTCGGCAGTTGCTCGATCTGCCAGGCGATGTCGACAAGCGCGGTGCCGTGTCGGCGGATGTCCTCGTGCCGGGAGTCCTCGAACAGCTCCCGCGTCTTGCGATACTGAGCCTCGGTGAACGTGCTGCCGCCGGAGCCCTTGACGCTGCCGTCCGGGTCCTTGCCCTCGGCCATCGCCCTGCACGCGGCAACCCCGGAGTCCTCCTTGAGGAACGCCTCGTACACGGTGAATCCGGTGGCCACGAGCATCAGCAGGGCGACGAAGGCGACGCCGGCGATCAGCAGTGGCCTACGGCTTGAGGCCCCCGCCGGCGGCGAGGACGGGTGTCCGGGTTGATCCGGCGCGGGATCCTGCGGCCCGACCGGGTGAGGCTGGTACTGCTGCGGCGGGTGTGCCGGGCCGCCCGGCTGGTAGGGCGACTGCGGCTGCTGGGCCTGGTAAGGGTCGGTCAAGGTGTGCTCCCCGCGTGTTCTCTGACGCCGGAATCCAGACAACCACGCGCCCGGCACACGTGTGCACCCCGGGGCCGGACGATTTTCGCGGCGGTTTGGTTCCTGTTACGGCGGGAACCCGCGGCACCGGAGAGGTCGGGCAACGGGTCCTGCTGTCCGGAAACGTCCCAGCGACACAACGGTAGGCGGGAGGCTCATGCGCTGGTTCCGCGCGGCCCGCGGCGCCTCGACGAAGGACGCGACCAGGTCCCGCCACCCGATCGGCGCGGAGCGAGATCCGAAGCGGGTAGTGACCTTCAGCGACGCGGTCATCGCCATCGCCGTCACCCTGCTCGTCCTGGAGATCAAGCCGCCGGAGGACACCGAGCACCTGCTCGGCGGCCTCGTCGAACTGTGGCCCTCCTACGTGGCCTACGCCATCACCTTCCTGCTGATCGGGCAGATGTGGGTGAACCACCACGTGATGTTCGACCACATCGGTTCCGCCGACCGCATGCTGCTCCTGCTCAACACCGTGCTGCTGATGGTGATCGCGTTCCTGCCGTTCGCCTCGTCCCTGCTGGCCCACGCGTTCGAGTCCGGCCACGGCAAGCGAACGGCGTTGATCTTCTACGGGGCCACCTACGAGGTGGCGGCCATCCTCTTCAACGTGATCTGGGAGTACGCCAGATCTGGCCGTCGCCTGCTGACCTCGACCACTGACAACGACACCGCCCGGGCGATCAGCAGGCGGTTTCGCCCCGCGCCCGTCTGGATCGCCGCCGGGACCGCGCTGGGCGCGCTTCATCCGGTCGTGGGCCTCGTCGTGGTCACCGCGTTCATCCCCTTCTACTGGCTGCCCATCAGGGGCGAGGTGGACAGCATCAGGCGCACCCGCGAGCAGAGTCACGGTGACGCGTAGCCATGGGCTCCCAGACCGGTGCGTCGGGCTCGTCGTTGTAGACGACGATGTCCGCGTGCCGGGTCGGGCGATCCCTGGCGGCGTAGAGCTGCTGGGAGGGGAGGTAACGCTCGCGCCAGCGTCGTTCGACGTCCGCCCGTGTGGACGCCCGGCGCTCCCGGATCACGGCACGATCCACTGTCTTCTCCGGCGCCGTCGACACGAAGATGCGCAGCTCCCACCTGTCGATCAGTTCCGGGCGCAGCAGGAAGACGCCGTCGAAGACGAGCACCGCGTCGGCTGCGGCAGTCGTGAGCGCCGGAGACAGCACGGCATCCGTGGCGCGGTCGTAGATCCTGTTTTGGAAGCGTCGATGTCCGCCCGGCCCGAGCGGATCGAGCAGGACCCGGTTCAGCGCGTGGTAGTCGTGGGTGTCGTAGTAGCAACCTTCGGCCGAGTATTCGCCGCGCGGATAGCGCTGTGCCCGGGGGTGGAGGAAATCGTCGATCGTGGCGCGGATGACGCTCCGGCCCTGGTCGCGAAGCACGACGGCCAGTTCGTCGGCGAGGGTGGTCTTACCGGCGGCGGGTGCTCCGTCGACGGCGACCCGCGTCGGGTGGGCGGCCGCGACGGATCCGACCGTCTCGGCCAGGCGCTCGAGCAACTCGACGCGGGTGCCGTGAACCATGTGAACGTCCCTGCTGGGTCAGGTCGACGTACTCGACAGGTGTTTCCGGGGTCGGGCTGGCCTGCGCGCGCGACCGCGCCGGCGTCCGGACATTGTCGTACGCCGCCGACAGCCGCGCCAGGTCACGGCTCGACGCACGATTCCTTGATCACGTCCGCGCCCGATAGGTCAGGCGGCGCAGGACGATCTCGGCGGGACCGGGTCGCCTGCGCCTGTCGAGCTGACCGGCCATCAACACGGTGGCGAGCCAGACGGTCACCGCGATGACCAGGCCGGTCACCGTGGGGCTGCCGAAACGGTCGCCGAGGGCGAGCGTGAAGGGTGCCAGGAGGACGAGCCAGGCCACGGACTGGAACAGATATCCCGACAGGGAGCGCTGACCCAGGGCGGAGAGTGCGCCGACGACACGGCCGGACCGCGTGGCCCGGATGGCGAGCAGGCCGAAGACGGCCACGTAACCGGGTCCGGCGAACATGCCGCTGGCGCCGTGGAGCAGCAACGTCAGGCCGGCAGCCGACTCGTCGACGTGCAGCCATCCGGCGCCGACCAGGGCGGCCGGGAGTCCTCCGGCGATGGCGACCCCGAGGCCGAGGACGGCGGTCCAGGTGAGCAGGGTCCGGTGGCGGGCCGGTTCTTCGAGGATGCGGTGGCGAGCGGCCCACATGCCCAGCCAGGCGATCATGATGAAGGGCAGGACGGTGAGTGTGTGCGTCGGCCATTCGACGAGGCGGTCCAGCGTCGCCGTGGCGTACCCGGGCGCGGCGAGGGAGTCGACGTGTGTCGACGGCAGCGGCGCCGAGCCGCCCGAACCGCCGAGGATGGTGCCGACCACGATCGCGCCGATGACCAGCACCTCGACTGTCGCCAACGCCCAGAGGACCAGCGCGACCCGGTGGAACCTGTCGCCGCGGCGCAGGAGCAGCAGGGTCATCACGATGCCGACGATCCCGTACGCGCCGAGGAAGTCGCCGTAGTACAGGAGTGCGGCGTGCACGAACCCGATCACGACGAGCCAGAGGTTACGGCGTAACAGCACGGAACGGACCTGCTTCGCAGTGGCGCCGGAGGCGTCCTGGCGGCGGGCGAGCTGGACGAGTCCGTAGCCGAACATCACGGCGAAGACCGGATATCCGCGGGCATGTGCGAGGTCCAGGAGCAGGAGATTGAGGCCCCGGTCGACGCCTTCGGGCGTGGCGTCGAGGCCGGGCTCGCCGGCGAAGACGACCCCGGCGACGTTTGCCAGCGCGATGATCAGCAGCATCGCTCCTCGGGCCAGGTCCGGCGCGAGGGCGCGTTCGGCGCCCAGCACCGGCCCCCTCGATGTCCGCACAGCGGTATCCGTGCCCATGTTCGTCTCCCCCGCTCGGTATTAAGTTTCAATCATAAAGTATCACAGGCAAACTAATGGGGTCTGGCATGATGGGGTGGTAACTGTCCGGGCGAACGTGGGAGCCCATGACCAGCGAGGACTTCATCCCGGCGCCGCTGCGCCGGCTGTGGGGGATGCCAGAGTCGTCGCGTCTCGGGCGGCCCGCGACCCTCGACGTCAACGCGGTCGTCGCCGCGGCGGTGCAGATCGCCGACCGCGACGGGCTGGGCGGCGTGACGCTCCCGAAAGTCGCCGAGAGCCTCGGGTTCACGAGCATGTCGCTCTACCGGCATGTCGGATCCAAGGACGAACTGCTCACCCTCATGGCCAACGCCGCGCTGGGTCAGCCACCGAAAATCGACACCGGCGACTGGCGGAAAGGGCTACACGGTTGGGCCTTCGCGCAGCGCGCGGTGTACCAGCGTCGGCCCTGGTTGACGCGCGTGCCCACCTCCGGGCCACCCGCCGGGCCGAACCAGATCGCCTGGATGGAGACCGCCCTGGCGATCATGTCCCGCACCCACCTGGACTGGGCACACAAGATCGGCGCACTGTCGCTGATCAGCGGCTACGTGGTCCAGTCGGTGCGCCAATACAGCGAACTCACCGACGGCAGGGCCGAAGGCCAGGGGCAGGCCGACACCGAACGCGAATACGGCCGGGCGCTGGCGCGGCTCGTCGATCCCGCCCGCTTCCCCGAGACAGCCCGCCTCTTCTCCTCGACCCTGTTCGAGGCGCCACCGTCTGACACTCCGGACGCGACGATCGCCGATGCGGACTTCACCCTCGGGCTGGAGTTGATCCTCGACGGCATCGCCGTCCGGGTCGAAGGCGCCGACTCCTGACACCGACGCCCGAAGCGGTGTCACTCCCTGCCCGTAGCCTGCCGGCGAGCCGACCGACGGCGGTAAGGCTGAGTCGTACGACGGAGGGTGTGATGTCCGCAATCGCGTCACTGACCGTGGTCGGAAGGGACAGCGTCCCCGAGCTGGCCCGCCTGGCCCGCATATCGTCCTCGTCGCTCCGCTCGTACCTGGCCGAGCACGGGCGCGAGGCGCGGCAGGAGTACGGCTGGTCCGGCTACTGCATGCTGTACCTGCTGACCTATCTGGACGAGCGCGGCATCGACCTGCAAGCGTCGGAGTTCGATGCCGAGTCGGATGCCATCACCAGCGCGCACGGCTACACCGTGCTCATCACGTCAGGCCATCAGCAACTCCTGGATCAGCTCGACCCCGCCGCGCACCGCACGGAGGAGCTGGCAGCCTACTTCGCCGAGATGGGGATGGACTTCGAGGAGAGCGCCGTGGCCGGTCGGGACGGGCTGAGGCTGTTGCGCGACAGCATCTCCGAACTCCGCGACGACCAGGTCCTGCTGCTGCACCTCGGCTGAGGCGTACGTCCAGCTTGTCGCTGCCGAGCTGGTCCGCCGGGACGCTCACCGGTGGGGTGAGAAGGTGCGGGTCCACTCCCCTCGTGATCATGTCAAAGCCGGCGTTGGCGGAGACGAGGTCGCCGTGCCGGTCGACGATCACGGCCGGGTACGGCAGGTGCCCGTGCAGGACGCGTTCGAGGGCCGTTCGGACCGGCGCGAGTTGGGGTCGTCCAGGTCGTGTTGTGGGTACGCGGGCGCGAATCCGGCGGCGAGGAGCAGTTCGTTGCGTTCGCGGATCGGCTATCGCGCGGTTCCCGACTGGCCCGCCGCGGTCCGCGACCTCACCGGCGGGCGAGGGGTCGACCGGGTCGTCGACACCGCCGGAACGTTGGAGCAGTCGCTGAAGTCGCCGGACACGTGGCGTTCGTCGGGTCCCTCGCGGGTGACTGGCCACCACTGGATTCTCGTCTGCTGTTCGGTGTCGCCGCGACGGTCCGGGCGTTGGCAGTCGGGAGTCACGCCCAGTTCGTCAAGCTGAACGAGGTCATCACCGCGCACCAGCTTCGGCCCGTCAGCGACCGTGCGTTCCCGTTCGCGCAAGCCGCCGAGGCGTTCTGGCACTACGAGTCGGCCCGCCCGTTCGGAAAGGTCGTCATCGAGGTCCGATGATCGGCGTGCGTGACAAGATCATCCCTTGTTTCGGCTGGTCGGAGACGATTTCGGCGGTGCGCTCACCTGTTGGCCGAGCACCGGGTGTCCGAGGCGACGGCAGAGCGGGCCATTCGCACGGTCCAGGCAAACGCACAGGTCGTTAAGGTGCGTGGGTGACAATCACCGACAACGGGATCCGGACGGCCCCCGACCCAGCACCGACGCGGCCCGCCGCCCCCGCCCGCCCCGAGGCGGACCGACTGCACATGCTCGACGTCCTGCGGTTCGCCGCAGCCCTGTCGGTCGTCGCGTTCCACGTCGTGCCGATGGTCGGGTTCGTGTAAGGGGTGAACGTCGACAGCTATCTCGGCCACGTCGTCGCGCAGGCCAGCCGCTACGGGTGGATGGGTGTGCCGGCGTTCTTCGTGATCTCCGGGTTCGTCATCTGCATGAGCTCCTGGGGCCGGCGGCTCAGCCAGTTCGCGACGTCCCGGGCTGTCCGCCTGCTACCCGCCTACGTGGTGGCGGTGCTGATCACCGCGGCGATCCTCATCGTGTCCCCGACCCCCGGGTTCGACAGTCCCTCGTTCACGCAGGTACTGACCAACCTGACCATGCTGCAGGGGCTCGCCGGCGTACCGAACCTGGACACCGTCTACTGGACGCTGCTGGTCGAGGCGAAGTTCTACCTGCTCTTCGCCGCGCTGGTCTGGGCGGGCCTCACCTACCGCCGGGTGGTGGCGTTCTGTGGACTGTGGCTGGTGGGCGCCCTGCTCGCCCAGGTGTCCGAGGCCCGACTGCTCGTCGAACTGTTGGAGCCGAAGTGGGCACCGCTGTTCGTGTGCGGCATCGTGCTCTACCTGATCCACCGATTCGGCCCGAACGCCCTGCTGTGGTGCATGCTGGCGGTCAGCGCGATCCTGTCGACCCGCTCGATCGAGCTGGCGACGGAAGAGCACGCCAAGACGGACCCGATCAACACGCCCGTCGCCCTGGCCCTCTTCGCCGTGTCCCTGGCCCTGATGATCGGCGTCGCGCTCGGGTGGACCCGGAGAGTGCGCTGGCCCGGGACCGCCACGCTGGGCGCGCTGACGTACCCGTTGTACCTGCTCCACTTCCACGTCGTGTTCCTGGCACTGCGGCTCGGCGTCGGTCACCTTCCGGGCTGGCTGCTGCTGGCCGCGTCACTGGTCGGGGTGCTGTTGCTGTCGTACCTGGTGCACCGGCTCGTCGAACGGCCCGGCTCCCAGGCGTTCCGGCGCGGCCTGAAGCACGCCTTCGAGCAGATCGCGACCCGCCGCTGAGCCCAGGCAGGAAGATGCGCCCCCACCGGTTGGTGGGGGCGCATCTGCGTCTGGTTGATTCTCACGTCCGCGTTGTGGTCTTCAACGCGAAGGCGGCGAGCGCGCAGTAGACCACGCCGGCAGCCCGGTCGAGTGAACGTAATCGCAGCCTCGGTGTGAGCGTTCGCAGGAATCCGCCGGCCAACGCCCAGCACAGGTCAGGAATGCTGGCGAGCGCAATAAACAGCAAGCCAAAGATCAGCAACTGTACGGGGACGGGACCCGCATCGGCAGAGACGAACTGGGGCAGGAAGGCCAGAAAGAAGACGGCGGTCTTCGGATTGAGAGCACCGACGAGCAGGCCGCTGCGGAATGCGCTGACAGGTCTCAGGTCTCCGCGGGCACCGCCACCCGCCTGGGCAAGAGTCCCCTCCTTGCGGGAGCGGAACGCCTTCCAGGCGAGCCACAGCAGCCACGCCGCGCCGGCCAGCTTGACGACTGTGAACAACTGAGCGCTCGCCGCTATGACGGCGGAGACGCCGACGACAGCACCGAAGACATGTACGAGATAACCGATCTCGACTCCGAGCAAGCTGAACAGGCCGATGGCACGGCCCTTCTGCACCGAGTTGGTCAGAATGAACGCGACAGACGGGCCGGGGAAGCAGACGATCGGGATGGTGGTGGCGAGGAAGAGTAGTAGCAGGTTTCGGCTGATCACACCTTCTCCTTGCTCACACAGCCTTCGGTGCTCGTTACTCGTCTTCGACCTCGGTGCGATAGACGGTCAAGCCACGTCGCTGATAGTTGCGCAGCGCGTTCGGGTGGTCCAACGAGGATGTGTGCAACCAGACCCTGCGGACAGCCGGAGACTCCACGGCCTCGCTGTCCCATGCCTGCCGAATGGCCAGGGTCAGCGCATGGCCACCGAGGCCCCTTCCGACATATTCGGGTAGCAACCCAAAGGTGGTGATCTCCACATCGCCGCCCGGGTGGGGTTCCAGATCAGCAATCCCCACGGTGTCGTCCTTCAGGCTGATGAGCCAGTACTGGCGCAGCGGATGACGCCGCTCCAACTCCTGCCACTCGTCGTCGGTGCGAGACGCGCTCCGCCACCCGTAGGGTGCCCCGATCTGAGCACTGACGGCACGTACGAGCGGCAGGCCACCGTCGACGCGCCGCAGGCGAAGGTCCGGCACCACCTTCCCCGGTCGCAGATCCTCGACGTTGTGCATCTCCAGGTGAGTGACAACCTTTGCCATCCCGGCAGGCTACCCATCGATCCGAGGAGGCCCAACACAGCGCTGTACGCGGACTCTTCGAGGACACGCCACCGTCTGGCGGGTCAGGGGCGGCGGGCGTTCCCCTTGATCGTGTCGACGAACGCGTCCCAGGCTGCGGGCGCGAAGGTCAGCATCCCGGCGTCTGGCACCGTGGAGTCGCGGACATCGACCTGGACGCGCCGGTCGCGCACCTCCACGCACTGGCCGTTGTTGCCGGAGCGGCTCGACGTGCGCCAGGCATCACGTTCCATGCTTGCTCAGCTCCTTGATGAAGGTGATCGACTCGGCGGGCGACATCGCCAGCGTCTTCAGATAGTCGTACGCCGCCGACAGCCGCGCCAGGTCACGGCTCGACTCAAGGAACAGCTCGCCGGCCAGGGTCTCGATGTAGCCCAACGGTGGCTCGTCGCGCTCGAAGCTGAGATAGGCGAATCCGCCAGCCACCGCTGACCGGCACCGAACAGATCGAAGCCCCGCACCTTGCATTGAGGTCAGGGCTTCGCAGTATCGCCTACTCGCAGCCGATGCCGTCGCCGTCCCGGTCCAGCTTCCGCGAGTAGCCCGGGTCGCCTTTGCGGATCGGAGCCGCTCCCGCAGCCCGCGCCGCCGAGCAGTTGGCGTAGTACACGTTGCCGTCTGGTGCGGGTCCGGTGTCCCCGTTCCCGTCGTCTGGTTCGCACGCCACGCCGTTCTCGTCGCGGTCCAGTTCGGCGCGGAACCCTGGCTCACCCGGGTGGAGGGGGTCAACCCCGGCAGCCCGGACCGCCGCACAGTCCTCGTAGTACGGGGTTTCGGACGGGCCGCTGGTGCGCGGCGGCTTGCGGGCCGGCGGTGCCGTCGTGCGGGGAGCGACCACCACGGCGCTGGCCTTCGGTACCGGGACAGCCACTGGGCTTCCTGTGTGGATGGTGGTGATGCGGCGGACTTCCGCCGACGCGGATACCTGCGTTTGGGTGGCGGTCGGTTTGTCGTCGCCGATGTTCGCGCCACAGATGACCATGCCCGCGACCGCGGCGGCGGTGAGGGCCAGCGTCTGCACGGGTCGTAAAGGCTTCACCTTCGAGAGTGTGCCGAGGACGGGCCGCGGCGGTGATCCGCCGATCGGCTATCGCGGGAGAGGACTGCGGTCCAGTGAACGGTGACACCTCCTGCTGCTCGCCCAGATGAGTCCAGGGCAAGGCCGACGAAATATGTTTCCGACTATGAATGAGCCTGCGGAGGTGAGGATGCCCGTACGCCTCCGCTCGTGGCTTGGGGTCACGGTCGCCACCGTCACAGCCGCGACCGCCACGGTGGGTTTCTGGTGGTTGGCCGTGCCGCGCTTTGACGTCTGCGCTGCTGTCCTGCCCGCACCTGCCGGCTGCCAGATCGCCGATCGGGTGGCCACCGCAACACGGTGGACCACTGTCGTCGCGGTGCTGTACGCGGCGACCGTCGTCGCCCTCGCCCGCCCGCGTGGTCGCTGGTGGCCGATGGCGGTGGGGATCACGGTGCTGATCGTCGCGGCACTGTGGGGCTACCGGGCGGTGCGGTACCACACCTGACCGGCGGGCGGGGTACTGCCGGGCGACCTGGTTGCCAACCAGGTCGCCCGGGTAGAGGGAGATCCATGGACCCCCGGACCCTGTTCCACATGCTGTTGGGCATCGGCGGTCTGGTCCTTGCCGGCTACGGCGTTCGTCTCCTACTGACAGGCAGGATGTCGCCCTTTACCCGGAGACGATGGAGACGGTCGGTCGATGCGGGAAGCTGGTTCCTCTGCGCTGGGCTCTCGTTCCTGTCACTCGCAGTGGGGTACCTCGGCCGGCTGATCGGCGCGTTCGGACCCGCAACAACGTGGACGCTCGCGGGCTTCGCGTTCGCGTTCCTCGCGTTCGGCCTCGTCCGGCATCGGCCCCGTGACAGCGGACGTGGCGGAGATGCGTAGGGATGGAACCCTCATGGCGAGGATCACCGTGGTCGCGCCCTGGACGCCAGCGGCCTTCTACGCCGTATCAAGATCGCCCGTCACGCCCGCTCGCGCAAGAGGGCGTCCCCGGTCCGGTAGAGCTCGACGAGCAGCCGGCGCAGCTCCGTGCCGGCGCGGGTGAGGCGGTAGCAGGTATTCGGCGGGAAGGTGCGAGAGCGGTCGCGCTCGACCAGGCCCTGCGCGGCCAGCGACGCGAGCCGCTCGCTGAGCACCTTGGCGCTCAGGTCGGGAAGCGCCGCCTGAAGTTGGCCGAACGATCGGGGGCCGTGCATCAACTCCCGCAGCACCAGGGTGGCCCACCTGCCGCTCACCGCGGCCAGGGCGACCTCGACGGGGCAGCCGGGCTCCGGCCGGCGGGCCGCGCCGCGCTGGTCCGGCACCAGGTCACGATCCCAGCCGCCACTCACCATTTGGTTACCTCCGCGAGCAGCACCTTGACTGTCAGCATGTCTCACGATCTCAACACCCACTCCACGAGTGTCCCGCTCAGCGGCAGCGCGGCCCAGCACCCGTCGGTGTTCGCCCGTGCCTTCAACTCAGGGAACGTCGCGGCGGTCGAGCAGGTCTACGAACCCGAGGGCCTACTCGTCACCGTCCCCGGCCAGCCCGTCACCGGCACCGCCCGGATTGCCGCCAACCAGCGCTTGCTCGACCTCGGGCTCCCCATCGAGGTGCGACCCCGCCACGTCTACGTGGCCGACGACATCGCCCTGCTCATCGTGGACTGGACCATCGACGGCACCGACCGCGACGGCCGACCCGTACACATCGAAGGCACCGCCACCGACGTCGCCCGCCGCGGTCCCGACGGCCGCTGGCGGTACATCATCGATAACCCGTTCGGCACTGCCGAGCCGGGTCAGCGGTAGAACATCTACGTCCTGGCCCTGGATTGGGGGATGCGGTGAGCTGGGTTACCAACGTGATGCTGTCGGTGGATCCGGAGGATCGCCTCAACGCCGAGGCGTTCAGCGGGTGGCTCGACAAGGAGTGCCCCCGTCGCGAGCCAGGCATGGGGTCGTCCTGGCACCACCCCAGTGCGGTGCAGCTCCTCGTGATGGACCAGGAGGAGTCCTTCTTCCGCGTCTGGATGATCCGCGACGGCGCTCTGCGGCAGTACGCCCCTTCGTCGCCGGACGAGGAGGACGACGAGTTCTGGCCCACCGCCGGGTCGTAGCCGCAGCTTGGAAGCGCGTGCTCAGTCGGCCGTCAGGCCCGCCGATCCACCTGATCCGGCACGCCCCGGTCACCTACCCTGAGGCTGCTCGATGGCCCGTATGATCCCGGCTCATGCACCAGGTCTGGAAGGTTTCACCGCTCGGGCGGTTCGGGGTACTGGCTCTCATTCCCCTACTTGGCGCGTTCACATGGCTGGCCTGGGGCAACGTGCTGGTGACTCTCCTCGCGAGCCTCAGTGTGCTGGTCAGCTGGTTTCGGCTCGCCTTCCGCCCGGCAGTGACACTGACGGACGAAAAAGTGATCGTGCGGAATCCGAACGGCTCGCAACAGGTCAGCCTCAACGATGTGGCAACTGTCGAGCCCGGGTACGGCGGTCTGACCATCACGACCACGAGGGGTGAACGCGTCGTCGCGTGGGCGGTGCAGAAGTCCAACCTCGCGACGTGGACGGGCAGGCAAACTCGTGCTGACGAGGTAGCAGCCTCGATCACTGCGGCCAGCCGGAGTCGCGCCTGAGCCGGTGAAACGGACCTCTTCGAGGACGACCTTGAACAGGGAAATGCACTGCGCCGCACGAGAGCCTGCCGTCGCCGTACGTCGTGAAGATCTGGAACGGACGCGCGACGTCGGCCTTGCCCGGCGTTGCTAACGTCGGGGCCACGTCCGGGGGGCGAACGGGGAGGACGGCGCGATGGCCAGCAGCGGGAGTGCAGCGGCCTTGGCGAATCGGCGTGCTCGCGGGCCGATGGTCGTGATCGGCAGCGTCGTCGCGTTGACCGCCGTCATCGCGCTGGGGTACCGGCTGGGTATCGACCCGCAGGTCGAGCAGCGAGAGGGCGTCATCCTCGTGACGCTGGCTCCGGGAGCCTTTCTGGTGCTGTCCTGGCTCGTCCGCCTTGTGCAGTGGTGGGGTGCCGCTCGTGCTCCCGCGAGGCGCGTCATGGTGACCGCGCATCTGGCGCAGTCGCCGCAGCCGGGAAGTGCGGGGCGGGTCACCGCTGCGGCGCACGCCGTGAGCGCCGCCGGCGGGATCGACGCCAGTCCCAAGGGATACTCCGTGTGGCTGACGGTGAAGGGCCGGGACGGCGGTGTCCTGCACCAACGCGTCGTCTGGGAACCGTGGTTGCGCGAGCTGACCAGGCCGCGTCAGGCCACGGTCCGGCACGGGTCCGGCGTCAGCGTGGTCGACGTGGTCGGGTACGGGCGGCTCTGGCCGGCGAGTCTCACGCTGCGCCGTCGTCCCCACGGAGTCAGACTCATTCCGTTCCGCAAGGCCCAGAGGTTGCCGAAGAAGAACAGCCTCTCGTACGGCCGTCTGGCCCTCCTTTTTCTCATGTTCGTCACGCCCGGCCTGGCCGGCGCCATCACCCGAGGCGCGTGGGGGCTGCTCGGGTGGTGGGTGGCGTACGTCGTCGCCTCGATGGTCGCCACCGGAGCCTGGTTCGGCATCATCCCGCCCGGCGTGCTTCCGGAAGCAGTCCGTCGGGGCCGCGCCCCGACGACCTCGTGACCACGGACGCGATCGAGCGGACAGGCGGCGACCTCGGCCAGCTCCGTGAAGCGCTGCTCGGCAGCATCGCATCCGGCGGGTCGTGCTGCTGCGGACTGAGGGTGTCGGCCCGGACCTCGATACGGTTCGCCCGGATCGTCGTCAACATGGCTGAACAGGGAAATTGCTTCGCACCACAAGCGGCACCACGCGCTCTATGCCGATCCGTCGATCCCGTGAGAACCTGAAGCCCTTGCGTGATCGCATAACTACCTACGGCTATCTCCGCTGGAGGTGCGCGTGGCTCAAATGTCGCTCTTCGGTCCCAGTGAGGCCGGCCCTGACCCGAAGCCGGCCGACGACCGCACCGTGCGGCTAGGGCGTGTGTCAAAGTCCTCGGTCGAGCCGAGGCGGAGTCCAGGCGGCGGTCCGGCAAGGCGGAGATTGGTCCGGATACCGGTGTTGTATCCGGACCAATCTCCAACGCGGCCGGTCGTCGTCTGGGCCCGCCGCAGGCCGGCCAGGGGCTTTGACACACGCCCTAGAACTCCTGATCGCTGTGAAGGCTGCACCGAACCCCTCCGAGAAGTACGGAGAAACCGTCTGCGTAGCAGGGCTGCGGACGGACGTACTGCAGCCGACGCGGGTTCGCCTCTACCCGATCAACTTTCGGCATCTGGACAGCCGGGCCGGACGACGAAGCTGACATCGCGTACGGCGGTGAACACGCCCTTGCCGCGCCCGTACCGGCGGGAAACGCCCTCCACCAAGATCTGGTTGTCGCCTGTTGGTGCCATGTCCCTTCCCAGCGCAGCGGGTCGATGGCGGCGGGACGCCGGCCCCCGGCGGGCGGAGGACCAGCGTCCGGAGGAGCAGCGCCCGGTGACGACGATCAGCCGGCGGCCCGCTCCTCGGCCGTCACCTGAGCCCGCAGCTCCAGAAGGGCGCGCAACGCCCGGCTGTACATCTCGATGCTCTTCTCGCTGTGCGTGTCGATCGCGGTCCTGAGTTCCTTGAAGGTCTTGGCCACGACCTCGTCCAGGGTGATCTTGTCGATGCCGTTCATCCTGGGCTCCTTCGCCTCGTGATTGATTGGACCGGCCGCTGTCCGGCCAGCCGCTGCCGCCCCCGCCCTACGGTGTGACAGTCTCCGTCCGCCACCGTCAGATCTTCTCCCGCGCCGGCGGTGATCGCCCGGATCGCGGTCCCATCTCGAGCAAGGTACGAATGCCGTGCTGCCGGCGCAGCGTGAGGACGGTGACCGGGTCCGCGCTCAATCGGCCCGGACCGCCGCTTCTGGCCCTGCCCTATCCTGCGTCGCGCGCTGCCGTAGCCACGTCAGTACGGCTGACACCAGGTAGCCCACACCGACGACGGCCCACAGCGCGGCAAATACCCAGTGGGGCGGTGTGGGGTCTCCGACGGCCACGAGCATCCACCCGACGGCCAGGGAGAGCCAGACGCCGGCCCTGATGAAGCTCTGCTTCGGCGTCTTCGATGTCTGCCACCACGGGTTCTTGGCTGGCCTCATATAGGAGATATTCGCACTCATCACGGGACCACGCCGGCCTCGGGACTAGAACCAGGGGAATTTCGTGGTGGGGTGGGCGGGACTCGAACCCGCGACCGCGGGATTACGAGATCAAACTGCCCGTCCCGCCGACCGGAACAGACGGCGGCCTGGCAGCGGAAACACCTCTCGACACCGCACACCACTCCCCCGCCGTCCGTCGACCTCTTGCGGACCAGATGCGGACCGCTTGCCTCGGGCTCGTGCTGCGTGGCGGGGGGCGGGTCGCGGTGTCCCATATTCAGTCCCGGGATCACTCCGGGGGCCTACCAGTGCCCGCCCCCCGTGGCCGCGCTGTTCGACATGGGGTTGCTCTGACCGGCCAACTGCGGCGCACCGTAGCAGGCGGGTACGAGATCGCGCCCCGGTCCCTCACCGCCGTCGACATGGTCACGGTGACCGGGTGACCCGAGTCTGTTGCTGTCAACGGTTACTGCCAGCTATCGCGCCCGGTCCCGGCAACTGCAGCGGTTGATAGCGCCGGGGTAGGCGTCTACTCGCCCATCGAGCCGCTGCACCAAGAGGTGGTCGTCTTCGTGCCAGATCGTTTCGCCAGGATGCACGAGGACCGGTCGGTCCAGTCTGAAGTGGTGCCAACGATCGATCAGCGTGAGGCGGTCGGCCTGTTCCCGCAACCCTGTCCCCTCCTCTTGGCTGTGCTCTTGCTCAGCAGCATCGGCCAGCCGATAGGCGAGATGCAACAGGTGGTCTGGAGGGTCGTGACAGAACTCCTGGGCATATCGCGGCGACCTGAGAATTGTGAGATCAACATGAGCAACCCGGCGAGCTGCGCGGAAGGGCTTCTAGCAGCCGAAACGGCTCTCGACATCTCGCACCGCCCCCTGCCCTTCGCCATCCTCTTGGGGACTGGATGCGGACCGCACCCTCCTGAGCGTCTGTGGCCGATTGCGCGGCTACGGGACTGGCGACGTGGGCCTACGATCCTGCGCATGAAGATGCGGTGGGTGCCCCTGCTTGCCTGCCTTGTTATGCCGCTCCTGGCAGCCTGCGACGCCGACCCCGCCGACCCCGCCGGCCCAGTAACGGCCACGTCGGTGACCTACAGTTGCTGCGAGGCCCGGGACGTCGACAGGCCGTACCAGCCTGGCCAGACCTTGACTGTGCACTGGGCTGTCGAGTCCCCGGACGAGCCGGGAGGAACCCCACCGCAGGTCGAGTTGACCGCACGCCTGACCGGTCCGTTCGCCGCCGTAGGTGACCTCAAGGCCGCGACAGAAGGCACCCCAACCGTTCCGGGGCTGGTCACTTTCGCGGCCGCACCGGTTCGACCATCCGGCACGCCCGACGAACGACCCATCAGCACCATCGTGATCGCTGCCGACGCCAAGCCGGGTTACTACAACCTGGTCACCGCCGTGGTCGGCGGCGACAACACGGCGAGCGGCGGGGGAAGCGTCGTTCGGGTAGTGCCCAGGCCCTGAGCGTCAGGCTCGCGTCTCCCGTTATGCGTCAGGTGACCTGACCGGCCTGAGGATTAGAAAAGGGTTGCGTCCAGGGAAGTGGTGTACGACTTGCCCGTGATGGGCGTGTTGCGTAGATGAGAGACGGCCATCGCGTCGATCCTTCAAGACGACCAAGTCAGAGAAGGAAGAGAGAACGCGATGGCCGCATCTGAGAGTGTGAGCCCTGTTGACCTGCTGCGCGAGCAGATCGAGGGCGCGTCGCCGGACGTGTTGCAGGCGATGATCAAGACGTTCGCGCAGGCGGTGATGTCCGCCGAAGCCGACGCGATCTGCGGCATCGGCTGTGGGCAGCGCAGCGACGAGCGGGTCAACTCCCGCAACGGATACCGGATGCGGGAGTGGGACACCCGTGCCGGAACGATCGACCTGCCGGTGCCGAAACCGCGCACTGGTTCGTACTTTCCGGACTGGCTGCTGACGCACCGCCGGCGAGCCTAGGCGTTGAGGTGGGCGCCGTCGGTGACGAGATCTCTTGCGCCAGTAGCCAGGCCTACCCATACACAGATGATCTGTTTATAGTGTCGGCATGACTAGAACGGTAGGTCCGATGAGGGAGCCCACCTTCTTCATCTTGGCCGCGCTGCAGGACGAGCCACTACATGGCTACGCGATCGTCAAGCGGGCGGAGGAGCTGTCAGCAGGGCGGGTGCGACTGATGGCGGGCACTCTCTACGCCGCCCTGGACCGGCTCACCAATGAGGAGATGGTGCGGGTGGCGGAAGAGTCCGTTGTCAACGGTCGTGCCCGCCGCACGTATGAGCTGACCGACCGGGGCGTGTCCGCGCTGCGTGAGGAAGCAGAGCGGATGGCGGCGGCGGCCCAAGTGGTGCGTGGTCGTTCGGTGCGGTCGGTTGCGACGGCTCGGACGGTGCTGGCGTGAACAACCTTGAGCGTCGTTACCGCTGGTTGCTGAAGGCGTACCCCCGCCCTTACCGGGAGTACCGCACCGACGAAATCCTGGAGATCGTGCTAGCCGGAGTAGACGAGCAGCAGCCGCGGCCAAGCCTCCGAGAATCGTGGGCGCTCGTGGTCGGGGGCCTCCGCGCCCGCACCGGCGTGGATCGGCTCGACGCTCAGGCGTTGCGCCACTCCGCGCTGCGGCTGTCCGCACTGGCCCTGCTGATTTATGGCATAACGCGTTGGGCCGGATTTCCGATATCCGCTCTGGTTTCCTACATTCAGTTCGGAACCTGGCCCAACGACGGAGGATCGCCCATCATAGCCCCGTGGCTACTGGTCGGACCCATGCCTGCGGCCATCGCGCTCTTTGCTGCGGCAGGGGGCGCTTACAGGCCGGCCTTCGTCATGTCAGTATTGACGGTAGTCGTTCAATGCTGGCCGATTATCTTACGGACGCCGGATTGGTCGGCGGAGAGCTTCTCGTACATGTGGAACTCGCAGTATTGGCCCGCGCTGCTGACCTCGCTAGCGTTACTGCCGCTGCTCCGAGCACCTCGAACGCCTGTGAAGAGGCCATGGGTCTGGCCGCTTCTCGGCGTGCTAGCAGTCGTGACCTTGACGGCAAACCCGCTCAACGGCTGGTTGGATGCTCCAACAATGTCTCTGTACGCGTTCGCCGTGTTGGCTGTCATCGCCGCGCCGATCGACGCACGGATGCCGATCGTCGCCTTCGCGCTTCTCCTAGTTCCGGCCCTGGCCCGCATTGTCTACAACGCGCTCTTTTTCGAGTCGGCCGCACGAAATTTCCACATCTCGGCTACCACTATTCTTATCCTCGTCGTCCTCATGGCAGCCACTCTCACCGCCGCCACGATCGCGAGCCGCCGCCAAGCCCGCCTGTAGACACGGAAGCCGCCCCGCCATTTCGGACCGCGAGCAGTCTTCCAGGTCTGGCAATCTCGAAGCGTGGCCGGCCGGGCCGGCGCGGCCCGCGTGCGGGCCGCCTTGATGTGTACGCGGACCTGTTCGAGGAAGACCTGGACCAGGTGGCGGACCGCCTCGACCGGGCGGCGGGTCGTGCTGCTGCGAACTCAGTGCGGACTGAGGGTGTCGGTCCGGACCTCGATGCGGTTCGCCTGGGTCGTCGGCAGCATGACTGAACAGGGAAACGGTTGGTGGGGCGGGCGGGACTCGAACCCGCGACCGAGGGATTATGAGTCCCCTGCTCTAACCGGCTGAGCTACCGCCCCGAAACACCGCGCCGGATCTTATCCCGCTCGGCGATCAGCAGCCAGCACCGCGCCGGCCGGTGCCCACGTCTGCGCCAGCACGATGGGCTACAGGAATATAACAGCGTGCTCGGGTACGCCTGTCAGCCGGCGCGCAGCTCGTCCAACACCGCGCCGGCCGCGCGCCACCCGCTGGCGAGAGCGCCCTGGATCGATGGGCTGTCCCGGTGGTCACCGGCCACGAACAGGCCCTCCCCCAACGACACGGGCTTGCGCAGTCGTCCCTGCGGTGGCGGTGCGGCGGGCAGCGCCTGCGGCACCGCCACGGTGGTGAGGTGGGTCCAGTCGGCGGTGGATCGGCCGTACAGCCGGGTCAGCTCGGCCCGAATGGTCGACTCGGGTGGCGCGCTCGGGCCGACCACCGAGGTGGCCACCAGGTGCCGCCCGGCGGGCGCGTAGGTCGAAGCGGCGTTGCTGAGCACCACCGTGTTCGCCACGATCTCCCGCCGGTCGCCGTCGACGAGCAGGATCGGTTCGGGAAGCGGCGGTTCCGCTGCGCTGTGGTAGTAGGTGGTGTAGCTGTGCATGCGTACCGTCGCCAGGGCCGGCAGCAGCGCGGGCGCGGCGGGCGGGTCGACGGCGACCACGACGGCCCGGCAGTGGATGTCGCCGGCCTGGGTGCGGACCCGGCCGGGCGCGACAGCCGCGACCGGGGTGTCCAGGTCGAGCAGGTCGGCGGGGAGCGGCGCGGCGATGGCCCGGGGCAGCGCGGCCATGCCCTCGGCGGGCAGGCCGATCCGGCCGCGGGCGAAGGAGCGCAACACCATCGCGAGTACGTGGCTGGAGGTGGCCAGCTCCCGGTCGATGAACACACCGGACAGGAACGGCCGCAGCAGCTCCTCGATGATCGCGTCGGAGAGGCCCGCCCGGCGCAGCGCCGTCTCGGCGCTGGTCTCCGGCGCGGTGAGCAGTCGGGACACCGGCAGGGTGGCGCAGCCGGTCGCGAGCGCGGCGAAGCGTAGCCGGTCGAGCAGGGAGCCAACTCCGGCGAGCGCGGTGCCGGGGGCGCCGGTCGGATCCCGCAGCGGGTTGACAAGCCGCAACAGGTCGTCGCCCTTGCGCACCAGCAGGCCGGAGGTGAAGTACCCGAGGTGCAGCCGGTCGATGTCGAGCAGTGTGCCGAGCTGCGGGTAGGCGGTGTTGAGCACCTGGAAGCCGCGGTCGACGAGGTAGCCGTCGACGACGTCGGTGGCGACCCGGCCGCCGAGTCGGCCGCCGGCCTCCAGCAGCCGCCAGGGCACGCCGGCGCGGTGCAACCGGCGGGCGGCGGCGAGGCCGGCCAGGCCACCGCCGACGATGACCACGTCCGTCTCAGCCAGCATCGCGCGCCTCCCGCTCACCGTTCGCCCGGGACAATCGGCCCGGCCACCAGATCTTCGGCCCGATGTCGTACGCGAGCGCGGGCACCAGCAGCGACCGGACGATGATCGTGTCGATCAGTACCCCGATCGCGACCGCTGTACCCAACTCGACGAGCACCACGAGGGGCAGCACGGCGAGGGCGGAGAAGGTCGCGGCGAGCACGATGCCGGCGGAGGTGATCACGCCGCCGGTGACGGCGAGGCCGGCCAGCACGCCGGCGCGGGTGCCGCGCTTGAGCGACTCCTCCCGCACCCGGCTCATCAGGAAGATGTTGTAGTCGATGCCGAGGGCGACCAGGAAGACGAAGGCGAACAGCGGGAACGACGAGTCCACCCCGGGAAAGTCGAACACGTGCCGGAACAGCAGCGCGCAGAGGCCGAGGGTGGCCGCGAAGCTGAGCAGCACGGTGCCGATCAGCAGCAACGGGGCGAGCAGCGCCCGCAGCAGCAGGGCCAGGATGACCGCGATGACCACGAGCACCACCGGGATGATGACGTTCTGGTCGCGCTTCGCGGCGTCGGAGGTGTCCACGTTGATCGCCGTGAAGCCGCCGACCACCGCGTCCGCGCCGGGCACCCGGTGTACGGCCACCCGCAGCTCCCGGATGGTCCGCTCGGCGCCGTCGCTGTCCGGCGGGTCGGCCAGGGTGGCCTCCAGTTGCACCCGCCCGTCGACGACCTTGGGGGTGGCGTTCTCCTCCGGTGGGCCGGTCTGTGGGCCGGCGGTGAGGGGGCGGACGTCGGCGACGCCGGGCACGTCCTTCGCCACCTGGGCGACCTGCCGGGCGGTCTGTTCGGTGGTGAAGATGGTGGCCGGGCTGCCCGTGCCGGCCGGGAAGTGCCGGGAGATCACCTCCTGGCCGTCCACCGAGTCGGTGCGCTGGGTGAACAGGTCGGACTGCCCGAGCGTGGTGGCGCCGAGCTGGGTGAGACCCAGCGTGAGGACGGCCAGCACGACGGCGGTGCTCAGCCAGATCGGTCGGGCGTGCCGGGCCACGAAACCGGCGATACGGCTCCAGATGCCGTGCTCGGCGCGCGGGTCGGCCTGGTCCTCCCGGGGCCGTCGGGGCCAGAACGCCCACCGGCCGCCGAGCACCAGCAGCGCGGGCAGGAAGGTGAGCATCACCAGCAGGGTGGCGGCGATGCCGATGGCGGCGACCGGGCCGAGCGCCCGGTTGGAGTTGAGGCTCGACAGCAGCAGGCAGAGCAGGCTGACGATGACCGTGCCGCCGGAGGCGATGATGGCGGGGGCGGCGCCCTTCCACGCGGTCCGCATGGCGTCCCACGGTCGGGCGTGGCGGTGCAGCTCCTCCCGGTAGCGGGCGATCATCAGCAGCGCGTAGTCGGTGCCCGCGCCGAAGACCAGCACCGTGAGGATGCCCTGCGCCTGCCCGTTGAGCTTCACCACGTCGGCGTCGGCGAGCAGGTAGACGAAGACCGAGGCCAGGGCGTACGACATGCCGGCGGCGAGCAGTGGAAAGACCCAGAGCACCGGGCTGCGGTAGACCACCAACAGGATGATCAGCACCACCACCAGGGTGACCAGCAGTAGTGGCCCGTCGATGGCGGAGAAGACCTTGATCAGGTCGGCGAGCAGGCCGGCGGGTCCGGAGACGTCCACGGTGAGCCCGTCGGAGTCACCGCCGGTGATGTCGCGGAGCTGGTCGACGACCGAGCCGATCTCCTCCCCCTCGGCGTCATCCACCGGCACGACGACCTGGAGGGCCTGGCCGTCCTCGCTCGGAATGGGCGGGGGCAGCGGGGTGAGCACGCCGGGCACCTGGGCGAACCGGGCGGCGTCGGCGCTGACCCGCTGCCGGTCGGCCTCGGTGATCCCGGCCGGCCGTTCGTAGACGACGAGCGCCGGGATGGTCTGCCGGTCGACGAAGTCGCCGGTGAGGTCCTGGGCGCGGGTCGCCTCGGCGTCGGTGGGCAGGAAGGCGGCGTTGTCGTTGGTGGCGACCTCACTGAGCCGCCCGGCGTACGGCCCGGCCACGCCGCCGATCACCAGCCAGGCCAGCACGACCGCCACCGCGATCAGCGTGGCCCTGCCGCCTCGTCCGAACATTCCGCACTCACCCCATGGATCGACGCGGTGGAGTTTGCGTCAACGTCGACCATCCTGCCGGCCAAGCAGGTCGAAAGGACCGAAACCGGAATCCCAACGGCGTCGATCATGGAGTTGTGGTGGTGGACGAAAAGTGCAATACCGACTCAACCCGGCACCACAACTCCATGATCGACGGGAGGCTGGGGGCGCGGGCCGGGGGCGGGGTGGGGGCGGGGGTGGGGTGGGGGTACGGGAACGCCCGTCGGCCGGGGGCCGACGGGCGTTGGGCGGAGAGGCTCCCCCGATTGGACTCGAACCAATAACCTGCCGGTTAACAGCCGGCTGCTCTGCCAATTGAGCTACAGGGGATCGTGCATCGCGCGCCTCCGGATCACGCCGGCACCGTGCGACGGGAAAAGAATACAGGACATCCCCCGGTGGCGGTCCAGTGGGTTCCGCCGCACCTTCCGATGATCAAGGTGTGCAGGTCAGGCCTCGCGACGTATCGACAATTGGGGTAAATCGCCATCCCGGCACAAGCATGCTTGAGCGGAGAGCAGGATGGGTAGTTAGCTGCGGACAGAGGACGCAGGCGCGAACAGGTCGCCTTCCGACGGGGCAACTCGCCGGGGCGACGGCGCGTCAGGTACGGAAGGAGCCGCCATGCGCGGAAAGATCATGTTTCTTGGCGGGCTGGCTGCGGGATTCGTCCTGGGCGCCCGTGCCGGCCGGGAAAAGTACGAAGAGCTCATGGTCCGGGGCCGCAAGGTGCTCGACCACCCGACCGTCCAGGAGGCGGCCGGGGTCGCGCAGGCCCAGGCCAACAAGCTCTACAGCGAGGGTAAGGACAAGCTCGGCCAGTCCAAGCTGGGCGAGAAGCTGGGCACCGGTAACGGCAGCACCGGCAAGCAGGAGCTGACCGCCGCCGACGACGCGTTCGCCGGCACGCCCGCCACCGTGGGCGCCAAGGCGGGCACCAGCACGGTCGGCACGACCTCCGGGTCGCCGTCGTCCACCAACACCCCCCGCACCAAGCCGTCCGGCTCGGGCACGAACGCCAGCACGCTCTGACCAATCGCACGTCGACGGGCCGGTCGCCGCAGGGCGACCGGCCCGTGGTCTGTCCGAGGTGCGGTCAGTCCTTGCTGCTGAACGCCGCGTCGAACGCCGCGCTCGGTGCGTCGAAGGCGAGCCGACGGACGAACTGCAACGCCTCCGGGGCGCCGACCAGCCGGTCCATCCCGGCGTCTTCCCACTCGACCGAGATCGGGCCCTCGTAGCCGATCGCGTTCAACGCGCGGAAGCAGTCCTCCCAGGGCACGTCGCCGTGGCCGGTGGAGACGAAGTCCCACCCGCGGCGCAGGTCGGCCCAGGGCAGGTGCGAGGCGAGCCGGCCACGCCGACCGTCGCCGGTACGCACCTTGGCGTCCTTGCAGTCCACGTGGTAGATCCGGTCGGCGAAGTCGAAGATGAAGTTCACCGGGTCCAGCTCCTGCCAGACGAAGTGCGACGGGTCCCAGTTCAGCCCGAACGCGGGCCGGTTGCCGATGGCCTCCAGCGTCCGCTTCGTCGTCCAGTAGTCGTACGCGATCTCGCTGGGGTGGACCTCGTGCGCGAACCGCACCCCCACCTCGTCGAACACGTCGAGGATCGGGTTCCACCGGTCGGCGAAGTCCTGGTAGCCGCGCTCGATCATCGACGGCGGCACCGGCGGGAACATCGCCAGGGTGTGCCAGATCGACGAACCGGTGAAGCCGACGACAGTCTTCACTCCGAGCTTCGCCGCCGCCCGCGCGGTGTCCTTGATCTCCTCGGCGGCCCGCTGGCGGACCCCCTCGGGCTCCCCGTCGCCCCAGATCCGGGCGGGCAGGATGTCCTGGTGCCGCTCGTCGATCGGGTGGTCGCAGACGGCCTGACCGACCAGGTGGTTGGAGATCGTGAAGACCTCAAGGTTGTGCTTCGCGAGGGTCTCCCGCTTGCGCTCGACGTACGAGTCGTCGGCGAGCGCCTTGTCGACCTCGAAGTGGTCGCCCCAGCAGGCGATCTCCAGACCGTCGTAGCCCCACTCGGAGGCGAGTCGGCAGACCTCCTCGAAAGGTAGGTCGGCCCACTGGCCGGTGAAGAGCGTGATGGGTCGCGCCATTGTTCTTCTCCCCTGTTGTCATGGGGGATTCCAGGTGCGGACCGGGGCGAGGGTGACCGGACGTACGCGGCACCGAGCGGTCACCGGTGGGTGCGGAACACACCTGGGCCCGGCGGGTTGCGCCTCCCACCGAGTCACCGGCCACCTGCACGGTCGCCGCCCCCACCCTATTTCCGCGACACCCCATTGCGAAAGCCCTGCGGCCCGATCATCATTCGGCCAACTCCTCGGGCGCCGGCAGGGCGGCCCGCACGCTGAAGCCGCCACCGGCGCGGGGGCCGGCGGACAACGTGCCGCCGAGGCGTTCGGTGCGCCTGCGTACCCCGAGCAGACCCCGCCCGGCACCCTGGGTGCCACCACCGGCGCCCTCGTCGCGGACCTCGATGGTGATGCCCGTGGCGTCGTAGCGCAGACGGACCGCGACCGGTGCGCCCGGGGCGTGCCGGCACGCGTTCGTCAACGATTCCTCGATGATCCGGTACGCCACCGCGTCGACCGGTCCCGGGAGCGGCCGGGGTTGACCGGCCAGGCTCCATCGCACCGGCTGACCTGCGGCGAAGCCCTCCACCAGCGCGTCGAGCCGGTTCAGGCTGCCCGTTGGCTCGAACGGGTCGTCCGGCTCCTCGGGACGCCGGAGCGCGCCCGCCAGCCGGTGCCCCTGCTCCAGCACCATCCCGCGCCACTGCGCGAACCGCCCCATGCTGGTCAAGGTACGGCAGCCGACTGTGCGCCGGTCCCCCGCGTCACCGAACCGCGCGCCTGACCCGCCCGACCCGCCCTCGCCCCGTGCTCCAACCCGCCCTCGCCCCCACCCTCGCCCCGCCCTCGCCCCCACCCCGCCGATCTTGCACTTTGTGTCGTCCAAAAGTCGGGATTGTGGCATAAGTTCCGACAGAAAGTGCAAGATCGGCGCAGTGGGGTGGGGTGGGGTGGGGCGCGGTGGGGTGGGGTGGGGTGGGGTGGGCAGGGCTAGGACGGGGAGGGCAGGGCCGACGCCGTGGCGTCGGCCCTGCCGGCCTTAGTTGGTCAGGGCAGGGTCCACTTCTGGTTGGCCGCGCCGAGGCAGGTCCAGAGGTGCACGGCGGTGCTGTCCGCCGAGTTGTTGCCGGAGACGTCGAGGCACTTGCCCGACGACGGGTTGCGCAGGGTGCTGTCGGACTGGGCCGCCCAGTTCTGCGCGGCGCTGCCGTTGCAGTTCCAGAGCTGGATCTTGGTGCCGTTGGCGGAGGCGCCACCGTTGACGTCCAGGCACTTGCCCAGCGCCTTGATCGTCGAGCCGGACACGGTCCAGGTCTGCGCCGCGCCTCCGTTGCAGGTGTAGAGCTGGATCTGGGTGCCGTCGGCGGTACCGCCGCCGCGCACGTCCAGGCACTTGCCCGCCAGACCCTTGATCGGGCCGACCCCGGGAGTGCCGCCGCCCTTGACCAGTGTGAAGTCGTCCAGGTCGAAGAGCCCCGTGCCACTACCGGTGAAGGTGAGATAGAGGTTCTGGGTGCCGGACGGGACGTTGGAGAGCGTGGTGGTGACGTTGGCGTACGTGCTCCAACTGCCGGTGTTCGGCACCGCCACCGAGCCGAGCACCGGGCCGGTTGCCGAGCCGGTGCGCACCTGGATGGTGCCGCCCGCCCCGCCGGAGACGACCCGGGCCGTGAACGAGGTGACGCCGGTCAGGTTGACCCCGTTGTACGCGGCCCAGTCACCCGGCTCGATGTAGCCCAGGGTCTGCCCGCCGTTGGCGCCCTCCTTGGCGAACGCGGAGACGCCGTTGGCCGAGCTGAACGCCTCGGCCTGGATCGTGCCGGTGGGCGTCGGGGTGGTGCCCAGTTCCTTGATCCGGATGTTGCGGAAGAAGGTGTCGTCACCGGTGCCGTGGTTCTGGATGCCGATGTGGCCGGCGAGCGAGCGGACCGGGTCGGTGTTGGTGAAGTCGTTGATCTTCACCCCGTTGAGGAGGACCTGTAGCCGTTCCCCCTCGACCAGCAGTTCGTAGGTGTTCCACTCGCCCGGCGCGTTGAGCGCCGCGTCCCGAGCGGCGATGTCGGCCGCCTTGTAGGTGTAGATCGCGCCGGTGGTGCGGTCGACCGCGTCGGTGGCGTCGATCTGGACCTCGTAGCCGTTGTTGATCGCCGACTGCGGGTCACTCGACGGCGGGAAGCCGATGAAGATGCCGGAGTTGTCGTCCCCGGCCAGCTTCCAGTCCAGCTTCAGCGAGTAGTTGGTGAACTGCTTGGCGTTGTACCAGAACAGCCCCATGCCGCCCACCGACGTCAGGGTGGCGTCGGAGTTGGTGAAGCTGCCCGGGCCGGCCTGCGACCAGCCGGTCGTCGAGCCGTTGTAGAGCGGGGTGTAGCCGGTCTCCGGACGGCAGTCGGCCTTGCTCCGACCGGCGGCGTACCGGATGCCACCGAGCAGGTGGGTCCGGAACGCCGGCTCCGCGTACGACGCCTGGGTGTGCCCGGCCCCGGTGTAGAAGGACCGGCCGCCGCTGTAGCTCTTGCACCAGCTCAGCGGGTGGTCGGCGCCCATGCCACCACCGGAGTACGACGACTCGTCGAGCGTCGCCAGCACGTGGGCTGTCGAGCGGGCGTTGGTGCGGTAGTTGTACCACTCGTCGGTGCGGGTCCAGGTCTGCGGCAGGTGACCCGTCGCGGCGTGCCCCCGGTCCTCCACCTTGACGTTTGCCTGCTGGATCGCCGGGTGCGAGGCGAACCACGCGCCCACCAGGTTGCCGTAGAACGGCCAGTCGTACTCGGTGTCCGAGGCCGCGTGCACGCCCACGTACCCGCGACCCGAGCCGATGTACGACTCGAAGGCGGTCTGCTGGCTGGCGTCGAGCACGTCTCCTGTGGTGTTGAGGAAGACGACAGCCTCGTACTGGGCGAGGTTGGCGGTGCTGAACACGGCGGCGTCCTCGGTGGCGGTGACCGTGAAGTTGTTCGCCGCGCCCAGGTCACGGATGGTCTGGATGCCGACCGGGATCGCGTCGTGCCGGAAACCGGCGGTCTTGGAGAAGACCAGCACGTCGTACGGGGCGTCGGCGGCGCTGGCCGGGCTGGCCGGGGTGGTACAGGCGATGACGGCGAGGGCGGCCAGGCCCGCACCGAGGACGGGGCGCAGGAGTCTGCGCATATCGCTCTCCTAACTGTGGTTAGGAAGGGCCCCCTGCCCAACCGTAGGCGATGTCAGGGGGCCCCACCACTCAGCTCAGGGCAGGATCCACTTTTGGTTGGCGGCTGCGGTGCAGGTCCACAGGTGAACCGGAGTGCTGTCGGCGGAGCTGCTGTTGGAGACGTCGAGGCACTTGCTGGACGCGGCGTTGCGGAGGGTGCCGTCGGCCTGCGCGGCCCAGTTCTGCGCCGCGGTCCCGTTGCAGGTGTAGAGCTGGATCTTGGTGCCGTCGGCGGTGCCGGCGCCGGCGACGTCCAGGCACTTGCCCAACGACTTGATCGTGGAGTTCGGGGTGACAGCCCAGGTCTGCGCCGCGCTGCCGTTGCAGGTGTAGATCTGGATCTGCGTGCCGTCGGCGGTGGCGGCGCTGCGCACGTCCAGGCACTTGCCACCCAGACCCTTGATCGGGCCACTCCCGCCGGCGGCGGTGCCGGTGACGAACGTGAACGCGTCCAGGTCGTAGAGCGCCCCGGTGCCCGACCCGGCGAAGGTCAGGTACAGGGTGGTCGTGCCGGTCGGCGGGCTGGTGATCGTGCCGGTCACCGTCGCGAACGTCTCCCAGCCGCCGGTCACCGGGACCGTGGCCGAGCCGAGCACCGTGCCGGTGGCCGAGCCGGCCCGGACCTGGAGGGTGCCACCGGCGCCCGCCGAGGAGACCCGGGCGTTGAACGAGGTCACGTTGCCCAACCGGTACGGCTGGAACGCGATCCAGTCGCCGTTGTTGATGTCGCCGACGGTCTTGCCGCCCTCGGCCGTGGCCTTGCTGAACACGTTGATCCCGGACGAGGTGCCGAAGAACTCGGCCTGCCGGTGCCGCGGCGGCAGCGTGTGCTGGGTGTGCGTGGTCAGGCCACCGGCGTCGGTGTACTCGGCGTCGAAGATCGCGAAGATGTTCGCCGCGTCGTCGTGCTCACCGTCGACCGGGATGGTGATCGAGCCGGAGCACCCGGTCTTCGAGGTGATCTGGTGTCCGTGCTGGTCGTGCCCGAGCACGTAGGTCATCTTGACCTTCGTGCAGTCGATCGTGCCGTCCTCCGGGTCGGTCACCGTGATGCTGTACGGCACCGTGTCGCCGAAGCCGAACAACTGGCCGTTGCCGGGGTTGTTGATGGTGACCGTGGGCGCGGTGTTGCCGACGCTGATCCGTACGCTGCTGCTGCCGGTGGCGCCCTGCGCGTCCCGCACCGTCAGCGTGGCGGTGTAGGTGCCGTTCGTCGAGTACGTCTTCGTCGGGTTGGCGGCGGTCGAGGTGGTCCCGTCACCGAAGGCCCACGAGTACGTCAGCGCGCCGCCCTCGGGGTCGGCCGAGCCCGCCGAGGAGAAGGTCACCGCGAGCGGCGCCGCACCGGAGGTCCGGTTGGCGCTGGCCACGGCCGTCGGTGCCCGGTTGCCGCTGCCGACGTAGTCGAAGCGGTAGAGCGCCGAGTTGGCGTCGCCGTTGAAGTAGCCGGTGCCGTAGTCGAGCACGTAGTACGCGCCGTCCGGGCCGAACGCCGAGTCCATCACCTGCTTGCCGGCCCACGGGAAAGTGTCGATGGCGCCTCGGGAGCCGTCGGAGTTGACGTGGATCGGCTTGATCCAGCCCCGGCCGAACTCGGTGGCGAAGAACTGCCCGTCGAAGGACTGCGGGAACTTCGTGGTGGAGGTCGACGAGGCGTTGTACCGGTAGACCGGGCCGCCCATCGGCGACTCGGAGCCGCCGCCGAACTCGGTCGGGGTGCCGGCGTCGCCGGCGTACCGGATCCACGCCGGCTGGGCCGGCGGGAGGGTGGTGAGGCCGGTGTTGCGGAACGAGTTGTTCGTCGGCCCGCTGGCGCAGTTGTACTTCGCCCCGCTGGCGTTGCTGGCGAAGTCCCACTCGTTGTACGTCTCGGTGGAGGTGTTGGTGCCGGTGCAGTACGGCCAGCCGTAGTTGCCCGGCGCGGCGACCCGGTTGAACTCCACCTGGCCGGACGGTCCACGGGTGGAGCTTGTGGTGCCGGCGTCCGGCCCGTAGTCACCGACGTAGACGACCCCGGTGGCCTTGTCCACGCTGATCCGGAACGGGTTGCGGAACCCCATCGCGTAGATCTCCGGCCGGGTCCTGGCCGTGCCGGGCGCGAACAGGTTGCCCGAGGGGATGGAGTACGTGCCGTTGGCGTTCACCTTGATCCGCAGGATCTTGCCGCGCAGGTCGTTGGTGTTGCCGGCGCTGCGCTGGGCGTCGTACGCCGGGTTGCGGTTGCTCCGCTCGTCAAGTGGCGAGTAGCCGGCGGACTCGAACGGGTTCGTGTCGTCGCCGGTGGACAGGTAGAGGTTGCCGGCGGCGTCGAAGTCGATGTCCCCGCCGACGTGGCAGCACACGCCACGGCTCGCCGGGACGTCGAGCACGTCGACCTTGCTCGACTGGTTGAGCGTGAAGTCGGAGTTCAGGGTGAACCGGGAGAGGCGGTTCACTCCGTCCCAGGCCGTGAAGTCGGTGCCGGTGGCCGGCGCGTCGCCGCCAGGGGTGGAGAGCGGCGGGGCGTAGTAGAGGTAGATGTAACGGTTCGAGGCGAAGCCCGGGTCGACGCCGACGCCCTGCAACCCCTCCTCGTCGTGCTGGTAGACCGACAGGGTGCCGATTGCGGAGGTGGTGCCGTTCGCGTCGGTGCGGCGCAGGGTGCCGTTGCGGGCGGTGTGCAGGACGGAGCGGTCCGGCAGGACGGCCAGCGACATGGGCTCGCCCATGTCGGTGACGCCGCGGGCGAGTTCGACCTGCTGGAAGTCGGTGGCGACGATCGTGTGCGCCTGTGCGGGGGCCGAGCCGGCGGCGAGTGCGACAGTGCCGGCGGTGACCGCCAGCAGCAGCGCCGATCCGGCGGAGGACCATCGTCGGGAACGATGGTGTGGAGCGTCCTTCATGGACATGTGTGCTGCCCCTTCCTGACGAGTGACTGCCAGGCGGGCGCGCGCCGTCGCGCCGGATGCCGTAGCGGTGATGGTGGTCGATGTGTTACCGCGCCGCCGGTTCACCTCGATGAAACATTGTGGTGTTGGTCACGACACTAAGTTGTGGGTGTCGATGTGTCCATACCTTCCGGTGATTCCACGCCAACTTTCGTCGATCTGTTCGAAAGTGGCCGATCACGCGTGGCGGTCGATCGCCTGTCCGGCCAGCGCAACGAGCGCCGCGCGCGCCTCGTCCGCCACCATGGCGCTCTGCAGGGCACCGAGCGCTGCCTCGGTCCGGACCCGGATCATCTGCTCGATCCGTTCCAGGGCACCGGTTTCCTCGATGATCGCGCGCAGCTCCGCCGCGCCGTCAGCATCCAACTCGGGGTTGCCGAACAGTTCCCGGAGGCGGGCCATCTGCGACCGGTCGGCGGCACTGCGGGCCAACGCCATCATCACCGTCGGCTTGCCCTCACGCAGGTCGTCCAGGATCGACTTGCCGGTGATCGCCGGGTCTCCGAAGACGCCCAGCACGTCGTCGCGGAGTTGGAACGCGTCGCCCAACGGGTCACCGAACTCGCCCAGCGCGGCGATCAACTCCGGCCCCGCGCCGGCCAGGGCCGCCCCGATCTGCAACGGCCGGGTCACCGTGTACCGGGCGGCCTTCATCCGGATCACGGTGAGCGCGCTGGCCACCGAGCCGTCACCCACACCCGAGACCAGGTCCAGGTACTCCCCCGCGATCACCTCGGTCCGCATCAGCGCGAACACGCCGTACCCGCGGTGCACCTGTTCGGTGCTCAGCCCACACTCGTGGAACATCTGGTCCGACCAGGCCGCGCAGAGGTCACCGCAGAGCAGGGCGGTGTTGCGCCCGTACGCCTCCGGGTCGCCGCGCCACGCCGAGCGGGCGTGCAGGTCGGCGAAGAGCCGGTGCACCGACGGCTCGCCCCGGCGGCGGTCGCTGCCGTCCAGGATGTCGTCGTGGATCAGCGCGAACGCGTGGAACAGCTCAAGCGCCGCCGCGGCCACCACGATCGGGGTGCTGTCGGCGGCCCCCGCGCCGCGCCAGCCCCAGTAGCAGAACAGCGGACGTATCCGCTTCCCACCGGCCAGCACGAACCGTTGCAGGGCGGTGAACACCCCGCGTGGCGCGCCGTCCGGCCAGTCCGGGCCCTGCCGTTCGAGGAACCCGGCCAGCTCCGCGTCGAACCGTGCCCGCAGCCCGCTGGCGTCGGCGGGCGCCACGGTTACCGTCACGACCCCTCCCCGGGCCCGGTCGAACGGTCGCCACCCAGCCCGGCCAGCTCCAGCAGCAGCGCCTTGACCTCGGTCGCCGCGATCTTGTCCCGGGCCGCCGCCGGGTCGGAGCAGAGCAGCACCGGAGCGTCCGCCGGGTCGTCCGGCAGCCGCCCGTGCGAGCCCTTCACCGCCCGCGCGCCGGCGTCCAGGCCGACAGCGCTCATCAGGTACCGCATGCCGATCTTCTTGCGGGCCAGGGCCACCCCGGCGCGGGCCTTCGCGGCACCGGGGTTGGCCGGGTCGAAGAACAGCTCGGCGGGGTCGTACCCGGGCTTCCGGTGAATTTCCACGAGTCGGGCGAAGTCCGGCGCCCGGTCGTCGTCCAGCCAGTAGTAGTAGGTGAACCAGGAGTCCGGCTCGGCCACCAACACCAGCTCACCGGCGCGCGGATGGTCCAACCCGTGTGCGGCCTTGCCCTCGGCGTCGAGCACCTCGGCCACCCCGGGCAGGCCGGCGCAGAGTTTCGCCACCGCCGGCACGTCGGCCGGGTCCTTGACGTAGACGTGCGCGATCTGGTGGTCGGCGACCGCGAACGCCTTCGACGTCCACGGGTCGAGGTATTCCATGCCGGCCTGCGTGTGCACGTGCAGCAGCCCCTCGGCGCGCAGCAGCCGGTTGACGTCCACCGGCCGGGACACGTCGGTGATGCCGTACTCCGACAGCACCACCACCGTGGCGTCCCGGGCGCGGGCGGCGTCCAGCAGGGGCCCGAGCACCGCGTCCAGCTCGGCCGCGGCGGTGGCGGCCTGGGCCGACGACGGGCCGAACCGTTGCAGGTCGTAGTCCAGGTGTGGGACGTAGACCAGGGTGAGATCGGGTGACACGTCGGCCAGGATCTGCTCGGCCGCCTGGCAGATCCACCGCGACGACGGCAGTCCGGCCGTCGGCCCCCAGTAGGTGAACAGCGGGAAGGTGCCCAGCCGGCCGGTGAGCGCGTCGTGCAGCTCCGGCGGGTCGGTGTAGCAGTCCGGCTCCTTGCGCCCGTCGGCGTAGTAGACCGGGCGGGGCGTCACCGTCCAGTTGACGTCCGCGCCCATGGCGTACCACCAGCAGACGTTGGCGACGGTGTAGCCCGGCTCGGCCTTGCGGGCCGCCTGCCAGAGCTTCTCCCCGCCGACGAGCGCGTTGTGCTGCCGCCACAGCAACACCTCGCCCAGCTCCCGGAAATACCACCCGTTGCCGACGATCCCGTGCCCGCTGGGCGGCTCGCCGGTGAGGAATGTGGACTGCACCGAGCAGGTCACCGCGGGCAGCACGGTGCCCAACTCGGCCCGGAAGCCGCCGTCGGCGACCCCCCGCAGCCGGGGCATGTGCGCCAGTAGTCGTGGCGTCAACCCCACCACGTCGAGGACCACAAGTCGCCGGCTCATCGCGTCACCCCCATGCTCACGGTTCGGTCTGTGGTCAGGCCGAGGCCGACCAGTTCGTCTCGGGCGAAGGCCAGCTCGGCGGCGATGCCGGCGGCCAGCTCCGCGTCGGTGCCGGGCCGTCGGGCGGCCGGCAGCACCCCCCAGGTGTACGTCTCGACGTCGAGGTGGTCGCAGCCGGCGGTCGGGCCCTCGAAGAGCGCTCTCAGGGCCGCGCGGAGCACCGGCAGGGTGGAGCTGAGCGGCTCCTCGGGTGGGGCGTGCAGGGGCACGTGGTAGTGCACCCGCCACGGGCCGGGCAGCGCCCGGTCCAGTGCCTCGTCCAGGTCGTCGGCCGCGTACGCCGGGTCGGCCGGGTCGGGCCGGCCCGCGCAGCCGGCGCCCCGGGTCTGGTGCAGGAAGCGCGGCTCCACCCAGCGGCGCAACGCGTCGACGCCGCCGACCGGGTCGGCCGCCTCGACGGCGGCGGAGACCTGCACCTTCACCACGGGCAGCCCGGCCGCCCGCAGTCGTTGCAGTGCCTCCGCCGGGTCCTCCCAGGCGCAGGCCAGGTGGGCCAGGTCGACGCAGACGCCCAGCCGCTCGGTGTCCATCCCGGACAGCAGCGCGGCGGCCTGACCGGTGCTCTCCACGACGCAGCCGGGCTCCGGTTCGAACGCCACCCGCACCTCGCGGCCGGTGTCGCGCTGCACGGCGGCCAGGCCGGCGGCCAACTGGTCCAGCCGGCCCCGGGCCGCGTCGGCCGAAGCGGTGTCCCAGGGGTGACGCCAGGCCAGTGGCAGCGTGGAGATCGAGCCCCGGGCGGCGTCGTCGGGCAGCAGGTCGGCGAGCACCCGGGCCAGATTCAGGGTGTACGTGAGGCGCTGCTCGGTGGTCCAGTCCGGGTGGTAGACGTCCTGCTTGACCACCGGCGCCTGGAAGGCCGCGTACGGGAAGCCGTTGAGGGTGACCACCTCCAGCCCCCGCGCGGTCAGCTCGGTGCGCAGTCGGCGACGCAGCGTCGGGTCGGCGGCCAGCTCGGCGGCGACCGGAGCGGCCAGCCACAGGCCGAGGCCGAGCAGGTCACTGCCGAGCGCCTCGCGCACTGGCACGGCGTAGGTGTCCAGTTGACCGAGGATGCCGGCGAGGTCCTCGGCGGGGTGCACGTTCGTGCAGTAGCCGAGATGGACGGTCTCGCCGCCGGCGTGTCGCAGCCGCATCAGCTGCCGCCGCGCAGGATCGAGTTGCCCGTCTGCGGGTCCACCTTGGCGGCGACGTCCAGGTCGCTGAGGTCGAGCCGGCCGGACTGCCCGTAGAACTCCACCGGGTTGCGCCACAGCACCGCGTCGACGTCGTCGTCACTGAACCCGGCCAGCAGCATCGCCTCGCCGGTGGCCCGGGTCAGCAGCGGGTCGGAGCGCCCCCAGTCGGCGGCGGAGTTGACGAGCATCCGTTCCGTGCCGTACTCGCGCAGCAACTCGACCATCCGCTGCGGGGTCATCTTGGTGTCCGGGTAGATGGAGAAACCCAGCCAGCAGCCGCTGTCGCGGACCAGCTTGACGGTCACCTCGTTGAGGTGGTCGACCACCACCCGACCCGCCTCGATGCCGGACTCGGCGACCACGGCGAGGGTGCGCTCGCACCCGCGCGCCTTGTCCCGGTGCGGGGTGTGCACGAGCGCCGGCAGGTCGTACGCCACGGCGAGGGCGAGCTGCGCGGCGAACGCCTCGTCCTCCTCCGGCGTCATCGAGTCGTACCCGATCTCGCCGACCGCCACCACCGCGTCCTTGTCCAGGTAGCGGGGCAGCAGGTCGAGGACCGGGCGGCAGCGCGGGTCGTTGGCCTCCTTGGGGTTCAGCGCGATCGTCGCGAAGTGCCGCACCCCGAACTGCCCGGCCCGGAACGGCTCCCAGCCGATCAGCGAGTCGAAGTAGTCGGTGAACGAGGCGGCGCTCGTGCGCGGCTGACCCAGCCAGAACGCCGGCTCCACCACGGCGCGTACGCCGGCGGCGGCCATCCGTTCGTAGTCGTCGGTGGTGCGTGAGGTCATATGGATGTGCGGGTCGAAGATACGCATGTCACGCCTCCCGGGGCAGTGCGGCGGTGAGCCGGTCGAGCAGGTCGGTGGCGTCGGCGGGCAACTCCCGGCCGGCGGCGTGCCGCTCGGCGGCCAGCGCCGCCAGCATCGCGGCAAGTTCCCCGTCGGCACGGGTCTCCAGGTCGGCGACCACCGCCAACGGCACACCGCTGAACACGCACTTGAGCACCGCCTGCCGCCAGGCGGCCGGATCGAGGTGCCGGGCGTACGGGCCGAGGGCCGCGCCGACCAGCCGGGTGTCGTTGGTGCGGATCGCGTCGTGCAGCAGCGGCACCCCGGCGGCGCCGATCGGCAGCAGCGGCAGGGCCCGCAGCACGGCTCGGCGCTCGGCCGCGTCACCGTGCTGGTAGAGGCTCTCGGCGTACGCCGCGTGGTCGCCGGGCAGGCTGGTGAGCAGCAGTACCCGGGCCGCGTCGTCGGCGGTCCAGCCGGGTGCGTCGGGCAGCGCGGCCCGACCGCAACGCCGGCCGGCGGCGGGGAAGAGCCGGGTGATCGCGGTGGGCTCGGCCGCGACCCGGCGCAGCGCCGTGTCCAGCCAATCGGGATCGGGTACGCCTCCCAGCGCGGCCCGCAGTGAATCCGGTGTCATCCCGTCTCCTCCCTCGTGCTGCTCCAGGCGCCCCACCATCACCGTTTGCTCTGCACCTACATATGCGCCGGAGCCTCGTCAGCTGGTGTCGCCTCGGTGGGTGTCGCCTCGGCGGGTGCAGAGCAAAGGGGGCTGGCAGGGTGGTCACCGGTGGCCGTCGCGGCGGCCGCGCGCAGGAAATCGATGGACCGGGCGGCCACGTCCGGTGCGGCGTGCGAGTCCCGGGGCAGCTCCACGGCGACCAGGCCGCGGTAACCGGCCTCGGCCAGGGCCGCCAGCACCGGCGGAAAGTCGATCTCGCCGGTGCCGAACTCCAGGTGCTCGTGCACACCCCGGCGCATGTCGTCGATCTGCACGTTGACCAGGTGCCCGGCCACCTCGGCGACGCACTGCGGCACCGGCCACGGCTCCAGGCAGCGGCAGTGGCCGATGTCGAGGGTGATGCCGAACCGGGCCGGGTCGCCGAGGGCCGCGCGCAGCCGACGCCAGTCGGCGATGTCCTGCACCAACATCCCCGGTTCGGGCTCGAAGCCGAGGGTGACGCCCGCGCTGTCGGCCGCGTCGACAACGGTGGCGCAGCCGGCGACCAGCCGGTCCCAGGCGCACTGCGGCGACACCGTCTCGGGTCGGACACCGGCCCAGAACGAGACCGCCTCCGCGCCCAGGTCGGCGCCGATCCGGACGGCCCGGCGCAGGAACTCGATCCGTCGCGTCGGGTCGTCGTGCAGCAACGTCGGGGCGTGCTTGTGCCACGGGTCGAGCAGGTAGCGGGCCCCGGTCTCGATCACCACCGCCAGACCCAGCTCCTCCAAGCGCCGGCCGAGGACGGCCACCCGGCGAGCGAGTCCGGGCGCGAACGGGTCCAGGTGGTCGTGGTCGAGGGTGAGCGCGACCCCGTCGTAACCGAGGTCGGCGAGGACGGCGAGCGCGTCGTCGAGTCGGTGGTTGGCGAAGCCGTTCGTGCCGTACCCGAGGCGCAGCGTCGTGGCGTCGACCGCCGGCGGCGCGGATCGGGGCTGGGGGACCGTCATGTCGGGGAGACTTTCCGGGCCAGGCGTCGACCCAGCGGCGCGGCAGCCGCGACCGCCACGCCGAGCAGGCCGGCGCCACCGCGCGCGGTGAGCGCCCCCTGGAGGGCGGGCAGGCCGGTGATCCCGGCGCCGACGGCGGCGCGGACCCGCCCGGCCGACGGGTCCCGGATCACCTCGGCCTGGGCCGCGCCGTAGCGGGCGGCGTACCACCCGGCCAGCACGGCGGGCAGCACGGCCGCGACCCGGGCCGATCGGGTGCGACCCGCGCCCGCGCCGAGGGCGTCGGCCGGGCCCTGGGCGGTGGCCTCGTTCCGGTCGGCGGCTCGGGCGGCCACGCGTCGGGCGTGCGGGATGGCGGCGCTGGCGGCGACGAGCGCGGTGCCCGCGAGGGTGCGCATCGGCAGCGCGGCGTCGGCGCCACTGACCTCCCGGCGGGACAGCGCGGTGACCGTCCAGGTGTGCGCGGCGACGGTGACCGCCGCCGGCAACGCCCTGGTCACCCGGCCGCCGGACGCGCCGAGCAGCACATCCAGCCCCCGGCAGGCGGCCATCACGGCGGGACCCGCGGCGGTGTTCTTGGCCAGCAGGTCGTACCCCCAGATGGTGGCGGCCAGCGGCACGGCGAGCGCGGCGGCGCGGCGACCGCCCGCGACGGCGGCCAGGCCGACACCGGCGGCCGTGAGGCCCGCCGCGAGACCGACCGCGGCGGCCGGGGTGATCCGCCCGCTGGGAATCGGCCGCTCGGGCCGCTCCACGGCGTCCAGACCCCGGTCGGCCCAGTCGTTGGCGGCCATGCCGGCCCAGTAGAGCAGCACCGACGCGCCGGCCAGGGCGGGGGTACGCGGACCCAACGCGCCGGCCGCCGCCGCTCCGGCGACCACGTCGCCGGGCACCGAGAGCGCGGCCGGTGCCCGGACCAGCTCGGCGAGGTCAGCCAGCGTGGTCATCGGAACCGTCCCCGCCACCGTGCAGGAGCCGGGTGAAGTCGGTCAGCCGGGCCCACTGCTCGCCCAGGGAGTGGCTGGGCGAACCCAGCGGGTCCTTGAAGAAGAAGCCCAGCTCGGTCAGCGGCCCCACGTGCCCGGCGGCGTGCGCGGCGGCGGTGAGGCGGGCCAGGTCGAGCACCAGCGGCGCGGCCAACGCGGAGTCGCAGCCGTGCCAGGTGAACTCCATCCGCATGCCGGTGCCGAGGAAGCCGGCGAAGGTGATCAGATCCCAGGCGGTCTTGAAGTCGCCAAGCTCCTCGACGTACTCGATGCGGGTGCCGCCCTGCGGGACGTAGCCCAGCGTCTCGCCGAGCACCCGCTGCTTGCTCTGCACCTTCGCGGCGTTGGCGGCCGGGTCGGCGAGGGTGGCGCCGTCGCCACCGCCGAGCAGGTTGAACCCGGACCAGGAGCGCACGTCCAGGTTGCGCATCGCGAACATCGGCGCGAGCACCGACTTGACCAGGGTCTCCCCGGTCTTGCCGTCGTGCCCGGCGTACGGCAGGCCGGCCTCGTCGGCGAGCGTGGCGAGCGCGGGCAGCCGCAGCCCGGTGGACGGGGTGAAGTCGACGTACGGGCAGCCGGCCAGCACTGCCGCGTACGCGTAGAGGGAGCTGACCGGCAGCACCTCGTCCGGGCCGCTGAGCGCGGCGCGCAGCGCGTCGGGGTCGGCGTGCCCGGGGTGCGGTGGCGGGGTGGGTTCGGTGGCGGAGACGTTGACGACCACCACCCGGTCCAGCCCGTGCCGCTCGCGGAAGCTGGTCAGGTCGCGGACCACGGCCTCGGCCCGGTCGGCCTGGGTGTCGCCAACCGGTGCGGGGCGCAGCTCCTGATCGACCACGCCCAGCTCGTCGCGGAGCGCGGCGACCAGCCGCCAGGGGATGACTCCGGCGTCGGCCAGCGCCTCGGCGCGCTTGCACAGCGGGGTGGTGGCCAGGTCATGTCCGCCGAAGACCAGATCGGCGAAGGCCGGCAGGGCCGGGCCGCGCAGCTCGGGAAGCTCGGTGACGCAGCCGGTGGGCCCGGCCAGGCCGGCCCGCAACGCGAGCCCCCCGACGATGCTGGTGGTCGCGACGGATCCGCGCGCTCCTACCAGCCAGACACCTGTTCGCATGGTGCTCCTTCCCCATCCACGAGGAATCGTCGGTACCGCTAAATATAGGAATATCAGAATAAGTTTCGGAAAGATATGGGCCGTGCCTGGATGGGCCCCGCCCGCCCGCCCCGCACCGGGATGACACCGGTTTCCGACGTCGGCGTCGGCGGCGACGACGCCGGACCGGCTCCCGGTACGGGTGCGGGCAGACGGGGCTGGTAGGCAGGGTCGGGTCGGCGTCTCGACCCTGCCTCCCCCGAATCCGGTCTCCACCGATGGGTGGCGGTCCTCCGGTGCGGCCGGGGAATCCCGGTCCGGTCGCACCGGACGACCGTCCTGCTCGTGCGCCACCGGGCCGTAAGGCCCGGCCGCACGCTCTCCGCTGCCGACCTCGTCCCGACCGCGGGGCGCAATCCGCGGTCGGTCCCTCGCCGGTCGGCTTCGGAAAGCCGGTCGGGCGATGGCGGTGCGAACACCGCCATCGCGGATGGTCAAAGGTCAGGCGGCGGCTGTGACCAGCGCCGGTTCCACCTCGGTCCAGGAGGAGCCGAGCTCCGCCGAGCGGGTCACCGCGTCCAGCACCAGCTGGACCTGCAACGCGTCGGCGAAGGAGGGAGTCGGGTCGACGCCGGTGGCGACCGCCTCGATGAAGTCGCGCATCTCGTGCGTGAACGAGTGCTCGTAGCCGATGATGTGGCCCGGCGGCCACCACGCCGACATGTACGGGTGGTCGCCCTCGGTCACCAGGATGCGGCTGAAACCCTGTTCCACGCTGGGCCGGGTGGCGTCGTAGAACTCCAGCTCGTTGAGCCGCTCCAGATCGAAGATCACGCTGCCCAGCGAGCCGTTGATCTCGACGCGCAGCGAGTTCTTGCGACCGGTGGCGAAACGGCTCGCCTCGTACGTGGCCAGGGCGCCACCGTCGAGCCGGGCCACGAAGACCGCGGCGTCGTCGACGGTGACCGGCCCGGTGGGCGCGGAACCGCCGTCGGCCGTGGCCGCCAGCCCGCTCGACTCGGCCGGCAACGGCCGCTCCTTGACGAAGGTCTCGGTGACCGCGCTGACCCCGCTGATCCGCTGACCGGTGACGAACTGGGTCAGATCGATGATGTGCGCACCGATGTCACCGAGCGCGCCGGAGCCCGCCCTGTCCTTCTGCAACCGCCAGACCAGCGGGAACTGCGGGTCCACGATCCAGTCCTGCAGGTACGTCGCACGGACGTGTCGAATCACCCCGAGCCGTCCGTCGGCGACCATCTGACGCATCATCGTGACCGCGGGGACCCGGCGGTAGTTGAACCCGCACATCGATCGCACCCCGGAGGCTCGGGCGAGGTCCGCCGCAGCGGTCATCGCCCGTGCCTCCGCCACCGTGTTGGCCAACGGCTTCTCGCACAGGACGTGCTTGCCGGCGGCCAGTGCGGCGAGGGCGATCTCGGCGTGACTGTCACCCGGGGTGCAGATGTCGACGACGTCGATGTCGTCCCGGTTGATCAGGTCTCGCCAGTCCGTGGTGGACGCGTCCCAGCCGAGACGATCGGCGGCTTCCGCCACCTTCGTTGTGTCTCGACCGCAGATCAACGCCATCCGGGCCCGCGCCGGCAGGTCGAAGACGCGGTTCACGGTGCGCCACGCCTGTGAGTGCGCGGCGCCCATGAACGCGTAGCCGACCATGCCGACCCGCAGTTCTTTGTCTGTCGTGGACAAGGTGGGTCTCCCCCCGTATGTCAGAACCCGAGCTTGTCGTAGCTGCTCGCGTTCTCCTTGGTGATCGTTTCCGAGGCCAGGGTTACTTCCTTGGGAACCTGCAGCTCCGTCAGGTCGCCCAGGCCCCGACCCTGCGCGACGAGCCGAGCGAGCGAGATGGCCGAGGACGCCATTGACGGGTTGTAGGTGACCGTCGCCTTGAGCACCGTGTTGTCGGCCTTGATCGCGTCGATCGCGAGCTTGGAGCCCGCGCCGCCGACCATGAAGAACTCCGACCGGTTGGCCTGCTTGATGGCCGCGAGCACACCGATGCCCTGGTCGTCGTCGTGGTTCCAGATCGCGTCGATCTTCGGCAGCGCCTGGAGCAGCTGGGACGCCTCGCGCTGGCCGCTGTCCGAGGTGAACTCGGCCGAACGGCGGTTCTTCACACTGAACCCGTAGGTCGCCAGGGCGGCCTTGAAGCCATTGCTGCGCTCGACGGTCAGCGGGATCTCCAGGCCGGCGATCTCACCGATGATCGGGTTGGTGACGCCCTTGTCCTTGAGCATCTTGCCGATGAAGTGCCCGGCCGACACGCCCATGCCGTAGTTGTCGCCCTTGATCACCAGCCGGGAGGCCAGCGCGTCGGGGAACGCCCGGTCGAGGTTCACGATCGGGATGCCCGCCTGCATCGCCTGGAGGGCAACGGCGTTGACCTCCTTGCCGTCGTGCGGCAGCACGACGATGATGTCCGGCTTCTGGGCGATCAGGGTGCCGAGCGTGGAGCGCTGGGCCTCCGAGTTCGACCCGCCGTCGACCTCCTTGAACTCCACATCGGAGTACGCGGCGGCCTGCGCCTTGGCGTTGGCGTGGATCGCGCCCATCCAACCGTGGTCGGCGGCCGGGGCGGAGAAGCCGATGACGACCTTCTTGCCCGGGGCGTTGTTGCCTTCGGCGTTGCCGGCGGCCTTGGTCTGGGTGCTGGCCGCCGGGGTTTCGTTGCTGGTGCAGGCGGTCAACAGGGTGGCGGCGCCAACTGCGGCTCCACCGAAGAGCAACCGGCGGCGCGACAGGTCGCGACTGTGCTGGGTCATGAACGACCTCCTGGGAGCGGGATTTGAGTGAGTAAGGGTGTGCGGGGCCCGGCCGGTGTCGAGTTTCTCGACCTGGCCAGGGACATCGGTGCGGTGCGTCAGGTTGCGGTGGTGACCCTGTTCCGCGCGAAGAGCCGAGTGACGGACTTGAACTGGAACTGCTGGATCAGGACGGCGGCGACGATGATGCCGCCCTTGACCATGTTCTGCGCCTCGATGGAGAGGCCGTTGATGGCGAAGAGGTTGGTGATCGTGGCGAAGATGATGACGCCGAGCAGCGAGCCGACGATCGTGCCCCGGCCACCGCTGAGCAACGTCCCGCCGATGATCGCCGCGGCGATCGCGTCCAACTCGTACAGGTTGGCCATCGCCGCCTGCGCCGAGGTGGCCTGCGAGGTGAGCATGATCGCCGCGATGCCGCAGCAGAGGCCGGAGAGCGCGTAGAGCAGCATGGTGTGCCGCCGGACGTTGATGCCCGCCAACCGGGCCGCTTCCGGGTTGCCGCCGACGGCGATCGTCCGCCGGCCGAAGGTCGTGCGGTTGAGCAGGACCCATCCGGCCAGCACGACCGCGCCCAGGATGTAGACGAGGATCGGGATACCGATGACCTTGCGCGCCGCGATGTCGTTGATGAAGGTGCTGCTCGACACCTGGGTCTGCTTGTTGGAGATCGACGCCGCGAGGCCACGCGCGGCCACCAGCATCGCGAGCGTCGCGATGAAGGGGACCAGCCGACCGTACGAGATGAGCACACCGTTGACGAGGCCGACGCAGACGCCGACCACGAGGGCGGTGAAGATCATGCCGGCGGCGCCGTAGCTCTGGGTGGCCACCGTGGTGCACCAGACCCCGGCCAGCGCGACGATCGCGCCCACCGACAGGTCGATGCCGCCACCGATGATCACGAAGGTCATCCCGACCGTGACCACGCCGACGACCGAGGCGAGTTGCAGGATGGCCAGGACGTTGTTCCAGACCCAGTTCGGGTCGCCGTACAGGTCCGGCTTGGTGATCGCGCCGACCAGGATCAGCGCGGCCAGCACCCCGATCAGGCCGAGGTTGCGCTTCGCGCCGTCACCGCCGTCGCCGCGCCACCAGGACAGTCGGCCGGTGGACCCTGCCTTGTTGCTGGCCACCGCCGTCTCCGCCGGGTCCACCGGCGGCGACTGAGCCGGAAGCTGCGGGCGCTCCGGTGTCGCGGTGGGAGTGGGAGTCGCGTCGCTCATGCCGGTGCGCCTTCCATCAAGGACCCCGCCATCACGAGGTCAAGCACAGTGTTTTCGTCAAGTTCGCCGGCCGCTGCTTCACGCACGACCCGCCCTTCCCGCATCACCAGCACGCGGTCGGCCAGACCCAGCACCTCGGGCACCTCGCTGGAGACCAGCAGCACCCCGACGCCCTGCGCGGCCAGACCCCGGATGACCTGGTAGAGCTCCGCCCGCGCGCCCACGTCCACGCCCCGGGTGGGCTCGTCGAGCAGCAACAGCTTGGTGCCGCCGAGCAACCACCGCCCGACCACCACCTTCTGCTGGTTGCCGCCGGACAGCGTGCGTACCGGCCGGTCGACGTCCCGGGGCCGCAGCTCCAGGCTCTCCGCGATCCGGTCCGCCTCGGCGCGCTCCTTGGCGGTGTTTGTGAAGCCGAGCCGCGCGTACCGGCCGAAGGTGGCCAGCGTGACGTTGCGGTAGATCGGCTCGCCGAGCAGCAGCGCCTGACTCTTGCGTTCCTCCGGGGCCATCCCCATGCCCGCCCGCACGGCGGCGCCGACGCCGGGACGCAGCGCCTTCCCGTTCATCCGGACCGACCCGGCCTCCGCGAGACGCGCGCCGTAGATGGTCTCCAGCAGCTCGGAGCGGCCGGAGCCGACCAGCCCCGCGATGCCGACGATCTCCCCGGCGCGCACGTTCAACGAGACGTCGGCGAACTCGCCGGCGCGGGTCAACCCCTCCACCTCGAGCAGATCGGCGCCCGCGGGGTCCTCGACCGGCCGGTCCGGGAAGACGTACTCGATGGTCCGGCCGGTCATCCGGCTGACCAGGTCGCGGGTCGGGGTCTCGCGCGCCGGCAGGTTCGCCGCGGTGGTCCGACCGTCCTTGAGTACGGTGACCCGGTCGCCGATCTCGCGGATCTCCTCCATGCGGTGGGAGATGTAGATGACGGCGATGCCCTGCGCGGTCAGCTCCCGGATGATCCGGAACAGGTTGCCGACCTCGTCGTGGGCCAGCACCGCGCTCGGCTCGTCCATGATGATCAGTCGGGCCTCGTGCGACAGCGCTCGGGCCATGCTGACGATCTGCTTGCCGGCGGCGGGCAGCGACCTGACCATCCGGCCGGGCGGGATCTCGCCGTGGCCGAGCCGGCTGAGGATCTGCCGGGTGTGCCGGGCCATCCGGCCGCGCCGGACGAAGCCGAAGCTGCGGTACTCGTGCCCGAGGAAGGCGTTCTCCGCCACCGACAGGTCCTCGACGAGGTCGAGCTCCTGGTAGATGGTGGCGATCCCGGCCTTCATCGCGGCCTGCGGGTTGGTGAACGTGGCCGGCTCGCCGCGCCACTCCACCTGCCCGGAATCCGGTTGGTGCACCCCGGAGAGCACCTTGATCAGGGTCGACTTGCCGGCGCCGTTCTGCCCGAGCAGGCAGTGCACCTCGCCGGCACGCACCTCGAGCTGCACACCGTCGAGCGCGCGTACGCCGGGGAACGTCTTGACGACATCGGTGAGGCGCAGGACCACCTCGCCCGCGACGGTGTCGGCGGGAGCCTCGACCAGCGGTGCCTCGGCGACGGCCTCGGCCGACGCGGTGGCGGGGTCATCCTCGGGCAGAGCCACAGTCTCCTCCTCGCTCACGACAGGGTTTCGATCAGGTTCATGCGGCTTCCCCGAAGGCGACATCGCCGGCGAGCACCGCCGCGCCGGTGACACCGGCACGTCCACCGAGTTCGGACAGCACGACCGGCAGGTTGCCGGTGGCCAGCGGCAGCGACCGGCGGTAGACCACGCTGCGGATCTCGGCCAGCAGGATGTGCCCGAGTTGGGCCAGCCCGCCGCCGATCACGATCATGGAAGGGTTGGTGAAGCTGACCAGGCTGGCGAGCACTCCGCCGACCCGCCGTCCGCCGTCCCGGATCAGTTGGATGCAGGTCACGTCGCCCTCGACGGCGCCCTCGGCGACGTCCAGCGCGGTCACCACCCCCCGCAGCGCCAGCCGCTCGGCAAGCGCCGGCGACGTTCCACTGCGGGCGGCGGCTGCGGCGTCCTTGGCCAGCGCGGCGCCGCTGAACAGCGCCTCCAGGCAGCCGACGTTGCCGCAGGAACACATCGGACCGTCCGAGTCGACCTGGATGTGGCCGATGTCGCCGGCGCAGCCGTCGGTGCCCCGGTAGACCTCGCCGGTGAGGTAGATGCCACACCCGATGCCGGTGCCGATCTTCACGAAGAGGAAGTCGTCCACCGAGTGCGCCACCCCACCGTGCCGCTCGCCGATCGCCATGATGTTGACGTCGTTGTCGACCACCGCCGGGCAGCCGTGCTCCCGGCTGAGCAACTCGCGCACCGGGTACCGGTCCCAGCCCGGCATGATCGGCGGCGAGACCGGAACTCCGTCGCGGAAGCTGACCGGGCCGGGGACGCCGATGCCCACCGCGTCCAGCCGCTCGTACGCGCCGTCGACCCGGGCCTTGTGCAGCAACTCGTTGACCCGTTGCAGGGTCACCTTCGGTCCGTTGCGGATGTCGGCCGGCTCGGCGTACTGGGCGACCGGTTCGAGGCGGCCGTTGACCACCTCGATGTCCATCGAACTCGCACCGAGGTCGACAGCGGCGAAGCGCAGCTTCGGGTTCAGCTCGACAAGGGTCGAGCGGCGCCCACCCCGGGAGGCGGCGAGCCCCGCCTCGGCGACGTAGCCCAGCGCCACCAGGCGATCCAGCTCGGCCAGCATGCGCGGGCGCGGCATCTGGAGGCGGTCGCCCAACTCGGCACGGGAGACGGCCCCCTCGTCGCGGAGCAACCGCAACAGTCGGACGTGCAGGGGGTCGTCGGTGCGCACCGGGGGGTCACCTCTTCATTGGCATCGTTCACATCGACGCAATGTCGAAGTGTTGTGTCCGACACAGTAGGAGCGCTCTGTACCGCGTGTCCAGAGCTTCAACCGTTCCGAGATGAACTTTTGTCCGAAAGAACAAAAGCTACTAGTCGATCAAGAAAAGGATCACGCGCCGCCCGCGTCCGCTCGCCCGCAGTTTCATCGACACACACGAAACCGCCCCGCCAGTCGATCTCCGATGGCGGGGCGGTAGGTGCAGGTCAGCGCGGGGGTCGTCAGCGGCGGCCGGCGGCGTTGCGCTTCTTGCGGAGCTTGCGGTCGTCGCGCAGCTCGACGTACGGCTCGTCGTCGACGGCATGACCGGCCGCGATGGCCCGACCCCGCTCCAACTCGGCGTCGAACTCGGCGCCCAGCAGGATCGCGATGTTGCTCAGCCAGAGCCAGACCAAGAAGATGATCACCCCGGCCAGCGCCCCGTACGTCTTGTTGTACGAGCCGAAGTTGCTCACGTAGAGGGCGAACACGCCGGAGATCACCAGCCAGATCACCACAGCCAGCACTCCACCCGGGCTGACCCAGCGGAACCCGCCGTGCCGGGCGTTCGGTGAGGCCCAGTAGAGGATCGCGAACATCAGGCTGACCAGGATCAGCAGCACCGGCCACTTGGCGACGTCCCACACCGTGACCGCCGCCGAGCCGAGGCCGACCACGTCCCCCACCGCTTCGGCGAGGCGGCCGGTGAAGACCACGATCACCGCACTGGCCAGCAACAGCACCCCGACCACAGCGGTCACGCCCAGCCGGATCGGCAGCGTCTTCCAGATCGGCCGGCCCTCCGGCACGTCGTAGATGCTGTTCGACGCGCGCATGAACGCGCCGATGTAGCCGGACGCGGACCAGAACGCGGCCACCACACCGATGATCGCCGCGACGCTGGCCAGGCCGCCGTTCTTGTCCGCCGTGGTGATCGCCTCGGTGATGATCTGCCGGATGCTGTCGTTCGGCACCGCCTGGTCGACGGTCTCCTTGACCCCCTCGGTGGCGCTCGTGCCGAGCAGACCGAGGATCGAGATCAGCACCAGCACGCCGGGGAAGATGGACAGCACCCCGTAGTAGGTGAGCGCCGCCGCCCAGTCGGTCAGGCTGTCATCCTGGAACTCGGTGACGGTGCGCCGCAGCGCCGCCTTCCACCCGCTGCCGGGCAGGTCGGTGGGGCTGTCCGCGCCCGCGTCGGGCCCGACCGGCGCGCTGGCGTCGGCGCCCGCCCGGTGGGCCGCAGACTCGTCCGAGGTCATCGCCCCTCCTCGTCGTCGGTGGTGTCACCGCAGACATGCCCCGTCGACGGGCGCCGGTAACCCCTACGGGTAGAGCAACCTGCCCATCCGACGCGAGGCCACCAGCAGGCCGACCGCCAGCATCGCCAGCAGGTAGAGCACATCGAGCAACCAGACCCAGCCGCCGCTGCCCAACGCGAGCAAGCGAATCAGGTGCACCGACCGGTACAGCGGGGTGATCTCGATCAGCCAGTGCAGCAGGGTCGGGTACGCCTGCGCCGGCACGAACGTGCCGGAGAAGAGGAACAGGGTGAACTGCGCTGACCCCAGCAGGTCGAAGTCCTGCCAACTGCGCATGAAGGTGGAGACCGCCATGCCGATCCCCCCGAACGCGAACCCGACGAGCATCGCGGCCGGGAGGACTGTCAACGCACGGGTGACAGTCGTCAGGTCCAGTGCGACCATCACCACGAGGAAGGCGGCCGAGTAGGAGCTGCCCCGCAGCATCGCCCAACCCAGCTCACCGAGAGCGATCTCGAACGGCCGTACCGGAGTGGCGATCACCCCGTCGTACAGCTTCATGTATTTCATCTTGCCGAAGACGTTGAATGTGGTCTCGGAGATCGCCCCGGTCATCGCCGAGGAGGCGAGCATCGCCGGGGCCACGAACGCGGCGTACGACACCAGCCGCCCGTCGGGCAGCGGCAGGTCACCGATCAGCGCGCCGACGCCCACGCCGATGGAGAGCAGATAGAGCAGCGGCTCCACGAAACCGGAGAGCAGCAGCAGCCAGTAGACCGGCTTCAGCGCCGCGACGTTGCGCCCCACCACCGACGCGGACCGCCGGGAGGCGGAGGAGACGTCCACCAGCCGGGGCAGGACCAGCGTGATCACGGGATCTCCTAGACGACGAGTTTGCGACGGAACGCGCGCAGCGCCAGCGGCCAACCGACACCTGCCCACGCGGCCAGGTAGAGCAGGTGCCCGGCGATCGACCACTGGGGGGCGACCCCGAGCGTGGCCGCGCGGCAGAGGTCGACGGCGTGCCACAGCGGCGTCGCATACGCCAGCCACCGCAGCGCGTCGGGCAGCGACTCCACCGGGAAGAACACCCCGGCGAAGAGCGTCATCGGGATGATCGCGAACCGGAACAGCATCGCGAGAAAATTGTCGGTGGACACCCACGCGGCGTACGCGAAGACCGGCGCGGCGACGGCCAACCCCAGCAACGCCACCACCGGCAGGGTGGCCACCGCCCACGGTGAGCGCAACGCCCCGAACAGCCCGGTGACCAGCAGGAACGCCGCGATTGTGGTGAGCACCCGGAACAGCACGAAGGCCAGGTGCCCCAGCACGATGTCGCCCACCCGCAGCGGCGAGGCGCTCTGCGCGAAGTAGGTCTTGACCCACTGGAAGTTGCTGAACACCGGCCAGGTCGAGTCCGCGACCGTCACCTGCAACGCGGTCGAGGCGATCAGCCCGGGGACCAGCCAGTCGAGGTAGCGCACCCCACCGACGCCCTGGTCGATGTAGCCACCGACGCCCACCCCGAAGCCGACAACTGTCAGCACCGGCAGCAGGAACGAGGAGAACACGCCGGCCCGCCAGGTGCGGCGCAGACCGACCAGGTAGTGCTCGAACACCGCCCACGCCGGCACCCACGGCAACCGCGCCCGCTCCGCCACCCGCACCACGACCACCCCCGTCCCGACCTTCCTACCCCCGGGGTACGACAGGTCGCCGGCCACCCTACGACGCCGCCCTTGACGTGTCGCCCGGGTTTCAACCCGCGGATTCGCCCCCGCCCAGCGCGACCCCCGACCCGACGCGGGCCCCTGATCGACTCGGCTTCCAGGAAGCCGCGGTATCAACGCCCCCGCGATGCCCCGACTCCCCGGAAACCGAGTCGATCTAGACGGCGTGGTCGCTATCTACCGGCCGACGGCGTCGGAACCGACGAACGCGCGCCACGCGTCGGGCGTGAAGGCCAGCACTGGGCCGGTCGGGTCCTTCGAGTCACGGACGGCCACCAACCCAGGCAGGTTGTCGGCAACCTCCACGCAGTTACCGCCATCTGGGCCGCTACGGATGCTCTTGCGCCACCGGGCACCGGTCATAACCATGTCTCCGCCACTTCCGCCATGAGATCGAGGGACTGCCCGTGCGATAGTGCCTCACCCCGGATCGACTCCCATACCTCGACCACCTGACGGACGTAGTCGACGCGGTCGATGACCTGCCCGTGACGCTGTCCCGCGAGGTAGACGAGGTCCTCCCCCTGCCGCGACGTAGCAATCACAAACGGTCCACCGAGCCCAACGTAGGCACCGGCAGTGGACGGCACGACCTGGATACGGACCCTGGGGAGCGCGGAGCCAAGTTTCACCAGGTGCTGAATCTGCTCGCGCATCACTGCCGACCCGCCGACGGAGCGCCGGAGCACGTGCTCGTCGATCACGGCAGTGAGCAGCGGAGGTCGGTCGCGGGTGAGCAGTCCCTGACGGTCCAGACGGGTTGCCACCTGCTGCTCGATCTCGTCCGGCGCGAACAGCCCGCCGCCGGTCAGTAGTGCGCGGGCGTACCCCTCGGTCTGCAACAGACCTGGCACACACAGCGGCTCGAACCAGCGCAGCGCCGTGGCCTCCTGCTCGATGCCGGCCCAGTCGCGGAACCACGGCACCACGGCATCCCGGCTGATCCGCTGCTGGATGCGTTCGAAGCGGCCGTCCGCCCCGAACACGACGTCACACCGACGGGCGAAGTCCAGACTCGGCCGGCGCTCGGACGTCTCCACCTTGGCGACCAACGCCCCGGAATAGCTGAGCCCTTCGGCCAGCGCCGTCTGCGACATCCCCGTCGCGGCCCGAGCCAGCCGCAGCTCCTCCGCGAAGTGCCCCAGCATGGACGAACTCTCCACGGACAGCCTCCGTACATCTTCGTACCGTGCCGGGCCGATCCCCGTACGCCCTGGTCGTCGGCGTGCGGAATCCCCCACCGTAGTCGGGTCCTCACCAGACTGTCACGTAGCGGGACCGCTCACGGGATCGGACGGTGGGCGGAACCAGGCCGGGAGCGTCCCGTGACCCCCGATCCCGGGGCGCTCCCCTCCCACCCGACGGAGGTTCCCCGTGCGACTCAGATGCCGGCGACGCGCCCGCCCGAACGGCAGCCACTGGTTGACTCGGGACCGGGACAGCCGCTGATGCCCCGCTACCGCCAGCACGTGGCAGCACGCCCCTCCTGGCGCTGTCGGGTCTGCGGTGCGGCGTGGCCGTGCTCCCCGGCCCGGCTGGCGCTGCTCGGCGAATACCGCGAGGACCGTGTCGGCCTGCTCGTCTACCTTGCCGCGCTGCTGTGCGAGGCAACCGGAGACCTGCCCGGCCAGGCCGGTCGCGAACGGCTGACAGACCGCTTCCTCACCTGGGCCAGAGCCCGTTGAGCGGTGATCGTTGGCAGCTCAGCAGCTCGACACGCGGGAACGATTGCTGCTGGGCTGCCAACGATCGGTCGGCCTCCGCCGGTCAGGCCGGTCGGTACGCGCGGATCAGCGCCTGCACGGCGTAGGCGAGCAGCAGCACGCCCGCGCCGACCCCGACCACCAGGCCGGCGGAGACCGCCGAGGCGAGGCCGGTGACGAGGCCCGCCGCCGCCACCAGGCACAGCGCGACGCCGAGCGGCCGCAGCAGCGGGTCGCGCAGTAGCGGGGCGAGCGGGAAGAAGTGCAGACCGACCACCAGGCAGACAAGCACCGGGACGTACTCCGACCAACCGGCGGCGACCAACACGGCGGCGCCCAGGCCGGCGGCAGCGAACTCGGCGACGACGATGAGCACGTACGGACGGTCGGCCGCCCGGTCCCGAGGGACGCCGGCCCCCCGGAGTCGGGCCGACAGCACACCGCCCAGCGCGGCGGCGAGCAGTGCGACGATGCTGCCCACCACCAGCAGGGCGCGCAGGGGTTGCTCCGCCGCCGGCACGCTGAACCAGATCATCGCGAAGATGCCCAGGTAGAGGGCGGTCAGCCCGGCCTGACGTCGGTTGGCGGCCACCAGATCGGACATGAAACTCCTTCGGGGTACGACAGGCCGCCGGTCACCTTACGACGACCCCGTCGACTTGTCGCCCGCATGATCGACTCGGCTTTCAGGAAGTCGGGGTGTCAGCGCCACTCCGACACCCCGACTTCGCGGGAGCCGAGTCGATCAGTCGACCAGGGTGCGGCCGGTCAGGTGCAGGAAGACGTCCTCCAGGCCGCTGCGTCGCACCAGCACGTTGGCCGGGTCGAGCCCGAGCGCGGCGACCTCGGCGACCGCCGCGTCGCCGTCGGGCACGTAGAGCAGGACCCGGTCGGGCAGCACCTCGACCCGCTCCCCCAGGCCGTCGAGCTTGCGGGCGAACGGCTCCTGCGAATCGGCGGCAAAGCGCAGCTCGACCACCTCCCGGGTGGAGTGCTGCTCGATCAACGCTCGGGGGGAGCCCTCGGCGACGATCCGCCCGCCGTCCATCACCACCAGCCGGTCGCAGAGCTGCTCGGCCTCGTCCATGTAGTGCGTGGTGAGCACAAGCGTGACGCCCCGCTGCTTGAGCCGGAACAGCCGCTCCCACACCAGGTGCCGGGCCTGCGGGTCGAGCCCGGTGGTCGGCTCGTCGAGCAGCACGATCTCCGGATCGTTGACAAGCGCGCGGGCGATGGTCAGCCGACGCTTCATCCCACCGGACAGCGGCTCGACCTTGCTGTCGGCCCGCTCGGTGAGCTGGACGAAGTCGAGCAGCTCGTCGGCCCGCTCCCGGGCTGCCCGGCGGGTGATGCCGAAGTAGCGCGCGTAGACCGTCAGGTTTTCCCGGACGGTCAGCTCCGGGTCGAGATTGTCCAACTGGGGGCACACGCCCAGCCGGGCTCGGATCGCGGGCCCGTCGGCGACCGGGTCCATGCCGAGGATGCGCAGCTCACCGCCGCTGGGTGGGGACGTGCAGCCGACCATCCGCATGGTGGAGGACTTGCCCGCGCCGTTGGGCCCGAGGAAACCGAACGCCTCACCCGAACGCACCTCGACGTCGATGCCGCCCACGGCGGTGAAGTCGCCGAACCGCTTCACCAGCCCGCGTGCCTGAATCAGTGGCCGCCCCGAAGTCACCGCCCGACCCTAGCCGCCGGGTCCGACAGCCCTCCACGCAAATACGCGCCGTGGTGCCGGGACATGCGACGCGAGACGGGCAGGCGACGACGTCCGCGACCCGCCGGGTCACCCCGACCACGGCGACGAAACGCCGGTCGGTGCCCCACCCGTCGGCCAATCGACGTGTATCGTCCTTTCGTGTCGCCCATCAGCGCGCCCGATGGTTCGTCGTCACCTGCCCGACCAGCCAACTCTCCCGCCGGTGGGTCCGCAGTGAGCCCCGACGGCGGGCCACCCCGACCACGACCGGAAGCCGGCCCGACGAAGCCCGGCGAACCCGACGGCACCCCCCCGCCCAACCCCACCACCCTCGCGACCGAGCCCACCCAGACCCGGCCCGACGCAAGCGAGCCCGACCCGAGCGAGCCCAACCCGAGCGAGCCCAACCCGAGCGAGCCCGACCCGAGCGAGCCCAACCCGAGCGAGCCCAACCCGAGCGAGCCCAACCCGAGCGAGCCCAACCCGAGCGAGCCCAACCCGAGCGGGCCCAACCCGAGCGGGCCCGACCCGAGCGGGCCCAGCGTGGCCGAGCGGGCGACGCGGGACCTGGCCGCCCAGTTCGAGGACGAGAAACCGGGTCGGGTGCTCTCCGGGCCGGCGGGCCTGCTCCTCACCGCTGCGGCGCTGGCGGTCGGCGCTCTCGCCCTGTGGCAGGTGTTCCGCCCCCTGTCGCAGGGCAGCAAGTACTACCTGATCATCTTCCTGGCCGGCGTACTCCCGCTGCTCTTCCTCGCCTACCCGGCCGACCTGCGGCTGCCGGCCCGCCTGCGCGCCCGGCGACCACCCGCCTCGACACGGCCCACGGTGACCGACTGGGTCCTGGTCGCGCTGGCGGTGACGGCCTGTCTCTACCCCGTCCTGCCGATCCGGATCGGCAGCGGTGGCGGCGGCTACAACGCGTTCCTCGACCGGCAGGGCCTGCTGGCGACGACGGATCTGGTGCTGGGCACCGTCCTGCTGCTCCTGCTCCTCGAAGCGTGTCGACGGACCACCGGGTGGATCCTGCCCGCGGTCTGCCTGCTGTTCCTCGGCTACGGCTACTACGGCGGGTTGCTGCCGCAGTCCTGGCCGGTCGCGCACGCCGGGCTCGACTTCAGTCAGCTGGTAGACGCGTTCTACAACTCCGACAGCGGCTTCTACGGCACCCCACTCGACGTGGCCGCCTCGTACATCGTGCTGTTCACCATCTACGGCGCGGTGCTGGAGCTGTCCGGGGCCGGGCGGTTCTTCGTCGAGCTGTCGGCCGCGGCGTTCCGGCGCTCGCGTACCGCAGCCGGCCGGACGGCGGTGGCCTCGGGTTTCCTGCTCGGCACCGTCTCCGGATCCGGCGCGGCGACGACGGTGAGCATCGGCGCGGTCACCTGGCCGCTGCTGCGCCGCGCCGGCTACCCGCCGGAGCGGGCCGGCGGCATGTTGGCCGCGGCCGGGGTGGGCGCCATCCTCTCCCCGCCCACCCTGGGTGCGGCGGCGTTCATCATCGCCGAGTACCTGGGCGTCTCGTACCTCCAGGTGCTGGGCTGGGCGACGGTGCCGACGGTGCTCTACTACCTCGGCATCCTGCTCGCCGTGGAGATCGATGCCCGCCGCTCCGGTGTACGCCCCGTGGTGATCGACGTCGGCTCGCCCTGGCGTCTGCTGGCCCGGTTCGGCTACCACTTCGCCTCGCTGATCGCCATCATCGTCTTCCTCGCGGTCGGCGTGTCCGCGACGAGGGCTGTCGTCTTCGCCATCGTGCTCGCCGTCGCGTTGTCGTTCCTGGCCCCCAGAAACGGCCGCGCCCCCAGGAACGAGCACCGCGCGCACCGGCTCACCCCGGGCCGGCTGGTGACCGCGCTCGTCACCGGCGTACGCGGCGTCCTCGCCGTCACCGCGGTGTGCGCCGCCGCCGGCATCATCACGGCGACCACCACGAAGACCGGCCTCGGGCCGCAGGCGGCGGCGCTGCTGATCGGCGGGGCGCAGGCGGCCACCTCGGACCCGACGCTGGTGCTGGTGCTCACCGCGCTGTTCGCCGCCGTCGCGCTCACCCTGCTGGGCCTGGCCGTGCCGGTCACCGCGTCGTTCGTGATCGGTTGGGTGATCGTCGGTCCGGCCCTGCTCGACCTGGGTGTCACCGCGCCGGCGGCGGCGATGTTCGTCTTCTACTTCGCGGTGCTGTCCGAGGTGTCCCCACCGACAGCGCTCGCCGCGGTGGCCGCCGCCGCCGTCACCGGCGGCCGGCTGGTGCCGACCATGTGGCAGACCCTGCGGTACGCGCTGCCGGCGTATCTGACCCCGATCGCTTTCGTCATCACGCCGGCCGGGCTCGGTCTGCTCGGCATCGGTGGCGTCCAACGGATCGCCTTCGCCGCGGCGGTCACCGCCCTCAGCGTGGCGGTGCTCGCCGTCGCCGCCGGTGGCTGGCTGCCCGGCGTGGGTCCGGCCGGCGCCCCGGAACGGGTGCTGGGTGCCCTCGCCGGCGTCACACTGCTCTGGCTCGAACCCGTGCCGGTCACGGTCGGCGCGGCGCTGGCCGCCGTCGCGGCGGCGGGTGTGTTCGTCCGACGCGGCTCCGCCGGCCGGCCATCGCCCGGATCACCAGCCAATCCTGTGGAGGAACAACTGTGAGACGAATCGACGTACGGCTCGCGGCGGGCCTGAGCGTGCTCGCCCTCGTCACGGTCGGAACCGCGGGTTGCGGAGGTCAGCAGGGCGGCGCGGCCAAGGACGACACGGCCAGCGAGGTCACCTGCGAGGTGACCAAGGAGACGCGCGTCGGCATCGCGACCGGCAATGCGACAGGCGTCTACTACGTGGTCGGCAACGCCCTGGCCGGGCAGTTGTCCGGGGCGACCGGCGGCAAGCTCTCCGGCACCGCCGCCGAGACCGGCGCCTCCGTGCAGAACGTCGAGCAGTTGGTCGGCGGTCAGTACGACGTGGCGTTCTCGCTGTTCGACACGGCGGTCAACGCGGTCGAGGGCAAGGGCAGCTTCACCTCGCCGCAGCCGGTGGAGGCGCTGACCCGCATCTACGACAACTACACCCAGGTGGTGGTGCGCAACGGCTCCGGGATCACCTCCGTGGCCGACATGCGGGGCAAGCGGATCTCCACCGGCTCACCGAAGTCCGGCACGGAGGTGATCGCCAACCGGCTGTTGGAGGCCGCCGGCCTCGACCCGGCCAAGGACATCAGGGCGCAGCGACTGGACCTGACCAAGACGGTCGAGGGGATCAAGGACGGCAGCGTCGACGGCTTCTTCTGGTCCGGTGGTCTGCCCACCGGTGGCCTCACCGACCTGTTCACCACAGCCGGCAGCTCGGTGAAGTTCGTCGACATCTCGCCGTTGCTGCCGAAGATGACCGCGTTGAGCCCCGCCTACCAGGCCGGGACGATCGGCCGGGACGCGTACCGGACGGCGACCGACACCCCGACCATCGTCGTACCCAACGTGTTGTTGGTCCGCAAGGACCTGGACGCCAACGTCGCCTGCGCGATCACCCGGACGGTCTTCGACAAGCGGGACACGCTGGCCCAGGCGAACCCGGCGGCCCGGGGCATCTCGCTGGAGACCGCCCGCAAGACCGAGCCGGTGCCGCTGCACCGCGGCGCCGAGAAGGCGCTGAAAGACCTCGGCGCGAACTGACCCGCCCGGTCAGTTGTCAGCCGGCGCGGTGGCGGCACGGGCCACGCCGACCAGGCGGTCGGTCTCGGCCAGCAGCGCCTCGTCGTCCGCCGGGGTGCCGGGATCCAGGCGGACCGTCCAGGTCAGACCGTCGGCTCCGGCCACGCGGCGGGCCGCGACCCGCGCCGCGCCGCCGGGCACCTGCTGGTGCTCGGTGTACGCCACCGAACGGGTCACCCGTGCCCGCACCTGGTGCGGCAGCTCCTGCGGATCGAGGAGGAGGTATGTCTCGGCCGGGCCGTCGGCGACAAGCGTGTAGCCGTCGCGTTCGGCGACTGTCTCGGCAGGTGTGACGGTCAGCTGCCGGCCGGACCAGACCGCCTTGAGGATGGCGTGCCAGCCGAGCCGGTGCCCTCGACCGGGCAGCCACAGCCCGAGATTGGTGGCGACCACCACCCCGTCGCCCTCGCCGTTGCCGGCCGCCGCCCAGGCCAACACCCGTTCGTCGGCGACCAGCGGTGGCCGGTCGGCAGGTGGCAGCTTCGGCTTACGGCTGAACAGTCCCATCTAGAGGCCTCCCGCGGCCTGTTCGCGCAGCGCCCGGGCGTGCTGCTCCAGGGACAGCAGCTCACCGAAGGCGGCGAAGTACTCGTCCTTGTTGTTTACCGGGTTGATCCGCTGGATGCGCGACTTGAGGTCCCGGACGCGGGCGGTCACCGACCCGAACTGCACCCGCGCCATGGTGATCGACACGTAGCGCGGGTCCGGTTCGCCGTCGATGCGCAGCGGCTCCACCGCCAGCTCGCCGACAAGCGCCGCCGCGGCCAGATCGTCGCAGGCGTCGCGGACCGACTCGATCCAGACCGCGCCGCCGGTCGCCGACGCGGCGCCACCGGCCGCCGCGATGGCGGTACGCACCGCGACGTGCACCGGGTGGCGGTATTCGGGCGACTCGACCGCGTCGAACATCGGCCCGGCCAGGACCGGCTGCTGGAGGGCGAGCTTCAGCGCCTCCCGCTCGACCATCGACTGCGGGCTGTCCAGAGCCGGCTCGGGGCGAGCCGAGGCGGGCCGGGCGGCGGGGCCGGCGTCGCGGGTGCCGGGCGGCGGGGTGTTGGCGGCGGCGAGCACCGCCCGCTGCACCGGCTCGATCTCCATCCCGAGGTCCATGGCGAGTTTGCGGACGTACTCCGGGCGTTTTTCCCGGTCCTTGAGTCGCGCGACGAGCGGCGCGGCGTGGCGCATGGCCTCGACCCGGCCGTCGACGGTGTCCAGGTCGAAGCGGCTGATCACGTGCCGCAGCGCGAAGTCGACGAGCGGCTCACGGCGGGCGACCAGATCCCGGACCGCCAGGTCACCCTTGGCCAGCCGCAGGTCGCACGGGTCCATGTTGTCCGGACTGACCGCGATGAACGTGCGCCCGACGAACCGCTGGTCGTCCTCGAAGGCGCGCAGCGCGGCCTTCTGGCCGGCGGCGTCACCGTCGAAGGTGAAGATGATCTCGCCGGCCACCTCGTCGCTGTCGAACAGGAGCCGCCGCAGGACGGAGATGTGGTCCGCGGCGAACGCGGTGCCGCAGGTCGCCACCGCCGTCGTCACCCCGGCGAGGTGGCAGGCCATCACGTCGGTGTAACCCTCGACGATGACCGCCCGGCCCTGCTTGGCGATCTCGCGCTTGGCCTGGTCGATGCCGTAGAGCACGTGCGACTTCTTGTAGATCGGCGTCTCGGGGGTGTTGAGGTATTTCGGGCCGTCGTCGTCGTCGAAGAGCTTGCGCGCGCCGAAGCCGATCACGTCGCCGGCGAGGTCGCGGATCGGCCAGAGCAGCCGACGGCGGAACCTGTCGATGAGCGTGCCGGAGCGGGACTCCCGGGACAACCCGGCGGTGACCAGCTCCTGGTGGGTGAAACCCTGCTGGCGCAGGTGCTTGGTGAGCAGGTCCCAGCCCTCCGGCGCGAAGCCACAGCCGTAGCGCTCGGCGGCGGCCCGGTCGAAGCCCCGTTGGGCCAGGAACTCGCGGGCCGGCCGGGCCCCGGCCGTGCTGAGCTGCGCCCGGTAGAACTCGACGGCGGCGGCGTGCGCGGCGACCAGACGCTGACGTTGACCCTGCTGCGGGCGGGGGCGCGGGGTGCCCTTGTCGTCCTCGATGTAGCGCAGTTGGATGCCGGCGCGGCCGGCCAGCCGTTCGACGGACTCCACGAAGCTGAGGTGGTCGGCGTCCATCAGGAACTTGATGGCGTCGCCGCCGGCCCCGCAGCCGAAGCAGTACCAGACGTTGCGGGCCGGGGACACGTTGAACGACGGGCTCTTCTCGTCGTGGAACGGGCACAGGCCCTTCAGGTTGCCGCCACCCGCCGACTTGAGGGTGACCGTCTCGGAGATCACATCCCCGATCGAGGTGCGTTCCCGGACCAGTGCGATGTCCTCGTCCCGGATCCGCCCAGCCATGCGCCACCCCCTCGGCGTACATCCTGCCCTGCCGGACCGACGACACGCCGGCCGGGGGATGCCGGTGTGGCGGCCACCGCTGCCGGCTGGGCTGTTCCGGCCCGCGTGCCGGGCCCCGCGCGGTCAGCCCAGGCCGGCGCAGGCAGTCTGGACAGCGGCCTGGAGACCCGTGTCACCGCAGTCGGTGGCTGCCGAGGCACGCGCGACGACCCGCCAGCCCTTGGCGTCCTGGTGCAGGAACATCTGGCCGTCGGGGATCTCCGCTGGCTGCGGGGCGACGGCCATCAACCGGGCGTAGCCGTTGCGGCAGGAGAACACCGCCACGTCCTGCACGGTTTGGCCGCTCACTGCCGCTCTGGTGGCCGCGAGCAGGACCTCCGGGCGGCAGGACGGGGTGTCGGTGACGTGTTGTTCGTCGTCGAGACGGATCGGCCCGGTTTTGGTCGGGGCCGGGTCGACCGCCCGACCGGCGCCCGTACCGGGCCGAGCCGAGGCGGAAGCCGGTGGCGCGGGGACGCCGGAGGTCGTGACGGTCGTCTGCGGCCCGGGAGCGGCCGGCTCCGGTGAGACGACCGGCGCCGACGAGGACGGGACGGGAGCACTCGCCGCGCCGCCGGTGCGCGCGTCGTGCGCGCATCCGGCCGCCGGCAGGGCCAGCGCCACCGCCGCCACCAGGCACGCGCCGCTGCGTCGGATCGTCATGATCATTTCTCCCTCTCGTCGGACTGCCCTCCGGGGCGGTGCCCGGTGCTGGTCCGACGCTAGAGAGGCGGCCTGCGGTTGGTCTTGACGAAACCTGGAAGCCCAGGTCGCCAGCCTATTCACACCGGCTGCGCTCCGGTCACGATCCGGCCCGTCAGTGCTGTCGCGGCGCACCCGCACCGCCACCGCTCGTGCCAGCCTGGCACTTCGCGGGCCTCCCGGGTACCGAGCCGTTCGAAGGTCGCCGCAGCGGTCTCCCACACCCGGTGCGCCGACGCGACGTCGCCCAACGCGGCGTGCGCCGCGCCAAGGTCGCGCAGCGTACGTGCCGCACCGAGATCATGGTGCAGCTCGATCCAACCGTCGTGGGCCAGCCGGAGGGCCTCCAGGGCCACCTCCGGCCTCCCCGCCGCCAGGTGCAGCTCACCGACGGTCCGCTGGACCAGCGCGGTGCCGAACCGGTCGTTCAGCCGGCGGCACGTCGCCAGGCTGCGCTCCAACGGCGCCAGTGCCCGACCCACGTCCCCCTGCCGGAACCACACCTTCGCCAGCGCCTGCTCGGTGTAGCAGGCGAGCAGCTCGTCACCGCTCGCCACGATCATCTCGTGGGCCCGGACGCACCAGCGCCGCGCGTCGTCAAGCGCGCCCCGGGCCCGGTGCACGAGGCCGATGCCCCGAGCGGCGATGGCTTCCCCCCGGACGTGACCGAGTGCCCGGTAGGCGTCCATGGCCCGGACGAAGAAGCGCATCGCCTCATCGTCGTCGCCGAGCTCCCGCAGGCAGTGTCCGATCCCGTAGGTGGCGTGCGCGGCGGCGTTGTCGCCGCCGATCCGGTTCAGCGCGTCGGCCGCCGCGGTCAGCAGCGGGACGGCCTCCCGGTGCCGGCCGACCTCGCGCAGCACAGCGCCGAGCCCGCTGCGCGCCGCGGCCGACCCGTGCTCGTGACCGGCCGCTTCGAACAGCTCGATGGCGCTCCGGAAATTCTGTTCGGCCTCGACGAACCGGTCCTCCTTGTAGCGCAGCAGCGCGATGCCGCAGGCGATCACCGCCTCGCCGACGGCGTTCCCGGCGGCCCGTGCCGCCGCGGACGCCGCCGCGTGGGTGCGCCCCCAGCCGACAAAGTCGTTCCGGACCGCGAAGGACGCGTAGACCAACGCGTCCGCGAGCGCGCACGCCGCCACGTCCATGCCCAGCTCCGCGGCCCGCTCCACCGCGACGATAAGTGTCGACGCCTCGACCTCCAGCCAGCCGGGTAACTGATGGTCCGCCGGGAGCTGAACCGCCGGCACGTCCACCGGCTGCAGCGTCTGTCGGTAGAGCGGCGGAACGGCGAACGGCTGCCGCTGGTTGAGCCGTTCCCCCAGCTCGGTGGCCGTGGCCAGGACCCGGGCCACCGCGGCGCGCAGCGCACCGTCGGCGTCCTCCTCGACGGCGCGTTCCCAGGCGAACAGTCGGACCAGGTCGTGAATGTGGTAGCGGAGCAGCCGGTGCGTCGGGTCGGGCAGGGCCGTCACCAATCGGGCGTCGGCAAGTTGCTCCAACAGCTCTTCGGCCTCGTCCACCGAACCGCCGATGAGCGCTGCCACCAGCCACTCCGCGAAGCTCGGCACCCCGAGGAAGCCGAGCAGCCGGAACGCCCGTCGGGCCGCCGGGTCGAGCGCCTGGTAGCCGACCCCGACGCTGACCCGCACGGCCAGGCCGTCCGCGGCCATCTCGTCGAGCCGCCCACGTTCGTCCCGCATCCGCTCGGCCAGGCGGGTGATCCGACGGTGCGGTCGCGCCGCGATCCGCGCGCCGACGATCCGCAGGGCCAGCGGCAGCCCCGCGCACATCTCGACGAGCGCGTCGGTAGCCCGCGGTTCCGCCGCCACCCGCTCCGGCCCGATGATGCGATTCAACAGGTGGACCGAGTCGGCCTGATCCAGCAGCGGCACCTCGATGTGTTCGGCACCGGGAACTGTGGTCAGCCAGGCCCGACTGGACACGATCAGGGCGCTGCCCGGGCCGCCGGGCACCAGGGGCCGGACCTCCTCGGCGCTGACCGCCGAGTCGAGCACGATGAGGAAGTGCCGCCCGCTCAGCATGGCCCGGTACTGCCCGAGCTTGTCCGCCAGCGTGGGGAGCTGGTGGATGTTCGTGGCGCCGAGGGCCCGCAACACCCGGTCGACCGCCTCCCCCGGGTCACGGCCGCGGCCACCGAGGGTGACGAAGATCTGACCATCCGGGTACGCGTGCCGCAGCAGATACGCCAGTCGGATGCTGAGTGCCGTCTTCCCGACCCCACCCGGACCGGAGAGGATCAGCACGGGTGCGGCGGTGCCCTCGGCGCCCCGGCCGTCGGGTCGCAACACGTTCAGCGCACGGGAGATCTCCGATTCGCAGCCGACATGGTCGGGCAGGTCGGCCGGGAGCTGGCACCCGGGCCCCCCGCTGCTGCGCCGGGGTGGCTCCGGTTCGGTCTCGACAGGCGTCGACACGACGGCCGACGGCTGTTCCGGGAGCGGCGTCGGGGCCGTGGTCGTGAGCGCCGCCGGTGGCCGCAGGGTGCCGCGCAGGATCTCCCGGTGCAGGTCCTGGAGGTCCGTGCCCGGGTCGATGCCCAGGTCGTCGGCGAGGCGGACACGGGTCCGCGCGTACAGGTCGAGCGCCTCGGCTCGACGTCCGTTGAAGTAGAGGGCCCGCATCAGGCTCAGCACCAGCGGCTCGATGAGCGGGCTTCGCTCAGTGGCCACTGTGAGCCGCTCGGTGACCGGGCCGGGCCGGCCATGGCTGATCTCGCTGTCGGCCCAGTCGAGCAGGACCCGGATGAGCTGCTGACGCAGCCCCTCCCGGACCCGGGACGCCCAGTCGCCGGGCAGACCGTCGAGGGGCTCACCGCGCCACAGGTCGATCGCTTCCCGGAGCAGGGTCGGCCGGTCCGGATGCTCCGCCGGCAGGCCCTGGGCCTGCTCGGCGAGGCGGCGCAGCCGGTAGAGGTCCACCCGGTCCGGATCGGCGGCGAGGAGATAGCCGGTCTGGCTACGACCCACGGTGATCGGCACCGCCTCGGCGGACCGAGCGGTGGCCAGGATTCGCCGGATGCGGGTCAGGTAGGTGTACAGGACGCCGCGTGCGTCGGCCGGCGGCGTCTCGTCCCAGACGCGATCGACGAGCGCCTCGATCGGCACGCTGCGACCCGCGTCGACGGCCAGCGCGGCGAACACCAACCGCTGCTTCGGCGGACCCAGCTCCACCGGTCGCCCGTCGACCACAACCTGCAGGTCACCCAATATCCGTAGTTCCACGGCTTCGCCCCCGCGCCCGTAGTGCCTACACGGCCCACGATCGGGGCCGCCCACGCTGTCAAGGATCCGTTCAGGTTCGCTACCGAGTCCGGCTGCGAGGGTTTCCCCAGCCAGTCATCGCGAACAGCACGCGACACCGCTCAACGGGGTGCCACGGCTCATGTGTCCTCATCCGAAGGGACGGTTGCCGACCCACAACCGCATAGCAGGACCACCAGGGACCGACCACTTCGGACGGAACCCACGGTGACGCCTGTGTCGCGGATCTTAACCGGCCGCAGCAGATCCAGCCAAGGGTCTCGATGCTTCCGGTCCGGTCGCCACCGCCCGGCACTCATCCACCTCGAAGGGAAATTTGTGCAGTCACGATTCCGTCGTACTCGCCGGGCGAGCAGCCTCATCGCCGCGCTGGCCATGATCGCCACTGGACTGGTCGGCCTGTCGCCGGCCCCCGCCCAGGCCTCCGAAATCGAGGGCCCCATCAGTCGCAACGAGATTCTGCTCCGGGCTCAGGACTGGGTGGACCGCGGAATCACGTACACCCAGGACCAGAGCGTCGCGGCGCCCGACGACGAGGGTTCCCACAAGTACCGCCGGGACTGCTCCGGACTGGTCTCCATGGTCTGGCACCTGAACAAGAAGTCGGACGGTTGGGACTACAACACCGAGGATTTCCTCCGCGACGGCAACTCGATGTGGTTCACGCTAGGTGGTGTAGACGACTTCCAGCCGGGCGACGCGATGGTGCGCGAGGGCCACATGGAACTCTTCGCGTTCTGGGTGGACGGGAACGACCACAAAAAGGGCGCCTACGTCTATTCGTTCAACGACAAAGACGAGACGGTCCAGAACCCGTACGCGAAGAACAACTTTGGCCACCTGGGCTTCAACAACTGGGACGACTTAAACAGTTTCAGGCCGATCCGGCGCACCGGTGTGATCGCCTCCCCGCCGACTCCCGCCAAGCCACAGGCCACGAAGCTGTCAGTGGCGCTGAACGCGGACGGCCGGATGCAGGCGTTCCAGACCCGCGGTTCCGGCGCGGTGCACAGCACCTGGCAGTCCGCCCCCAACAGCGTCTTCGGCGACTGGGTCAACCTCGGCGGCAGCGCCCTGAAGTCGCCGACGGCGGTGACGAAGGCGGACGGCCGGATCGAGTTGTTCGCGATCGGTGGTGACGGGAAGCTCTACCACAAGTGGCAGAGCACGGTGAACGGTCCGTTCTCCGACTGGACCAGCCGCGGCGGCAGCGGGCTCAGCAGTGACCTGAACGTCGCCACAAACGCCGACGGACGCCTCCAGGTCTTCGTCATCGGCGGCAACGGCAGCCTCTACAGCATCTGGCAGACCACCACCAGCGGCCCCTGGTCGGCCTGGGCGAACCTCGGCGGCACGGACCTGCGCTCGCTCAGCGCGGTGAAGAAGAAGGACGGCCGGATCGAACTGTTCGCCATCGGCGGGGACGGGAAGCTCTACCACAAGTGGCAGAACACGGCCAACGGCCCGTTCGCCGACTGGGCCAGCCTCGGCGGCAACGACCTGACCACCGAGCTCGCCATCTCCGCCAACGCCGACGGACGCCTCCAGGTCTTCGTCATCGGCGGCAACGGCGCGCTCTACAGCATCTGGCAGACCACCACCAGCGGCCCCTGGTCGGCCTGGGCCAACCTCGACGGCACCGACCTGAGCGCCGTCCGGGCCGTCACCAAGCCCGACGGCCGGATGGAACTGTTCGCCATCGGCGGCGACTCGAAGCTCTACCACAAGTGGCAGAGCACCCCGAACGGGCCGTTCTCCGGCTGGGCCAGCCTCGGCGGCAATGGCCTGACCGCCGACCTCGCCATCTCCGCCAACGCCGACGGACGCCTCCAGGTCTTCGTCATCGGCGGCAACGGCGCGCTCTACAGCATCTG
>NZ_JBNCKO010000025.1:0-29830 GCF_049841595.1 Micromonospora sp. DT228
CGGACCAATCTCCAACGCGGCCGGTCGTCGTCTGGGCCCGCCGCAGGCCGGCCAGGGGCTTTGACACACGCCCTAAGAGCTCGACGCTGGCGTCGAAGCTCAGCGACGCGAACTGCAGGACGCGGTCGGCGGCGGTGAGCTCGTAGCGCTGCCGGGCGGCGGCGCAGAACGCGGCGAGCGCGGACATCGGCACGACCACGCCCTTGGGCCGCCCGGTCGATCCGGACGTGTACACGACGTACGCCGCTCCCGCGCCGGCCGCTGCGTGCGCTTCCGTGCCGGCCAGAGTCTCTGTCGCGGCGACGCCATTCGGGGTGATGACCGCGCGGGGCCGCGCGTCGGCGAGGATGAACTCCTGACGGGCCACCGGATAGGCCGGGTCGATGGGCACATAGCCCGCGCCCACCCGCAGGACCGCAAGCATCGCCACGATCGCGTCCCGGCTCCGCGGAAGGCGCAGCCCCACCAGGTCGCCGCCCGACACCCCGGCCACCGTCAACTCCGCCGCCCGCTCCTCGACGCGGGCAACCAGCTCCGCGTAGGTCAGGTCACCCGCGCCGTCGACCACCGCCGCAGCCGCGGGCCGGCGCCGGGCCTGCGCGACGACTTGCTGCCACAGTGGACCCTCCCCCACGGGCGATGTGCGGATGTCGATGGCCTGACTCATGAAGGGCTCCCGGGTGTCGCAGACAGCGAAAGGCGTGCCGGCGCAAGACCCTAGGGACCAACTGAGGTTCGCGGATGAACGCCTGCCGGCGCTCGGAAGGACCTTGATCACTGGAGCGTTCACCTGGTGAACGCCACGGCTCGCCGGCCAACGAAGCCGCTGCCTGCGGGAACATCGTTGACGCGCACCGGTTGCAATGAACTATGCGTGAACTCGATGACGCGGGAGCGGGCTCGTGGAGCACGCGACAACGAGCCGTACGATCGCCGTCCTCAACGACAACAAACGTTAAGGGACTGGTCTTCTTGAAAGTCCCATCGACGGAGCGGGAAGGCCCACTCCGGCAGGTGAACTTTGGGCAAACGAATGAGTGTTGAAGAGTGACACCACGACCTCAGTAGAGACACGAGAGTGATCGGCCGGTGGCCTGTCGCCGCGGTTCGACATTCCTGCAACCCCCTGGACGATCTGTTCGCCGCCTGGCTCGACAGCCCGACGCTGCCCCCGCTGCCTCGCTGAGCACAGGACGGGACCATGACGCGAAAACCGAATGCCGGTCCCGGAAGACCGACGCAGCCGTCTGCGGCTGGCCGGCAGTGCCGGGACCGGCACCTCGAAAGTCAGGGCCGGAGCCACCACGGGCTGGTGTAAGCCACCGCGAAGTCGTTACACGGGTGACCGGCTGGGCCGGGGGTGCCGTTGGGCAGCGACGGATCGGAGATCCGGAGCACCACCCAGTCGCCGTCGGCGACGTCGAGCGGCACGGTGAAGTCGGTGACCTGACCGTTGACGGTGTCGATGACGTCGACGACGGTCGGCGCCGAGGTGCCCGGGCGGAGGACCTGGATCCGCAGGGGCTTGCCGTCCCAGGCTGAGCCGCGGTCCAGATCCAGCAGGAACCGGACGTCGCCGGAGGTCACGTTCAACACGCCGCCCATGCGTACGCCATCAGCGGTGGCGTCCACCCGCAGCCCCGAGACGCGAGTGGCGAAGGAACGGCGGGCGGCCATCGCCTCGAACACCGCGGCGCGGGTGTTCTCGGCGACCCACAGACCGCTGCGGCCCTTGCCCTCGTGGAAGCCCCAGGTGGTGCCGTGCTCGTCGGTGACGCCGGTCAGCGCTGGCCGCCAACCGGCGTTCAGGCAGGCCACCAGCGGTGACGTCACCCCCGACGACCAGCCCTCGAAGAGGAAGTCGTCGGTCCGGTTGAACATCTCCAGCCCCACGAGCTGATCGCGGGCAGCGGCGTTGAAGGAAAAGTTGTTGAACCGGCCCGCCTCCCGACCGGGGTGATTGAAGCTCGCCAGGCCCCCGGGTCGGCCGGTGAGCCAGTTGTACAGGTTCCCGGGGCTGCCGGCCCGCAACAGGTCGGCGAAGTCGGAGGTGTTCCAGACGTTGATGTGCCCCTGCAACGGGTGCGACCACTCGAACCCGCGGATCGCGGTGAACTGACCCGGGTCGTTGGCCGCGTTGGCCAGGTCACCGGTGGTCCGCCACTCGGACGAGCTGAGCCCGTCGATGGCAAAGAGCGTCGCGTGATCGGTCAGCGCGGCGACGTCCAGACCGGCCTCGCGCATCGAGGCGAATGCGGCCTCGGCACTGCCGTCACCGTCCGACATGACCGTGTGGTTGTGCATGTCCGCGTGGACCAACGCCGTGCCCTGGGTGATCCTGGATGTCCGGCCGGCGCCGACCGCCGCGGTCGGGGCGCCGGCCATCGTCGTGTTGGCCGCCCGGACCGCGCTCGGCAGCGCGGCCAGCATCAGCGTCCCGCCGGCACCGGCCAGAAGCGCCCGTCGGCCGAAGCCAGCGGGAGCCTCAACCTGGCCGTACGGCACGCCGTCGTCGGATCCATGGCCGTGATGGCAGTGGTGCGGGTGGTGTCCAGTCATAGCCATATCCATGTTGGCGGATCTGGCCGAGACGTCACGACTATTCGTCGGTCCGGCAAACACTGCGGTACGCGTCATACCGCAACGGTCTGGCCTGGAGAGGAATCAGCACGAACAACCCGGCACGGGTAGCGCCGAAGCTGGCGGGCGGCACCGTGGGCGCGGCCGTCGGGGACGCCGTCGTCCTGGTGGCCGGTCGGGTGGCGACGGCATCCGGGCCCGGGTCGGGGCTACGGGGAGCGTTCACTCACCATCGCGCGGTGCCGGCGCAAGCAGTCGCAACGGCGCGACATCGGCGAGTGGTTCAGCGTCGGGGCTGGGCACGGTGCGGGGCAGCAGCTCGGCGAGACCGGCGCGTGTGGCCACCACGATCAGCCGGTCGGTGCGGACCAGTGGGCGACGTTCCGGCAACGACCAGATGGTCTGTCCCGTCCGGCCGGTCCGCACCGCGATCACCCACACTGCGCCCGGCCGGTTGACGTCGCGGCAGTACCGTCCCTCGAGTGCGGATCCGGCGCCAACGGGGAACTCGGCCACCAGCAACACCCGGCGGCCGACCGAGATGGTGTCGATGACCTGCTGGCCCATCATGGCGGCAGCGAACGCCGGCGCCGCCAAGGATGAAACGCTCCGTGACTCGTCGATTCTCAGGATGCGCTGCGTACGCTCCGCGAAGCCGTCGTCGAACAGCCGTAACACCAACCGCAACGGGGGCCTGACTGCTGCCGACCGTACTCGGTCCGCCTCGTGCGAGGACCGCCCGGACAGGGCTGTCTCCAGGTTTGTGACATCGTCGTCGGTCAAGACCACAAGCGCCCGGCAGGTGTGCACGGACGCGGCTCGCAGCGTCTCGGGGCGCGTCGCGTCGCCGACGATCACCGGCAGACCCACCTCACGGGCGACACCGATGCCTCGGGCCGACTCCGCCCGGTCGACGGCGATCACGGAGATGCCGACGGAGTGCAGTTCCTCCAGGACCCTGGTGCCGATGTTGCCGAGTCCCACAAGTACGACATGGTTGTCGATCGGCTCGATCACGCCGCCGGCGGCGACCGTCAGCCGGGCGCGCACGACTGAGTCCACCACCAGGGCCGTGACGGTGGGAAGTAGCGCTACCCCGGTGGTCACCAGTACCAGTGCGGTCACCTTTTCGCTGAGCGGTGCGGCGGGGTCGACCTCGGCGGCTCCCATCGCTGTCAGCAGCGTCAGGTAGGCGGCCTCGGCAAGGTTCACGCCGCGGATGTACGCCAGCAGGACGCTCGCCGCGGCGAGTATCGCGGCCGTGCCGACCAACGCCAGTCGCAGATTGCGGCTGAACACCAGGCCGAGGGCCCGAAACAGGCGCGGCCTTCGACGCGGCGGGTCCATTCGGGGCCGCCCGCATGCGCGGACAAGTACCAGGTCTGCCCGATGTTGGTCCGCTGGAAGGACGACCGGCTCCGTGCCGGTCGTGTCGGCCAGGCCGCAAACCACGTCCACCCCCGCCGGGTCGACGGCGCTGCGCAGAGCGCTGCGCAGAAGCTCACCGTCGGGCAGCCGCACGTACGTCGGCGTGGCGTCCCCGAGCGTGGCGGCAACGAACGCCGGTGCGGCAATCTCGGATCCCGAGAGTACGGCGCAGTCCCCGAGCATCGCGGCCACGCCCTCGCCGAGCACCGGGTTGAATAGCCTGACCACCAGCCGCACATCCGGAGCCAACTCCCGGGTGATCATGGCGGCATCCACATTCGTCACGTCGTCGACACCGACGAACGCCACGGCAGCTGCCCGCCGGACCCCAGCCTGATCGAGCACCTCCCCGGTCAGATGCCGGGCCATGATGATCTCCGGCTGTCCCTCCGCCACCCCGAATTCCATAGCGAGGTCAGCGAGGTCGGCTGCGTGGTGGTCGCTCAACGACGGTAGGATCACAGTGACCGCGACACCGTAGCGGTCTGCCAGTTCAGTGACCAGACGGCGAGCCACCGCGCCGTCCCCACAGACCACAAACCGCTGCTGTGCCGGCGCTGCGGCGCAGCTCTGTCTGGTGTCTTCGGACACAGTCGAATGCTAGGGCGTGTGTCAAAGCCCCTGGCCGGCCTGCGGCGGGCCCAGACGACGACCGGCCGCGTTGGAGATTGGTCCGGATACAACACCGGTATCCGGACCAATCTCCGCCTTGCCGGACCGCCGCCTGGACTCCGCCTCGGCTCGACCGAGGACTTTGACACACGCCCTAGTCGACGAGGCTCAGGGTGGCGTCGACCACGAGCTGGGCTTCGGCGTGCAGGTGGGGACCAATCCAGCGCACCTGTACGGCCGCGACGTCGCGGGCGCCAGGGCAATGCGCGCAGATCCGCCCTTCCACGGATGGCCGACCGTCGTACCGCTTCCGCCACCCTGGCGGGGCCGGGCCGCTTGGCGCAGGTCAGGCCAGCGCCGAGCAGCGCGATCACCGAAAGGCACATCACCTGCCGGTACGCCGTGCGCCGACCCGACCGCTGCCCTCGTTCGCCCCGCGGTTGTGGACGGGGCGACATCGATGAAGCAGACAGGTGATCAGGCCACTCACCTCCATGGGACCCACGGCGGATCATGTGCTACGGTGGCCGTGTTGCAGTTTTGATTTCCGTAGACGTTTTCCAGCGCCTGATGGGTTATCTGAAACCCGTCAGGCGCTTTTCGTTTTTCGTGTCGTTTCGACGCGGGTGATCAACGCGGCGGCGTAAGAGTCCGCACAGTGCGGCCTCTAACAGCTTGCGAGGAGCAGACATGACTACAGGCACCGTGAAGTGGTTCAATGCCGATAAGGGCTTCGGCTTCATCACCCCGGACGGCGGCGGCGCTGACGTCTTCGCCCACTTCTCCGCGATCTCGGCGAGCGGCTTCCGCAGCCTCGACGAGAATCAGAAGGTGGAGTTCGACATCACCCAGGGCCAGAAGGGCCCGCAGGCGGAGAACATCCGCCCGCTCTGATCCATACTCTGCGAACGGCGGCCCGACTGATTCAGCGGGCCGCCGTTCGGCGTTTCACCACGGCATCTCCAATCGCCTCATCGATGTGCAGCGTGAGGCCCGGTGTCCAGCCCATGGCCCGCAGCAGTGCACGAGCGGTGACGCGGCCGGCGGCGTCGGGGCGGCCCACGTACCGCGAACTAGGTAGTTCTTGCCGATGTGTAGCGGTTGTCGTCTTGGCACGATCGCATCTGCCGGGTGTGGATCTAGCGGCTCGCTCTCATGCCCGGCGATCCGATGGTCAGTGACCGCAGAGAGGCTTCACGATGGAGAACATTACGGACACCGACGAGGCCGGCATTGACGTGTCGGCCCCGGTGGTCAGCCGCCACAGCGTCACGGTGACCGCGTCGGCGGAAGCCGTGTGGCGGATCCTCACCGACATCGACGCATGGACAACCTGGCTGCCGGAAATCCCGTACGCACGCGTGGAAACACCCGGTCCGCTCGCGCCGGGCTCCGTGTTCCGCTGGTCGGCCGCGGGCATGGAGATCGAGTCGACGATCGTTCAGGTACGGCCGCGGGAACGCCTCGTGTGGCGGGGATACGGTGACGGACCGGACGGGGTCCTCGGTGTCCACGTCTGGGCGCTCACTCCGGCCGGCGACGGTGTGGAGGTGTCGACCGAGGAGTCCTTCGCCGGCCCGCCTGTCGATGCCGACCCCGGGCCTTTCCAGGAGGGCCTCGACACGACCCTCGCCAGGTGGCTGGAACGGCTCAAGGGCACCGCCGAGGCGGTGACCGCGTCGTGAAGAATCGTGTGTTCGCCGTCGCGACGGCAGTGGTCGTGGCCGGCCTCGTGGGCACCGCGGGTGCGCCGGCTCGGGCCGAGGTCAGGCGTGATGTCGGTGCCGACCGCGCGACGGTGCGCTGTGCGGGAAGGACCGTCGACACCACGGCGAAGATTCGCTATCGGACGGAGACGACGATCGACGCTCCGCTACGGACCGTCTGGAAGTTGCAGACCGACGTGGAACGCTGGCCGTCGTGGCAGAAGCCCGTTCTGTCCAGCAAGCGGCTCGACCGTGGCCCACTGCGTCCCGGTTCGTCGTTCCGATGGACGACACCGGTCCCCGAGACCGCGCTGAATCCCGCCACGACCCTCGTCGTCACGTCCACCGTCAAGCAGCTTCAGCACCAGAAGTGCCTTCGGTGGGACGGCCCGGCGATCGGTGCGGGGCTGCGCATCGACGAGGGAGTGCACGCGTGGACGTTCACCGAGATCGGTGGCCGGGTTCTCGTGCGTACCGAGGAGACGTGGCGCGGTGACCAGGTGGAGCAGGACGTCGCCTTCTCCACCGCGGCTCTCAGAGGGGGCCTGGAGAGGTGGCTGACGGAGCTGAAGACGCGTGCCGAACGGGAGTGTGACCGGGCCCGGCGCCCGGCGCTGACGTGACCCGGCGGCCCCGCCGGTCTCGTACCGGCGGGGCCCTTTCGTCGCTCGGTCGGCCCGGCTCCGTCAGCGGAGTAGCTCTCGTAGCTGCCGGCGTGAGGTGATGCCCAGTTTGCGGTAGAGGTTGCGCAGGTGGGCGTCGATCGTTCGCGGGCTGACGAACAGCAGCGCGGCAACTTCCCTGGTGCCTGCGCCGGAGGCGACCTTGCGGGCGACGAGTAGTTCGCGGGCGGTCAGCCCCGCGAGCGGATCGGCGTCGTCGGCCAGGGTCGGCTCGCCGATGGCCTCCAGCTCGCGGGCGGCGCGGCCGGCGAACCCGCGCGCGCCGATGGTGGAGAGCAGTTCGTGCGCGGCGCGCAGCTCCACCCGCGCCTCGGCGCGACGGCCGACCCGTCGCAGCCACTGCCCGTAGAGCAGTCGGGCACGCGCGTAGTGGACTCGCATCCTGCTCCCGGCGAACCGGCTGATCGCGGCACGGTAGTGGTCCTGCGCGCCGAGCCCCGGGTCGAGCAGCGCACTCGCCAGTAGATGCGCACCGGTCGTCCACGCGTTCGGGTTGACCCGTGCGACATCCCCGATCCACTCAGCCGATTCCTTGGCTTCTTCGGGACGTCCGACGTACGCGGCGGCTTCGACCAGCTCGTGGTGGAAGACGGAGGCGGCGTACGCCCCGCGCCGGTGCTGGTCCCGTACGAGCAGCAACGCGTCCATCGCGGCCTCATGGTCGCCGCTGCCGTTGCAGAGAACGCCGATCGAGTAGTACAGCGCGGTGGGCTTCACCCCCACCCAGCCGCGCAGCTTCTCCCGGATCTCACGGAACCGATCGACGTCCCCGCTCCAGGCGGCAAGCATCAGGTCGGACCCGACGAGGTTTGACGTCCCGGCGGCCTCGTCGACCGCACGCGCCTCGATGATGCTGACCTGCGCGTCGGCGAAGCGACCCACGATCGTCCGGGCGACCGCCTGGAAGCGCAACGCGTGGGGCAGGATCGCGTAGGCCCCCTGCGCCCGGGCGAGTTCCACCTGGCGGTCGGCGATCTCCTCCATGGCCTCGCTGTCACCGATGTCGACGCTCAACACACAGGCACGTTCCATCCACCACGGATCCGCGTCGGGCGTGCGGGCGTGGTCCCGGAAGGCGTCGACCGTACGGCGCATCAGGGGCATCGCCTCCTGCACCGGGCGGAGGTGCTGCTCGACCAACGCCCGCAGCAGCAGGTCGACCGGACGTGGCGGCTGACGCTGGGGTACCCGTTCCCGGATGTGCAGGGCGAGCCGCCGCAACCTCCCCGGCTCGTCGACGCTGAACATCAGCGACGCGAACGCCTCCAGGTAGGTCTCGCGGACCTCGTCGGGCCCCACGCCGTCGGCCGCGTCGATGAGCGCGATCGTCGCCGGGATACTGCGCGCCACGTGATAGTCGATCGTGGCGCGCAGCAGTCGCGCGGCGCGGCGGTCGGCGGGGTCCGGGTGGAGACGCTCGGCCTCGTCCACCAACTCCCGGGCGGCAGAGGGTTGCCCCGAACCCAACCGCGCCCTTGCCGCGGCCAACAACCGGCGGGCCTGCCGCGACCGGCCGGGTGTCAGTCGGGCCGCGCGTTCGAGGAACGCGGCAACGGCCGCGAATCCGCCGCGGCGCTGTGCCCGTCCGGCCGAACGCTCCAGTTCGGCAGCGGTCTCCTCATCCGGGCCGATGATCGCGTTCGCCTGGTGCCAGGCGCGACGGTCGGGATCGACGTCGGCGTCCGTACCGGCGGCGAGCGACACGTGCGCCTGCCGTCGCGCCCCGGCGCCGGTCGACAGGTACACCGCGGAACGCGCCAACGGATGCCGGAAGTGCACCCGGGGCCCGGCCACCAACAGGCCGCTTTCCTCGGCCGCGGCCAGGTCCACGGCGTCCAGCCCCTGGATCGCCATCGCGCGGCGCAGCAGAACGAGGTCGCCTGTCGGCTCCGCCGCGGCCAGCGCCAGAACCGAGCGCGTGGGTGCCGGCAGCAGCAGGAACCGACGCACGAACCGGTGTTCCACGGCGCGGTGCCCAGCGTCCCCGGGTAGCCCGAACGGTCCGGCGTCGCGGGCGAACTCCACCAGGGCGAGCGGGTTGCCGGCCGCTTCGGCGAGGATCCGTTGCACGATCGCTGCCTCGTGGCCGAATGGTGCCCGATACCGCAGCAGGGTGAGGGATTCCGAATCGGTGAGCCCGGTGAGAGTGAGGGCGGGTAGGCGACCGAGCGCCGACACCGAGGCGGCGTCGCGGGCTGCGAACACCATGGCGACCCGCTCCGCCGCAACGCGTGCCGCGACGAAGGCCAGTACCTGCCGCGAGCCGGCGTCGATCCACTGCACGTCGTCGACCGCGCAGAACACCGGCCTGCGCCGGCCTACGGCACTCAGCAGGCCGAGAACGGCCAGGCCGACAAGCATCGGGGTCGGCGTGGCCCCGGCCTGCAGCCCGAACACCGCGTCGAGCGCGCTCCGCTGCGGCACGGGGAGCCCGGCGCGGTGGTCGAGCACGGGCGCGCACAACTGGTGCAGGGCCGCGTAGGGCAGCTCGCTCTCGAACTCGACACCACCGGCCCGCAGCACCTCCCATTCGTCGAGCCGCGAAGCGGCCGCACCGATGAGCGTCGACTTGCCGATCCCCGCGTCACCGAGAACGAGCATCGCCCCGCCACGGCCCCGCGCCGCGGCTGCCGTCAACGAGGCGATCTCGCCCAACTCCGCCTCGCGAGCGACGAAAAATCCCGACCTGATATCTGTCATCAGCTTCTGCGTGTCGCCGGACGAATGGTGCCCTCCGGTTGTTCGGCCCCACCGATGGTATCCAGAGCAGCGCACCGACCGGGACGGGCGCCGGGTCCGGAGTCGGCGCTCCTACGAGGGCAACTCGAACAGTTCCAGCTGGATGCCGTCGGGGTCACGGAGATAGAGGATCTTCGTCCCGGCCAGCGCCCCCGCTTCGACGCCATCGCCGTCCTGGAGCACGACCGGATCGGCGTTGACGTGCACGCCCCGCCGCACCAGGTCGCGGTGCGCCGAGTCGAGGTCGTCGACCTCGAAACACAGGTGCATCACCCCGACGTCAGAGTTGCGCCCGGTGAAGGGCCCCGGCTGCGGGCTGTCGTACTGGATGAGTTCCAGCAGGACGTTGTCACCGGCCAACGCGAAGGATGCCCGCATCGACGCGTTCTCGACCTCGACAACCGCACCGATCGCCGGGTTCGTCGCCGAGATCGTCACGCCGTTCGGCGCGATGCCGAGGACGTCCTCGTACCAGCTCACCGACCGCGCCAAATCGCTGACCGGCACTCCGATGTGATGCATCCTGGTCACTTTGCTCATGATCCCCATCCTGAAGGGCTGAGCCACCACTGTGGAAGGCACAGATCTTCCGCGTACCGCTGGTACCACCCAACGCCCAGGACCGATGGCGGATCATGTGATTCATGAATGACCTCGGAGCCGCGCTGCGGGCCTGGCGGGATCGCACGGACCCGGCCGCGGTCGGTCTCCCGAACGCCTCACGTCGCCGCGTCGTCGGGCTACGACGCGGCGAGCTGGCCGCACTGGCCGGCATCTCCCCCGAATACGTGGCACGCCTCGAACAGGGTCGGGCCGCCACACCATCGGCGCAGGTGTGCACCTCCCTGGCCCGCGCGCTACGACTGTCCGACGACGAGGAGGCGCACCTGATGCGCCTTGCCGGCTTCGCCGCGGCCCCGGACCGGATACCCCACCTGATCCCCAGCAGCCTGCACCGCGTCATCGACCACCTCGGCGACACCCCGGCGGCCGTCTACGACGCCGGGTGGCGGCTGCTGCACTGGAACCGGCTGTTCGCGGCCGTCTTCGGCGACCCCACGGGCGCCGCCGCCGACGATCGCAACGCCCTGATCGTCCAGTTCGAGTCCCGAAACCCCCGAGTCCGCCAGACCGACACCGAGCGCGCCTACTTCGAGCAGTCGTTGGTGGCCGACCTGCGCGCGACCAGCGCCCGCTATCCGAACGATCCCGACGTGGAGGCACTGCTCTCGCGGATGGCCGGGAACGACAGGTTCTGCCGCCTCTGGGCCCTCCGCGCGGTGGCCCAGCACGAGAGCGCGCACAAGACCGCCGTCCACCCGGACGTGGGGGCCATCCCGCTGGACGCCAACGTTTTGACCACCCAGAACACCGACCTGCGCCTCGTGGTCCTCACGCCCCGGCCCGGCACCGCCGCTCGCGAGAAGCTGGATCGACTGGGCTGACGACCCCGGATCCGCCCTGGACCAGGGGACGTCGGGGCCGCTCAGGCCCGGATAGGCAATTTCTACCGATGCGGTGCGGGGCACCGCTGCCGCATGGTCTCTGTGGTCTCGGTGGCGGGCGACGAGGTCGGTCTGGAGGATCTGACGTGGGCGTGGTGCGCAGGCGGTTGGCCGCGATCATCGCAGTGACGACGGTGTCGACGGTTCTGTACGCCCTGGAACCGCCGACACCGGCGGCAGCGGTAGCGCGGGACCTGATCGTGGGGTCCTGGAACATGCAGGGCCAGCGTCAAGGGGGCGAAGGGCCTCCGGAGTCGCGGTGGGTGGCCGCTGTGCAGCAGCTGCTCAACCAGGAAGGGGTGCAGGTCGCCGCGCTCCAGGAGGCGGGCAGCGAACCTCCCCCCCGGGCCGTGTGGACCGGGCGGCGGTTCTCCGAGGCCGGCATCACCGAGCACCGGTACAACATCGGCTCGGCAAGCCGCCCGGACCTGGTGCAGATCTACTGGGCCGACACCGGTCAACAACGCAACGGCCTGGCCATCGTCACCCGGGAGACGGTGACCGACGCCGTGATCCGGCCGGTGCATTCGCGGTTCAACTCGCGGCCGATGATGGGCGTCCAGATCGGCACCGCCTGGTACTTCACCGCCCACGCGCAGTCCAACGGTCCGAACAGTGCCAATGACGCCCCCGACATCATCGAGACGGCTCGGCAGTTCATGGCTGGTCGCCCCACCGGCGAATGGATGGTGCTCGCCGACTTCAACCAGGACCCGGCACGGATGCCGGCCGCGTTACAGAGCCACATCGTCGCGGCGGGCCAGCCCACCCACGAGGGCGGCGAAGAGCTGGACTTCGCCTATGCCAGCAACGGGAACAACAACACCATCAACGCCGAGGTTCGCGGCGGAAACTCCGACCACAGGTATGTCCGTTACGTCGTGAACGCCGGCTGTGGTTCCGGCGGTGGCCTCGCGCCCCGAACGACCGCCGACCGGGACTGCTACGCCCCGGTCCCCGGCGACACGTACCGCTTCTTCGCCCGCCACCTGGAGCACGCGGTGATCGCGTCGAAGACGAACGACGGCGACGACATCGGACCACACGTCAGGACGCCGCGCGGCAGCCTCGACGAGGCCCTCCAGGTGCGCTTCAGCACGGCTGGAGGCCAGTACCAGCTCGCCTGGCCGCAGGCCGACCCGGCGACCGAGCGGTGCCTGTCCTGGGACGCGAACTCCCGGAGCACCGGCAGCACCCTCTGCTCGGAGCAGGCAGAGGTGTCCCGGTGGCAGTTCAAGGACGGGCAGATCTTCACGCCTGGGCTCGGCGGCTCCCTGCAACCCTCCGCCAACGCTCTCGGAGCGCGGTTGGTGGTCGGGCAGGACTTCTACCAGTGGCGGCCCGAGCCCCGCAACGGCATCGGCCCGCGCTGGGACCCGATCGGTGAGTTCCGGGACGCTGCCCCGGTCGGCGCGGAGACCCACTTCCCCGACCTCGACGGCGACGGCGACGCCGACCATGTCATCGTTCAGCCCGACGGTCGGATACCGGCGTGGCGCAACGACGGCCCCCGATCCACCTGGACCGCCCTCGGTGACATCAGCCCGCCGGACCGGGGTCTGCCCGGCTCGGTGCACTTCGGCGACCTCGACGGCGACGACCGGGACGACTACCTCCGGTTGCTGACCGCTGACGAGTCGCCCACCGGGACCCGGGTCATCTGGATGTCCCGCAACGAGTCCGACGGCGCGCAGAAACGATGGGGATCACCCACCATCGTGGCCAACGACCTGCGCTACGAGAACCCGCGCTTCGTCGACATCGACGGCGACGGAGACGACGACCTGATCAACTCGGATCGGCTGAGCAACGCCAGCCTCTGGGAGAACCGGTCCCCGGGCCGGACGCCGGTGCCGGGAGACTGGCACTCGGTCAGCGGCTTCGCGACCCCCGCCGACGGCTATTACCAGACGTCGTTCACGGATGTCACAGGTGACCGCCGGGCCGACGTGCTGCGCGTCGACTATCCCAGCGGCAAAGTGCAGGCCTGGGAGAACACCGGCGCACCGTGGAGCGCGACGACCGGCTGGCGGTCACTGGGCCCGATCCGTGACGATGGCCCGTTCGCCGGCACCACCGGCCTGTTCGCCGACCTCGACGCCGACCTGATCAGCGACTTCGTCCTGGTCAGCGCCGCCTCCGGCGGCCTCGACGGTTGGCTGCTGCCCCGCTACGGCAGCGCGGATCCCGGCCCGGGGCAGCCCGGCCAGGGCGGCGGGCAGGACCTGCCGGCGGGAACGCTGCCGGCGTACGGGGGTGGGCCACCGCGACCGCAGCTCGACGGCCGGCTGTTGCAGAACAGCACGTTCACCGGCACGGACAAGCCGTGGTGGGTGAACGCCGGAATGACGCCGAAACTGGACGGCGGGACCTTCTGCGTGACCGCACCCGCGTCCACCAACCCGTGGGACGTCCTGGTGGGCCACAACAGCATCTACCTGCCCGGCGGCGCCACGTACACGCTGCGGTTCCGCGCCCGCACGAACACGGCGGCGAACCCGCTGATCTACCTCGCGCCCTTCGACAACCCCACAAATGTCACGTACCTGAACAAGGGCTTCACCACCGGCACCGCCTGGAAGGAGTACGAGTACCGCATCACCACGACCTACCCGGAGCCGTACCGGTTGGCCCAGCTCCAGTTCCGCCTCGGCAAGTCCAGCACGCCCTACGAGTTCTGCATGGACGACGTGACGCTCACCGGCGCCGAGTACGCGTACCAGGCCGACACCGGACCGGACCTGACGGTGAACCAGCACGGCTATCTGCCCAACGGGCCCAAACGGGCGACGTTGCGGTACGGCGCGTCCCATGCGGTGCCGTGGACGCTGCGCCGCGCCGGCGGTGGCGCGACGGTGGCGACGGGCCGGAGCACCCCGACCGGCTTCGACGCGTCGGCCAGCGCCATCACCCACGTCATCGACTTCAGCCACGTCACGGCCACCGGCCGATTCGAGTTGGTGTACGACGGCTGGGTCGACAAGCCCAGTCACCCGTTCGACATCCGCGCCGATCTGTACGACCGGCTGCGCACCGACGCGACACGCTTCTTCTACACCAACCGCAGCGGCATCGCGATCGACGGGGGCATCGCCGGGGCGGCGTACGCCCGCCCGGCCGGGCACGTCGCGGAGTCACCCGGCGGTGGCGACACCCAGGTGCCCTGCCAGCAGCCGAAAGCGTTCATGAACAGCTGGACCTGCTCCTACCGACTGGACGTCACCGGCGGCTGGTACGACGCAGGCGACCACGGCAAGTACGTCGTCAACGGTGGCATCGCCACGTACCAGCTCCTGTCGGCCTGGGAGCGCAACCGGCCGGCGGCGCTCGGCGACGGCACCCTCGCCGTGCCGGAACGCGGCAACGGTGTCCCCGACATCCTCGACGAGGCCCGCTGGAACCTCGACTTCATGCTGAAGATGCAGGTGCCCGACGGCCTCCCCCTGGCCGGCATGGTCCACCACAAGGTTCACGACGAGACCTGGACCGGGCCGCCGATGCTGCCGCACCAGGACCGGAAACTCCGGGAACTGCACCGCCCGTCGACCGCGGCCACCCTGAACCTGGCCGCCGTGGCGGCTCAGGCAGCGAGGATCTACCAGGCGTACGACGCCGGCTTCGCCGCCCGGCTGCGGGCGGCGGCGGAACGTGCGTACGCCGCGGCCCGGGCCAACCCGGCGCTCTTCGCGCCGTACGAGGACCGCAGCGGCGGGGGGCCCTACAACGACGGGGACGTCTCCGACGAGTTCTACTGGGCAGCGGCCGAGCTGTACCTGACCACCAAGGACGCCACCTACCTCACCGCCGTCCGGGTCAGCCGGTTCCACACCGCCGGTGCGGCCTTCAGCCAGAACGGTTTCTACTGGGGTTCGGTGGCCGCGCTGGCCCAACTCGATCTGGCCCGGCTCGGCACCGGGCTGAGCGACCGCGAACAGATCAAAAGATGGGTGGTCGCCGCCGCGGACCGGTTGATCTCGTTCCAGAAGGCCGAGCGCTTCGGGCAGACCTACACCCCCACCACGGGACGCTACGACTGGGGCTCGAACGCGTCCATGCTGAACAACCAGGTCGTCCTGGCCACCGCCTACGACCTCACCGGCGACGACAGGTACGCCGACGCCGTCTTCGAGGGTCTCGACTACCTGTTGGGCCGAAACGCCCTCGGGCAGTCCTACATCACCGGCTACGGCAGCAACGACGCGAAGAACCAGCACAGCCGGTGGTACGCGAAATCGTTCGACGCCCGGTTGCCGAGCCCGCCGGTGGGATCGGTTGCCGGTGGGCCCAACTCCAGCCTCCAGGACCCCCTCTCGGCGAGTTGGTTACACGGGTGCGCCCCACAGCTCTGCTATGTCGACAATCTCGAAGCCTGGTCGGTCAACGAGATCACCATCAACTGGAACTCCGCACTGACCTGGGTTGCCGCATTCGCCGCCGACGTGGCTGGCCGTCGATGACCGGGCTGACCGCGCGGGGCAGCCGATGGATCTGAGGCACGATGCTGACTTCCGCTGACACTCCAGGGTTTCTGATCGGGCGTGTGCCCGAACTCGCGGAGCTGTGGGACGCCGTGCAGCGGCTGCGTCTCGGCACCGGCGGCGTGGTCTGGATCGAGGGCGAGCCGGGGATCGGCAAGTCCTCCCTCGTGGCCGCCGCTGCCCACGTTGGCAGAGAGCTGGGCTGCCAGGTGTCCGAGGGTGTCGCCGACCAACTGGCTCATCCGCCACTCCTGGGCGTGCTACTCGACTGCCTGGAGATCGGGCCGCGCTCGACGGATCCCCACCGGGCGCGGATCGCGGAGTTCCTGACCGGCAGGCGATCCGTCCTCGATCTGGCCGATGCCGGTCACGCCGCGGCGGCCGTGGGAATGGTCGTCGCTCTGGTCGACGAACTGTGCACCGCCGGCCCGATGATGCTCCTCGTCGACGACGTGCAGTGGGCCGATGACGCGTCCATCGATGTCTGCCGCCGGCTGGCCTCGGTCGCCGCGTACCTGCCGTTACTGCTGGTCCTCTCCTACCGTCCCGGCTCTCACCGGTCGACCGTGCGGCGGTTGCGCGACGTCGCTGTCCGGCGGGACGTGGTCCGCGTCCCGCTCGGTCCCCTCGCCCCGGAGTCGGTCCGTGAACTGCTTGCCACACTTGTGGGCGTGCCACCGGGGGGCGGCCTCGTCCGGCTCGCCGCGCAGGCGGTCGGCAATCCACTCTTCCTGCGGGAACTGGTCGAGTCACTGGTTCGCGAAGACCTGCTGGACATCGGCGCGCAGGCCGAGGTGCGCGACTGCGATGTCGGCGTGGTCCCGAGGTCGCTGGCCGCGGCCCTCGAAGGCAGGCTGAGTTCCGTCCCGGCCGGCACCGTCGAGTTGATGCGGACGGCCGCGCTGCTCGGCGGCGAATTCGCGGTCACCGAACTCGCCGCGCTGCTCGGCCGTCCGGCGATCGACTTCTCCGCCGACCTCCAGGAGGCGGTGACGGCAGGCATCCTGGTCGAGGCCGGCCCTCGGATGCGGTTCCGGCATCCGTTGCTCCGGCAGGCCCTGTACGACGGGGTGCCGGCCGCGTTGCGCGCCGCACTGCACCTGGACGTGGCACGGGCCTTGGAGTCCGCCAGCGTCGAACCGCAGCGTGTCGCTCAGCATCTCCTCGCCTCCGGCGTTGTCGGGGACCGCTGGGCGCGGCGGTGGCTGGCCGAGGCCGGACCGGTGCTGGCCGGTTGGGCGCCGCACCTCGCGGCCGAGCTGCTCCGTCGCGAAGTGGACCACGACCCGGGTGACGAGGACGTACGGGTGGGGCTCTGCATGAACCTGGCGCGGGTCCTCATCGCTGGCGGTGAGCACGAGGAAGCCGCCCATCGGGTGCGGCAGACCCTGGGGTTGGTCGTCGACCCGGACGACCGTGGGCAGCTGCACTGGATGCTCGCCCGCGCGCTGTTCAGTGGCGGGCACAACACCGCGGCGGTGGCCCACCTGCACCGGGCCCTCGCCGGAGCTGACCTACCCGACGCCTGGCGGGCCCGGCTGCTCGCCTCGCTGGCGATGTTCCAGCGGGCGGGCTCCGGGGACCTGGCGACGGCGGATGCCACCGCTCGGGACGCGCTGCGCACGGCAGCCGTGGCGGGCGACGCCTTCGCGACGGCGTACGCGCTGACGGGTCTCTGGGCCAGCCACTCGGTGCGACGGCAGCACCGGCTCGCCCTGCACAGCGCGGAGGGGGCGATCGAGGCGCTGAGTTTCGTCCCCGACCACGTCGATCTGAGGGCGTTCGCCCTGCACGGACGGATCTTCTCGCTCCAGAACCTGAGCCGGTGGACGGACGCGGAGGCGGCGCTGCGTGAAGCCCGGGACTTTCTGCGCACGGCCAACCGCATGGACGACACGACCGCCGGGGTGACCGCCGCCGTCTTGCTGTTCTGGCTGGGGCGGTGGGACGACGCCCTGGCCGAACTCGACGCGGTCGCGCAGGACACCTCGACGTCGACGTACCGTGGGCTGCGCGAGGGCGGCCCGGAGTGGCTCCGGCACGGTGTGTCCGCGCTCATCGCCGGCCATCGGGGCGAGCGGGTCAGGGCCGCCGCCCATCTTCGCGCGGGATTCGACCGCCCGGTCGTGACCGTCGCCGATCGGGAAAACCTCGACTTCCTGCTCGTGGCGCGGTCCCTCGCCGCCGAGCAGGACGGCGATCTGCGGATGGCGTTGGATCATTTGGGCGTTCTTCTCGACCGGCGGCCAGGGGAGATGACCCTGACCCACCAGTGGCTGCCCCGGTTCGTCCGACTCGCTCTCGCGGTCGACGACCGGTCGGCGGCGGAGGCCGGGGTACGCGCCTGCCTGGCCGAGGCGGCGGCGGAGCAGGTGCCGGCGCGAGCCGCCGCGTCCGCTGATCGGTGTCGCGGCCTGTGCGGCGGCGACCCGGCGACTATTCGTTCGGCCGTGGCGCACTACCGGGCGGGCGGGGTGCCGGTGGAGCTCGCCGGGGCGCTGGAGGATCTCGCTGTCGTCCTGGCGGAGCGGGGCGACACCGCGCAGGCGCGGGTCGCCCTGCACGAGGCGAGCGACCTGTACGGCGGTTTCGGCGCTACCTGGGACATCCGCCGGGCCGAGGCCAGGCTGCGCAGTCGCGGGGTACGGCGGGGTGTACGGGGTACCCGGGCCAACCGCTCCGGGCATGGCTGGGCCGCGCTGACGCCAACCGAACGGAAGGTCGCGATGCTGGTCGCGGCGGGCCGTTCGACGGCGGACATCGCGCAGAGCCTGTTTCTTACCCGCCGGACGACCCAGACGCACATCTCGCGGATCCTGGCGAAACTCGGCATGCGCAGCCGGGTGGAGATCGCGGGCGCGGTGCTGCGCGAGGGCCTGGCCGGCGTCGTCGACTGCTGACGGGCGTTACCGGACGGTGCCACCCGTCCGGGCCTCGCCGGGCCCGGACGGGTGGCACTCACACTGACGCTAGTTGGCCGGACCGATGAGCCGCCAGGGCTCCAGGTCCGAGTTGGCCCCGGTGCCGGGCACGTTGCCCTGGGTCCACCACTTGGCCTGCCAGACCTTTCCGGCGTACTTGACGCTGATGTTCTCCACCGACTGGGTCGCCGGGTTGTAGATCTTGCCGGCGTCCCAGGCCGGCGCCGAACATCCGCCGGTCGCCGGGATCACCTTCGCGGCGCCCCGGTTCTGCTCCGGCGCCGAGGCGAACGTGGTGCCGCCCAGCCTGACTGTGGTGTTCACCGGTCCGGTAGCCGGGATGTAGTAGATGATCGGCACGTCCAGGCTCTGTCCCGCCGGGATGATCTGGCAGTAGTCCAGGGTGAGGCTGACCCGGTGGAAGGCGCCGGAGAGCCCGGTGCCGACGTTGGGGCCGGTGTGCCCGGCCTGCACCTGCCACCGGCCGCCCTGGGCGCTTGTCTGCCAGTTGCCGTCCTTGATCAGCGGGGGCGTCGAGGTCGGCAGGTCGAAGGAGATGACGTTGTCCCTGCCGCCACCGATGGTCACCCCGGTGTTGTTGCTGATCCGGACGGTCGGGGTCAGTGGCCACAAGCTCGCCGTGTCGGTCGGGTAGCGGACCAGGTCGACTGTCACGTCGACGGCCAACGCCGGACGCTGCACCGAACTTCCCGCGCCGCGGTTGTCGCCGTACGCGGCGGCGCCCTGAAGCCGTTCGTGCAGGCGGTTGGTCAGGGTGTGGCCCATCACGCAGGGGTTGTCGGGTGTCGCCTCGGCCGGGCACTCGTAGTCGCCGGAGAGTTCCCACATCATCACGCCACCCGCGCCCTTGCGGTTGACGTAGTCGACGACCTGGTCCAGACCCTCGGTGTCCTGGATGGAGAGGTAGGTCTTCTTCTCCGGGTTCCACAGCCACGCGGTGCGGGTGGTCACGTCCCAGTACCGGTCGTACGTGCCGGTGCGCCTGTCGTTCGGGTCGCTGTCCGGCGTGAGGCCGACCGCTTTGGCGTAGCGGGGGGTGAGGTCGCGTTCCAGGTTCTTGGCGTGCCACATCGGATTGACCCCGGCGCCGACCTCCTGACCGTTGGCGTCGAGGTCGTGCCAGATGTTGTCGATGCCGAGCGCGCCGCCGCCGCACGGACGGACCAGGCCGGTACCCGGCTGACAGTTGCTGCCGACGGACCTGCCCCACATTCCGTTGCTGCCACCTGTGACGTTGCGCCAACCCCGGGTGTAGTACGGGATGCCAATGTTGATCCGCCCGGCCTGCATCGCGCCGCGCAGGTGGTGGAAGGCCCAGTCGGTGTTGAAATAGCCGATCTTCTGATATTCCGGCGTGGAGTACAGGTCGCTCAGCTCCGGGTCCTTGCCGTCGTCGTACAGGGCGGCGTTCGGACCGACCACCTCGTTCCAGGAGCCGTGGAAGTCGTACGCCATCAGGTTGGTGTAGTCCTGGTAGCGCAGCGCCTTCTGGTTCTCCATGCCCCGGACCAGATAGCCGGAGGCCGACGTGGCCGAGGTGAGCAGGTGGTAGCGACCACTGGTGGCGGATGCCCGGTCCAGCTTCTCCCGCAGCGTCTTCATCAGGGCCGTGTACGAGGTCGGCAGTCCCTTGCGGCGGGACCGCGCGTCGCTCCAGTCGTTCGGGTTGCCGGTGTCGTCCAGCACGGTCGGGTACTCGAAGTCGATGTCGACTCCGTCGAAGCCGTACCGGCCGAGGAAGCCGACGACCGAGTCGGAGAAGGTGTTGATCCCGGCCTGGTTGGTCGTACCGTCGGCGTTGGTGGTCATGCCGTAGAAGCCACGGCTCTCCGCCCAGCCGCCCACCGAGATCAGCGTCTTCACCCGGGGATGTAGACGCTTGTAGGTGGTCAACAGGTTGAAATGCCCCCGGTACGGCAGGCTCTGGTCCATCTCGGTGCCTGGAACGTTCCAGGTCATGCCGGTTGCCGGGTTGTTCGGGCCGTCCGCGCCGACCGAGATCCGGTTGTTCTCGACCCGGGCGAACGCGTAGTTGACGTGGGTCAGCTTGGACCACGGCATGTTCTTGACCAGGTAGGAGGGCTTGCCGTCGGCACCGGTACGGCTGCCGTTGAAGTAGCCGATCACCCGACGGCTCCGGCCTTGGCCGAGCCACTCTCGGCCGTCGCGCTGGTAGACGTCGCAGTAGGGGGTGGCGGTACCGGCGGTCGGGATCATGCCGTCCGGGCGGCACTGCGCGTGGTCGGTCGGCACCGTCGGGCGGGTGCCGCCGTTGTCCCCGCCGGGATGCTGCTCCATCGGGTCGCCGGCGCCGCCGTTGCGGCTGCCACCGGCCCGGCCGGCGGGGTTGCGGGCGACGATCTCATCGATCAACTTTCCGCCCGGGAAGTCCATCATCACGATGCCGAGCCGGTCCATGGTCTCTCGTCCGCCGAAGTTGCCCGCCCGGTTCGGATAGAACTCGGGGCACCGGTCGTTGCTGCCCCGCAGGCACTGGATGAGGAACTCGTTGACCCCAGTCGCCCCCGGGGTGCCGCCGGCGACCGTGTACGGATTGGTGAGGCCCCCCGTACCGCTGGTGAAGTTCATGTACAAGGCGCCCGGCTCGTGATCGTGTCGGGTCTGTTCGCCACGGTTGGCGTCCCACACCCCGTTGGTCTTGCGCAACTGCGTTCGGACCCTCTCCCACTTGTCGTCGATGTCGCTGATCTGGGGGACGTTGTAGTCGTCCTGCACGTAGCCGGCGTAGGAGCCGCCAGCGGGGTAGAGCTGCCCGATCCCGTAACCTCCGTAGATACCTCCGGCCGGTCCACGGAACCCGAGCAGGACGATCTTTCCGCGGACGGCGCCGAGGGTCGGCGTGGTCGTCTGCTCGACACCGTCGACCGAGTCGCTCCAGAACAGGCTGTCCCAGGCCTTACCCTGTCTCGTCTCGTCGCCGTTGCCGGTGTGGTAGCGCCCGGTCAGGTACGAATCGAACACCTTCCGCCGCCATTCGGTGCTGCCGTAGCCCTCGGCGTCGGCACAACTCGTTCCATCGGCCAGGCACTCGGCCTTGAGATTCAGGAGCACCGTCTCGGTCGGGTTCGCCCGCAGGAAGGTCTCGATCTTCGTGAGGACGTCGGTGAAGTTGGCCCACTGGTAGTAGACCCCGTGGTGGACGGTGAACGTCAGCCCCGCGTCCCCTTGGTCCACCCGGACCCGGATGTCGATCGACCGGATACCAGCACTCAGTTGGGCGGCCAGGGTCTCGGCGCTGTACCCGAGGCGTTCCTGCGTCTGGGTGAGGCCTGTCGAGATGTACTCGCAGTCGCTGCCGTTCTGGCTCGCCGAGTATCCGCAGAGAGCGAGAGTGTCGTGGGTGCCGGGAATCGACAGGTCGGCGAGGCTGGCGTCGTCCGACACCCGTGACATCCAGTCCCGGTTCGCCTCGGCGGCGGATCCGATGCTGCTGTAGTGGTCGTTGGCGAAGGCCGGCGTGGCCGGACCGGCGACAGCTGTCGCGGTCGTCGCGACCAGTGTCAGGACGAGCAGGGCGATCGCTGGCCTGGGCTGTCGGAAACGCCGTGGCCACCCGAGAACCGGCGTCTTCGCCAGAGCCGGTGGGGCGGATGCTGAGGGTGTCGTCGGCATGGCAGACCTCCGGCAGGCGTGATCGCGCGTGCGAGCACGCATCGATGGAACTACCCGCAGTCTTGGTGCCGCGCCGCGTCGAGACATCTGTCAGATGACGACGATCGACGCTGATGACATCCCGGCCAGATCCTCCAGGAGAGTCAGCTACCAGCCGGTCGCTGGCCCCTTCGGGCGCCGCTCTCGGCCGCACGGAGGTCGACAGGTGCTCCACCTGCCGCCTGCCGGCACCTCCCGGACGACAGGCCCGGAAGTGCCGGCATTCTTGGTCGACTGGATCGAGGCCTGTCAGTCGTTACCGATCGTGACGGCTTGTTGCTGCTCCCTCTGGTGTTGACGGATCGAGTACGTCACGGCGGCCGCCCAAATCGCGCAGACGACCGCGTAACAGCCATAACGGATGGTGGCCGGGGCATTGAACCAGTCACCGCGTAGCAGGGTTCGGCTGTTGGTCAGCACGATCACGCCGCCGACCGCGGAGCCGAGCACCCGGGGCGGGACCATGCGTACGAGCCAGGCCGCCACCGGCGCGGCGATCACCCCGCCGATGAGCAGCGCGACAACCCAGCCGACGTTGATGTTCTCCGCACCGATACCGACGAGGAAGCCGAGGCTCGCCGCGACGGCGACCAGGAACTCGCTGGTGTCGATCGACCCAATGACCTTGCGTGGTTCGAGCCTGCCGCTGGCCAAAATCGCCGGGGTGCCGATGGGTCCCCAGCCGCCGCCACCGGTGGCGTCGACGAAGCCGGCGAGCAGGCCCAGCGGACCGAGGAACCGCTTGCGCAGCGGCTTGCCCACGTTGCCCTGCGGCAACCCGAAGGTCGTGAAGCGGACCAGGAGGTAGCTACCGAGGGTGAGCAGGATCAGCGACATGATCGGTGCCGCCGCATCGGTGGAGAGGCTGGACAGGAAGGTCGCGCCGGCGAAGGCGCCGACCGCACCCGGAATGCCGATCCGCGCGACGACCTTCGCGTCGACGTTGCCGAATCGCCAGTGGGCGGCACCCGAGGCGAGGGTGGTGCCGATCTCGGCGAGGTGCACGGTGGCCGAGGCGGCGGCGGCATGGACGCCGACGGCGAGCAGCAGGGTCGTCGAGGTCACGCCGTAGGCCATGCCGAGACTGCCGTCGACCAGTTGGGCGCCGAGACCGACCAGGGCCAGCAGGAGAATTTTGCGCATGAGGGACCACCAGTTCGTCGGGGGGCAGGTGGAGGCGGGAAGCAGACAGCTCAGGTTGGACAGGCGGGTGGGCGGCCCTTCGGCGAGGTCTTGCCGGTCCGGTGATCGCCGACAGGCACCCGGCGGTGCCGCTGGGCACCCGCAGGCGTGGCGGCCCATCGACCCCGAGGGTGTCGAGGAACGGACGTCCGGAGGGATGGCGTGGAGCTTCCGCCCTGGAGGGCTCGCGAAGCACGACCGGCGCGACCCGGTGGAGCGGACCGGGCCCGCCCGGCGGCAGTCGATTCAACGACGGCGACCGGGCCGCTCCGCACGATGACGAGGCATTCTATCGGTCGATTCTCCTCCTCTCCGGTGGGCATTCGGCGTATTCGACGGGTGGCCGATCCGGACCAATTCCATACTCGGCAGATAGGAATGGTTCCGGCCCAAGCAAACCGACCAGATAAGAGTGCTTTTATAAACCAGATCGGCAAGGCCATAGTGATTGACATCACTCTTTTTGCCGGCGAGTAACATCTTCGAAATCAAATTAAGTCGATAGTTAACACCATGCCCTGCGGCCGGAGCGCAGCCGCAGCCCATCCATCCAGGTCAAGTCGACATGCCTCGATGGACGGAAGATGTCCCGCGCTCCAGCGGACTGGCCGGAAGAACCGCAGGCCAGCGGCCTAGTTAGGGAGATTTAACTGAGCCGTAACTAAGCTGGCCTAACTTAATTGAAGCCCGAGATCGATAGACGACAATTATCGACGGGCAGCCCCGGTTGATCATCTGATCCATTCGGTCGCGTCCGAGAACCGGCGCCCAATGAAGTGGGAGTCCGATGAGCCCTGCACCGAACACGCGCGATCTCGTAATCGCGATCAGCGCCGGTAGCCTCCTCGAACCCAGTCCCGGGATCGTGACCGCCGCCCGTCACGGCGGCGGTCACGGCGTCCTGGACCTCGCCTCCGGCGACAGCTGGACACTCACCGCCCTGGCCCAGGCCACCGCCGGGTCGAGCGAGCCGATCGGCGTGCGCGTGCCCGCCGGCTGCACCGCCACGCCGGCTGACGTGGACCGGGCGGGCCACGGCCAGGTCGATCTCGTTGTCCTGCCGCTGGACACACCCTGGTCACTGGCCGACCTGGTCGACAGGTACCGGGTGCTCGTCGAGGTGACAAGCCTCGACGACGCCCGATCCGCCGCGGCCGCCGGGGCGCACGGGCTCATCGCGCGGGGCATGGAGGGTGGCGGCAAAGTCAGCGAGCTCAGCTCGTTCGTCCTGCTCCAGCAACTGGCCGCAGCCGACGACATCGACCTGCCGATCTGGGTCGCCGGCGGCGTCGGTCCCCGCACCGCCGTCGCCTGTGTCATCGGCGGCGCGGCGGGCGTCGTCCTGGACAGCCAGCTCACCCTCATGCCCGAGTCGGAGCTGCCGGCCGACGTGCGGGGCACGATCCGTCGGATGGACGGGTCCGAGACGGTCCTGGTCGACGGTGTACGCGGCATCCGCCGGGGCGGTCCGCACGACGGCGCCTCACAGCTGCTGCCGATCGGTCAGGACGGCTGGCTCGCCGCTGTCTTCGCCCGGCGCTGGCCCGACACCGCCGCCGCCGTACGCGGAATCCGTGCCACGCTGCTCGAAGCGATAGCCGAATCGGCTGGCGGGGACGTCCTGGCGCCGGGTGCCGCGCTCGCCGACGCCCTCAACGTACGGATACCCGTGGTGCAGGGCCCGATGACCAGGGTCAGCGACGAGGCCCCGTTCGCGGCCGCGGTTGCCGCCGACGGCGCGCTGCCCTTCATCGCGCTCGCACTGTCCGGTGCGGAACAGTCCCGCCGGGTGCTCCGGGAGACCGCCGATCGGCTGGGCGACAGGCCCTGGGGCGTCGGGGTGCTGGGCTTCGCGCCCGACGAGCTACGCGCGGCACAACTTGCCGCTATCCGGGAGATCAGACCCGCGTGCGCGATCATCGCGGGCGGCCGGCCGTCCCAGGCCACGGCGTTGGAGCAGGACGGAATCAACACCTTCCTGCACGTACCGTCACCGGGGTTGCTGCGGCAGTTCCTGCGGGCGGGCGCGCGCAAGTTCGTCTTCGAGGGCGCGGAGTGCGGTGGGCACGTCGGGCCACGGGCCAGTTTTCCCCTGTGGGAGGCGCAGCTGCTGGTACTCGAAGAGTTCCTGGCGGACACGCCGGACGACGCCGGGCGGCTGCAACTGCTGTTCGCGGGCGGAATCCACGACGCCCGATCGGCGGCGATGGTCGCCGCGATGGCGGCCCCGCTGAGCGGACGCGGGGCGCAGATCGGCCTGCTGATGGGGACCGCCTACCTCTTCACCCTCGAAGCGGTGCAGGAGGGCGCGATTCAACCCCTGTTCCACCGTGCGGCCATCACCGCCACCGGGACGTCGCTGCTGGAGACCGCCCCCGGACACGCGACCCGCTGCCTGCCCAGTCCGTTCGTGGACGACTTCCACGGCGTCCGGGAGGAGCTGGAAGCCGCCGGGGTGGAGAACCGCCAGGTCTGGGAGCATCTGGAACTGCTGAACGTCGGCCGGCTGCGGATCGCCAGCAAGGGCGTACGCCGGGGGGACGACGGCCTGGTGGAGGTCGACGAGGCGGTGCAGGCCGTCGAGGGAATGTTCATGGCTGGCCAGGTCGCCGTGCTGCGCCACGCACCGACCACTGTCGCAGAGCTGCACGCGCAGGTCACTACCGAGGCACGGGAGTTCCTCGCGGTACGGGCCGCCGCCCTGCGCGCCGAACTCATCCCGCCGACCGTGCCGGTGGACGAGTCACCCGCGCCTCTGGACATCGCCATCGTCGGCATGTCCTGCGTCCTGCCCGGCTCCCCCGACCTGCACAGCTTCTGGCAGACCGTACTCGGTGGCACCGATGCGGTCACCGAGGTGCCGACCGACCGGTGGGACGTCGACACGTACTACGCGCCTCAGGTGGAGCCGGGGAAGGCGGGTCGGACCAGCGTCTCCCGGTGGGGCGGGTTCATCGAGCCGGTCCCGTTCGACGCGATCCGCTACGGGATTCCTCCGGCGGCGCTGAGCAGCATCGACCCGACCCAGTTGCTCGCGCTCGAGGTGGCACACCGGGCGCTCGTCGACGCCGGATACCCGTACGACGCGGCCGGCGCGGACCACCGTCAGACCGGGGTGGTGTTCGGGGCCGAGGCCGGCAGCGACATGGGCCACGCCCAGACGCTGCGGACCATGCTCCCGGCCTACCTCGGGGACGTGCCGGCCGAGTTGGAGGACCAGCTCCCCACCGTCACCGAGGACAGCTTCCCCGGCGTGTTGGCCAACGTCATCGCCGGCCGGATCGCCAACCGCCTCGACCTCGGCGGTCCCAACTACACAATCGACGCCGCCTGCGCCTCGTCGCTCGCCGCGATGGACGCCGCCTGCAAGGAACTCAGCGCCGGCAGCAGCGACCTGATGATCTGCGGCGGTGCCGACCTGCACAACGGCATCAACGACTACCTGATGTTCACCTCCGCGCACGCCCTCTCCCCCACCGGGCGCTGCCGCACCTTCGACAGCACCGGCGACGGTATCGCCCTCGGCGAGGGGGTGGCGTGCGTCGTGCTGAAGCGGTTGGCCGACGCCGAGCGCGACGGCGACCGGATCTACGCCGTGATCAAGGGCATCGGAAGCTCCAGCGACGGACGTGCGCTCGGGCTTACCGCCCCGAGGGCGAGCGGGCAGCGACGCGCCCTCGACCGGGCCTACCACCGCACCGGGGTCTCGCCCCGAGAGGTCGGTCTGGTCGAGGCGCACGGCACCGGCACCGTGGTGGGCGACCGTACCGAACTGGAGACCCTGACCCGGTTCTTCGACGAGGCCGGCGCGGAGCCCGGCAGTTGCGCGCTGGGCTCGGTGAAGTCGCAGATCGGGCACACCAAGTGCGCGGCCGGCCTGGCCGGCGTGATCAAGGCGAGCCTCGCCCTCTACACCGGAGTGAAGCCACCCACGATCCACCTGACCCGCCCCAACCCGGCGTGGAGTCCGGAGAGCAGCCCCTTCGCGTTCTACACCGATGTTCGCCCATGGATCGCGCCGGCGGCCGAGCGGCTGGCCGGGGTGAGCGCCTTCGGCTTCGGCGGGACGAACTTCCACACCGTGCTCAGCGCGTACCCGAACAGCCCGGAGCCACGGCACACCCGGCAAGCCTGGCCGGCGGAGCTGTTCTGCTTCCGCGGCGCCGACCGGCCCGCGGCCCAGCTGCGGGTACGGCGGCTGCTGGAGCTGTTGTCGAACCGCGACGAGCTGGGCCGACCGTGGTCGTTGCGTGACCTGGCCGCGTCCCTGGCCGACGAGGCCGATCACCGGGCGGGCCCGGTCCAGGTCGCCGTCGTCGCTCGTGACCGGGACGATCTCGCCGAGCTGTTGGGCCGGGCCGTCGGCGGCGAGCACGACCCGGCACGCGGGCTGGTCCAACCGCCGCACGACCCGGAGCCGGGCAAAGTGGCCTTCCTCTTCCCCGGTCAGGGCAGCCAGCGGCCGGGTGCGCTCGCCGAACTGTTCGTGGCGTTCCCCGAGTTGCGGCACTACCTGCGCCTCGGCGCCGAGTGGGCGGACCTCCTCTTCCCGCCGTCGGCATTCGACCCGGACACGGCGCGCGAGCAGGAGGACCGGGTACGCGACACCCGGGTCGCCCAACCCGTGCTGGGCATCGGCGGACTCGCTGTCGACCACCTGCTGCGGCGGCTGGGCGTCCGGCCGGACCTGACCGGTGGACACAGCTACGGGGAGCTCGTCGCGCTCTGCGTGGCCGACGCGTTCGACCCCGAGACCCTGCTCGCGCTGAGCCGGCAACGGGCCGACGCGATCCTCGCCGCCACCGGCGACGATCCGGGGACCATGGCGGCGGTCACCGGCACCGCCGAGCAGGTGAACCGGGTGCTCACCGAGTCGGGACTGGCCGGCGAGGTCGTCCTGGCCAACCGGAACGCGCCGACGCAGGTCGTGATCTCCGGTCCCACCCCCGCGGTCGGGTCGGCGGTGGCGGCGCTGCGCGAGGGCGGGCTGTCGGCCCGGGGCCTTTCCGTCGCGTGTGCGTTCCACAGCCCGGTGGTGGCCGGCGGCACCGCGCGTTTCGCCGAGGCGCTGGCGGCCAGCAGAGTACGGGAGCCGGCCATCCCGGTCTGGTCGAACCACACCGCCGCCCCGTACGACGGTGACGCCGACCGGGTCCGTGAACGGCTCGCCGCGCAGATCGGCGCACCCGTGCGTTTCGTCGAACAGATCGAGGCGATGTACGCCAGCGGCGCTCGGACCTTCGTGGAGGCCGGCCCCGGTCAGGTTCTCACCAAGCTGGTCCGGGCCGTCCTCGGCGACCGGCCGCACCTGGCGGTCGCCACCGAGCCCCGTCCCGACGAGGGGCTGCGCGGCTTCCTCGTCACTATCGCTCAACTGGCCTGCGCCGGCGTTCCGGTTCGGACCGGTTGGCTGTTCCAGGGCCGCGACGCGGCGGACCTCGCGGCGGCCAAGACGGCCGAGCGTCCGTTCTGGACCGTGGACGGCCAGCTCGTACGAGATCGGTCCGGGAACAGCCTGCCCGGCGGAATGACGCCCCCACGACGGATCAAGGAGTTGTCGATGACCACTTCGAACGGGACCGCCTTCGGTGGTCGGGACGGCCGCGACGAGTTGCTGAGCGAGTTCCTCCGCACCAGCCGGGACATGATCGCCTCGCAGCGGGACGTGATGCTCGCGTACTTCGGCGACGGCACGGGTGGTCGACTCGTGTGGCAGCCCTCGCAGGCGTACCCGCCGGTGGTGCTGCCGGGTCATGGGAGCGAGGTCGCCCCGGTCGCGACGACGGCGGTGGTGGTGGCCGCTCCCCCGGCCGCACCGACGAGCGGGGTCGGGGTGGCCGCTGTGGCGGTCGCCGCGTCCGGTCCTGATTTTCAGAGCGCGATCCTCGACGTGATCAGCGAACGCACCGGCTACCCGGTGGACCTGATCGAACTCGACCTCGACCTCGAAGCCGACCTCAGCATCGACTCCATCAAACGTGCCGAAGTCGCCGGCGAAGTCGCCGCACGACTGGGCCTCGCCGTCGACGGCGACGAGGCCGAACTCGAAGACCTCGTCAAGGCCCGCACCGTACGCACAATGGTCGACTGGCTCAACCAGAAGACGCGGTCGACGACGAGTACGACCGTGATCCACGCGACCGCCGTACTCGGCCCGGCGAGCGGGATGGCGCACTCCACCGCTCTGGTCGCGACCGGCACCGCGGTCCTGACCCGTCCCGACTTCCAGAGCGCGATCCTCGACGTGATCAGCGAACGCACCGGCTACCCGGTGGACCTGATCGAACTCGACCTCGACCTCGA
>NZ_JBNCKO010000025.1:29929-67163 GCF_049841595.1 Micromonospora sp. DT228
CAGCATCGACTCCATCAAACGTGCCGAAGTCGCCGGCGAAGTCGCCGCACGACTGGGCCTCGCCGTCGACGGCGACGAAGCCGAACTCGAAGACCTCGTCAAGGCCCGCACCGTACGCACAATGGTCGACTGGCTCAACCAGAAGACGCAGGCGGTGGCCGTGGCGGCACCGTCGCCGCGTAACGGCACACTGGCCCCGCCGCCCGCACCACGCGCCCTCGCCGCACCCACACCGATGGTGGCACCACCCGCAGCAGCGCCCGCGGCCCTGGCCACGACGAGCCCGGCCAGCGCACCCGCGCCAGTCCCCACCGTGTCGGTCACCGCCACCGGTCGGGCCGGGATCACACCGAAGCGACTGCTGCCCCTGGCGACGGTGATCGCGGGACCTCCCGGCGCGGACACCGGCGCCCCGCTGGCCGGGCAGCCGGTCGACGTGCTCGCCGGAACACGTTTCCTCATCACCGGTGCCAGCCCGGCGCTGGCGTACCTCGCCGAACTGCTCCAGGAGCAGGGCGCGGCCGGGCAGACGGGTGTGGTGGACGAGAGGCAGGCCGACCAGCTCGCCGGCTTGGACGGGCTGATCCTGCTGGACGGATTGGACGTCGCCGGAGCACCCCTGCTGCCCGACATCTTCCCGTTCCTCCAGCAGGCGCTCGCGGCCGGTCCCCGCTGGCTGCTCGCGGCAGGACCGGTCGGCGGTACGGAACGTAGCGACGGCCTGGCCGGCCTGTTCCGTACCATTTCCCGGGAATATCCACAGGTCGCGGCCAGGTACGTCCAGGTCGACGGTGCCGCCGACCCGCGGCAGATCGCCCGACACCTGGTCGACGAGTTGCTGGTCGCCGGGGACACACCGGTCGTCGTACGGCGCGAGACCGAGCGGACAACTGTCGACCTCGCACCGGTGGCGCTGGGTGCGGTCGCGACGAGCGGTGCCGGGCCGGCCGGCGACGGCGCCTCCGAGGCGGCGGCGATCGGCCTCGACCGGGATTCGGTGGTGGTGCTTGTCGGCGGGGCACGCGGCATCACGCCCTGGTTCGCCCGCACGGTGGCCATGGCGAGCCGCTGCCGGATCGAGCTGGTCGGCCGCACACCGCTGCCGACCGAGCCGGAGGATCCGGACCTGGTGTCGGCCCGGGACAAGGCGTCGTTGCGTGCCGCGCTCGCCGGCCGGGGTCTGCGGTCACCGGCGCAGATCGAACACACCGCGCAGGCGATCCTGGCCGCCCGAGAGGTCGAGACGACCCTCGCCGAACTGCGGGAACTGGGTAGCGAGGTGCGTTACCACGCCGTCGACGTGCGGGACGCGTCGGCGATCCGCAGCCTGCTGCTCGACACCGAACGTAGGCACGGTCGGGTCGACGGCGTGGTGTACGCGGCCGGCGTGATCGAGGACAAGTTGATCGCGCAGAAGGACCCGGCTTCGTTCGCCCGGGTGTTCGGCACCAAGGTGGAGGGTGCCCGTTCGGTCCTGGCCGGCCTGGACGAGCTGCACTCGCCGCCTCGGTTCGTGGTGCTGTTCGGCAGCATCGCCGCGGCGTACGGGAATCGCGGCCAGGGCGACTACGCCGCGGCGAACGACGCGATCGACGCGATCGGCGCCCGCTGGGCGGCCAGCACCGGCAACCGTTGCCTGACCGTGCACTGGGGCCCGTGGGCACCTGGCGCCGGGCACGGCGGGATGGTCACCGACGAGCTGAGTCGGGAGTACGCGCGCCGCGGCATCGAGCTGATCGACCCCGAGGCGGGTGCCTTCAGCCTGCTGGGCGAGTTGGCCTGGGGCGACCCGAAGATCAACTCCGTGGTCTACACCGCCTCCGGCTGGTGATCGATCAGCGCGTGCGGCACCCGCGCCGTGCACCCGGTACGCCCGTCGACGGTGGAGCGAGAGGTCGAAGATGAACACGAGCACCGATCGGAGCGACCCGGTCGCGATCGTCGGGATGGCGGCGGTGATGCCCGCCGCCGGCAACCTGGAGAGCTACTGGCGCAATCTCATCGACGGGGTGGATGCGATCACCGACGTGCCGCCGCACCGGTGGGACGAGGAGTTCTACGACCCGGAGCAGGCCCACCGGCCGGATCGGATGTACTGCCGGCGAGGTGGGTTCGTCGACGAGTTCGCGACCTTCGAGCCGCTGCGGTTCGGCATCATGCCCGCCTCGGTGGCGGAGATCGAACCGGACCAGCTCATCGCCCTGAACGTGGCCGCCGCCGCGATCGACGACGCCGGCGGCGCAGACCGGCTGCCCGGCGGCGACCGGGTGGGTGTGATCCTCGGGCGGGGCGGCATCCTCAGTCCGGCTCAGGCCCGCTACGCCCAACGGGTGCGGATGTCGAGCCAGGTCATCCAGGTGCTGCGGGAACTGATCCCGGAGCTGGACCAGAGCCGGCTCGACCTGGTACGCGAGAAGTTCGACGAGCGGCTCGGCCCGTACCAGCCGGAGGGGACCATCGGTTTGGTGCCGAACCTGGCCGCGTCCCGGGTGGCCAACCGGCTCAACCTGCGCGGTCCGGCGTACACCCTGGACGCGGCCTGCGCCTCGTCGCTGATCGCGGTCGACCAGGCGATCACCGAGCTGACCAGCGGGCGGTTGGACGCCGTCCTGGCCGGTGGTGTGCACCACGTCCACGACATCAGCTTCTGGTCGGTGTTCAACCAGTTGCGGGCGCTGTCCAGGCGCGGTGAGAGCCGGCCGTTCCACCGGGAATCCGACGGCCTGCTGATCGGCGAGGGCACCGGTGTGGTCGTACTCAAGCGGTGGTCCGACGCCGTCCGGGACGGCGACCGGGTGTACGCCGTCATCCGGGGCAGCGGGATGTCCAGCGACGGCCGCTCGGCGAGCATGTTCAACCCGGCCTCCTCCGGACAGGTGCTGGCCATCCGGCGGGCCTGGGAGGCGGCGGGGCTGGACCCGACCGCGCCGGACGCGGTGGGGTTGCTGGAGGCGCACGGCACCGGTACCCCGACCGGCGATGCGGCGGAACTGGTCTCGGTCGCCGAGGTCTTCGGACCGCACTCGGGCGACGGGCCGCGCCCGGTGATCGGATCCGTCAAGTCGATGATCGGGCACACCATGCCAGCCGCCGGGATCGCCGGCCTGATCAAGGCCACGATGGCGGTGTACCGGGGAGTCCTGCCGCCCACGCTGCACTGCGACGATCCACGTCCGGAGATGGCGGCGACCCGGTTCGCCCCGATCGCGACCGCCCAGCCCTGGACGAGCGACGGGCCGCGCCGCGCCGCGGTGAACGCCTTCGGCTTCGGCGGCATCAACGCACACGTCATCATCGAGCAGGCGCCCGAGCCCGCCGGTGTACGGAACCGGCCGACCGGCGGGCAGCCGTTGGCGGCGAATGGAGCGGATGTCGGAGGAGGCGCGGCCTCGACCGTGGCCGGTTCGACGGTTGCGGTGACCGAGCCGGACCAGGTGCTCTGGCTCGCCGCGCCGGACCCGGTCCGGTTGGCCGGCCTGCTGTCCCGCGACGACCATGAGGTACGGGCCCTCGGCGTCGAACGGGCCCGGAGCAACAGGCCCGCGACCGGGGCTGAGCCGTGCCGAATCGGCATCGTCGACCCGACCGACAAGCTGCTGGCCGTCGCCCGCAAGACGGTGGCCCGCGGACAGGCGTGGCGGGGTGGACGGGACATCTGGTTCAGCCCGTCGCCGCTGCTGGCCGCCGGCGCCGGGCGCCTCGCCTTCGTCTTCCCCGGCCTGGAGGCGGAGTTCGCGCCACGTACCGCGGATATCGCCGCGCACCTCGGACTGCCGGACCGGCAGTGGTCCGCGGCAGACCTGGGCCGGCACGGCGCCGGGCTGATCGAGGTGGGCAAACTGCTCGACGAGGCGCTGCGCCACATCGGCGTGCTACCGGACGCGGTCGCCGGACACAGCATTGGCGAGTGGACCGCCGCGGCGACCAGCGGACAGATCAGCACGGCGGCGATGGACGAATTCCTGGAACTGTTCAACGCCGACTCGGTCGAGGTCTCCGGATACGTCTTCGCCGCCGTGGGAGCTGGCGCGGACCGGGTCACCCCGATGCTGGGTGACTTCCCGGGGGTGCTGCTCTCCCACGACAACGCTCCGGCGCAGTCGGTGGTGAACGGCCCCGAATCCCAGGTGGACCGACTCGTCGAGGCCCTGCGTACGGAGAACGTGCTGTGTCAGAAGCTGCCGTTCCGGTCGGCCTTCCACACTCCCGTGTTCGTCGACGGCCTACAATCGATCGGCGCCGCGCTGCGGCGGTGGGAGGTACACCCGACCCGGATACCGGTCTGGTCGGCGACCCTGGCGGCACCGTTCCCCGCTGACGAGGCGCAGGTCAACGCCCTGTTCGTCAGGCACATGATGGAGCCGGTCTGGTTCCGTCAGACCGTGGCAGCGATGTACGACGCCGGGGTACGGGTCTTCCTCCAGGTCGGTGCGGGACAGCTCGCCTCGCTGATCAGCGACAACCTGCGCGGGCGTGATCATCTCGCGATGCCGGTGAACGTGAAGCATCGCAGCGGGCTGAACCAGCTCCGCCGGGTCGCCACCGCGATCTGGGTGGAGGGTGGCAGCCCGAACCTGACCGCGCTCGACCCGCCGTTGACGAAGACACCAGCGCAACCGGTACGCCGTGGTCCGTCGATTCCGCTGGACCTCGGTGGGCCGCTGGTCCGGCTCGGGGCGGGCGCCGCCGGTCTGCTCGGCGTATCAGTGGACGGCACCCGGCCGAGCCACCCGACCGCCGGTCCGCCGGAGTACGGCACGGTCGTTCCGATCGGCGCGTCGGCCACGCTCGGGGCGGGACGCCAGCCGGAGCCGGCGGGTACCGGCACCAACCCGGCGGCGGCGCTTGCCGCCCTGCACAGGTTGACCGGACGGTCCAGCGCGGCGGCCGAACTCGCCGCGCTGTTGCAGGACACGGCTCGGGACGCGGTGAACGTCTTGGACGCCGCCGCCCGACCGGCGCCGCCGGTGGTGCCGCGCCCGGGTGTCGGACAACCCCCGGTCGCCCAGCCTGCCGGATCCTCCCGAACCGCCGCCCCCGGCGGCCGTGGCATCGGCAACGCCGGCAACGGGATCGGTCCGGCCATCGGGGTCGACACCGGCAAGGCGGCCAGCGGCAGCGCGGGCAACGGCGACCCGGGTACGGTTCGGCGGTTCACGTTGCGGGTCTCCGTCGAGAGCATGCCGTACCTGAGAGATCACTGTTTCTTCGTCCAGCCACCGGACTGGCCGAACGTGGAGGACCGGTGGCCGGTGGTGCCGGCTACCACTCTGGTGCAGCACATGGTCGACGCGGCGGAGCAGGCCATGCCGGGCATGCGGGCGGTGGCCGTACGCGACGCTCGGTTCAATCGTTGGCTGATCGCCGAGCCGGGTCAGGACGTCGAGATCGCGGTGAGGCCGACAGGTGACGGCCTGGTCTCGGTCACCTTCGGCCCGTACGCACGGTCGACTGTGGAACTCGCCGCGGACTATCCGGTGGACCCGCCCGAGGTGTGGCGGCACGATCCCGCGACCGAGCGGCCGCCACGGATCAGCGCCGAGGAGATGTACGCCGAGCGGCTGATGTTCCACGGCCCCCAGTTCCAGGGCGTCACCGCCGTACACGCCCTCGGTGACATGCACGTACGGGGTGTGGTCACCGCACCCGTGCCGCCGGGCGCGCTGCTGGACAACGCACTACAGCTGATCGGCAACTGGCTCATCACCACACAGCCGTTTCGTACCGTTGCGTTGCCCGTGGGCCTGGGCCACATCCGCTACTTCGGTCCCCCGCCGGCACCCGGTACGGCCTTCGAGTGTGTCGCCCGGGTGCGCTCGATCGACGACGCCCAACTCGTCGCGGACACCCAACTGGTGGTCGACGACCGGGTGTGGGCACAGATCGAGGGCGCGGTGGACCGGCGCTTCGACAGCCATCCGCAGGCGCGGCCAGCGGAACGGTTCCCCGAGCGGCATCCGATGTCGCTGATCCAGCCCGAGGGCTGGACGATGGCCTTCGACTGCTGGACGGACCTGGTCACCCAGGGCATGGCCGCCCGCGGCATTTTGGGCTCGGCCGCGTACCAGGACTACGAACGGCAGCCCGCCAGATCCCGCAAACAGTGGCTGTTGGGCCGGATCGCGGTGAAGGACGCCGTCCGGTTCCGGTTGTGGGAGGACGGGCACAGCGACATCTACCCCATCGAGCTGACGGTCGGCAACGATCCGGACGGTCGACCCCGAGTGTCCGGGCGTCCGGGGCGTGACCTGCGCGACTGCGACGTCTCGCTGGCGCACTGCGCGGAGATCGGCGTCGCGATCGCGAAACCCCGTGGTCCGGCGTCGCCACCCGACGCACCTGGCGTCGGCATCGACGTCGCCGAGATCACCGACCATCCGGAGAGCACCCTGGGTATCGCCCTGACCGACGGGGAGATCGCCCTGCTGGACTCGCTCGCCGGCAACGCCGAAGACCGGCGGCAGTGGTTCACCCGGTTCTGGACCGCCAAGGAGGCCGTCGGCAAGGCGGAGGGGACCGGACTCGACGGGCGCCCGCGCCGGTTCGTCGTGAAGAGCGCCACCGCCACGGTGCTTACCGTCCTCGTCGGGGACCGGAGCTACCCGGTGGAGCACCGCGAGATCGGAAACCCCGAAGACCTACCGCCCCGACGATATGTCGTCGCCTGGACCTGGGGCCCGCAGACCGGGGCCGATCAGCCGTGACCGGCATCCACTCCCGACCATTCGAAGGAGTACAACCCATGGCCGCCTCGCACGCCGACATCCTCACCGAGCTTGCTCAGATCGTCCAAGCGGTGCTCGGGGACTTCGCCGCCGATGCACCAATCACCATGGACACCACCTTCCGCGACGACCTCGGCATGGAGAGCATCGACGTCGTCTCCCTCGCCGGTCGGCTGCAGGCCCGTTACGGCAACACCGTCAACTTCGCGCACTTCGTCGCCAAACTGGATCTGGAGACCGTGGGCGAGCTGCGGGTCGGGCAACTGGTCGAGCACATCGCACACTCCCTCGACGTGGCCGAGTCCCCCCGGGACACGCCGGCCGACGCCAGCCCCATCGCGGTCGAGGCGGTCCGCTCGTGACGATGATCCGGGCCAACGGGATCGACGTGCACGTCGAACACCTCGAACCACCGGCCGGAGGGCCGGGCGAGGTCGGCGCTGGCCGGGGTGTTGGACCGGCCACCCTCGTGATGATCCACGGGATGGCCTCCGACAGCCTCGCGAGCTGGTATTTCACACTGGCCAAGCCCTTCGCCGACGCCGGGCTACGGGTGCTGATGTACGACCTGCGGGGGCACGGCCACAGTGAGCGCCCGCCCACCGGCTACACCCTCGACGACTTCGTCGACGACCTGTCGGCAATGCTGACCACACTCGACGTCACCGCTCCGGTGCACCTGCTCGGCAACTCGTTCGGCGGGACGATCGCGTTTGCGTACGCGGCCCGCCACCCGGACCGGGTCGCCTCCGTCGCGGCGATCGAGTCCTCGCCGCCGACCCCGGCGTGGATGGCCCGGGTCGCGCGCCGGCTGGACCGGGCCGCCGACCTCCTGCCCCGGCCGGAGGCGCTGGCGAAGATCAGCGCCGGTCGGGGGGCACGGGTGGCCCGCCGGGCCCGGGACACCGGCGAGATGCTCGTGGCGACCACGCTGGCCCGGGACCTACCGGCCAGCGCCCTGCCCAGTTCCGCGCAGATCAGCGCGATCGGCGTACCGGTGCTCTGCCTCTACGGCGCGAACTCGGCTGTCGTCGAACTGGCACCGGCCGTGGTCCGGCTGCTACCGCAGACGCGGACCGTGGTCCTACCCGGCGAGAAACACACAGTCCTGGTCGACCGGCCGGAGGCGGTCCGCCGGCTGGTCCTGGCCTGGCTCCGCGAGGAGTGCTCCGTCGAGGTGGCCCCGGTGGCCACCGCCCCGTGACAACCCAACGTGCAGGAGGTCCTCGGATGGACACCCCGGTCCCCGGCAGGTCGATCATCATCAGCAACGGCCGGTGCGGCTCGACGCTGCTCTCGGACCTGATCGCGGAGCAGCCCGAGACTCTCTCGGCGCAGGAGTTCTTCATGTCCGTCGCGCCCTGGGCGCGCAGTTCCGAGGTGCTTACCGGGGCCGCGTACTGGGCGGTGCTGAGCAGCCCCAAAGCGGAACTCGCCACCCTCTTCCGGATCGGGTTGCCACCGAAGGAGGTGCGCTATCCGCTGACCGGCCGGTGGGCGGACCGGATGACCGAGCTGCCGCGGATCCTCGCCATCACCCTGTCGAAGCTGACCACCGACCCGGACCGCCTCTTCGACCAGCTCGCCGAGCGGGTGCCGGACTTCCCGACGCAGTCGGTCGGCGATCACCACCGGATGTTCCTCGACCTGCTCGCGGTGGTGACCGGCAAGCGGCGCTGGGTCGAGCGGTCCGGCGGGTCGAGCCACGTCGCTCCGTACCTGTTGCGGGCATTTCCCGAGGCAAAGGTGGTGTACCTGACTCGCGACCGGGAGGCGACCGCCCGCTCGATGAGCCGGCACTCGTCGTTCCAGCTGATCCAGCTTCGGGTGGAGTTTCTCGGCCGGTGTGGGCTGGATCCGTTCCGGATCGAGCCCGGCCAGTCGGTGCCCGCGGATCTGGAACGGTACCTGCCGGACCGGCTCACCGCCGACCTGCTCCGAGATCGGGGCCAGGACCTGCGCCGCTATCTCGGTCTGAGCGCGTTTCTGACCAGCCAGGCCGAGCAGGCGCTCACCGACCTGCCTCCGCGACATCTGCACCGGATGAGCTACGAGGACCTGGTCGCCGACCCGGTCGGGCAGCTCGGCCTGCTGGCCCGGTTCCTGGAGTTCGAGGACGGGGCGGACTGGGCACGGCGGGTCGCCGGACGGGTGGCCGGTCCCGCTCGGTCCCGCGAGGTCGCCGCGGCCTGACCCGCGATCGTGCCCCACCGATCGTCATGACTCCGTCGAACGAGAGGAACCATTTGTGAAGACATTCCGGATGTCGGGCCGGCGACCGCTCGCCGCGGCCACCGTACTGGGACTGCTGTACGTGCTCGCGGCACCGGCGTCGGCCGCTGCCGCAGCGATCGGGACGGATGCGCCAGCCGCGGCCGGACATCAGCCGAGGTACGAGCGGAAGCTAATCGGGAAGGGCACCCCGGACGAGTGCTTCGCCGGTGTCGGTGTGGCCTATCCACCCGGTCCTCCGTGCGCTACCGGCCAGTCGAAGGTGAACCAGTCCTATCTGTGGGGCATGACCCAGACCGAGCAGAGCCTGTGGTTCGGCACCGGAGCGAACGTCAACTGCATGACCAGCGGGCGCAACCTGCGCAACACGACACCGAACCTGAACGACGACTGGGTGTGCGAGTACGGCGAGAGCCAGATCGCGAAACGCAACCCGACCCTGCCCGCCACTCTTGGCGACCATCGCCCGCCTCGGCTGTACACGTACGACAAACGTTCGCGGCGGCTGACGGAGAAGACCGACGCGGTGAAGAACGCCTCCACCACCGACGCCAACCGGCTGAGCACTACCGCCGGAATCCGGGCCGCCGGCACCCATCAGGGGGTGGCGTTCCTGGGTGGGCCCGCCCTGGGCGAGAGCATCAACCTGTTTGCCTTCGACACCGGCACCGGCGCTTTCCTCGGCTCGATCAACCTGCCGGCGTACGGCAACATCCGCCACTTCGTGGTGGCCGACGGCGCGCTCTACGCGGGCGTCGGGGTGGGCGCGAACGGCGGCAACCGGGGACACGTGCTGCGCTGGACCGGCTCCCGGAGCAACCCGTTCAGTTTCGTCGAGGTCGCGAACCTGCCGGCCCAGGCGGCGGACCTCACCGTGCACGACGGGCGGATCTTCGTGACGACCTGGACTGGTTCCGGTGACGACGCCCTGGCTGCCGCCGTGCCCGGCACGACCGACGAGCCGCTGTCCGGGGTCGCCGGGGTGTGGATGAGCCCGAAGCTGTCGCAGGGGGAACGCGGCCTCACGCCGGCTGACGCCGACAGCTGGACCCAGGTCTGGTCGGTCGACGGGTACGAGCCCGACCCGGTCGTGGCCCGCACCTACGCCCTGGGTGGGCTCGCCTCCTTCAACGGCTATCTCTACTGGGGCACGATGCACGTGCCGATGAAGGCGACCACCGTGCACATCGCGACCTACCCACCGGCGGACGAGGCCGCGCTGCGCGCGACGGTACGCAGCACGCAGCGGGCCATCAGCATCTTCCGAGGTAAGAGCTTCGGCGGCCCGCACCAGCGGGTGGACCTGCTGTACGGCGCACCCCAGTTGCCCACCTACGACCCGGCGGGCAACGGCGGCACGGGCCTCTGGGCCGCCGCCTCGACCGGCTACACCCCGCTGTACGGCCCGTCCGGAATGGGCAACCCCTACAACAACTACACCTGGAAGATGGCGGTGGCGGGCGGGAAACTCTACGTGGGCACCATGGACTGGAGCTACATCTCCAAGGACCTGGGCCAGGACACCGCCGGGCTGTTGGGTGTCACCGGCCCAGCCGCAGCGGAGTTCGGCGACGCCTCCGTGTTGGCCGACGACCCCCCGCCGGCGCCGGTCTACGGCGGGGACCTGTTCGTGTTCGACTCGACCAGCAAGCCGGCCACGGTGGTGGACAACAGCGGGCTCGGCAACTACCTGAACTACGGGATCCGCAACATGATCGCCGACGGGTCGACCCTCTACCTGGGCATGGCCAATCCGATGAACCTGCGTACGGACCCCGACGACGACGTTCCCGAGGGCGGCTGGGAGCTGATCCAGCTCAGCGTGAAGCACTGTTAGCCGGTTGGCTCCGTCCGTCGCGTCGTGGGCAGCCACGGGCGGAGCCAAACCTGCACATATACACCATCCAGTACGGATCCTTACAAATCCCGAACATCCCTATGCCATGGTGCGAATATGATGGAAATTAGTAGATCTTGGACTGGTCGTTCGGCTCGGTATGGCCGGTGGCGACACCTGCTCGCGGTCCTGCCGCTCGTCGGAGCGCTCACCCTGCTGGCCGGTTGCGGGATGTTCCGGGACGATCCGAAGCCGCACGACGTCGGACCGGTGTCCACCATGCCGAGCGGCACCTCGACGCACACCCTCGTGGTCGACGGGCAGGAGCGCGGCTTCCGCCTCTACCTGCCGCCGGACCTCGCCCGGTCGACCCCGGCGCCGCTCGTGGTCATGCTGCACGGCGCGCTCGGCACCGGCAGCCAGGCGGAGACCGCTTACGGCTGGAACGCCCAGGCCGACCGGGCGGGCTTCGTCGTCGCGTATCCGGACGGGTTGAGCCGTTCCTGGGCGGTGAGCCCGGACTGCTGCGGCCCACCGGCCCGCGACGGCGTGAACGACGTGGCCTTCATCCAGCAACTGGTGGCCACCGTGGCCGACCAGCTTCCGGTGGACCGCACCCGGATCTACGCCACCGGGATCTCCAACGGCGGGATGCTCGCATACCGCCTGGCGTGCGACACGACGCTGTTCGCCGCGATCGGGCCGGTGGCGGCGACCCAACTCGGCACGTGCCCGTCCCCGACGCCGATCTCCGTGATCCACATTCACGGAAGGGCGGACCAGACAGTGCCGTTCGACGGTGGCCCGGGCAAGCGGGACAACGACGGGACCGGACGCAATCCGGTCAAGATCGACGGTCCGCCCATCCCCGACCTGCTCGGCCAGTGGCGGACGATCGACGGATGCGGCGCGCCGGCGACGACCGCCTCGGGCCCGGTCAGCACCTCGGTCGCCACCTGTCCCGGGGGGCGGGCGGTCGAGTTGGTCACCGTTGACCACGCCGGCCACCAGTGGCCAGGCGCCAGCGGCCCCGCACCGGCGGCGCAACGCCGTCTCAGCCTGGATCCACCCGCGACCGCGCCGAACGCGACCGAGACCATCTGGCGCTTCTTCGACGCACACCCCCGAACCGGCGGCTGAACCGCACCGGCGCCCATCCGTCCGACAGCTCAGGAGAGGAAGCAGCAGATGGCCAGTAGTGGTGCCAGCCCGCCCGCGGTCGAGGTCACCGACCTCGTCAAGCGCTATCCCGGGAGCACGACCGCAGCCGTGGACGGGCTGTCCTTCACAGTGGCCCCCGGCGAGGTCTTCGGGCTCCTGGGACCGAATGGTGCCGGCAAGTCGACCACCATCGGCATCCTCACCACCCGGCTGCGGGCGTCCGCGGGCCGGGCGCTGGTCGGCGGGCTCGACGTGGTCGGTGACCCGGTCGCGGCCCGTGCCCAGTTGGCCGTCGTACCCCAGCACAACAACCTGGACCGGTCGCTGACGCCACGACAGAATCTGCTGTACCACGCCGCGTACCACGGCGTCGGCCGCACCGTACGAAACGCCCGGGCCGATGCGCTGCTGGACCGTTTCGGCCTGACGGATCGGGCCGACAAGCGGATCGAGGCGTACTCGGGCGGCATGGTGCAACGGCTGATGATCGCCCGTGCGCTGATCCACGAACCGGCGGTGCTCTTCCTCGACGAGCCCACCAACGGCCTCGACCCGCAGTCCCGCCGGCTGATCTGGAGCCGGATCCGCGAGATGCGTGGACGCGGTGTGACTGTCGTCCTGACCACTCACCAAATGAACGCGGCCGCCGCGCTGGTCGACCGGGTCGGCATCGTCGACCGCGGTCGGCTGCTCACCCTGGACACGCCGGGCAACCTGGTCAGGGGCCTCGCCGGACGATCGATCCTCGACCTGACGGTCACCCCGGGCGCGCTGGACGCGCCGGACGCGCTGCTGGTTGCGCTCTCCGAGGTCCCCGGCGTACGCAAGGGTGAACGGCTCGCCGCCGCGCCGCCGCCCGGCGCCGGGGCCGCCAAACTCCGTTCCGGCCTCGGCCTCGGTGGTGGCCTCGGTGGTGGCCTCGGTGGCGGCTCGGGGCTCGGCGCGGGCGCGCCCGCGGCATTGGCCGCGCTGGCCCGGGAGCGGGCGGTCGCCACGCTCGCCCCCGACCCGGGCGGGCGCGAGCGCGTCCGGATCCGGCTGCACCTCGCCGCCGACCCCGCCACCGTGCTCGGGCCAGCACTCACCGTCCTGACCACACGGTTGGCGACCCTCACCGACGTCCACATCGCCGAGCCGAGCCTCGAAGACGTCTTCATCGGACTGACCGGAAGGGACCCACGGTGACCGACCTCGACGCCCCGCCGGTTGCGGCAACGAGCACCACGGCCGCGCCCACGAGACCCAGCGCCCACCGGGTCTTCCTGGCCATCCTGCGCAGGGACCTGCTGGTGACCGGCAAGGAACTCTGGGTCATCCTGGTCCAGGTCGGGCTCACCCCGCTGTTCATGCTCTTCGTCTTCGTCAAGGTGCTCGGCGGGCAGGGCATCGTCGCCCGGAACTTCGCCGACCTGTTTCTGCCCGGCATCATCGCCCTCGCCGCGCTCACCACGGCGTTGCAGAGCGTCGCGCTGCCACTGGTCAAGGAGTTCGGCTTCACCCGGGAGATCGAGGACCGGCTACTCGCCCCGCTGTCGACGAACCTGGTCGCGGTCGGCAAGCTCGTGGTCGCGATGCTGCGCGGGCTCATCGCCGCGGCCCTCATCTACCCGCTGGGCGCACTGATGGTCGGCTCGGCACCGTGGCAGCCCGGACGGTTACCGATGGTCCTGCTGACGGTCCTGCTCGGCGGATGGATCGGCGGCGGCATCGGCATGACGCTGGCGATGATTCTGCCCATCCAACGGATCAACATCACGTTCTCACTGGTCGTGACCCCGATCATCTGGACCGGTTGCATCCACTACCCCTGGCCGCGACTCTCCTCGATGCCGTGGTTCCAGACGGTCACCGCCCTCAACCCGATGACCTACGTGTCCGAGGGCGTACGCGGTGCCATGTTGCCCGGCGTCGCGCACATCCCGGCCTGGGTCTGTCTGCTGGTCCTGACCGGGATGGCCGCGATGGTCACGGTCACCAGCGTACGAAGCTTCAGTCGGCGTGCCGTCCAGTAAACGGCACGGTCAACGCGTCTATCGGAGGTGCTCGTCGATGAACGTGCTGGAATCTCCCAGGTCAGCAGTCCCCGCGTCGGATGGCGCGTTCGCCGCCTGGCTGGCCGAGCGGGCCGGCCGGCTGCTGCTGCGCGTCCGCGCGGAGCACGGTCACGACGACCCGGCCGCGCTGAAGCGCGCGGGTGACCGGGCGTCGCACCAACTGCTGCGCGATGAACTGGCCCGGTGCAGAAGCGCCGACGCCGTGCTCTCGGAGGAAGACGACGGCGCACGGCAGGCATGGGCCACTGATGCGGCCAGCCCCCCGCCGGAGCGGCTGGCCGCCAACCGGGTATGGATCATCGACCCGTTGGACGGCACCCGCGAGTTCTCCGAGCCGGGCCGGACGGACTGGGCGGTGCATGTCGCACTCTGGCAACGGAACGCGGCGACGGAGCACCGCCTCGTCGCAGGCGCCATCGCCCTGCCGGCCCAGCTCCGTACCCTCGGCACCGAGACACCCCCACCCCGACCGACGGCGGTCAGCGGTCGGACGATCCGGTTGGCGGCGAGTCGGAGTCGGCCGCCGGCGTTCTTGACGGAGTTGGCGGACGAGGTTGGTGCCGAGTTGGTGCCGATGGGGTCGGCCGGGGCGAAGATCGCCGCGGTGATCGACGGTACGGTCGACGCGTACGTGCACGCGGGCGGTCAGTACGAGTGGGATTCGGCGGCACCGGTGGCGGTGGCGACGGCCACCGGATTGCACGCTTCCCGAATCGACGGATCTGCGTTGAGCTACAACGAGGCGGATCCCCGGCTGCCGGACCTGGTGGTCTGCCGGCCGGAACTGGCCGCGCCACTCCTCGCCGCGCTGCGGCGACACCTGACCCTCGGGCCGGCACCGGCCACGGCAGCCGGCTGACACGCGATGACAACAATCGACACGACGCCCGCGGCGGCGTACCGGGTGTCGCACCTGGACGCGATCGAGGCAGAGAGCATCTTCGTCATGCGCGAGGTGGTGGCCGAGTTGGAGCGCCCGGTCCTGCTCTTCTCCGGTGGCAAGGATTCGATCGTGATGCTCCGGTTGGCCCAGAAGGCGTTCGCGCCAGCCCGGATCCCGTTCCCGGTGATGCACGTCGACACCGGGCACAACTTCGACGAGGTGTTGGACTACCGAGACCAGCAGGTGGCCGAACTCGGACTGCAGTTGGTGGTCGCGAGCGTGCCCGAGGCGTTGGAGGCGGGTCTGGTCCGCGAATCCGCCGACGGGACGCGGAACCGGATCCAGACCCCCGTGTTGTTGGCGGCGGTGGAGAAGCACCGGTTCGACGCGTTGTTCGGCGGGGCGCGGCGGGACGAGGAGAAGGCCCGGGCCAAGGAGCGGATGTTCAGCTTCCGGGACGACTTCGGTCAGTGGGATCCGAAGAACCAGCGGCCGGAGCTGTGGTCGTTGTACAACGGTCGGCACCATCCGGGCGAGTCGATCCGGGTGTTCCCGATGTCGAACTGGACCGAGCTGGACGTCTGGCACTACATCGCCCAGGAGCGGCTGGCGTTGCCGTCGATCTACTACGCCCACGAACGTACGGTGATCGAACGCGACGGGATGCTCTACGCGGTGAACGAGTTCATCACGCCCCGAGGGTCGGAGGAGCCGTTCAAGGCGCGGGTGCGGTACCGGACCGTCGGCGACGCCTCGTGCACGGCGGCGGTGCTGTCCGAGGCGGACACGGTGGACCTGGTGATCGAGGAGGTCGCGGCGACCCGGATCACCGAGCGTGGGGCGACCCGGGGTGATGACCGGGTGAGTGAGGCCGCGATGGAAGACCGCAAGCGGGAAGGCTACTTCTGATGGGCGCGACAGTGGTGCCGGTGGCCGAGGGCGCGGCGCCCGAGGACCGGGCGATGGACCTGTTGCGGTTCGCGACGGCGGGCAGCGTCGACGACGGTAAGTCGACGCTCATCGGCCGGTTGCTCTACGACACGAAGTCGTTGTTCACCGACCAGTTGGCGGCGGTGGAGGCGGTCAGCGCGGCCAAGGGCGACGAATACACGAATCTGGCGTTGCTGACCGATGGCCTGCGTGCGGAGCGGGAGCAGGGCATCACGATCGACGTGGCGTACCGGTATTTCGCCACACCCCGGCGGAAGTTCATCATCGCCGACACGCCGGGGCACATCCAGTACACCCGCAACATGGTCACCGGCGCCTCCACCGCCGACCTGGCGTTGATCCTCGTCGACGCCCGCAAGGGTTTGGTGGAGCAGTCCCGCCGGCACGCGTTCCTGTGTTCGTTGCTGCGGGTGCCGCACCTGGTGTTGTGTGTGAACAAGATGGACCTGGTCGACTGGTCGCAGGAGGTGTTCGAGCGGATCTCGGACGAGTTCACCGCATTCGCGGCGAAGTTGGAGGTTCCGGACCTCGCCGTCGTCCCGGTCTCGGCGTTGCACGGCGACAACATCGTGACCCGCTCGGAGCACACCCCCTGGTACGAGGGCCCGTCGCTGCTGCACCACCTGGAACGGGTGCACATCGCCTCCGACCGGAACCTGGTCGACGTCCGGTTCCCGGTGCAGTACGTGATCCGCCCGCAGTCGACCACGATGACCGACTACCGGGGTTACGCCGGCCAGGTCGCTTCGGGTGTGCTGAAGCCGGGGGACGAGGTTCTGGTCCTTCCCTCCGGGTTCACCTCCCGGATCGCGGGGATCGAGACCGCGGACGGACCGGTCACCGAGGCGTATCCGCCGATGTCAGTCACGGTCCGGTTGACCGACGAGATCGACATTTCCCGGGGCGACCTGATCTGCCGGCCGAACAATGGCCCGGCGGTCGCGCAGGACATCGAGGCGATGATCTGCTGGATGGACGAGAGCAATCCGCTCCGTCCCGGCGCGACGTACGCCATCAAGCACACCACCCGTTCCGCCCGGGCAGTGATCCGCGAACTGCACTACCGACTCGAGGTGAACTCGCTGCATCGTGACGAGGCTGCCACCGAACTCGGACTCAACGAAATCGGCCGCGTTCGCATGCGTACGACCGTCCCGCTCCTCGCTGACGAATACCGGCGTAACCGCACCACCGGTGGTTTCATCCTGATCGACGAAACCACCAACCGCACCATCGCTGCCGGAATGATCGTCGACACCAACTGACCTACGGAAGGGCCCTTCCCGCTACCGGAAATCGGAGCGGAAAGGGCCCTTCGGCACGTCTCAGAGCGTGAGGGTCCAGGCGTTGACGTAGCCGGTGTCACCGGAGAAGACGTCTCGCACCCGAAGCAGCCAGGTGCCGTTCGCCGGCTCGGTGGAGAGATTCGCGGTATAGGTGGTGTTGACGTTGTCGGCACCGTCGAAGAAGCTCTGGTTCTTCAGCCGGTAGGCCGTACCGTCCGGTGCCACCAGATCGATGATCAGGTCACCGCGGAAGGTGTGCACGATATTGACCGCTACCGTGGACGCCGAGGAGGCGTTACGGTCGCAGCCGGTGATGACAATGCCGCTGGTCACCGCCGTGTTGCTGTCGGGTATCACCACATCGGTGCCGTTGGTGCCCGAGCAGCCGCCGCCACCCGAGCCGGTCACCGTCAACGAGTACGTGGCGCTGCGCGTACCCGCGGTACCGGAACCTGTGACACTGACGCTGTAGGTGCCGGAAGGAGTGCTCGCCGAGGTGGCGATGGTGAGCGCGGACGAACCTCCCGAGGTCACCGTGGCGGGACTGAACGAGGCGGTGGCGCCACTCGGCAGCCCGCTCGCCGACAGGCTCACCGACTGCGCCGAGCCGCTGGTGGTCGCGGTACTCACGGTGGCGCTGACCGAGCCGCCCGGCGCGGTCGAGCCGGCCGTCGGCGACACCCCGACGGAGAAGTCGTTTGCGGGTGGAGTGCCGTCGTTGACCACGTAGAGCAGCTTGTTCGGGGAGTTGGTGCCGGGGTTTGTCACCACGTTGTTTGTCGCGTTGTTCACCAGGTAGTCCCGGACCTGCGCCGGGGTCCAGGTGGGGTTGGCGGAGGCGACCAGGGCAGCGGCACCGACCACGTGTGGGGTGGCCATCGACGTGCCGCTGATCGTGTTGGTCGCGGTGTCGCTGTTGTACCAGGCCGAGGTGATCGACGAGCCGGGCGCGAAGAGGTCCAGGCAGGTGCCGATATTGGAGAAGGACGACCGGGCATCGGTGCTGGTGGTCGAGCCAACCGTGATCGCCTCTGTCGTCCGGGCCGGCGAGGTGTTGCAGGCGTTCGCGCCGTTGTCGTTGCCGGCCGCCAGGCCGTAGGTCACCCCCGAGGCGATCGAGTTGCGGACCGCCGTGTCGAGCGAGCTGTTCGCACCGCCGCCGAGGCTCATGTTCGCCACCGCCGGCTTGATCGCGTTCGCGGTGACCCAGTCGACGCCGCCGATCACACCGGCGTTGGTGCCGCTGCCGGAGCAGTTCAGCACCCGTACGCCGACCAACTGCGCGCCCTTGGCCAGGCCGTAGGAGGAGCCGCCGACGGTGCCGGCCACGTGCGTGCCGTGCCCGTTGCAGTCGTCGGCGGAGCCGCCGTCGACCGCGTCGTAGCCGGAGGTTGCCCGGCCACCGAAGTCGTTGTGGGAGAACCGGATGCCCGTGTCGATGATGTACGCGTGCACGTTTGTCGCGGTGTTCGGATAGGTGTACGAGCTGTCCAGCGGCAGGTTCCGCTGGTCGACGCGGTCCAGGCCCCAGGACGGGGGGTTCGACTGCGTCCCGGAGATGCGGACCGTGTGGTTCTGCTCGACGTACGCGACGTCGGGGTGCGCGGCAATCCGGGCCGCCGCCTTGGCACCGGCCGTGATCTCGAAGCCGCGTAGTGCCGTGGAGTAGGTCCGAGCGACCGCTCCGCCGTGCTGGCCAGCCAGCCGGCTGGCCGTGGCGCCGACCTGCGCCCGACCCACCGCGCTCTCCTTGAACACCACGATGTAGCTGTCGCTGACAGCCGTGGCACCGCCGGCACTACGGATGTTGCCCTCCGGTTCCGCCGCCACGGCTGGCGTGGCGGCGGTGAGTGCCAGCATCGCGACGGCGCCCACCACAATTGATCTTTTCGGGAGATACATTCTCCCCTCCCTCCGATCGGCACCCGTTCGTCCACTCGCCCACGACGAGGAATCGATGATGCCCGATTGGAAATGAGATTACTCAATAGCAGAAGTGAAAGACAGATCCCGAATCTTCCATACCACTCGTCAGATGGAGGTCAAGGTATGGCAGTTCGGTCCACAGCACAGGGAATCGTGATGGCTCCGTTGCGTTGACGTCGGTTCACGCCTTGCCCGACCGTCGGCGGCGTGCTGGCCCGGATGCCATCGGCTTTCGGCCTGACCGTGCGGCCGGAAACGGCCTACGTCACCGTCGGCAGCGTGGTCTACGGCTCGATCTGGGGCTCGTACCTGCCGATCATGAACAAGTACGTCGACAACGGCCGGCTCGGCGAACGACCGGCGCGATCACGGTGGCGCAGCGGTGCAGCCATCGTCTCGCTGATCTGACCAGCTCCGGTAAACACGGGATACCTCACGCCTTGCCGTGGATGTTGTACGTAGAGTATTTCCGCAGTGGTCACGTCAGATGACGCCGATAGCCGAGAGGACGTGCAGAGTCGGATGCTCGTTGGCGTCGTCGTACACCCGACCAGACCGCAGGCCGCCGAGACGGCGGAGATGGTGTCGCGGATCTGCGCCGAGCACGGTGCCGCGTCCCAGGCCCTGGATGTCTGGCAGGACGAGCAGAGCCCCGCCGACGTGCTGGCCGGCATGGCGCAGCCCCCGCAGCTCGTCGTCACTATCGGCGGCGACGGAACCCTCCTACGCGGATTGGCCGTCGCCGTCGAGGCTGACGCGCCCGTTCTCGGCGTGAAGGCCGGCCGGGTCGGGTTCCTCACCCCGTTCGCCGCGACGGACCTGCCGAGGGTGCTCGGCGCCGCCCTCACCGGCCGCGCACCCACCCAGGAACGCATGCTGCTCACCCTCCGGGCGTCGCGACCGCTACAGGTCCCACCGGAGCTGCGGACCCTGCTGCGCTATGGCCGCGGTCCCGATCCCGTCCCGCCCCTTCCCCGGCCGGGCGCGCCCGACGAGGTGGGTTGGGGTGTCCCGTTGGGCCTGAGCGCCCTCAACGACGTCGTGTTCGAAAAGCTCGGCCGAGACCGCCAGACCAGCGTGGCGGTGTACCTGTCTGGGCGGCTGTTCGCCACCTACTCCGCCGACGGCGTCATGGTCGCCTCGCCGACCGGCTCCACCGCGTACTCCTTCGCCGCAGGCGGACCGGTCCTCTCGCCGCGCCTCGACGCCCTCGTGTTCACCCCGGTCGCCCCGCACATGGCGTTCAACCGCAGCATGGTCACCGCCCCGGACGAGCCCGTGGGTGTGCAGGTGCTCCCGCGATCTGGTCAGGTCACCGTCGTCGTCGACGGGCGCGTACACGGGATCCTCGACCCCGGCGACTGCTGGTATACCGGTTAGATCTACCAGTCCCAGACGACCTACAGCACCTGCACCTGCCTGCAGAGCGGTAACGTCCGGGCGGAGCTTCGTGGCTTACGCCTTCACCGGGGATGTCACTCGCAAACACCACGAACGCCAGCTCGCCCTCAACTACCGCGGCGGCCCCTCTGGCTGCCGACAGCGGCGAGGAGTCCCCCAGCGTCATCGCCGGTGACCGGGCACCCAACGCTCGTTACCTCGACACCAACGGCCGCCCAGGCGCAGAAGCAGGGTTGCGGCATCGCCATCAACGCGAACGCCCCGGCGGCACCGCAACCCGGCGTGCTGGCCGAAACCTCGCAGATGAGCCTCGCCACGACGACCGACCCGCCTGGGCTGGGTCGGCGTGTCCGTACGAAAGGGCTCGGTCATAGGTAGATTTGTTCCCGTGCCAGAGCCGACGCCCCTGGGTGACTTCCTCCGCGCGCGGCGCGCTGTCCTACGTCCCGTCGAACGCGACGGCAAGCTGCGGCGCGTCCGCGGGTTGCGCCGCGAGGAGGTGGCGAAGCTGGCCTCGATCAGCCCCGATTACTACGTGCGTCTGGAGCAGGGCCGCAACGACAGCCCGTCCCCGCAGGTGGTCGATGCGCTCGCCCGTGCCCTGCAACTGGACGAGGACGGCGCGAGCTACCTGCGCAAGCTCGCCGACCAGCCCCGGACCACCCCCGCCTCCGACGATCGCGAGCAACTGCCGGAGGGCATCCGCCTGTTGATCCAGGGGCTGCACGAGGTGCCCGCCTTCGCCCACGGCAAATACCTGGACGTCCTGGCCGCCAACCCGCTCGCCAAGGCGCTGTTCCCGGGCCAGCCCGAAGGGGCCAACCTGCTGCGGGTGGCGTTCACCGACCCCACGGTCCGTGCAATGTACGACCAGTGGTCCACGGTGGTCGCCGAGGTCGTCGCCAACGCCCGACTCGTCCTCGGCGCGGACGCCGGCTCCGAGCAGCTCAAGGATCTGGTGGAGGAGCTGCGCACCACCGACGACGACTTCCGTGCCATCTGGGACCGGCAGGACGTGAGGGAGACCGCCGCCGGCGTTCGGACCCTGCACCACCCGGCCGTGGGTGACCTCGAGCTGATGTACGAGCGGCTGCACATCACCGGCACCGACGCCCAGTTCCTCGTCATCCATCACGCCCGCTCCGGCAGCGAGTCGGAGTCGAAACTGGCGAAACTGCGCGCCACGTTCCTATGAACGACAACCCCAGGTATGTCCGCCCGCACGGCCGTACCGTCCTCGACATGTCCAATCTGATTACCACCCCATTCGGGTTCGAGAGCACCGCCGACGAGGTTCTCGCCGGGGTCGACCTCACCGGCAAACGCGCCATCGTGACCGGCGGCGCCACCGGCATCGGGCGCGAGACGACCCGCGCCCTGGCCACGGCCGGCGCCGAGGTCACCATCGCGACCCGCGACGTGAAGGCGGGCCTTCAGGTCGCCGAGAGCACGCCGGGCAACATTCGGGTTGTCCCCCTCGACCTGGCCGACCTCGACTCGGTCGACGCCTTCACCCGCGCCTGGCAGGGCCCGCTGCACATCCTCGTCAACAACGCCGGCGTCATGGCCGTACCCGACCGGCGGCTCACCGCTCAGGGCCACGAACTGCAGTTCGGCACCAACTACCTCGGCCACTTCGCGCTGACCGTCGGCCTGCACGACGTCCTGGCGGCCGCCGGCGAGGCACGGATCGTGTCGGTCTCCTCCAACGCCCACTTCATGTCCGACATCACCTACGACGACATCGACTATGTCCACCGCGACTACAACCCCTGGACCGCCTACGGCCAGTCGAAGACCGGCGACGTCCTGCTCGCCGTCGAGGCCACTCGCCGGTGGAACGCCGAGGGCATCGTCGCCAACTCGCTCAACCCCGGTGCGATCGCTACCGGCCTGCAAAAGCACACCGGCGGCCTGCGCACACCCGAACACCTGCGCAAGACCCCGCCACAGGGCGCGGCCACCTCGGTCCTGCTCGCCGCTTCCCCGCTGCTCGACGGCGTCGGCGGCCGCTACTTCGAGGACTGCAACGAGTCCCCGACCCTGACCGCCCCGCCAGAGATGTTCGGCAAGGGTGTCGCCGCGTGGGCCGTCGACGCCGACAACGCCGCTCGCCTGTGGGACGTTGCCAACGGTCTGCTGAGGCGATGACCGTCGGTTTCATCGGCCTCGGCGACCAAGGCGCACCGATGGCGCGGGCGATCGCCGACAAAGGGCTTCGATCTGTACGTGTGGGCCCGCCGACCCGATTCCTACCTCGCCCTTGACGGCAGCCCGCACACCGTCGCCGACAGCCCTGCCGATCCGCCATCTGGCCTCCACCTTGGGGCAGGCGTTCATGGCCAACGCCGACGCCTCAGGGGACCGCCGGTAGCTACCCCACGCACCATCGGTGGCTAGTGCTGTGTCCACTAGGGTCTGTGGATTTAAGGGTGTTTCCGGCCTGACCTGCCGGGCGTTGTGCCTGGTGAGGAGGGTGCCGTGATGACCGCGACGCAGAACGATCAGGCTGGACGGAAGAAGCGGGCGGAGCCGTCGGCGGAGGCGAAGGCCGCCGTCGAGTTGGTCCGGGCGGCCAAGGAACAGGGCTTGTCGCTGACGGGTCCGGAGGGGCTGCTTCGGCAGTTGACTAAGACGGTCCTGGAGACCGCGTTGAACGAGGAGATGACCGAGCACCTCGGTTATGCCAAACATGAACCCGACGGCGCCGGCTCGGGCAATATCCGTAACGGCACCAGGGCGAGGACGGTGCTGACCGATAGCACCGGGCCGGTGCAGATCGACGTTCCTCGGGACCGGGCGGGCACGTTCGAGCCGCAGATCGTCAAGAAGCGGCAGCGTCGGTTGTCGGGGGTCGACGAGGTGGTGTTGTCGTTGTATGCCAAGGGCTTGACGACCGGGGAGATCAGTGCGCACTTCGCCGAGATCTATGGCGCCTCGGTCAGCAAGGAGACCATTTCGCGGATCACTGACGGCGGCCCGGGCCGCGTTCGACGACCTGGCGGAGAAGTGGGGCGGGCGGTATCCGGCGGTGATCCGGTTGTGGGACAACGCCTGGGCGGAGTTCATCCCGTTCCTCGACTACGACGTGGAGATCCGCACCGTCATCTGCTCCACGAACGCGATCGAGTCGTTGAACGCCCGCTACCGGCGGGCTGTGAAAGCCCGCGGCCACTTCCCCAACGAGCTGGCCGCGTTGAAGTGTCTGTACCTGGTGACCCGGTCCCTGGACCCCACCGGAGCAGGCAGAACCCGATGGACGATGCGCTGGAAACCCGCGTTGAACGCCTTCGCCATCACCTTCAGCGACCGCTTCCCAGCCGCTGAAACCTACTAACCAAGATCGCCGGAAACACCTTTAGCGAGACAGCCCCCGTCGCGGAAACGATGGGGGGCGTGAGGGCTCCGATGTCCGCAGCTACGCGGCGGACGACCGGCCTGGTTGGCCTTGACGGAGGGCCGAGGCGCTAACGGATGGTGAAGGTCAGCGGGTTCGAGATGCCGAGGCCGCCGTGGGAATCGTGGACCCGCACGGTGAAGGTGGACGACGTGCCGGCCGACAGGGCCGTCTGGAACTGGTAGCGCTGTCCGCTGTTGGTCGGCGTCACGGGCAGCCGGGTTGCGCCGAGGTAAAGCTCCACCCGGCTGACGAGGTCCCCGGGATCGGTGTCGGCGACGTCGGCGACCAGCGTGACGGTCGTCGGTTCGAGGAAGTAGGTCTGCCCGCCGGGGGTGCTCAACGCCGCCGCCGGCGGGTGGTTGGTGCCGGTGGACGCCGGCGTCACCACCGTGACCAGCAACGGCGGCGCAGCGCCAGGCAGCGACTGGTCGGTGCCGGCCGAGACGTACAGCACGAAGGTGGTGCTGGTGCCGGGCTCCCCGATCGGTGGTGTCCACAGCGCCTCGTACCGGTCACCGGTCGTCCTCACCCCCCGGGCCACCGTGACGCCGTCCACCCGGAACGACACCGAGGTGATGCCGTGTCCGCCTCCCACGGTCGCGGTAGCCGCCAGCGGGACGGTTCCCGGCGTGGTGTACACCGCGCCGGCGGTCGGGCTGAGCCAGGTGACGATCGCCGGGTAGTCAGCGACCGGCGGTGTGGTCGTGCGGGTCGGCGTCATGCTGGGCAGGACGCCGCCGGTGCACGTGACGCCGTTGAGCGTGAACGACGCCGGTATGGGGTTGCTGCCCGACCAGGCGCCAACGAAACCGATGTTCGCGGAGCCATTGGTGCCCAGGGTCGCGTTCCAGCCCAGATTGGTCGCGCTGACCTGCTGGCCCGCCTGGGCCCAGGTGGCGCTCCAGGTTTGCGTGAGCCGCTGGTCGACTGCAGGGAACGCGAACCGCAGCGTCCACCCGTTGACTGGCTCACCCAAGTTGGTGACCGCGATGTCGGCGTGGAAGCCACCGGTCCACTGGCTGGTGACGACGTAGTTCACCCGACACCCGGCCGCCGCGTTCGCCGCACTGGCGTGTGAGATCGCGGCCATCATCGCGACCATGGCAACAGCGATGGCGGCCACAGCAGTCAGCGATTTCCGCATGGCACACCTCGCCGTAAATAGTTTGTTGTCTATGAATATGTCGACTGTCCTGCTGCTCCGCCTTCCTGTCAAGGCACGCACGGCAGTCCTGCCGCCGGCAGTCCTGCCGCCGGCGGGACAACGGACAGCTCACCCATGGCTGATCGGTAGCGGCCACAGCGCCGAGCAGACCGAAGAGTGGATAGCGCAGCTTCCCGCCTGGACCGCGACTGACCGCCAGGTCCTGGCGACTTCGCGTCAAAGAACGCAACGAAGCGCCTGGTCAGGGCGTTGCCTGCGGGATTTGAGTCTCAGATGACGAAACCGCAGCCGACCCCAGCAAGTCCCCCACAACGCTTCACATCGACCTATCGCAAACCCACAGGCGTGGCGTTAGGCGTGTCCGAGACGCCGGCCGGCGCCAGCCATCCCGTGAGCAGATCGCTTGACCACTTCGACCTCTACTGGGAGGTTACGCGCACCGCTCCAGCGCATCACCACAGGTCACAGCCCTTCGTCTCTCTCCGGCGCCGGTGAGCACTTCGGGTGCGGCCGGCGCTGGGCCAGCGCGGCCGCGGCGCTGCGCCGACCGGTCGCGCCGGTGCTCGCCACGCCGGTCGACGCCGTGCCCGAGGGCCCCGGCCTCGTGCATCAACCCAAGTGGGTGGCGGGTGATCGCCTTTCGCGAATGACGACGGGGTGTACCTCCAGTCTCGGGCCGGGCGGAACTTGATCACCTACTTCCCGACATCACTCGGGCGATCCGGGCAGCGGTTCCGGTCGGCGCGGTGCTCGATGGTGAGCTGATTGTGTTCGAGCGCGGGAGGACGAACTTCGCCCAGTTGCAGCGGCGCGTCACCGCCGGCCGCGGGCTTCTCCGCGTGGCCCGCGAATGCCCCGCTCGCTACGTGCTCTTCGACCTGCTCGCCGACGCGGGCGGCCAACTGCTCCTGAGCCTGCCCCTTTCGGAGCGGCGGGCCCGGCTGGAGCGTTTGCTCGTCGACGCGCCGCCTCAGCTCACCCTGACGCCGCAAACAACGGACGTGCGGGAGGTGTGGGACTGGCTGACAAACTGGACCGTCGCCACGGGCATCGAGGGGGTGGTGTAGCTACGGTTGACCGGCCGCTACGAACCCGGCAGGCGAGGCTGGCGGAAGTACCGCACCCCCATCACCACCGAAGCGGTCGCCGGCGGGGTGACAGGCACCCTTCGCCACCCGGACACCGTACTGCTCGTTAGGCGTGATCGGCGGGGCGGCTGCGGTACATCGGCCGTACCCACCCGCTCAGCCTCGAGCAGCGCGAGGAGTTCGGCGGGATGCTGTCGCCGCTGCGGACGGCGCAAAGCCGCGGTGCCCCGGTGCTGCACCCCTGGCCGGAGCCGCTGCCCGCATCCTGGTCTGGACAGTGGGAGCGGCCGCAGCCGCTGCGGTACGTGCAGGTGGAGCCGAACCTGGTAGCGGAGATCGAAGCTGACATGGCGTTCGAGCACCAAAGGTGGCGCCACCGCGTCCGCTACGTACGGGCACTGCCCGGGGCATCGGTGTACGACGTGCCGCTGCTACTCGGCGAGGAAGAGGGCTACTTCGACGAGCCGTGAGCGGCTGCGCGATGACTCGCCCGCCCAAAGGATCGCAACCGCTGTCCGCTGCGCGAATTGCCGACGTGAGACATGCCCGCGTCACCATCATCACTGGCCTCCGCTACTTCCGCTCGTTCACGGCCACCAGCCTCGGTGGCACGTGGACGCCGCAGGCTACGTCCGAGAGCAACCCGATCGCCCGGAAGGCCGACAGCGGCGCCACCTGAACCAACGACATCAGTCACGGCGAACTGATCCGCAGCAACGCCGACCAGACCATGACCGTTGACGCCTGCAATCTGCAACGGCTCTACCAGGGGCGTTCTCCCGGTTCCGGCGATCACTACGGCCTGCTGCCGTACCGGCCGGGTCTGCTGACGCTGCAACGCTGACGATGACAACGGCGGGGCGGGCAAGTTCGGCACACGACCGAGCCCGCCCGCCCCGCGCTCGGGGGGTGACCACGAGGTCCGGGTCGTCGGCGGCGACCCAGCGGTTCCTATCTCAGGTACGACGCGAGGGGGATCTGTTGGTCCCGCAACGCCCTGGCCACCACGCCGGCGATCTGCCGTGCGCCGGCCGTTTCGAAGTGGGTGTGGTCGTTGCAGAAGAAGGCACCCACCGGCCCGGCCCCGTAGTCGCCGTTGAAGGGACAGAAGCCGAGGCTGTTGTAGAGCGTGTAGCTCAGCCTGTGCAGGTCGATGACGGGTACACCGTTCGCGCTGGCGGCGGCGTTCGTCTCGGCGATGAAGCCGCGGTTGCCGACCGCCGTGCCGCCGGAACAGGTGATCGCGGCCGCCGGCGTGAGGAAGACGGGACGGGCGCCGCGCGCCTTGGCCGCGCTGGCCATCACGCCCAGCAGTTGCTGGTAGCGGGCGGATCCGACGTGGCGAGGACAGGCGCTGGTTGAGTCGTTGATCCCGAACTGGATGAAGAGGTAGTCACCGGCCTTCATGCCGTTGGTCGGGTCGAGCATGGCCTGCCAGCGCGCCGAGTAGGTCTGCGGGCTGACGACACACTCGCCTGCCGAATTCTTGGTGCCTGTGACATTGGGGTCGTAGAGCCACGTCTGGATGCTTCGCCCGCCCACCGCGCTGTTGCGCACCGCGACGTTCCCGTTGAAGTACTGCGCGAACTGGTTACCCCAGCCTACCGGGCAGGTCGTACCGCTCGACGGCTCGGCCACTGTCGAGTCTCCGGCCAGCCAGACGGTGACCCGGGGCGGCGCGGACGTCGGGCTGGCCGACGGAGGCGCGCACGGACTCGGACTCGGACTCGGGCCCGGCGCCGTCACGTCGAGACGATCCACGTTGGGCAGACCGTTCGCGCTGGTCGGGCTGAGTCGGACGAGGTTGGCGCCGGTGGTGACCGGCACCGTCACCGTACTGGTGAGCCAGGTCGTCCAGGCACCGGTGCCGTCCAGGGGAACCGACTGGGCTCGGACACCGTTGACGAAAACGTCGGCCGGCCGCGCCGTGGTCGTGCCGTTCGCGTAACGGATGTCCAGCGTGGCCGTTCCGGCCACCACGGCGTCAACGGTGAACTGCACGGCGGCGCCGACGGCATTGTCACCGTTACAGAATCCGGTTCCGGTGTATCCGGTGTGGTTGGCGTCGATGGTGCCGGTGCAGACCGCCGGTGCCGCTTCGGCTTCGTACCGGGTCGACGCCGCCGTGGCGCTGCCCGGCGGCACCAGGAGCGCGACGACGAGCAGAAGGCCGGCGGCGAGCCAACAAAGTTTGGCTTTCATCTGTTCTCTCCTCGTTCCTCGGACGGGATGTGAACGGCGAGGGTCGACGGCTCACCGCAGGTAGGCGACCAGGGGGAGGTTGCGCTCGCGAATGCCCTGCACGACCAGGTCCGCCATCTTCTCGGCGCCGTACTCGGAGAAGTGCGTGTTGTCGGTCACCCCGTCCACCGACTGCCGTAAATAGAGCTGGGCGGAGTCGGTAGGGCCGAGCGACTCCACGAGCGCTTCACTCTTGGCGGTCAGGTCGATCACCGGCACGTTGAGCGAGGAGCCGAGGTTGTGCATCTCGGCGGGCAGGTTGACGCCGACCCCGTTGATGTGCAGCGCCGTGCCGGTGAGTTGGCTGCCGCTGAACAGTCGCCGTACCGGCGGGGTGACCAGGACCGGAACACCGCCCCGATCCCGCACCTGGTTGATCATGGAGGTGAGGTTGCCGCGGAAAGCCGACACGGTCGTCGACTTGTCGTTGTGCCCGAACTGGAGCAATACCAGGTTGTTGGTCCTGATCAGCGGCTTCATCGTGGGGAACAACGCCGAGTTGCTCAGGAAGCTGCCGGAACTCTCCCCCGAGTCCGCGTAGTTGGCGACGACGGCGCCGGCGGCCACCCGCGCGGGAAGGATCTGCCCCCACCCGGTGTACGGGACGGTGGACTGGTCGCACACCGTCGAGTCACCGGCGAGGTAGACCACCAGCGGGTTGCTCGCGGGCTGGACCGTCAACCCGGACAGCCTCGGCGCCGACCCGGCGAAGGTCAGGTCCAGACCCGGGTTGCCGGTGCCGCCCTGTCCGGTCGGCTGACCCTCCGGCTGCCGCACGTTGACCGTGAGGACGTACGGAGTTACGGTGCCGGCCGCGGTGCTGATCGGCGGCAGGATCCGTCGACGCGTCTCCACCGACATCGACGTGTTGCCCGCCGACGCGCGGTCACCGATCCAGGCGGTGACGGTGTAGTTGCCGGGGGCGAGCCCGAAGTGGCAGGTGACCGGTGCGCCGCCGGTGCACTCCGGCGGCCGGCCGGGCGGCGGGGAGGCGGTCGCGCTCGGGGACGCGCCGCCGCTGTCCAGGTCCAGGAAGTCGATGTTGGGCAGGCCGCTGGCGGTCGTCGGGTTCCACCTGATCGTGTTGCTGCCGCTGTTCACCGTCACGGTCAACGTCCTCGTGGTCCAGGTCTCCCACGCGCCGGTCGGACCGAACGCGGTGCCCGGTCGGACGGTGACACCGTTGACCAGCACGTCCGCCGGGCGGTCGGTGGTGGCGCCGTTGGCGTACCGGATGCCGATGGTGGCGGTGCCGGCCGCCGGCGCGGTGACGGTGAACTGCACCGCCGCCCCGACCGCGTTGTCGCCGTTGCAGAACCCGCTGCCGGTGTAGCCGGCATGGTTGGCCTCGATGAGCCCGGCGCAGGTGGCCGGCGCGGTCTCCGCCTCGTAGCGGTTTGCGGCCGCGGCTGCGTCCGCGGTCATGACCACGACGGGAACGGCCATGGTGACCGCCGCGGCGGCGGCCATCAGTCCGCCGCGGTGTCTGGGAGTGAGCACGATCGAACTCCTCGGTCAGGGGAAACGTCAGCGATGCGGAGATGGTGCAGGTCAGCCCGGTCGGGCGCCTGCTGCCCGTTGGCGGCCGCACCGTGCGACGCCCGCCTGGAACCCATCGCGGCTCCTCGGCCCCGAACGGGTGGCATGGGCCGTGGCAGTGCCAGCCGACGACGGCCGTGTCGTCGGCGGCGTCCACACCATTGCCGCCACGGCGCGACGTGCGACGCCATGGCGGAGACGACCGACCGCAGCCGCGCTGACGCCTGGTGGCACGCGCCACCGTCCCGCCATCGGCCCACGAGGACTGCCCTGGTCGTCGCGCCTTCCCGTTGCCGGCCTCGGGCTCTGTGGCATCCGCACGATCGACTGGCTCCCGGATATGTCATATAGTTTGACCTGGACAAGAAAGACTGTCAATCGAACAAGGTCGATGAATTGTCGGGAGCGGTGTCGCTCCGACGGCCCCGGTGACGCAGCCTCAGCCGCCCAGCCGGGCTTCGGCAGCTCGCCAGGCCGCCTGGTGGCCGCGGGGCTCGTACCGAACGAGGTGCTGGGTCTCGCGCAGCAGGGCCCGCAGTGCCGACAGGTCGCCGCCGATCGTGCCCGCGGCCCGCGCCTGCACCAGGACGTTCCCGAGGGCGGTCGCCTCGACCGGCCCGGCGATCACCGGCAGCCCACAGGCGTCGGCCGTCAACTGGCAGAGCAGGTCGTTGCGGGCCCCACCACCGACCATGTGCACGACGTCGACGTCCCGGCCGGAGAGCCGCTGAGCCTGGTGAACCGCCCGCCGGTGCGCCAGCGCCAGGCTGTCGACGATGCAACGCACCGTGGCGGCGGGGCTCTCCGGCACCGCCGCGCCGGTGCGCCGGCAGGCGTCGGCGAGCCGCGCGGGCATGTCACCGGGTGGCAGGAACACCGGGTCGTCCGGGTCGACCACGGACCGTAACGCCGGCTCCGCCGCCGCCTGGCGCAGCAGGTCGGGCAGGTCGACCGGGCCCCACCATCGCACCGACTCCTGAAGTAGCCACAGACCCATCACGTTCCGCAGGTAGCGGATGGTGCCGTCGACACCGGACTCGTTGCTGAAGTTCGCAAGCCGGCTGGCCTCGGTGAGCACCGGGGCGTCGAGTTCGACACCGACGAGGGACCAGGTGCCGCAGGAGACATAGGCGAAGCGTGTCCCCTGCGACGGCACGCCCACCACGGCGGAGGCGGTGTCGTGGGAGGCGACCGCCACCACCTCGGGCCGTCCGGGCAGGCCCACGTCCGGCCGGACCGGGCCGATCCGGGTGCCCGGCTCGCGCAGCGGTGGGAACAGGTCGCCCCGGATGCCCGCCGCCGCCATCAGGTCCACGGCCCAGGCTCGGCGGCGCAGGTCGTACAGCTGGGTCGTGGAGGCATTGGTGATCTCGGCGCCCGGCTGGCCGGTGAGCCAGTACGCCACGAGGTCGGGAATCAGCAGCAGTCGATCTGCGGCGTCCCACTGTGGCGTGCCGGCCGACGCGACGAGCTGGTAGAGCGTGTTGAAGGGCAGATGCTGCAATCCGGTGGTGGCGTAGAGGCGCTCCTCCCCGAGTCGCCCGGCTACCCGGTCGGCCACGCCGTCGGTGCGCCGGTCCCGGTAGTGCACCGGATTGCCGAGCAGCGCACCGGTGGCGTCGAGGAGCCCGTAGTCCACCGCCCAGGAGTCGACACCGATGCTGGTCACGTCCCCGGCCGCTCGAAGTCCATCCAGGATGTTCCGGTAGAGGTGCAGGATGTCCCAGTGGAGGGTGCCGCCGACGCGCACCGGCTCGTTGCCGAACCGGTGCGCCTGGGTCAGGTGCAGGCTGCCCGGCCCGACCCGCCCGAGCATGACCCGCCCGTTGGACGCGCCCAGGTCCACGGCGGCGAACCGCGCCTCCCGGTCACCCGCCATCACGTCGCTCCCCTGCCCACCGGCGCGCGTTCAGCGGAGGAACGCCGCGGTGACGCCACCGTCCACCGGCACATGCATCCCGGTGGTGCGGGACAGGTAGCCCGCAGTGAGCACGAAGACCGCGTCGGCGATGTGCTCCGGCAGCACCTCCCGCTTGAGCAGGGTGCGCTGGGCGTAGTACTCGCCCAGCTTCTCCTCGGGCACGCCGTAAACGGCGGCGCGCTGCGCACCCCAGCCACCGGCGAAGATGCCCGAGCCTCGTACCACCGCGTCGGGGTTGACGCCGTTGACGCGGACCCCGTGCGCGCCGAGCTCCGCGGCCAGCAGGCGGACCTGGTGTGCCTGGTCGGCCTTCGCGGCAGCGTAGGCGACGTTGTTCGGGCCGGCGAACACGGAGTTCTTGCTGGAGATGTAGACGACGTCCCCGCCCATCCCCTGTTCGACGAGGACCCGGGCGGCCTCGCGCGAGACCAGAAAGGAGCCCTTGGCCAGCACGTCGTGCTGCACGTCCCAGTCCGCCTCGGTGGTGTCCAGCAGAGCCTTGGACAGCGACAGGCCGGCGTTGTTGACCACCAGATCCAGGCCGCCGAAGGCGAGCACGGCCGCGCGGACCGCGGCGGCCACCGCGCTGGCGTCGGTCACATCCAGGGCTACGGCCACCGCGACGTCCCCACCGCCCAGTTCCGCGGCGACCCGGGTGGCGGCACCGCCGTCCCGGTCGCTGACGACGACACAGGCACCCTCGGCGGCGAGGCGGTGGGCGACGGCCCGGCCGATGCCGGAGCCGGCGCCGGTGACCAGGGCGATCCGGGAGACGAGGGGCTTCGGCTTGGGCCTGCGCGCGAGCTTGGCCTCTTCGAGGGACCAGTATTCGATGCGGAACTTCTCCGCCTCGTCGATCGGCGCGTACCGGGAGACGGATTCGGCGCCACGCATGACGTTGATGGCGTTGACGTAGAACTCTCCGGCGACCCGGGCGGTCTGCCGGTCGGGTCCGAAGCTGAACATGCCGACGCCCGGAATGAGGACGACGGCCGGATCGGCGCCGCGCATCGGTGGGCTGTCCGGGCCGGCGTGCCGCTCGTAGTAGGCGCGGTACTCGTCACGGTAGGCGGCGTGCAGGTCCCTCAGCCGCGCGACGGTCTCCCCCAGCGGCGCCGTCGGCGGCAGGTCGAGCACCATTGGGCGGACCTTGGTCCGCAGGAAATGGTCCGGGCAGGAGGTGCCGAGCGCGGCGAGGACGGGGTGCTTCTGGCGAACGGTGAAGTCGAGCACCACATCGCTGTCGGTGAAGTGCCCGACCTGAGGTCGGTCGGTCGACGCCAGGCCCCGCACGACCGGCGCCAACGCCGCCGCCCGGGCCCGCCGCTCGTCGCGCGGCAGCGGCTGGTAGCCGGGGAGCACCGGACCGAACGGTTCGGGCCGGCCCCGCTCGTCGAGGTAGGCCTGCGCGGTGCGGACGATCTCCAGCGAGTGGCGTTCACACTCCTCGCTGGTGGCTCCCCACGCGGTGATGCCGTGCCCGCCGAGAATGACGCCAATGGCCCCCGGGTTGGCGCGAGCCACCGCGGCGACGTCGAGGCCGAGCTGGAAGCCCGGTCGCTGCCAGGGCACCCAGATGACCCGGTCCCCGAAGATCTCCTCGGTCAGCGCGGGCCCGTCGGCGGCGGTCGCGAGGGCGATACCGGCGTCGGGGTGCAGGTGGTCGACGTGCGGGGCATCGAGCAGGCCGTGCATGGCCGTGTCGATCGAGGGTGCCGCGCCACCCCGGCCGTGCAGGCAGAAGTCCAACGCGGCGACCATCTCGTCCTCCCGCTCGACCCCCGGATAGACGTCGGTCAGGGCACGCAACCGGTCGAGCCGGAGCACCGCCAGGCCGTCCTCGGTCAGGGTCCCCAGGTCACCTCCGGAGCCCTTGACCCACAGCAGCGGCACGGGGCGGCCGGTCACCGGGTCGACGGCCTCGCCCTTGGCGGACGTGTTGCCACCGGCGTAGTTGGTGGTGGTCGGGTCGGCGCCGAGTCGGTTACTGCGGGCGACCAACGCCTGAACCGTGGAGTGCATCCTCGTCCTGTCCCCTGTCCGGATTCGTCGTCGGCGTTTCAGGCGTCCCAGCCGGCCTGCTGCCCACCGACGCGATCGGCGCGGATCTTCTCCGCGTAGCCGGACCGGGCGTAGGCGGCCATGGGGTCCGGATCCAGGCCGGACTCGGCGCGCAACTCGGCGAGCAGGGGGCGCACGTCGCTGCTGTACGCGTCCATCAGCACCGCGTTGGCACCGAGCACGTCACCGGCCCGCTGCGCGGCCGTGAGGGCCTCGGTGTCGACGAGCAGCGCCTTGGCGGTGGCCTCCTGCACGTTCAGCACCGACCGAATGATCGCCGGCAGCTTCGGCTCGATGTTGTGGCACTGGTCGAGCATGAACGCGATCCCGGCCTCCGGGCGCAGGGCGTCCCCTCGGACGATCTCGTACATGATGCGGAACAACTGGAACGGGTCCGCGGCGCCCACCATGAGGTCGTCGTCGGCGTAGAAGCGGGAGTTGAAGTCGAAGCCACCCAGCTTCCCGGCCCGGAGCAGGAACGCCACGATGAACTCGATGTTGGTGCCCGGGGCGTGGTGACCGGTGTCGATGACGACCTGGGCCCTCGGCCCGAGTTCCAGGCAGTGGGCGTAGGCGGTGCCCCAGTCGGGCACGTCGGTGGTGTAGAAGGCCGGCTCGAACAGCTTGTACTCCAGCAACAGCCGCTGGTGCTCGCCGAGCCGGTCGTGGACCTCCCGCAGCGCCGCCGCCAGGCGGTCCTGGCGGGTGCGGATGTCGTCCTGACCGGGATAGTTGGTGCCGTCGGAGAACCACAGCTTGAGGTCGTGGGATCCGGTGCGGTCCATGATGTCCACGCATTCGAGCAGATGGTCGATCGCCTTGCGGCGGACCCCGGGGTCGGGGTTGGTGACGCTGCCCAGCTTGTAGTCGTCGTCCTGAAACACGTTGGCGTTGATCGCACCCACCGCGATGCCCTCGTCCCGGGCGTACCGGGCCAGGTCGGCGTAGTCGTCGACCCGGTCCCACGGGATGTGCAGGGCCACCGTCGGCGCCACCCCGGTCAGCCGGTGCACCACCGCCGCGTCGGCGATCTTCTCGTACGGGTCGCGTGGCACGCCCTCCTGCCGGAAGACCTTGAACCGGGTGCCGGAGTTCGCGTACGCCCAGGACGGGGTCTCGATGCGGTGCGCGCGCAGGGCCCGCTTGATCCGGCCGGGTGCCGACGGGTCGGAGCGACTCATGTTTGTTCTCCCGTCCGGGCGTTGAGCTGCGCCTCAAGGTTGAAGACCTCCGGCAGGGGTCGCATCGCCAGGTCTGCCGTGCCCTCGTCGAGGTGCAGGAAGAAGGGGGCCATCTCGGCCTGCCAGCGGGCGTTGACGTCGCGGGCCCGCATGGCGGCCTGCGCCGCCGCGAAGTCCTCGGTCACCAGGAACCCCACGAGCAGGCCGTCGGAGCGCAGGAAGAGGGAGTAGTCGTGCCATCCGCACTCGGCGAGGGCGGTCAGCATCTCCGGCCAGACCCGCTCGTGCCGGGCCCGGTATTCGGCCAGGCGGGCCGGATCGACCTGCAGGGTGAAGCAGATTCGCGGCATGGTTCTCCCGTGGGCTCGGCCGGCGCTGCAGCGAACTGGTCGAGCTGGCCGTTGTCGCAGAAGGTCAGGGGCATCGCAGGGCGGCGGCGGATCGAGCCGCCCAATGAATCGTTTCATAATGCCCGACGAGGACGGTAGGGGCGGCGTTCGGGAGCGTCAAGAGCTTCCCGAACAATTCTCCCGGTTGGCGTGACCCCCCGCCGCGCCTCCGTCGAGAGCACGCCCTGAAACGTTTCATAGGTGTTGTAGACTCTCCGGTCGGGTCGACGGCGCGGAAGGCCCCGGCGACCCTGGGCGCAGACCGGCGAGGGAGCGATGGCAACGGCAGGCATCAAGGAGGTGGCGCGGCACGCCGGGGTGTCCCTCGGCACCGTGAGCAACGTGCTCAACCGGCCGAGCACCGTCACCCCCACCACCCGGCAGCGGGTCCTCGACGCCATCGCCGAGCTGGGCTACGTCCGCAACGACTCCGCGCGGCAGCTGCGCGCCGGGCGGAGTCGCACGGTGGCCATCGTCGTCCTCGACGTGGCCAACCCGTTCTTCACCGACGTCGTCCGGGGAGCCGAACAGGTCGTCGAGGAGGCCGCCGCCATGCTCGTCGTCTGTAGCAGTGGCGAGGACCGCGCCCGGGAACACCGGCACCTCGAACTGCTGGAGGAGCAGCGGGTGCGGGGCGTGCTCATCACGCCGGTCGGCCACGGCGTCCAACCGGACCTGGAGCGTCTTCACGCTCGGGGGATCCCCGTCGTCCTGGTCGACCGGGGCTGCGGCCAGGCCAACCGCTGCTCGGTGGCCGTCGACGACGTGCTGGGCGGCCGGCTGGCGATGGAGCACCTGCTGGAACGCGGTCACCGACGGGTCGCGTACATCGGCGGGCCCTTCGCCATCCCCCAGGTGGCCGATCGGCACGCGGGTGCCGCGGCGGCGCTGGCCGACCGCGGTGAGCTGCGGGTGACCCAGACGAAGGGCCTGACCGTGGCTGCCGGCCGGCGCGCCGCCGCGGACCTGGTCGCCCTGCCCACCGCGGCTCGCCCCACCGCCGTCTTCTGCGCCAACGACCTGCTCGCTCTCGGCGTGCTCCAGGAACTGACCGAGCGTGGGCTGCGAGTGCCGGACGACATCGCGATCGTCGGGTACGACGACATCGAGTTCGCCGGGGCGGCCGCGGTTCCGCTCTCGTCGGTCCGCCAGCCGCGCGAGCAGCTCGGGCGTACGGCGGCCCAGTTACTGCTGGAGGAGGCCGACGGTGGCGCGACGCACCGGCACCGGCAGGTGGTCTTCCAGCCCGAGCTGGTCGTTCGTCGCTCCAGCGAACGACCCTGGCGGTAACTCGCCGCCGAACGACGGCGTCCCCGGCCCCGGTGGTGGCGCCACCGGGGCCGGACCGCTGCCCACGGATCGCGCTAGTGGCCGGGCGCGACGCCGCCCGGCACCCGCATCCTGGGCACCGGAAGCCGAGACCAGTTGACGTCCGAGCCGAGATGGAAGCCCGGGTACGACGGCTGGTTGTACGCGGTCTGCTGACGGGCGACCTCGACGCGATACTGCGGGTCGTGCATGAGGGTGTACAGCTTGTGGTGGGTCACCTCGGTGCTCAGGTAGATCCTGATCGCCGAGCTGTCCACAGTCCGCACGAGCATCTCCTCCCGCCAGTCGCCGAACACGTCGGCGAGGTGAGAGCGGGTGTGTCCGAGGGTCGGGGGGGGGGGGGGGGGGGGGGGGGCCCCCCGGGGGGGGGGGGGGGTGGGGGGGGGGGGGTTGGGGGGGGGGGGTTGGGGGGGCGGCTTGGGGGGCGGCGGGCCTGGGCTCTGCGCGGGGTTGATCTGCGGGTC
>NZ_JBNCKO010000025.1:67173-80945 GCF_049841595.1 Micromonospora sp. DT228
CGCCCCCTGTTTTTTTTTTTCCCGCCGCGGGGGGGGGGGGGGGGGGGGCCCCCCCCCCCCCCCCCGACCCTCGGTGCGGTCAGCGCAGGTAGATGTTCGGCTGCGGCGGTGTGCTCATGCCGTCGCCGAGGAAGAAGCCGGGGTGCGGCGGCTGGTTGTAGGCGGTGTTCTGCCAGGCGATCGCCACCCGGTACTGCGGGTCGTGCATGAGGGTGTAGATGCGCCGGTTGGTCTCGGTCGGCGTGGTGTAGATGCGCAGGGCCGCGTTGTCGTCCCGGGGCAGGATCACCTCTTCCCGCCAGTCGCCGAACAGGTCGCCGGAGAGCGACGGCGTGGACTTGGTGCCGTTGATCGAGTGCGCGCCGGAGCCGGTGAGCAGGCGGGTGTCGCCGCCGGTGCCGTACTTGTCGACGTGGTTGCCGTCGAGCAACTCCCGCACCAGGTCGCCGTCCCACCAGGCGAGGAAGTTGTAGCTACCGGGGTTGCGACCGACACTCGCTCCGGAGGCGTTGAACAGGTTGGTCAGGCCGGTGCCCGCGCCCCAGAACTCGGCGCCGGGGTTGCCCGCGTAGATGTCCGCGGCCACGCCGCGCGCCGGGCCCTCGCAGCCGCAGGTGTTGTTTTTCTGCATGATGACGGCGCCGCTGTTGGCGTCGCGCAGCGTGGCGGCGGCGCCGGAGCTCTGTTCGTGGATCTGCCAGATCTCCTTGCCCGGCCGGCTGGGCACGAAGTCGCTGACGTGCAAGGCGTCACCGTGCGCGTAGAAGTTGGTGGTGTAACGGCCGGTGCCGTTGGAGTTGATCGTCATGCCGCCGTAGATGATCTCGTCGGTCCCGTTGCCGTCGACGTCGGCGATGGACAGCGAGTGCGTACCCCGGCCGGTCCACTGGCTGCCCGCGCTGCTCGAGTCGAACTTCCAGCGGAGGGTGAGCTGGCCGTTGCGGAAGTCGTAGGCCGCGATCGTGCTCTTGGCGTAGTAGCCGCGGCCCATGATCAGACTCGGACGCTGGCCGTCCAGGTAGGCGGTGCCGGCCAGGAACCGGTCGCCCCGGTTGCCGTAGTTGTCGCCCCAGTCGCTGATGTTGCCGCGGGCCGGCTGGAAGTTCACCGTGGACAGGACGGCGCCCGTCAGCCCGTTGAACATGGTGAGGTACTCCGGCCCGGTGAGGATGTACCCGTCGGCGTTCCGGTAGTTGGCGTTGGCGTTGCCGATCACCTGCCCGGTGCCGGAGACGGTGCCGTCGGCGGTCTTGACCGCCATCTCGGCCCGCCCGTCGCCGTCGTAGTCGTACACCTGGAACTGGGTGTAGTGCGCGCCGGCGCGGATGTTGCGGCCCAGGTTGATCCGCCACAACCGCTGCCCGTTGAGCCGGTACGCGTCGATGTAGACGTCGCTGGTGACGCCGGACTGCGAGTTGTCCTTCTGGTCGCTCGGATCCCACTTGAGGAAGATCTCGTACTGGCCGTCGCCGTCGACGTCACCGACGCTCGCGTCGCCGGCCGTGTAGTTGCTGCCCGGCCGGGAGATCGGCACGTCCAGGTAGTTCCCGCCGGTGAAACGCAGCGATGTCTCGGACGTGGCCTGCTCCGCACCGTTCACCACGGCGCGGACGGTGTACGAGGCGTCCGACGGCGCACCCGGGTCCAGGAAATTGGTCGAGTTGGTGACGGGTGCGGAGTTCACCTTCGTCGCACCCCGGTACACGTTGAAACCGGTCGAGGTGGACTCGGTGCCGAACAGCCGCCACGACACCAGGTTGCCGGAGCCGGAGCGGACGCTGACGAGACCGCGGTTCAGGTCCTCCATCTGCCGGCCCGATTCGCTCGGCGGTGGCGTCGTGGGCGTCGTGCCGCCGACATCGAGGTCCACATAGTCAATGTTGGCCAGGCCGTCCGCGGTGGTCGGCGCGAGCCGGACGGTGTTGTTGCCCGCGTTCATCGGTACGGTGAACGTCCTGGTCGCCCACGTCGTCCAGGCTCCGGTGGGATCGAACGCGCTGCCCGACTGGGCAACCGCGCCGTTGGCCACCACGTCCGCCGGACGGTTGGTGGTCGCACCGTTGGCGTACCTGATGCTGAGGGTGGCCGTGCCCGCCGTGGCGGCGCTCACCGTGAACTGCGCGGCCGCTCCGACCGCGTTGTCGCCGTTGCAGAATCCGCTGCCGGAGTAGCCGGCGTGGTTGGACTCGATGGCCCCCTCGCACGTCGCCGGTGCGCTCTCGGCCTCGTAGCGGGTAGCCGCCGCGGCGGCCGTCGTCGCCGTGGCGATGCCTGCGCCGGTTACTGTCACTGCCGCTGCGGCGGCAAGCAGCGCGATGCGCTGTCTACGTGAATGCATGGTGAACTCCAGAGCCTGGATGGAATCGATGTCGAACCGGACGAGCGGCCCGGCTGATCCGCCCGGCTGACCGCCACCACCCGCCCGTGGACCCGTTGCCACCGCGCCCGATCTGCCGTCCGAAGGGATCGGACGGCACCGGGGGTGCCCTGCGGCCGGCAAGCTGACTGACACGTCGCTCCAACAACCTTCGTTGTCCGCTCACGGCGACGTGTAGCACGCATCCTGATCCGAGCATTCCCAACTGTCAATCGATGGTTGTCCACCCGTGTGCCGACAAGGGGCGTGCGACACGGCGGGGCGGGACCGACCTCGCGGGCGTCACGGAGGTCTTGACGCAGCCCGGCGGGCATGGCACTTTCTGATTGCCAGCACGTAAATTTTCTCGTCACGCGCCGGCAACGACGATGGCGCGGTAGGCGCCGTCGGCTGCAACCCCGCCCCACACAAGCTCGACGGCCAGTAGCTCACCCGCCACGGAGTACTCGGACGCCGGTCACCGCTTGGAGTAGACGGAGGATCACGTGCAGTTTTTGAAACGATTCATAGCCGTCGCGGCGACCCTGTCACTCGCCCTCACCGCGTCCGGCTGCGGTGCCGACGGGGGCGAGGCGACGCCGTCGGGTCCGTTGACGTTGCGGTACTCCTGGTGGGGAAACGCCGACCGCGCGGCGTTGATGCAGCAGGCGATCGACCTGTTCCAGAGCAAGAACCCGGACATCAAGATCACGCCCAGCTTCCAGGAGTACGAGGCGTACTGGCAGAAGATGGCGACCGAGACGGCCGGAAAGAACGCGCCCGACGTGTTCCAGATGGACTTCTCCTATCTACGCGAATACGCCGACCGCCACGCCCTGTACGACCTGAAGGAGCAGGAGGGGGAGGCGCTGAAGCTGGACGACCTGCTCGCCGGGCTCAAGGGCGTCGGCGAGGTCGACGATGGCCTGTACGGCGTGCCGGTGGGCGGCAACACCTGGGGATACATCTACAACCCCGCGGTGTTCACCCAGGCCGGAATGGCGGAGCCGAAGCCCGGCTGGACCTGGAACGACTACCGCACCGCGCTCGCCATGATCACGCAGGCCACCAAGGGCAAGGTGTACGGCGGCGCCAACTACATCGGGACCTACTACAACCTCGAGTTGCAACTGCGCCAGGAAGGTGGGCTGCTGTACACCGAGGACGGCAAGCTCGGCTTCGACAAGCCCCGGTTGGCTCAGTTCTTCACCGAGGGCAAGGCGCTCGTGGACGCCAAGGCGGTGTTGCCGGTCGAGAAGGGCGTCCAGATCAAGCCGCAGCACGCGCTGGAGCGCGACCTGATCGCCGGCGACCTGGGCTGGGACAACTTCATGGCGCGCTACGCGGCGAGCACCAAGGCGCAGCTCAAGCTGGGGCCGGTGCCGTCGGACGCCTCGGGCCGCTCGGGCCAGTACCTCAAACCCGCCATGCTGCTCAGCGTCTCGAAGAAGAGCAAGCACGCGGCGGCCGCCGCCAAGCTGGTCTCGTTCATGATCAACGACCCGGAGGCCGGTCGGATCCTCGGCGCCAACCGCGGTCTGCCGGCCACCAACGCGCAGCGCGCCGTGGTTCAACTCGAGGGCCCGCTCGCGGCCGTCGCCGGGTACGAAGAGGGGCTCAAGGACCAGCTCACCAAAGCGCCCCCCGCGCCACCAAAGGGCGCCGGCGCCCTGGAGCAGGCGTTCACCCGGATCACCGAGGAACTCCAGTACGGCCGGATCTCCGTCAACGAGGCGGTCGACCAGTTCTTCACCGAGGCCGAAGAGACTCTCGAGTCCTGACGATGACGGCGACCACGTCGACCCGGCGCGCCGAGGTCGACCCACAGTCGGCGGGCCCCCGTCCGGGGGCCCGCCGGTCCGATGAACGGGTGGCGGGCTACCTCTTCCTCTCGCCGTGGATCGTCGGCGTCCTGCTGCTGACCCTCGGTCCGATGCTCGCCTCGCTCTACCTGTCCTTCACCGACTACGACCTCTTCGACACGCCACGCTGGATCGGTCTGGACAACTACCAGCGGATGTTCGAGGACGCGCGGTGGCTCAAGTCGGTACGCGTCACCGCGCTGTACGTGGCGCTCGCCGTGCCGATCAAGCTGGCCTGCGCGCTGGCCGTCGCCATGCTGCTCAACAACGAACGGCGGGGGCGAGCCTTCTACCGGGCCGCGTTCTACGGTCCCTCACTCATCGGCGCGAGCGTCAGCCTGGCGATCGTCTGGAAGGCGATGTTCAGCGACGACGCCGTCGTCGACCGGATGCTGGGCACGGTCGGCGTGCACACCGGTGGTTGGGCCGGTAACCCCGACTTCTCCCTGCTCATGCTCGTGTTGCTGGCCGTCTGGCAACTCGGCGCGCCGATGGTGATCTTCCTCGCGGGGCTCAAGCAGGTACCGCGGGAGCTGTACGAGGCGGCCCAGGTGGACGGTGCCGACAGGTGGCGGCGGTTCCGGTCCATCACGCTACCGATGATCTCGCCAGTACTCTTCTTCAATCTGCTGCTGGAGACCATCAACGCGTTTCAGGTCTTCACCTCCGCGTACATCGTCGGCGGGCCGAACGGCCAGCCGGCCGGCACCACCCTCTTCTACACCATCTACCTGTTCGACCGCGGCTTCGGCGACTACCGGATGGGGTACGCCTCGGCGATGGCGTGGGTGCTGTTGGCCGGCGTCGGGCTGGTGACGCTCTTCCTCTTCCGTACCGCCCGGGGCTGGGTGTACTACTCGGGGGACAGATGACGAGACCGAAGATCTCCACTCTGGCCTGGCACGCCGGGGCCATCGCGCTGCTGGCGGTGGTGCTGTATCCGATCGCATGGGTGGCGGCGGCCACCCTCAAGCCCAGCGAGGACATCATCGGCAGCATCGGGCTGTTGCCCACCCGCGTGACGACCGTCAACTACGACAATGCGATCGCGGGCATCGCCGGCATCAGCGTGGTCCGCTTCTTCTGGAACTCCACGGTCCTGGCGGTGCTGTCCGTGGTGGGCACCGTGGCGTCCTCAGCCCTGACGGCGTACGCGTTCGCCCGGCTGCGGTTTCGTGGGCGCGGACTCATGTTCGCCATCATGATCTCCACGCTGCTGCTGCCGTTCCACGTGCTCATCATCCCGCAGTACATCGTCTTCCAGCAGCTCGGCCTCGTCGACACGTACGCTCCGCTGCTGCTGGGCAAGTTCCTCGCCAGCGAGGCGTTCTTCGTGTTCCTGATGGTGCAGTTCATGCGGGGGATCCCGCGCGAGCTGGACGAGTCCGCGAAGATCGACGGCGCCGGCCACTGGGGCATCTTCTGGAACATCGTGCTGCCGCTGGCACGCCCCGCGATCATCACCACGGCCATCTTCACCTTCATCTGGACGTGGAACGACTTCTTCGGCCCGCTCATCTACCTCAGCACACCGGAGAAGTACCCGCTGCCGTTGGCGCTGCAACTCTTCATCGACGAGGCCGTCGGTTCGGACTTCGGCGCGCTCATGGCGATGTCGATGCTCGCGCTGGTGCCGGTGGTCCTGTTCTTCCTGTTCTTCCAGCGCTTTCTCGTGGAGGGCGTCTCCACGGCGGGCCTCAAGGGATGAGGCGGTTCGCGCTCTTCGGGGAGTGTCTGACGGCGGGCCTGCTGGCCGGGCTGGCGATCCTCCCGGTCATCACGCTGCTGCCCGCCCTGGCGGCCGGCTGCGCGCACATCCGGGCGCACGTCGACGGCGACAGCACCGCGGTGCGTGCGTTCTTCGCGCGGGCGCGCGCGGCGTACCCCGGCAGTGTGCGCCCGTCGCTCGGCGTCGCCGCCGGTTACCTCCTCCTTGCCGGCGACGTCTGGATCCTCCGCACCGGCGTGCCCGGCAGCGCCCCCGTCGGCGCCATCTGCGGCGTCGTGGCCGTGGCGTTGTCGGTGGTCGTCCTCCGCGCGGCAGCCGCCTGGGCGCCGGGCACGCCCTGGGCACAACTGGTACGTCGGGCCGCCCGCCGGGCCGTCACGAGCGATCCGTCGGGCTCGCTGCTCCTGGTCCTGGCGCTCGGCATGCTGGTCCTGGTCACCTGGCAGCTGCTGCCGCTCGCGGTGCCGATGCTCGGCTGTGTGCTGATGGCGGCCGTGGCGGTCGAGAGCCGGTACGCCCGACGCGCCGGTACCGCCCTGCGGGACACCCCCGCGTGACCACGCCCCACCCAGCGACCGCGACGGCCGCCGGCCCGCCGACCGATGGACATTCATAATCTTCTATTTGTACGCTTCCTGGGGCGCTTTCCCGCGTCCATCCCGAGTCCCCTGGAGGACGATCCCATGCGGTTACCGAAACGCCTGCTGCACACCATCACCACCCTGGCCGTGACCGCAGTGGCAGCCGTGACGGCCATCGTCACGATGACCCCGGCCGCGCATGCCGCGATCGGGGACGGGTCGACGTCGGATGCCAACATCTCCTTCGTCGGCCGCTGGGATCGCAGCTCGACGGGGGTGTTCGGGTCGAACTGGGCCGGCGCCTACCTGCGCACCGGCTTCACAGGTACGACCGTGCGGCTCAAGCAACGCAACTCGGTGGAGTTCTGGGCCAGCATCGACGGCGGGCCGTTCGTCAACTACCGCAACGTGAGCGGGACAGTGAACCTGACCCCGACTCCGCTGCGGGCCGGCAACCACACGCTCGTGGTCTCCTACCGGCAACGGGCCGGCTCGTACAACGGCGACGCCGTGTTCATCGGGCTGGTCCTCGACGCCAACGCCCACACCTTCGCGCTGCCGGTGGCGCCGAAGCTGGTGGAGTTCATCGGAGACTCGATCACGGCCGGCACCGGCAGCTCCAAGCTGGCGCTCACCGACTACGGCTGGCTGGTCGGAGAACGGCTCGGCACCGAGCACACCCAGATCGCCATCGGCGGAGCGTGCCTGGTCGCCGCGCCGGACGGCTGCTGGGGAATGGAACGCCGGTACTTCAACCTCGATGCCGGCAGCTCGATCCCCTGGGACTTCTCCCGATACCGCGCCGACGCGGTCGTCATCAACCTCGGCACGAACGACGTCGGGCACAGCGTCTCCGGTGCCACCTTCCAGACCTCGTACACGGCGTTCATTCGCAACATCCGCGCGAAGTACCCCAACGCGGCAATCATCGCGCTGAAGACCTTCCGCGACCGGTACGTGACCGAGACCCGGGCCGCTGTGCAGACCGTCAACAACTCCGGTGACGCCAACGTCTACTTCGTCGACACCACGGGCTGGTTGACCCCCGACGGCCTGACCGACTCCGTGCACCCCAACGACCTGGGCCACCAGATGATCGCCGACCGGCTCACTCCGATCGTCGCCGCCCGCCTGGGCACGACCACCGGGTACCGGGTGGTGAACCGCGCCACCGGCAAGGTCCTGGCGATCAGCGGAAACTCCACCGCCGACAACGCGCCGGCGGTCCAGGTCACCGACACCGGTGCGGCCGGCCAGCGTTGGCAGGTCGTGGACGCAGGTGGTGGGTTCAACAAGCTCGTGAACGTCGCCAGCGGCAAGGTGCTCGACGTGTCCGGCCGGTCCACCAGCGACGGGGCGGCCGTCATCCAGTACCGGGACAACGGTGGCACCAACCAACACTGGCAGTTCGTGACCGTCGACGGCTACGTCAAGCTGGTCAACCGATACAGCGGCAAGGTGCTCGACGTACCGGGCGGATCCACCGCCGAGGGCGTCGCACTGGCGCAGTGGACCGACAACGGCGGCACGAACCAGCGGTGGCAGTTGGTGCCCGCGTGAGGACAGCAGCCTCGCGGGCGTGGGGACGGCGGCAGCGACCGCCGGGACTTGAGACCTTCGACGACTGCGGGGCGTCCACGCTGCGACCCGCCCGCCGGGCCGCGACTGAGCACCGGGCCGGTCATCCCTCGGAATGGGCGCCGTGGTCGAGGACACCGACGCCGGTGCGCATCTCGGCGACCGTGTGGGCCTGGACGTCGAGGTGCTGCCCGTCGACGGCCTGCGCCACCGCAGCGCGCACATGGGCCTGCGCGGGACGGGCCAACCCGTCGTACACCGCGAGGAACAGCTCCCGCGCGCGGGCGCGCGGCCAGTCGGGCGGCATGAGTGTGGTCGGGAGTTGGGGGTCGAGCGCGGGAAAGCGTCGATAGGTGTCCATCACCTCGGTACGGGCCCGTACCGCCACCGCGCCGGCGACCTGGCCGGCGCGAATCCGGGGCAGCATCTCGGCCCAGCGCCGGATGAAGGATTCGTACTGGTCGGCGATGGCCCCGACGTCCCACGCCTCGATCGGGTTACGGATCGCTTTGGCCTCCAGTTCCAGGTGCTGTGCGCGAAAGGCGGTCATCGAGCCAGGCGTCACGGCTGCCAGCTCGGCCTGCGCCTTGGTCGTCAGCGGATTCGGCGACACCCAGACCCCGTCGTACAGCGGCGCGTAGCCGTGCCAGCGCAAATGAGCCCGGAGGGCGCTGCGCTGGCTCCGCTCCTCTTTCGGCATGGTGAAGACGACGAGTGTCCACGACCCGTCCCAAGCGTGGGGATCGGCGGCGAACATCGCGATCGAGATGCCACCGATCGCCAGGTCGACGGCGGCGGGCCGGGACAGCCGGTAGGAGCTGTGCCGACCCCGCCGCCGGCCGTCCAGCACACCGCGCCGGGCCAGCCGGCTGATGACCGTACGGGCGGCGCCGGTGGTCACGCCGAAATCGTTGAGCAGGGCGACGACCGCGGTGGTCGGCATCCATGCCCGGGTACGCAGGGTGTAGTCGGCGATCAGGGTCACCGCCAACCCCTGGGGTGAGCTGCCGGCCTGCCGACGCGGCAGCCGCACCGATTCGACCGTCCCGTCCGGAAAGATCTCCTCAACGTCGAACGGGCGTACCACGGCATGCTCCAGCGATGGTCGGGGTGACATCGCTGCGACTGTAACGGCCGGGGAAGCACACCGCGACGCACGGCCGGCCGCTCCATCGAGACATTGCGTCGGCCCCCACCTCGACGGGCGGAACTCAGCCGTTATCGGGACCGGCTCTCGCTCCGGGTCGCGAGATGGTGCCGTACTACGCCTGATCACCAGCTCCGGCACGAGCAACTGCCGCCCCGATGTCGGGAGGCCCTCGGCCCGATCCAGTTGGGCCAGCAGAAGCCTCAGGCTGAGCCGACCCAGCTCGGCGATGTCCTGGCGCACCGTGGTCAGCGGCGGGAGGTGGCGCGCACCGTCGAGTGCCCCGTCGAAGCCCACCACGCTGACGCGACCGTGCCGGCGGCGACGACCATGTGGTGCTGGGAACGCACGTGGTCGTCCGTGAGTCGGTGCGGCCGCGGTCGGGCTGACCGAACCGGCACGCTCAGCCCGAGCGGGTGTGGCCGGTCAGCGAGGTCCGCCGGACAAGTGCTCGACGGTCGTACCCGACCAGATGTGCGGTGCCATTACCGTCATGCTCGCCGGAAGGTGCGGCCGAGGGCGTGGTCGACGTGCAGGCTCATGCCGTCGGCACCGCCGTCCACGGAGCGCCTGCCCCGCGCATGCTGGTGGCGAACGGGCTGTCCGGGCCGATCTGTCCGCTGTGGATGGTGGTACCGGTGAACGCCGACGCGTAGACCGCCGCGACGAACTCCATGGTCTGCCGGGTGTCGGCCGGTGTGACGGGTAGGGGCCGGCCTGCGTCGAGCGCGTCCAGCACGGCGGCGATCTGTCCGGCGTGACCGCTCTTCTCAGCCGAGGGCGCCGACGACCACCGGGTCTCGATGTCCTCGTGCCCCGGCGCGGGATGGACCGTCCAGTCGTCGTCGGTGTAGCCGTACAGGTGTGACAGCTCCACCGTCGCGTGCTCGTAGTCGAACCGCAGCGCGGACACCTCCCGGGGTGACAGCACCGAGTTCACCACCGTCGCGACGGCCCCGTTGGCGAAGGTGACCAGGGCCATCGACACGTCCTCGGTCTCGACCGGTCTCGCTCGCCGCGCCGCGACGGCGGTGACCTTCTCCCACGGCCCCAACACGGAGAGCAGCATGTCGAACTGGTGAATCCCATGGCCCATCGTCGGTCCGCCGCCCTCTGTCTCCCAATGGCCACGCCACGGCATCCGGTAGTAGTCGTCGTCGCGATACCACAGCGTGTCGCAGGTCGCGAGCATGGGCTGGCCGAGCTCGCCCGCCGCGGCCATGGCCCGCAGCCGCACCACACCGGCGCCGAACCGGTGCTGGAACACGGTGGCCAGCTGCGCGCCGGACCCGGCCGCCGCCTCGATCAGCGTGTCCAGTTCGGCGAGCGTCAACGTAGGTGGCTTCTCCACCAGGACGTGCACACCGGCCCGCAGGCACTCCAGCGCGAGCGGTGCGTGCGAGACGGGCGGCGTGCACAGGTGAACCAGGTCGATGTCGCGCCGCGCCATGAGCGCCGCCACCGTCGGTGCGACGGTGCCGGCGTCCCACGTCTCGGCGAAGGCGCTGGCCTTCGCGGCGTCGACGTCGACGACCGCTGCGAGCCGGATGCGATCGCCGTTGTCGCGCAGTGCGCCGGCGTGCGCGGCGGCGACCGCCCCGGTGCCGACGATGGCGGCCCGGTACCTGCCGTCAACCATGGAATCCCATCACTTTCGTTGGTCTGGGGTCGCGCCGCAGCCGGCGCTGCGGCGCGGCAGCAGTGCGGCCGTTGGTCGCACGGTCTGGATCTCGACGGCCGTGCCACGACCGAGCACCCGGACCCCGTTGATCGCGACGAGCTGGCCGTCCGCGGTGATCAGCCGGTCACGGGCATCGCGGGGCAACGATATCGGCGCGGTCGCGGGCAGCGGCAGCAGATGCAGGGTGATCTCGCTGTCGGCCCGATAGCCGGCGTCGACCAGGTTGACCAGCCATCGGCCGAGCCGCGAATGACGAGTTCGGTATGGACGGTGACGGCGGCGGGGCTCTCACCGTCGATGAGGCTCAGCAGCAGCCGGACCATTTCGGCGCTGATGCGGAGGTAGGACTGCCCCGGGACACCCCGGCCGCGGCTGCCACGTCATTGGTTGTGGGACGGCGAGCGGGGCGATGACGTGACTCTGGCACGACCACAATTCTGCACTAGCCTCAGCCCTTTACCGTCCCGGACAGCAGGTCGCCCGCCAGGGCGCCGCACGGTCGGGAAGAGCACGACGAGCAGCAGGATGCAGCAGAGAGATGTCGCCCGTACCACCCGACCTTCGCCTGACGTGCGGCCCACGATCCCGCACGTCCCGCACGCCTACCGCTGCGGGGTGACGAACGCCGCGCCTGCGACGCCCAGGTTCCCGTGCTGGGGCGCCCGCCGGCAGGCCGCGCCGATCCGGCGGACCCGACGGATGTCGCCGGGCCCGCCGGATCTGCTGGGACGTCACGCTTCTCGAAGCAGTCGCGACGTCGGTTCAGGGCCACCGTTGCAGGATGCGGTCGTACTCGGCTTGGGTGACCGGGAGTACCGTGCCGTGCCGCGGACGACCGGGCAGGCTGTAGCTCGGCACCGCGCTCCACTGTCCGCTGCCCAGGTCGGTGGTGGTGAACGGGAGGTAGCCGCGACCCCCGTACTCGTCGATGTACATGTACCACCGGCGTTCCGTGTTCGACTTGAACACCAGCGGCCCCTCGCCCTGCGCGAGCGAGCCCTGGCCGATGCAGTCGCGCAGGAAGGAGTAGTTGCGGTTGAGGATGGTGGCCGACGTCTCCGCGAGGATGAACTTTCCGCACGCCGACTGTGAGGCGCTGCGCTCGTCCTTGGTGAACCGGTAGAACGTGCCACCGTCCTTGATCATCGTGGAGTCGATGGTCGAGTAACCCTTGTCCACCCATGTCTGCGGGGCGCTGAAGGTACGGAAGTCGCTGGTGGTCGCGTACATCATGCGGTTGTAGGTGCTGGATGTGTGGTTGGGATCGCCGGCCGGGTAGAGCTTGGCGGCCCAGTAGACGACGTACTGCCCGATGGTCTCGTCGTAGTACGCCTCCGGCGCCCAGGTGTTGCCGGCACTGTCGGGCGAGACCCGCACCAGTCGTGGAGCGCTCCAGGTGGTCAGATCGGTGGACTCCCACACCACGATCGACTTGCTGCCGGTGCGCTGGGCGGCGTCCCAGTTGCCATTGCCGTAGATCCGCAGGTCGGTGGCGATCTGGTAGAAACGGTCGCCCTGCGGCGAGCGGATGATGAACGGGTCACGCGCCCCACGGGTGCCGACGGTGGAGGACAGCACCGGCCGGCCGCCGTTGAGCTGCCGCCAGCGGGTGGGGTCGTTGCCCTGGCTGAGGGCGAAGTAGACCTGTTCACCGTTGCTCGTACCCTCGCCCAGCATGTAGCTGAACAGGTAGCCGGCGTACGCCGGCCCGGGATTGTCGTCGCGGACGGCGACGATCTGCCATTGCTGATTGGTGCCGCCGTTGTCGGTGTACTGGGAGACTCGCGCCCCGTCGGCGGTGGCGCGCTCCCACACGTCGAGCGCTTTGCCACTGTTGCGGTTGATCAGCTTGATGTAGCCGCTACCGATGTCGGTCACCGACCACTGTTGGTTCGTCCCGCCGGTGTCGGGCCACTGGACCACGTTGGCTCCGTCCGCCGTCGCCCTGCCTTCGACGTCGACGACCTTGCCGCTGACCCGGGCCCGGAGGCGGTAGAACCCGCCGCCGGCATCCACGAACTGGAAGTGCTGGCTGGTCGACGACGTGGTGGTCTGCTGGACGAGGCTGGCCCCGTCGGCCGTCGACCCGCCGGCAACGGTCAACGCCTTGCCACTATGGCGCGCAACGAGCTGGTAGTACGCCGTAGGGTCGATGGTCGCCGCGTTGGCCACGGGCGAGGCGACTGAGAAGCCTGCCGAGGCGATCACGACGACTCCGGTCAACACCATTGCCATGAGGCACCTGCGCCGCCGGGTATCCCGTCGATGGGTCATCCGTATCGCTCCTTCCATTCGTTTTGTCGCAACCCGGGCGCGCCAGAGCCATCCGGTCGCGCCGGGACAGCCGACGGTGGCCTTGGGTCGCAACGGACAAGGCCGTCGGCGGCTCTGTCCTACTGCGGGTAGGGGCCAGCGGGATCTCTGTCACGCAGGCTCTGGTGACAACTCCGACAGGAGGACATCGGCCGGCGCAGGGATGCCGCAGCACGTCGACAGCCGGCCGGCAGCTCAGGCAGACGCCGGGTGTGAGCGATCACGGGATTGTCCCTCGTGCAGCCTTCCGGATCACGGTTAGGCTGGTATTTACCTGGGTCTTCTTCTCGTGCCGTTCCGTGAGCGCTCCCACTGGATCGAGGCTCGCCCTCCAGTGTCCCGACCGGGCACCTGCCTGTCAATTGACGTCCTTCTGTTTGACAGCCGCTCCGCCGCAGCGCATCGGCCAGCCGCAGGGCGGCGCCCATCGGGTCGCACTCCGGCCCTGAGAGCGCGTTTGGTTTGTGGGTTGGTCGGGTGTGTCGCACAGTGGGTCCGACCGATGAGCCTGGCTCGGTCGATGGA
>NZ_JBNCKO010000026.1:0-72477 GCF_049841595.1 Micromonospora sp. DT228
ACGCCGCGCAGACCGTCCAGGTCTCCGCCTACCCCGACGCCTACGCCCAGTGGGAGCAGCAGGCCACCGACCTCGTCAACCAGCACTGGAACAGCTGACACCAGCACCACCGCACCACGACACCGACCGCTGGCCGGCACCCGCAACCCGGGGTGCCGGCCAGCGGCGTCTTCCACGCGACCCGACGGCACCCCGCAGGGGTCAGAAGAGGACCGTGGCGAGGGTGCCGATCGGCTGGAAGCCGCAGCGCTCGTACACCCGGCGGGCTGGGAGGTTGAAGTCGTTGACATACAGGCTGACGGTGGGGGCGACCCGCAGCAGCGCGTCGCGGACCACGGCTGCCATGGCGGCGGTCGCGATTCCTCGACCCCGCCACTCAGGCGCCACCCAGACGCCCTGGACCTGCGCCGTCCGCTTGGTGACCACGGCCAACTCGGCCTTGAACACGACCTTGCCGTCGACGAAGCGGGCGTACGCCCGACCGGCCCGGACCAGGTCGTTGACCCGCCGGCGGTAGCTGCGTCCGGCGTCTTCGGCCAGCGGGGAGACGCCGACCTCCTCGGTGTACATGGCCACCGCGGCGGGGAAGAGCCGATCGACCTCGCCGGAGCGGACCTGGCGTACCTCCGGGTCGGCCGGTACGGGTGGCAGGGTGTCGGTGGCCAGCAGTGGCTGGTTGGGGCGGACGTCCCGCGCTGGCCCCCACGTGTCGGAGAGGCGGTCCCACAGCCCGAGCACCGCATCGGCTCGGCCGACGATCGAGGAGCAGAGCCGCTCCTCGCCGGCGAGCAGGTCGGCGAAGGCGGCTACCGCGGCGTCGGTCGCCAGCACCGGCGTGAGGTTGCCGCCGAGCCAGCACAGTGATTCGAGGTTGCGGCGCGCGCCGTACCCCAGGATTCTGCCCTCGGCCCGCCACCAGGACAGCCCGCGCGCGGCGATCCGCTCGGCGACCTGCGCGCCCGCGAACGGGTCATGGTCGAGTAGACGCTCGACCGCGCGGCGCTCCGATTCCCCCAGTTGGCGTACCGGCACCGTCAGCACGACTACCAGCCTGCCAGATCGACCCCCCGCTTCGCCGGTCGAGTGGCAAGGCCGGCACCGGCTCGGCGGGCGCGCTTGTCGGCCGGCTCCGCCCGGCCCACCTGACGACCGGGGGCACCAGTGCCCCGAGCAGGAGGAACAGGGCACCGAGCACCAACCAGCCCGGTACGCCCCAGCCGAGCGCGAGGGTGGTCACCACCGCCGGCGCGAGCATCTTGCCCAGTTCGTAACCCATGCCGTACGTCCCCTGGTACTGCCCCTGGGCGTCGGCCGGCGCCAGCCCGAAGGAGATGCCCCAGCCGGCGGCGGAGTGCCACAGTTCCCCGGTTGCGTGGGCGATCGACCCGACGCCGAGCAGGCCCACCGCGCCGACGGTGGGCAGTGCGCCGCTGGCGGCGAAGAGTACGCAGGCAAGGGCGATGGCCACGCCCGCGCGACGGGCCGCGCGGGCGGCTCCGGGCACTGTGGTGGCGCTCCGGGCGGCGCGGACCTGGAGGAGCACCACGAGCACTGTGTTGACGAGCGTCAGCGCGGAGATCATCCAGATCGGCGCCCGGGTGTGCCCGGCGATCCACAGCGGCAGGGCGATGGTGAGCAGGCTGAAGTGCATGGACATCAGCCCGTCGACAAGGGTGAAGGCGAGGAACGGGCGGTCCCGCAGGGCGATCAGTCGGGGGCCGTGCGTCGGGGCGGCGATCGGGGCGACGCTGGGCAGGCGGAGGAAGATCGTCGCCGCGGCCAGGGAGGCCGCCGCGGCGGTGAGGATCAGCGCGACGTAGCCGGTTCGGGTGTCGGCGGCGATGGCGAAGCCGCCGAGGACCGCGCCGACGGAGATCCCCACGTTCGTGGTGGCCCGCAGGTAGGCGCGGGTGCGTACCCGTTGGTCGGCGGGGATCGCTCCGGCGATCAGCGCGCCCCGGGCGCCGCGCTCGATGGCGTCGGCAAGCGCCGTGGCGGCTCCGACGAGCACGAAGGTGGGGAACGAGCGTACGGCGATCAGACCTGTGGTCAGGGTGCCGGCGGCGAACAGTGCGCCGACCTGCACGCCGCGGGGGCCGACGCGGTCGGCCAGGTAGCCGCTCGGTGTGCTGGCCAGCACGCCGACGAGGGCCGAGATGGTCAGACCGATGCCCACCTGGGTCGCCGACAGGCCGACCGAGCGGGTGAGGAAGAGCGCGCTCGCGACGAGCCAGAGCCCTCGGCCGACGGTCTTGACCAGGGTGCCGGTGGTGAGGACGCGGGCCGGGCCCGGTGGGGGAAGCAGGCGCATGACCGCGACGCTAGCAAGACGTACGTACGGTTTGCAATTGAAGGCTTGTCGCCGGCGCAATTGAAGACTTGTCGCCGATGCGTTGCCGATATATCGTTGATGCATCAGCGACAGTACGAAGAGAGGAAGAACCCGATGCGGTTCCACCGACAGCACCACCAGATGCACGAGGCCCGGATGCGCGGATTCGGCTTCCCGCCGATCCCGCCCGGCCCGCACGAGCACGGACCCGGCGGCCCCTGGGGCGGTCGAGGCCGTGGCCGGGGTCGGGGCCGACGCCCCAACGTCCGAGCCGCCGTGCTGGCCCTGCTCACCGAGCGGCCGATGCACGGCTACGAGATGATCCAGGAGATCGACTCCCGCACCGGCGGTGCGTGGCGGCCGAGCCCGGGCTCCATCTACCCCACTCTCCAACTGCTGGAGGACGAGGGTGTGATCGTCGCCAGCACGGAGGAGTCCGGCGGCGGGCGGAAGCGGTTCACGGTCACCGAGGCCGGCCAGGCCGAGGCCACCGAGGCCGCGCAGACCCCGGCGTGGGCGGACGTCGCCCAGGGCACCGTGAGCAGTTGGCACGACATCCGCGACTCCGGCGCGCAGGCGATGAACGCCCTGCGTCAGGTGATGATGAACGGCACCGACGACCAGCGTGAGCGGGCCGCCCAGGTGCTCGACGAGACCCGGCGCAAGCTGTACGCGATCCTCGCCGAATCCGAGTGAGCCGCGGCGCACGACAAGCACGACAAGCACGACAAGCGCCACCCAAAAGCGAGGAAAGCGGCCGTCTCCCCGAGGGGAGGCGGCCGCTTTCCGCAGGCAGTGGAGATCAGTGCACGGTGACGGTTGGGCCGCTGATCAGCCCGCGCAGTTCCTCGGGCAGCTCGGCGCCCATCTCGTCGGCGATCCGCAGCGCCTCCTCGATGAGCGTCTCCACGATCTGCGCCTCGGGCACCGTCTTGACGACCTTGCCCTTGACGAAGATCTGGCCCTTGCCGTTGCCCGAGGCGACGCCGAGGTCAGCCTCGCGAGCCTCGCCCGGACCGTTGACGACGCAGCCCATCACGGCGACCCGCAGCGGCACCGGCAGCCCTTCCAGGCCGGCGGTGACCTCCTCGGCGAGCTTGTAGACGTCCACCTGGGCACGTCCGCAGGACGGGCAGGAGACGATCTCCAGGCCACGCTCGCGCAGGCCCAGCGACTCCAGGATCTGGTTGCCGACCTTGATCTCCTCGACCGGCGGGGCGGACAGCGACACCCGGATGGTGTCGCCGATCCCCTCGGCGAGCAGGGCGCCGAAGGCGACCGCGGACTTGATGGTGCCCTGGAAGGACGGGCCGGCCTCGGTGACTCCCAGGTGCAGCGGGTAGTCACACTGCTCGGCGAGCTGCCGGTACGCGCGGATCATCACGACCGGGTCGTTGTGCTTGACCGAGATCTTGATGTCGCGGAAGCCGTGCTCCTCGAACAGCGAGCACTCCCACAGCGCCGACTCGACGAGCGCCTCGGCGGTGGCCTTGCCGTACTTGCTCAGCAGGCGCTTGTCCAGCGACCCGGCGTTGACGCCGATCCGGATCGGCACTCCTGCCGCGCCCGCGGCACGAGCGATTTCCTTGACCTTGTCGTCGAACTGGCGGATGTTGCCCGGGTTGACCCGGACGGCCGCACAGCCGGCGTCGATCGCCGCGAAGACGTACTTGGGCTGGAAGTGGATGTCGGCGATCACCGGGATCTGGGACTTCTTGGCGATCGCGGGCAGCGCCTCGACGTCGTCCTGCGAGGGCACGGCCACCCGGACGATCTGGCAGCCGGACGCGGTCAGCTCGGCGATCTGCTGGAGCGTGGCGTTGATGTCGGAGGTGAGGGTCGTGGTCATCGACTGCACGGACACCGGCGCGCCGCCACCGACCGGCACCGAACCCACCATGATCTGGCGGCTGGCCCGACGGGGAGCGAGCGGCGGGGGCGGCACGGCGGGCATACCGAGACTGATAGCTGTCACTTCAGGCACTCACCTTGAGAAGAGCGTGATGGGGTTGACGACGTCCGCGGCGATGGTCAGCAGCGTGAACGCGCCACCGATCAGGATCACCACGTACGTGAAGGGCATCAGTTTGAGGTAGTCCACCCGGCCGGGGTCGGTCCGGCCGATGCGCGCGTAGACCCAGGAGCGGGCCCGTTCGAACCAGGCGATGGCGATGTGGCCGCCGTCCACCGGGAGCAGCGGCAGCAGGTTGAACACGCCGATGAAGAAGTTCAGTGACACGAAGAGCATGAAGAAGACGAGCCAGGCGTTGTTCTCCACCGCCTCGCCGCCGAGGCGGCTGGCGCCGACCACGCTGATCGGGGTGTCGACGTCCCGTTCGCCGCCGGTGAGGGCGGTCCACAGGGCGGGGACCTTCTGCGGGAGGCGTTGGAGCGCCTTCGCGGTGCCGACGGCCAGTTCACCTGTGAAGTCGGCGGTGGCGCCGAAGGCGCCGACCGGGCCGTACGTCACGCGGGTGGGCGTGCTGGGGACGAGCCCGACGCCGAGCGCGGCCACCGGCGCGGCGGCGCCCTTCGGGTTGTCCAACGGCGGACGCTGGGTCTGCGCGAGCACCGTGCTGGCGCTGCCCGGCTGCCCGTCACGGACGTACTGGATCTGCGCGGTCTCCCCCGGCTTGAGCGTGCGCAGGGTGGTGAGCAGGTCGCCGTAGTTGCCGATCGGGGTGCCGTTGATCGAGGTGATCCGGTCACCGTTGCGCAGCTGCGCCTGGGCCGCCGGGCTGGCCGCGTCGGCGGACGTACAGGCGCGCACCGCGTTCTCCGGCACCACGCACTGGCTGAGCTGGATGACGGCGGGCTCCTGGCGGGCCTGCCCCTCGGTGGTCGGGAAGTCGGGGTTGGGCAGGCCTGCGGAGACGGCGAGGATCCAGATCGTGACCAGGGCGAGCGCGAAGTGGGTGATCGACCCGGCGGCCATCACGATCGTGCGCTTCCACACCGGGTAGCGCCACATCACGCGCGACTCGTCGCCCGGCTCGACGTCGTCGTCCTGCGGCGTCATCCCGACGATCTTGCAGAAGCCGCCGAGGGGGATGCCCTTGAGGCCGTACTCGGTCTCACCCCGCCGGAACGACCAGATGGTGGGGCCGAAGCCGACGAAGTACTTGGTGACCTTCATCCCGAACATCTTGGCGGTCAGCAGGTGCCCCGCCTCGTGCAGACTTACCGAGACGAGGATGGCCAGGGCGAAGAGGACCACCCCGAGCAGGTACGACATCAAGCTCCTTCCACCGAACCCGCGATGATCTCCTGCGCGTGCGCGCGTGCCCACGACTCGGCCGCGAGCACGTCGTCGACGGTACCTGGTTCGTCGAAGTCCGGAGCGTCCTCCAGCACGCGCTCCAGGGTGTCGACGATGCCGAGGAACGGCAGTCGGCCCGCCACGAACGCCGCCACGCACTCCTCGTTCGCCGCGTTGTAGATCGCCGGGCGGCAGCGCCCGGCCTCCCCGGCGGCCTTGGCCAGGGCGACGGCCGGGAACGCGACGTCGTCAAGCGGAGCGAACTCCCAGGTGTGCGCGGCCGTCCAGTCGACGGCGGTGGCGGCCTCGGGCACCCGGTCCGGCCAACCGATGCCGAGCGCGATGGGCAGCCGCATGTCCGGTGGGCTGGCCTGGGCGATCGTCGACCCGTCGACGAACTCGACCATCGAGTGGATCACCGACTGCGGGTGCACCATCACGGTGATGTCGGCGTACGGCACGTCGAACAACTCGTGCGCCTCGATCACCTCAAGCGCCTTGTTGACCATGGTCGCCGAGTTGATCGTGACGACCGGCCCCATGTTCCACGTCGGGTGGGCGAGCGCCTGCCCCGGTGTGACATGCGTCAACTCGTCGCGCCCCCGACCCCGGAACGGGCCGCCGCTGGCCGTGACGATCAACCGCCGCACCTCGCCGCGCGTCCCGCTGCGCAGGCACTGCGCCAGCGCCGAGTGCTCCGAGTCGACAGGCACGATCTGCCCCGGCCGCGTCACCGCGGCCTTGACCAGCGGGCCGCCGGCCACGAGCGACTCCTTGTTGGCCAACGCGAGGGTACGACCACCCCGCAGCGCGGCCAGCGTAGGAGCGAGGCCCAGCGAGCCGACCACCCCGTTGAGCACGATGTCGCAGGGCCACTGGGCCAGCTCGGTCATGGCGTCCGGCCCGGCCACGATCTTGGGAAGCTTGAAGTCTCCGGTGGCCCAGCCACGCCGGCTCGCCTCGGCGTAGAACGCGAGTTGCAGGTCCTGCGCGGCGGACGCCTTGGCCACCCCGACCGCCTCGACGCCCAACTCCAGGGCCTGCGCGGCGAGCAGCTCGACGTTGCCGCCACCCGCACCCACCGCGACCACCCGGAACCGGTCCGGGTTGCGCCGGACGATGTCGATGGCCTGCGTGCCGATCGAACCGGTGGACCCGAGCAGGACGAGGTCGCGGGGGGAAGTCACACGGCCATTCTCCCCCACGGTCACTGAACACCCGCTGGGAGCCTCAACCCTCCCCGCCCACCTGTTCCGCGCCGCCCGTCGAGCGCCGCCGACCCTTGATCAACTCGCCTTCCAGGAAACCGGGCTATCCCCGGCACCCGGACACCCCGACTTCAACGAAACCGTGTCGATCACGCCAGGTCGTCGGCCGAGTCGGCGGGCGTCGGATCTGACGCTTCCTCGTCGAGCAGTTCGGCCGGGTCGATGGCGAACTCGAACGGCTCCCGCATGGCGAAGGTGCTTCCCGCCGCAGCGGCGGCCAACGGGCGATATTCACCGTCGACCAACTCGAGCAGGGCGATCGTCGGCACCCGGTTGCGCAGGTCCACCCGGAGGAAGAACGGCACCCCGACGGCCGCGTACTCCCGGGGCCTGTCGATCACGTCCTTGCGCCGGTTTCCCGGGGAAACGATCTCCCCCAGCAGCACCGCCTCGGCGATGGGAACCGCGGCGCGGCCACCACCTGATGTGCGCAGCACAGCGATGTCCGGGATGAAAAGATCATCCCCGGAGATCACATTGATCTCCGGATAGACCCAGAATCCGGCCTTCCGCGCAGCACGGTGCAGCACGTACGGCAACTCTCGCTCGACCGACTGATGATCGATTCCCGCGTGTGGTGTCACGATCACGCTTCCGCTCAGGACCTCAACCTTGGGGCCGTTGGTCTCCGGCAACAGGTCGAGGGCGAGCTGCGCGGTCCACGGCTCGTCGTGCCACCGCAGCACGTCGAACGACGGCTCGGTGTGCTGCGGCGCCGGCTCCGGCACGAACGCTGCCTGGGCCATCCGGGCTCACCCCCTCAGCGGACCATCCTGCTCAGCTCAGCCTAGTCCCGCAGCCCCGCGAAACCCCGGTCGCACAGCCTGTCCGTCGATGCGTGGGAAACCAGCGGGCTTCATCGCACAACTGCGCCTGAATTGAGAGCGAGGCCTGGACGTCACGGTGAATTGCCGGAGCCGTCAATCGATCGATGATCCACAGCAGTGCGGAGGAATCTCTTGCCGCTCCGCACAAGGCCCTCGCTGCGCGGTCGGGCTCGTTACCGCCAGGCCCGCGGCAAGCTCTGAGGCGCGAAGAATTCTTCATCGACGGTGGGATGCCGCTCCCGCCCGGCCGCAGCCACCACTGCCTCACCTCGCCACGTCGACAGGCTCTTCGATGCCCAATCGGCCAAGCCAGCAGGCATCGGCACAACCGACAGATCCGGCCCCAGACTAAATCGAGACGAGAGCACCCCCGCCGTTAATCCAAGCAGCCGACACGCACCCGTCGACGACGGCTTGGTCCTGCCAACCTTCGTGAATCAGCCCGTCAGATGTTGATTGATCCCGAATCTGACAAGATCTGGGAAGCTGTCAACGCGAATGTCTTTTGCGAAATCAAGGCCTAAAAACGCGCCCAAAGACCTTCCGATTTCGTCGCCCGCAACATCAGATAGCTCTTCATCTCGAGCCGCGTGGACCAAGGCTTCGAGAGCTCGGGGGTCCTTCCAATTCGCTAGATCAACGATAGCCTCGCAGCGTATATCCAAGTCCTCTGATTCATCGAGAAGCAGTCCGGAGAGACGCTCGGACCTCCAATCCCACACTAGAGTACTGATATCGGCCAAGTCTCTCAGGAAAACCCCAGGAGGGCGGTATCCGTGTTTTTCAACGTAATGCAGAATCATCATTGGCGCCGAATACACCTCACCAGCCTGAGTGTAGTAATGATATTCCCCGTTCCCCTCGAACACGGGACCTTCGCGACAGAACTCGCATTCATGGAAGCCCAAGGTGAGGCTCGACAAGCGCCACGAAGCGCTTAACAGGAGCTCCAACTCGTATCCGGTCACCCCGGATGCGGATGCGCCAACGCCCTGGACCCCATACTTGCGGCCCAGCCATCCCACAGAGCGCATAGGAAGTGGAAATGTCCGGTACTCGTAAGGCGAGAGATCGAGGTATTCCATACCGCCACTTTCAGCAACAGCCTTGGGGTGGGGGGGGGGGCCCCCCCCCCCCCACGCTGCGTCTGACGCACCACACGACCCGGCGTGGCACGCGCTGTGCCCCAGGTCACAGCACCTCAGGTAACAATCCGCGGCACCGATCCGTCCTTGAGGCAGACAACCACAAGGAGGACACATGTTCGCCGCTTACGTCACGCTCACGATTCTCGCCTCGGTCTTCACCGGCATCGCCGCCGTCACCTACCTGATCGGCCACGACTACCCGAAGGCCCAGATCGACATGAAGCGCCTGCCACACTCGTGGATGCCCCGGTTGGGCCTGACGCTGGCGGCGGGCTCGCTGGGCCTGCTGGCCGGATTCGCCGTACCGCTGGTGGGCACCCTCGCCGCCGCCGGCCTCGTGCTGTACTTCGTCGGCGCGCTCATCGCGCACCTGCGGGTGGGTTCCCGCCACCTGGTCGGGTGGGCCGTCTTCTTCACCACCACCGTTGCCACGCTGGCGGTGAACCTGGCCTACCACTGGTGACCCGTGCCGGTAGGCCTGCTCGTGGTTGCCTCGTCGTCCGCCGCCGATCGGGCCCGACGGTCAACTGCCGACGGTCAGCACCGCCGCGTCGTACGAGCCGACCAGAGTGGCGTCGTCGCGGGTGGGGCCCCAACCGGCATCCACAGGGATGAGGTCGCGTCGTCGAAAGCCTTCGCAGTGGACGGTGTCGTTATTCGGCGAGGAACGCCGTCAGGGTCCGGAGAAACTCGTCGGGAACCGCCTCGTGGACCAGGTGACCGGCCGTGATCGTCGTCAGCCGCGCGTCGGCCAGACGGTCGGCGAGTTCGACGAGATGCTCCTGGGGGATGGAACTCGCCGGGCCGCCACCGATGATCAGCGTGGGTGCCGTGATCTGGGCGACGATGTCGGCCCAGCCCGGATCCGGATCGTCGATCTCGGGTCGGATCTGCTCCACCAAGTGCCAGTCGAAGGGCAGGTCCCCCGCGGGACGGTCGGGAAGTCCGGGCGGCCGCGGGTGCAGATATCCGATGTCCTCGAGCACGAGTCTGCGGACGCTGTCCCGTCCCTCGGCGGCCACCCGGCAGGCCACCAGGCCGCCGAGGGAATGGCCGACCAGGTCCACCGGTCCGAGATTCAGCCGCTCCAAGACGCCGATGACGTCGTGCGTCAACAGTTCCAGGCTGTAGCTGCCGGGCCAGTCGCTGGCACCGTGACCCCGCAGGTCGACGGCGTAGACCGTGCGCTCGGCGCGCAGACCGGAGGCGATCACGTCCCAGTCACACGCGGTCCGGCCGAGGGCGTGAAGCAGCACGGCAGGCGTCCCGCTGCTGTCAACTGCGGACCACACCTGCAGGGAGAGGCGTAGATCTCCGACCGCGACGTCCATCAACTCGGGCATGCCCCGAGCCTGGCCACGGTCGACGCGGAATTCAAGACATTCGCCCGTGGGCAGAAGAGTGGGCTCTGACCACCCCGGATCGTCAGCAGCTGTTCGAGGCGCCAGCGGAGTCGCCGTCCCGCCTCGCCGTCGGGCACGGCTGCCACGGTCGTCGAGGGTATCCGGATGGCGTGAGCCGAGCAGCTTCCGACGGAAAGACTCTGGCTGGCTTTCGCTGGTCAAGACCTCGCGCTGGTGCCCCCGGCTAGAGACAAACCTGCACGGCTTGACCGTGACGCTGCCTGGATTGAGCTGCGCCGATGGCGCGCGTTGACCTGGTTGTCGAGCTGCCAAGGTGGCTGCAGGTTGGCAGGCGGTTCCAAACGGTGCTTCGTGCGCTGACGACCGGAAGCTGGCACTTCACTCAATCGATGGTCTTCGTTAATCAGCGCCTGCTGTGATCGCTGCGAGCGGACTTGCGCGGTGGACAGCATCGTTGCCTGCCTGCCTGCCTGCCTGCCCACCGCCCGCTTTCTGACGAGACCTCGACGGCCTCCCGGGCGGTACCGACGACGGAGGACCTGTGAGAAGAAGCGGCGCCCTGCGGCCCCGGCCGAAATCCGCTGTGTTGGCCCGACTGCGGATCAGTACCGCGATGATCGTGGTGGCAGCCCTGATCGGCGGCGGGCTGGCGGCACCGGCCCAGGCCGTTCCGGACCGGGCGCCGGCCACGCTGCCCGCCCAGGTTCCGATGGGCCCACTCGGCAGCATGACCGTCGAGGCCGCGGACGATGACATCGTCTTCACCCTGGATCTGGGGGAGACGGTCGATGTCGCCCGGGTACGCGAGGCGGCTTCGGAGTTCCAGGGCCGTGGCCCGGCGTTCGGGTCGACATTCCAGGCGGAGACCCAGGCGAATCCGCCCGGTGCCACGTACCCGGGTATGGACTCCTGGCCCGACTTCGACGGCACGATCAGCGTGACGGAGGCCGAACTGTCTCTCACGGTCACCCGGCCGGAGGTCCAGACCGATGCCGGCTGGCTGGCGCAGATTCTCGCCACCGGCGCCGGCGTCACAGTGCTGATCGTTTCGCGGGCGCTCTGCGTCGGGGCGCTGGTGGCCATCACCAGCCCGCTTGTGCTTCCCGTCGCGAAGCCCGTCTGCGCCTTCGTGGGCACGTTCCTGGGCAACCTCACCCGCGGCGGCATCCTGATCGCGGTGGACGGCGGCACGCTCGATGGCAGCGTCTGGGCACATCTGATCGTCGCAGGAATCATCCAGGCCGCCGGTGCGGCCGCCTGGGAATCCGGCATCGGACACTGGGCCGAGACCACCCTCCCCGGCTACCTCGAGCGGGCCGGCAACGGCGTCGTCACGCTGGCCACGAAGGTGGGCCGATGGTTCGCGTCCTTCAAGCCCGCGCTGATCCAGGCAGGAACCTGGCTCAGAGAGCACGTGACCGATGTTCGCAGGGCCGTCGACGAGGTCGGCATGGCCGATGTGCCGCTGAGGGTCATGCCGATGGGCGACTCGATCACGTACGGCGTGAGCAGTTCGACCGGGTCGGGATACCGCTCGGGTCTCCACAGCGCTTTGACCGCTCAGGGCGGGCAGGTCGAGTTCGTCGGCTCGCAGCGCTCCGGCCCGGCACCGAACGCCCACGAGGGGCACTCCGGCTGGCGCATCGCGGACATCGCCGGCATCGCGGACTCCGTGCTGAGCACTTACCGGCCCAATGTGGTGCTGCTGCACATCGGCACCAACGACATGCACCAGAACGGCGAACCAGCCGGCGCCCCGGGCCGGCTCGGCAGCCTGATCGACCAGATCTTCCGGGCGGTGCCCCAGGTGACGTTGCTGGTCTCGACCATCGTCCCGTCCGGCAACTCGGCCACCCAGGCCCGGATCGCCGCCTTCAACCAGGCAGTGCCCGGCCTGGTGGCGACGAGGCGGGCGGACGGCAAGCACGTGTATCTGGTCAGCATGAGCGCGGTGACCACATCCGACCTGGCCGACGGAATTCATCCCAACGACGCCGGCTACCGGAAGATGAGCGCGGAGTTCTACCGCGGTGTTCTCGCCGTGGCCGACGCCGGCTGGATCGTGGCACCCGGCGCCGTGACCCCGACGGCCGCCCCGGTCCGGGCGTGGAACTACCAAGGAGTGGTGGCGCCCGGCACGATGAGCCGCGATTCCTACCCGGGCAGCCTGTCGCTCGGCAGCGGCGACAAGGTCCTGTTCGGCGATGTCGACGGCGACGGCCGAGACGACTACCTCGTCAGCCACTCCGACGGCTCCGTGAACGTGTGGGTCAACGGCGGCGCCGGCCTGGACGGCACGATCGCCTGGATCGGACACGGTTCCAGCGGCTTCCCGTACGCTCCGGGCTTCCTGTGGCAGACCGCCGATATGAACGTCGACGGCCGGGCCGACCTGGTGCAGATCAACCCCAACACCGGCTCCCTGGGCCTGTATGTCAACGGCGGCACCGACTCGCAAGGCCGGTACATCTGGAACTCGGCAGGGCAGATCGTCCCCAGTCTCGATGCGCCCGGCAGCCAGGTCCGCTTGGCCGACATCAACGATGACGGCCGGCCCGACTACCTCTGGGTCCGGCCGGACAGCTCGGTGCTCGCCTGGCTCATCGGCCGGACGGGGGCGGGGGTATGGGGCTGGTTCAAGCAAGGCGAGATCGCCGCCGGCGTCAGTTCCCCGGGCAACCAGATCCGCTTCGCCGACCTCAACGGTGACGGCAAGGCCGACTACCTCGACATCGGGCCGGACAGTTCGATACGGGCCTGGCTCAACGGAGCGACGGACACGGACTTTCATACCGTCCCGCCCAACCTGAGATGGTCCTCGCAAGGGGTGGTGGCCCCCGGCGTCGGTTCCCCCGGCGGCCAGATCCAGCTCGCCGACCTGGACGGCGACCGCAAGGCGGACTATCTCGACGTCGACCCGGTCACCGGCGGCATCCGGATGTGGAAGAACTCCGGCGCGGCCCCCGGCGGCGGGTGGCAATGGGCCTCGCGGGGCTCGGTCGCCACCGGCAACCACGCCCGGGTCGTGTACGCCGACCTCAACGGCGATCGCCGGGTGGACTATCTGGAGGTCAGCGCGGACAGCTCGGTCAAGGCCTGGCTGAACGGCGGCTCCCAGGGCAACGGCGCCAGGGCGTGGAACTTCGTCGGCACGGTCGCCACCGGTGTCGGCGTGCCCGGCAGCAATGTGCGGTTCGCCGACATCAGCGGGGACGGCAAGGCCGACTACCTGGCCGTCGACGCCGACAGCTCGGTCGAGGGGTGGATCAACGGCGGGCCGGGCAACGGTGGTGGTTGGGTCTTCAACTCGCAGGGCATCGTGGCCACCGGCGTCGGGTCCCCGGGCGGCCAGATCCGTTTCGCCGACGTCAACGGGGACGGCAAGGCCGACTACCTCGACGTGGCGCCGGACAGCTCGGTCGAAGCCTGGCTGAGCGTCGGCGCATCCAGCGGCGGCGGTTGGCGGTGGACCTCGATCGACACGGTCGCCGTCGGCGTCCACGTGGCTGGCACCAGCGTGCGGTTCGCGCCGCTCTACGGGACGGCACGGGCCGACTACATCGCCCTCGGCGACAACGGCACCATCGACGTCTGGCAGAACGGTGGTCGTAACGGCAACGGCAACTGGCTGTGGCTGAACGGCGGCAAGGTCGCCGACGGTGTCGGCAGCCCCGGCAACCAGATCCAGCTCGCCGACATCAACGGGGACGGCCGGGCCGACTATCTCGACGTCGACCCTGCCACCGGCGCCACGCGAGCCTGGACCAACGCCAGCTGACAACAGGAAACGCCCGGCAGCTCGTTGCGAGCCGCCGGGCGTTCTCGTCGGTGGGGCTGGAGCGCGGCGCCGTACAGCAGGGTCGCGAAGGTCATGTGCAGGCCCGACCTGGTCGGCCCTTTGCGGGCTACCAGCGCTCCTGCTCGGTACGGGGCGGCGGGGTGTCGGCGGGGCGGCGGGGTGGCGGGGTGGCGGGCGAGCCCGACGATGAAGATCAGGGCTGTTGCGGCGACGATCAGCAGCGCCACGCGGGTGGAGCGGTGGACGCCGGGCCTGGTCGGCATGACCACGGTGGCGAGATTTCCCGGGACCGGGCCGACGTGCTGGGGCGGGAGGACCGCGATCACCCGCGGCGTACACGTCGAGGGTGCCGGCGCCCTGCGAGGCCGTCCGTTCCCCGCCGGGCGCGGGCCGCGCGGTCTGCTCCAGCCGGGCCTTGACATCGGCCTGCTTCAGATCGGGATGGTACGAGCGGACCAGAGCGGCAGCGCCCGCGACGTAGGCGGCGGCCACACCCGAGCCGGTGACCGTGTAGTGACCCGGACCGTGGGGCCCGACGCTGAACCATCACCGTGGGACGTCAGCTCTCCGTCGCCTGCGCACGTCCGGCCAGTACGTGGATCAGGATCCAGCCGCCCTCAACCTCCGTCATCGGGATGACGAGCCGTTTGGGTCGGCCCGGCGCCCGCTCGATCTTGAGCTGGCCATCGTCGAGTTTCCAGCCGGTGACTTCGCCCCAGGAAACGGTGGGCTTCTTCGCGTACGTGAGGCCGTGGGGGTCAACGGTCACCTTGCCGAAGGCCAGCGCCTGCCCGGCTGCGAGCCGGTCCAGGGCACGGCGGGCGAGAGGCTTAACGGCCGCAGCGTCCAACGACTCGGCCAGTATCGGGAACTGAGGCAGCAGCTCGCCGATTCTTGGGGACAGGGCGCCCAGGATGCCGCCGACCGGGCCGTAGGGGTCGTAAGCGTTTGTGAACGCGGTCGGCAGTTGCACCACCCGGCCGTCGCGGCCACGGAGGCGGTAGCCGACCAAGCTGGCACCGGCAGCGTCCACGTGCGGGCTCCACTCCCAGTCGACCTCGTCCACCTCCGCCCAGCGCAGGCTGTCCCGGACCCGTCCGCGGTAGTCGAGCGCGGCGAATCCGCCCTCGTACAGGTAAAGCCACCAAAGCCGACCCGGGCGGAAGAACTGGCGCCCGACCAGGAAGATCGCGACCAACAGCCCGGCGACGATCGCAAAAGCGACCCACAGCGGGGCGACCCCGGTCTCGTCCACTCCGATCGGCACGAGGCACAGCGAGAGGACCATACCGATCAGCAGCATCCCGAGGGCCGTCTGAGCCGGGCCTTGGGTCTCCCGGACGAAGAGACCGACGACCGGTCCCAACCTCAGCCCGTGTCCCAGCGACACGGCGTGCTCGTGTTGCGGCGCCATCTCCTGGCGGCGCTCCAGCACCCTGCGGTCCTCGGGCCTGTTCGGCATGCCTCGACCATCGCAACAACTGTCAAACAGAGCCCCGCGACTCAACAGAGTCGCTGAGTTGAGCACACCCACGCATCCGAGCAGGATCCTGTCATCGACACGAGCGCGCGCCGACCCGCACGGCGCACGCCGCACGGCCTACAGAGCATCACGAACCCTGGCCAGCCGTTTGCTCGACCAGGCCGGGCAGCGACGGCGTATTGCTGCGCCGCCGCCCCCTCAGAACCGGACGTGCACGTTTCCATGCATCCGGCTCAAGCAAGCCCGCAAGGATCGGTTGAGCCGACGCCGTACGGTGCCAGCTCGGTGAGCGGCATCGTCCTCAGGTCCGTTCACCGCCCGAGGGGCGGCGTCTAACTTGTCGGCTTCTGGACTGCGCGTTCCTGCCGGCACGACGTCACGGGTGTTCTCCGACGGCAGACTCTGCGCAGTCGCACCAGCACCGGCATGTCTGGACGTCAAACACCCCCGTTTGTGTCGGGGAAGTTCTACGGGATCTGCTCGCGCCGACCCGGTCCCCGAATCCGGCTCGCCCGGGCATTCCGCCAGGCCGCCGACTCCGGCGTGGTCAGCCACGCACGCTGCATCAACGCCGACGACCACCGATCCTGGCCGACGACCACCGATCCTGCATGGGCACCGACTACAAGGTCGGCTGCCGTCACCTCGGCCTTGCACCGGCAGGCACCGCCTGGCCTGACCCGCGCCTGGAGCACAACGGCACCCTAACCACTTACGCCAAGGCGCCGTTGTGCTCTCAGGGCATCACGAAGCTGGCTTGCACGATCAGTAGCCGCCCGATTGCCGGGCGTTGTCGCGGTTCTGTGACGTGCCCCCGGCAGGATTCGAACCTGCGACACACGGTTTAGGAAACCGATGCTCTATCCCCTGAGCTACGGGGGCGCGAGTGGTCAGTGTAACGACCTGCGGGTTCACCTGGGGTGGCAGGGAGTGGCCCACGTTCACCCACGTTGCCCGGACCGCCGTTCTCCCAGCCCAGGGCCACACGCCGAGCACACGAGCCCCGGTTTGCGACCGGCGGTCGGCCGTGATGGCCCGCGTTGGCATCGGTTGACCCGGGTTGGCATCCGCTGGAGGAGTCTCTACGCGAGTTCGCACGGTGCCACCTCTGCTGATCTTGGTTGTTTGGGCTGGTAGGGAGTCTTGTCGCGGATGCAGGCCCAGAGGACGTTGAGGCGTTGTCTGGACAGGGCGGCGGTGGCTTGGCGGTGGGTCTTTCCTTCGGCTCGTTTCTTGTCGTAGTAGGCGCGGGATCGTGGGCAGTGGGTCAGGGCGGTGAAGCTGGACATGCTGAACACCCGGCGTAGCCCGCGGTGGTAGCGGTGGGGTCGGACCTGGTGGCCTTGGCGGCGGCCGGAGTCGCGGGAGATCGGCGCGAGTCCGGCGTGCGCGGCGAGTGCCGCGGCGCTGGGGTAGGTGGTCAGGGTGCCGGCGTGGGCGAGGAACTCGGCGGCGAGGGTGGTGCCGATGCCGGGCAGGCTGGTGATGATCTCTCCCAGCTCGTGCTCGGCGACGATACCTGCGATGGTTTCCTCGATGGCGGTGATGCGGTCGTTGACCGCTTCCAGGTCGGTGGCCATCTGCGCCAGGATCCCGCCTGCGATGGCCTCCCCGGCGACGGCGACGGTCTGCGCCCGAGCGGCGGTGAGGACTTTGGCGGTGAGGGCCTTGGCGGCCCGGACGCCGTGCTGGCGTAGGTAGGCCAGGATGCGGGCCTCACCGGCGCGGCGCAGTCCGGCGGGGGTCTGCCACTGTGCGAGGAGCCGCAGCGCACCCTTGCTGCGCAGGTTCAGCGCCTTCTCCAGAGCGGGGCTGATCATGGCCAGCATGTCCTGGATGCGGGCGGTGAGGCGAACCCGGTCGGCGACCAGGTCCAAGCGGCGGGAGACGAGAGCTTCAACTGCTGTTGTACCCCGTCTGCGAGGGTGAGGGTCGGCAGGTCGCCGCGCATGCGCAGGGTCTGGGCGATGACGTAGGCGTCGTGGGCGTCGGTCTTGCGTTCGCCGTGGAACGCCTCCGCCATCCGCGAGGTGACGGTGCCGCTGACGTAGCGCACGTCCGCGCTGCGGTCGAACAGGACCGCCAGCAACAGCGAGGCGGGTCCGCCGCGCAGGTCGACGGCCCAGCGGATCGGCTTGCGGCGTTTGCCGAGCCGCCCGGCGATGCCGGAGATGGCCTGCTGGTCGTTGGGGATCTTCTCGGACAGGACCACGGTGCCGTCGTCGTCGACGACGCACACGTGGTGGTAGGTCTTGCCGACGTCGACGCCGGCCCACAGGCTGCCCATCGGGCATCACCCTTTTCGCTCGTGCTGGTCAGGGGCGTGGACCCGCCGCGGTTCAGTAGCCACAACTTCGGGAAGGGCGATCGGTCGCAAGTCTCCATCCAGTGCTGATACAGCGGTCGTCAGCGAGGGCCGGGGCGTCCTACTCCTAGCTGGCCATGACATCGGCAGCACACACCCAGACAGTCACCCGACCCTCCGGGTCCAACCCAGCAGACGACGTACTTCGATGCATGGTTGCGGGTCCCGACGGACTCCTGGATTCTGCTGCCGTTGGCGTCGGCTGTCCGGGGCGTCCCCGGTGCGCCACGGGGTCTCACGACCTTGCCGCACTTTGGCGACGCTCATCGGGCGGCAACCGTGCGTCAGGTGTCGAGGCCTGCGAGGTTGAGGCGTTCGAGCAGGCTGGGCTTGCGGGCGTGCACCGCCCGTAGCTCGGCCAGCCGCTGTCGGAACGATGTGCTGTCTCCGTCGCGTTCGCCGAGATCGCGTAGGTCGACGAGGAGCTGAACTGCGGTGTCGTACTCGCGGGGTTTCTTCGTGGCGATGAGTTCGTCAACCCGCTGCCATGCGGCGGTTTGGTCGACCGCGAGAGCGTCGAGGTGTCGTTGCCGGGCGGCTGCGGCGGACCGTTCCCGGCGAACCCGCTCGCGTTCGCGCTGGTCGACGTCCCGTCGTTCCCGTTCGGCGCGCAACTTCGCGGCGGTGGCGAGTAGTCCCCCGGCGGTGCGGGCGGCCGTCGGGGTGGCCGCGTCGGTGGGGTGTGCGTCGCGATAGCGGCGCAACAGTCGGCTGCGTAGGTGGTTGTCGCCGCCGGTGATCAGGTCGGTCAGGATGGCGTCCTTGTCCCGAGCGGGCAGCCCGACGACCCAGGTGCGTAGTTGCGCAGCGGCCGGTTCACCGGCGGCGGCTGGCGCTGACCCGGCCGCCGCAACCGCGATCAGATCAGAGTCGATGCGTAGGAACTCGGCGACAGCGGTGAGGGGCGCGTCGAGGGTGCCCAGTCCGGCGGGGACGGGCGGTTCGGGCTCGTCGTCGGCGATCTCCTCGGACTGTACGCAGCGCAGCCAGGCCAGGTAGAGCGGACGCAGGTCGCCGGCGGCGAGGCGGGCCCGGACCGGGATGATCGAGGTGAGCAGACCGTGGCCGTCGAGGTCCCACTCGTCGGTGCCGTCCTCGTCGTCGTGGAGGTCGATGATGATGTGCTCGCCGGCGGTCCACACGGACGCGCTGTCGCCCTGGCAGTAATGGGCGACGGTTGCGGGGTCGAGCAGGTGTTTCGGTAGCCGCAGCATGAGCTGGTGGGTTCCCCAGTTGGCCAGGTACACGTGGGCGTCGAAGTACCGTTCCATCAGTGTGCGGGGGTTGCCCTTGAAGTTGCCCCACTCGTAGGTGTTGACGAAGCTGGTGGCGGTGATGTCGGCCCGGGTCGACAGCGACCGCAGCTCGGCCCGCTCCCGGCCGGTGAGGGGCCGGTCGACGGCGATGAATTCGTAGTACTGGTACTCGCTCATCGTGGCCTACCTTCCGGCCCAGCGCCGGTAGGCGTCGATCCATGCGGCGCCGTCCGGCGCGGGGGTGGGTAGCGGCAGGTCGAGGAGGTCGATCTTCTGCCGGTGTCGGCCTCGGGTGCAGACCGCGACGATGCTGTCCGCGGTCAGGTCGACCTTCCGCACGGTGACCTCGACGCCGAGGACGGTGGTGGTGAACGGCACCGCCAGATGCTCCTTGAGCATGGCGAACAGGCCGGTGAGCTGCTCGTCGTCGCCGTACGCGTCGACGGTGGCTTCCTCGATCATCGCCTGCAGCGTGGCGTTGCCCTTCGATGCCATCGGCGGAGGATAGCGGACCGGTCTCGCGGTGCCCGGAGCCTGATGCGCGAGGATGGTCGGCATGGGTTCGGTAGCCGAGTTCGTCGATCTTCGGCGGGAGGTGGAGCGGTTACGGACGGAGAACGCCCGGCTGGCGCGTCTGCTGGAGCTGCGCGGCCAGGACACGTCTGCGGCGCCGGAGCAGTTGTCCGCGCCGGTTGAGCCGCCAGGGCTGGTCACCATGGCTTCGCCGACTCGGGACAAGCTGGCGTTGTTCGTCGACCGGTTCCGGGCACGGGCCGACGTGTACGCCGTGCGGTGGGACAACGTCCGTACCGGTGCCGCCGGTTGGATGCCCGCGGTCGCGGGCGGTTGGCGTAAGGGTATGGACCGGCGGGGTGCCGCCTACCTGCCCCGGACGACGGAGGTCGTCGCGGCGCATCTGGTCGGCGACGTGTTCATGGGCCTGTACCCACTGATGCCCGGCAACACCTGCCACTTCGTCGTGGCCGACTTCGACGGGCCGACGGCGATGCTCGACGCCCTCGCCTACGTGAAAGCGGCACGAGCCAGCGCGGTGCCCGCCGCGATGGAGATCTCCCAGTCAGGCCGCGGCGCCCACGTGTGGATCTTCTTCACCGGCGCTGTTCCCGCGGCCACCGCGCGCGCCGTCGGCACGGTCCTGCTGCGCGAGGCGATGGTGCTGCGCGGGTCGATGGACCTGCGGTCGTACGACCGTCTCTTCCCCAACCAGGACGTCCTGCCCGAGGGTGGCTTCGGCAACCTCATCGCCGCACCGCTGCAGGGCCGCCGCCGCAAGGAGGGGCTGACCACGTTTCTCGACCTCGGCACCCTCGAGCCGCACGCGGACCAGTGGGCGTTCCTGTCGACGCTGGACCGGCTCAGCCCCGGCGACGCCGAACACGTCGCCCGGCAGGCCAAGCAAGCCGTCACCGGTGCCGACGTCGCCACGATGAGCCGGTCCGCCGCGACCCAGGTCCACCCTCCGCTCCCTCCGGTGGTTGACGCGGAGGTAGGCGCCGGGCTGAGCATCGACGCCAGACAGCTCACCCCCGCCGCGCTGGCGACGTTCAAGCACGCCGCCGCCATGGCCAACCCGAAGTTCTACGAGTTGCAGCGACTCCGCAAGTCCACCTGGGACACCCCACGCTTCATCCAGGGCTACGACCTCACCCTCGATGACCGCTTGGTCCTCCCGCGGGGCCTGCGGCACACCATCACCACGATCGTTGAGCGCGCCGGATCCCGGCTGGCAGTCACGGACGCACGAAACCCCGGGACCGAGATCGACGCCGCGTTCACCGCCGAACTCACCAGCAGGCAGGCCAACGCGGTCAGCGCGCTTCTCGCCCACGACGACGGGATCCTGGTAGCCCCACCGGGCTCCGGCAAGACTGTCATGGCCTGCGCCGTGATCGCCGAACGCAACACCTCCACCCTCGTCCTCGTCGACCGCAAAGCCCTCGCTGACCAGTGGCGCACCCGGATCCAACAGTTCGTCGGATTGAGGCCGGGGCAACTCGGCGGCGGCCGACGCAAGCTCACGGGCACGGTGGACATCGCGTTGCTGCCCTCCCTGGCACGGCGCGACGACGTCGCCACCCTGACTCAGGGGTACGGGCACGTCATCGTCGACGAATGCCACCACCTCGGCGCGGCCGCGTACGAGCACTCGGTCAAACGGATCGCCGCGCAGTTCTGGCTCGGTCTCACCGCCACACCCACCCGACGCGACGGCCTCTGGGCCTGCCCCGTTTTGACGGACATCCGAGATCAGGGGACCTGGGGTCTCCGGGAGGATGTCCATCATCATGGAGAGCATGGGAAAGAAGCGGCCTCGGCCTCGGCGTTCGTTCACGCCGGAGTTCAAGGCCGAGATCGTCGAGTTGTGCCAGCGCGGTGACCGCACGATTCGGCAGGTCAGCCAGGATTTCGACCTGACCGAGACCGCGGTGCGTGACTGGGTCAAGCAGGCCGACCTCGACGCCGGTACCCGCACCGACGGGCTGACCAGCAGTGAACGAGACGAGCTTGCGCAGTTGAGGCGGGAGAACCGCAGGTTGCGCGAGGACGTGGACATCCTCAAGCGGGCGACGGCTTTCTTCGCGAAGGAGACCCGGTGAACGTGCACCCGTTCATCGAGGCGGAGCAAGCCGGCGAACACAACGTCAAGCGTGCGTGTGAGCTGCTCGAGGTCTCCAGGTCCGCCTACTACCAGCGCAAATCCGGTGTCCAGTCCGTCCGCGGGCACGTTGATGCCCAGCTCACCGAGAAGATCATCCAGATTCATGCGGCGTCGAAGGGCACCTACGGGGCGCCACGCATCCACGCCGACCTCGTCGACGCCGGCATGCGGCACGGCCGTAAACGCGTCGCCCGGCTGATGCGCGCCGCTGACCTGGCCGGCAAAAGCCCTCGCCGGTGGCGGACCACAACGATCCCGGACCCGAACGCCAGCAGACGCCCCGACCTCATCGGGCGCGACTTCACCACCAACCCGGGCGCCCTCGATTCCCGCTGGTGCGGGGACATCACCTACATCAACACCTGGCAGGGCTGGCTCTACCTGGCCACCGTCATCGACCTGGCCTCACGCCGCATCGTCGGCTGGGCCATCGCCGACCACCTCAAAACCGACCTCATCGACGCCGCCCTCACCGACGCCCTCATGCGACGCCGACCCACGTCCGGGCTGGTCTTCCACTCCGACCGCGGCTGCCAATACACCAGCGCCCAACACGCCCGCCTCGCGCACCGTCACGGCATCCGCCTGTCCGTCGGACGCCGCGGGCAGTGCTGGGACAACGCAGTCACCGAATCGTTCTTCTCCACCATCAAAACAGAACTACTGCACCGCCAGCCATGGCCCACCCACCAAGCCGCCCGCCAAGCCATATTCGAGTACATCGAAGGGTGGTACAACACCCGCCGCCGACACTCGACCCTCGGCTACCTCAGCCCCGCCGCCTTCGAAGCCACCGGCTCGCACCTTCTACCAACGGTCCAGGCAGCCTGACTAAGATCAACACATCGACCCTGTCCGTCGAAACGGGTCAAGCCCACTCGGCCAACTCGTCACCTGGCAACTCGGACCCGTCCGGCACACCCTGGCCGACGAGGAACAAGGCACTCTCGCGGCAGCGATGGACACCGACGCCGGACCCCGTCGAGCGCTGTTCATCCACGAGACCATCTTCCAGCCCGGCGACGTCGACCTTGACGCCCCCGGCGCGCTCGCCGAGGTACACCGGCGACTGGCCCTCGACGAGCCCCGCAACACCCAGATCGCCGAAGATGTCGCCGTAGCCCTGACCCGCGGTCGCAACTGTCTCGTCCCGACCCGACGGGTCGCCCAGGTCGGGGCACTCACCGCTCTGCTTGCCGCACGCGGACATCAGGCGCTCGTGCTCCAAGGCGCGATGAGCACCAGCGAACGGCGGACCATCGTTCACCGGCTCGACGGCGCCAAGACCGGCGACGGCCTGCTCGTCATCGGCACCACACCGTTCATCGGCGAAGGCTTCGACGCCCCAGCCCTCGACACACTCTTCCTCGCCGGCCCGATCTCCTACGACGGCCTACTCGTCCAGTGCGCCGGCCGCGTCATCCGCGCCGCACCCGGCAAGGACGTCGCCGAGGTCCACGACTACCACGACCCGGCCACCCCCATCCTCGCCGCCTCACTCCCACGCCGCATGCCCGGGTATCGAGCACTCGGCTTCACCAGAACATGAGTGCATCCGATCGTGATCACATGGCTGGTCCCGCCGGTAACCCGGAAATAACCGAAAGCCAAGCGCGCTTGGCCTAGCGTAGTAGGCTGACGAGCATGAGCCGGTTCTCCGAGGATGAGCTGCATGGGGTTGTCTCCCGGTACGAGGCGACGCGGGCGGCCGCGTTGACCGAGCGGGACGAGCAACTGCGGGCGTTCCATGCGGCCGGCTGGCGACCGGTGGATCTGCAGCGGGTCACCGGGTACAGCCGGGAGACGATCCGTCAGGCGCTACGACCGGAAGTCCGACGGGCGACAAACATCAGCCGACGCAGGACATCACCCCAGCCGCCGGCGGACTACCGGCCCTACGGTGACCGGAGGCCCTACGTAGTGGCCGAAACCCTTACCACGCTGCACGGCCCGACCGAGGGCTCGGTGACGCTTCCGCGTCATCTCGACTGGTCCGGGCAGGCCGAGTACGACCTCGACCGGACCGCACGCCTGGCCAGCATGTACAAGGTGGTGCTCACCGAAGCCAGTACGGTCGAGGATCTGAACACCTGGCTCGAAGCCGACCTCCTCCAGCAGCTCTGGCCCACCCTCTGGCTGCCACCCCAACTCCGCCAACGCTGGGAAGAGACCTTCCCCGAACTCGCCGCGACCCGCAGCAACGCGGCGTAGCGGTGGACCCCTTCCACGAACGCCTCGCCCGTACCGGGCTCGGGGCGGCCGACCGATACGGCTTCGCTCTGGCCGGCGGCTACGCGGTCCAGGCCGCCGGACTCCTCGAGCGGCCCAGCGAGGACGTCGACCTGTTCACCGCCTGGGACCGCCGGCGGGAGTTCACCGCCGCGGTCACCGCCGTCGTGCACGCCTACCGAGAGGACGGCCTGACCGTCGAGACCGAGCGGCAGTACGACACCTTCGCCCGGCTGGCCGTTACCGACGGCGTGCGGGTCTCCAAGGTCGAACTCGGCGTGGACTGGCGTGCCAACGAACCGATCCTCATGGCGATCGGACCGGTACTACACCCCGACGACGCGGTAGCGAACAAGATGAGCGCCCTCTACGGACGAGCGTTCGCCCGGGACTTCATCGACATCGACGCCACACTCCGATCCGGCCGCTACACCCGCGAAAACCTCCTCGCCCTCGTGCAGCGCGCCGACCGTGGTTTCGACCGGCGCGTCTTCGCCGACGCCCTCGGACAAGCCGCCCTGCTCGATCCTGAGGACTTCGCCCAGTACGGCGTCACCGGCCCAGCGCTGGACGATCTCCGAAGCCGATTCGCGGAGTGGCGCCGCGATCTGCTCGACGACGAGGAGGGATGACTCGGCTCCCGACTCGCGGCAATGTCAAGCTGCACCCGGAGGACCCACAGCGTTCCAGCTGATCTTCGGCAAGCGATCGCAGCGAGCCCGCGAAGCGACCGGCACGCAAGGGGTGACAGTAGGAAAGCCGCAGGCCGTCGGCTCGTGGACACCGACGGAGCGTCGTCTTAGGAAACCGATGCTCTATCCCCTGAGCTACGGGGGCGCGAGTGGTCAGTGTAACGACCTGCGGGTTGATCCGCGTTGGCAGGGAGTGACCCGCGTTCACCTGCGTTGACCCGGCGAACCGCCCGACCGACGACCACACGGCGACCACACCGGGCCGGTCGGCAACCATGATCATTAACTCCGGCCGACCTGCAGTGGCACGGATTGACCCGGGGTGACCTCCGCTGGAGACCACACGGCGACCATCAACAAGATCAATATCGGGTTGTCCTTCGGCCCGCAACGCCCGCTCATGCTTGATGACTGCGCGTCCGAGTAGACACATCTCGACGGGCTGCCCGATAGCTCTGCGGCTGTGGCCAACGATGTGCCGGCGATTCAGCTACGCATCGATGCCGTGGGTGGCCCGATCCACGAGGTTGAAGACCGTGTACGGATCACGTCCGCCGAACAACAGCGAGATCACGATTGCTGCCATGGCCTCGAGGTGGTGCGCGTGTCGGAGGTCGCCGATCAGCAGTGGTTCGCCGCCAAGGTCGGTGATGAGCTGCCGGGTCATGTCCAGTGCGGCAAAATGTTCACCACAGTAGGGAACCACGAGACGGCGATTGTCGAATACCGGCGGCTCCATCTGCCACACATGCGCCTCGCAGAGGTTGAACGCCTTGACGACGTGACCGCCGGTGGCCGACTCGATCTGCTGTGCCATCGACCGGCCGGGTTCGGTGACCAGTGTGAAGTGTTCGATCTCGACTGGGTTGTTGCAGTCGACGATCGGTTTGCCGCGCAACCCGTCACCGATCTCGGCCAAGGTTGCCGTCATGCCTTGGTAGAGGACCGCGATCAGCGCGATGTCGCCGAACTCGGCCACCTCCTCGAAGCTGCCGGCGCGGGCGCCCCACTTACGGGCCAACGCGTCGGCCTTGACTGCCGTCCGGCCCGCGATCATCAACTCGTGGCCGGCCGCCGCCCATCGGGTGCCGAGCGCATCGGCCATCACTCCGGCACCAAGAACACCTATCTTCATGACAGCGACGTTAGGCAGCCGTGGGGCACCATCCGGTTCCCCGCCTGATCAGCTGCCGTCGTCGACGGCAAGGTCGTCGGCATGGTCCTCGGCCCACCGAGCGAGGACCGACACCGGCCCGAGCAGGCTCTGCCCGAGGTGGGTCAACCGGTACTCCACGCCCGCGGGCGCGGTAGCCAGGACTCGTCGCTCCACGAGGTTGTTGCTCTCCAACTTGCGCAGTGTCTGAGTGAGCATCTTCTTGCTGATCCCGCCGATTCGATCGCGAAGATCGCTATAGCGTTGCGGACCACGTCCCAGCCCGAACACCACGACCACCGACCAGGTGTCAGACACCAGTTCAAGCGTCGTACGGGCAGGGCAGTCAGCGAGAAACACGTCGTAGTCACTCACGCAACGCCCACCTTCGCTTCTCGTCATGCCCTCCGGCGGTCAGCCCGGGGCCTGCTCGAGCATGGCAGAACCGCTTGGCGCAGTCGGCCGTCGCATCCTTCACATCCCCACGCTCGCCGCCAAGGCGGGGCGGCGGTGTCCGTAGCCGCAATGAGCGCACCTTGGTCGATGTCCGTCGGCGGCGCCGGCGGCGCCGACGACCACATGCTGTCTATGGCCCTGCACCTACGCGACCAGGAACTGAGCCTGCGCGACATCGCCGCCCGGCTCGTCATCACCAAGGGCAAGAAGAAGGGCCAGCACCCGTCCCCCGCGACCGTCCTGCGACTGCTCCGCGAGCACGACGAGGCGACCATCACGGTCTCGACACCCGCCCGAGCAGGCCGGGCAGCGGAGACTCCTACAAGATCAACTCACGGGCCGACCGGCCCCTAAATGCGGTGCCCGTGGGGGAGCCCGGCGGTAGCGTGCCACGGCATGAACCTGACACGGCTGCGTTGGTCCGACATCCCGGACTCCCTCCGGAACCGCGCCGAGCAGGCCGTGGCCACCCCGCTGCACGAGATCGCGAGCGCATCCGGCGGGTTCACCCCCGGTGTGGCGTCGACCGTGGCCGGCGAGTCGGGCGCCCGGTTCTTCGTGAAGGCGATCGCCCGGCACACGTCCGAGGTGGCCGGGGCCTATCTGCGTGAGGCCCGGATCGCCGAGGCGCTGCCGCCGCAGACGCCGAGCCCCCGCCTGCTCTGGTGGCACGACGACGGGACCTGGATCGTCATGCTGTTCGAGCACGTCGACGGCCGCACCCCGGCCATCGCCGACCTCGACCCGGTAATGACGGCGGTGGCCGCGTTGGGAGAGACGCCTGGACCACCGGGCCTGCCCCGGCTCGTCGACGAGTTCGCCGAGGACTTCACCGGCTGGCGCGACATCGCCGGCGCCGCCTCGTGGACAGCGGTCACCGCCGCCTACCCGGAGCTCGCCGGCGCCTCGATCGACGTGCTCGCCGCCCGGGAGAAACGCTGGACGGACGCCGCCGACGGAACCGCCCTGGTCCACGGTGACCTGCGGCTGGACAACATGATCCTAGCGGCCGGCGGGGTCCGGATCGTCGACTGGCCCAACGCGTGCACCGGCGCCGGCTGGTTCGACCTGGTCCTGATGACCCCGAGCCTCGCGATGCACGGCGTCGACGTCGAACAGCTACTCAACGAGCACCCGCTGACCCGCGAGGCCGATGGGGAGGACCTGGACACGATCCTGGTCGCCGGTGCCGGCTACTTCGTCAGCCGTTCCCTGCTGCCACCACCGCCGGCGGCACCGGCCGTCCGGGCCTTCCAGCGGGCCCAGGCGAAAGCTCTGCTGGCCTGGCTGGGGACCCGCCGCCCCGACATCCTCACCGATCGGACGTGACCGTGCCCCTGAAGCTGTACGCACTGTGTTTCGACGCGAAGGAGCCCACCCACCTCACCGCGTACTGACCCCCGATACGTCCGGCCCCGCTCGACCGGAATCACAGGGCCCCAGCCGATCGACAGAGGGCTGTCCTCGTCGCGAACCCATAGGCAGCACATCCGACGCTCACACAGCGTGACTCGATCGCAGAAATGGCCTCGAACACAGACCACTTGAATACCGGTCCCTGCCGGTGTGCACCCCCTCGTGACACGCAACCGCAGATCACGGCACACGGGGCGATGTCAGCCAAGGAACGGTCGGTACTGCGGCTCGGCGAAAACAAAGTCGAATTGTTCGCCCTTCACGCGCACTGTCGCCGGCTGGGCCACGGCGCGCCACTCGCATGCCCACACTCGTGCCAGCAGGATCACCGGCGGACGTGTCCCGTCGGCGAGTACGACACTCGGGGCGGCGCTGCCGGGCAGTTCACCGTAGATAGGCCACCACGTCGCGACCCCGCCCCATTCGCCGCCTCGCGCCTGCGGCTGGGCAAGCCCGCTCCAGCACACCCAGTCTCCTGGGTCGGCACGCGTGTGCCGTTCAGTTCGTCGTGATGCTGGGCGTCGTTCAGGTCTCGCCAGAAGCCATCGCCGCGCCACTGCAGCAGCCAGCCGATTCCAGGCAGCCTCAGCGTCGTGATGTCTCTGGCAGCGGAATCGTCTGCCACGGCGTCCCCTCGCCCAGGCCTCAGCCAAGATCAGCCGGACGCCGACCCCGCAGCTCACCTGACCAGGCTAATCGTTGTTTTGCGCTGGAAACTACGGGCAGGCCCTGTCCGCGTACGCCTCGAACTGCAGAGCCGCGTACGCCATGAAGTACACAGCAGCCATTGACGTCGGCGCGTCCGCGAGGGCAGGCCGCGAGCATTCGTCGACTACGCTAAGTCACCGCAAGCGGGGACGGCGGTGCCCGGATCTGTCGAATCGAGGGCATGTCTGCGGGACACCCATCGACCACGTCATGCGCTGCTGCCCGGTGTCATTCCACGGGGGCTCGCGGCGTTGAGAACACGCTCCCACTCGCCTATCAGTGTGACCTCAAGCCCAGAGTCCATCTGACCAGACTCGACCATGCCTACAAGTTCGCCGGCGTACTCAGCCTGGAATGAGGCACCATACTCATCCGAGATACGACAGACTTCGCCGAGCAGCTCCTTTACCTCCTCAAGATGCGCCCTGTCCACCTGAGGATCGATCTGCTCTCCCCAAGGGGGCAGAGCTGTATAAAGCATTAGCCCGAACCCCACCCAGTCAGAGCCGTGCTCATCTAACTGGTCAAGGAAGACCGGCGGACCGAGGACCCAGGTCCGCCGGCCAGCAAGCCTTTCGATCGACGCTTGCATCGTGCTGACGATTGATGCGGATACCTCGTCTTCGAGCGCGACCACGAGTCGATCGATGGGATGGTTTTCTCGCATGAAGCACCTCCAGCTATGCCAGCTGATGTAGTCGATCCGAAGCGGCAGTGCCGGAGGTCGTTGAGGGCGGGGGCGATGGCCTTGGACGCGGTGCCGTCGTCGGATCCAGTTGCACCGATATCATGACAGACGTGGGCTGTCTCCGATTCGAAGCGTCACGCGCTGACCGCGTGCACTGATCTGAGCCGCGATCCGGGTGTCATCTCACGTCCACCGATTACTCATCGTGAGTGGCGGAGTTAGTACTTCAGCCGCAGTACTAAGCGCACGCCGAACGGGCCTGCCAGCCTGATAGTCGACGGAAAGTTAGCACCGCCTCCCGGCTATGGGCAGCGCAGCGACGAGCGGGTCAACTCCCGCAACGGATACCGGATGCGGGAGTGGGACACCCGCGCCGGGACGATCGACCTGGCGGTGCCGAAGTTGCGCACTGGTTCGTACTTTCCGGACTGGCTGCTGACGCACCGCCGTCGGGCCGAGCAGGCGATGGCCGGGCTGCGTCGCACGCACCGCCTCACCGGCGCCGACGACGCCCGCCAGGTGCACGAGGCCGCCCTCCGCGACGAGGTCCACGATGCGCTGCTCGGCGTCGTCGAGCTGGATGCCACCGGGCACAGCCGGGAGACGATCCGTCAGGCGCTACGACCGGAAGTCCGACGGGCGACAAACATCAGCCGACGCAGGACATCACCCCAGCCGCCGGCGGACTACCGGCCCTACGCTGACCGGAGGCCCTACGTAGTGGCCGAAACCCTTACCGCGCTGCACGGCCCGACCGAGGGCACGGTGACGCTTCCGCGTCATCTCGACTGGTCCGGGCAGGCCGAGTACGACCTCGACCGGACCGCGCGCCTGGCCAGCATGTACAAGGTGGTGCTCACCGAAGCCAGTACGGTCGAGGATCTGAACACCTGGCTCGACGCCGACCTCCTCCAGCAGCTCTGGCCCACCCTCTGGCTGCCACCCCAACTCCGCCAACGCTGGGAAGAGACCTTCCCCGAACTCGCCGCGACCCGCAGCAACGCGGCGTAGCGGTGGACCCCTTCCACGAACGCCTCGCCCGTACCGGGCTCGGCGGCCGACCGATACACCCTCGCCCGGCTGGCTGTCACCGACGGCGTGCGGGTCTCCAAGGTCGAACTCGGCGTGGACTGGCGTGCCAACGAACCGATCCTCATGGCGATCGGACCGGTACTGCACCCGGACGACGCGGTCGCGAACAAGATGAGCGCCCTCTACGGACGAGCGTTCGCCCGGGACTTCATCGACCTCGACGCCGCGCTGCGATCCGGCCGCTACACCCGCGAAAACCTCCTCGCCCTCGTGCAGCGCGTCAGCTAGCGCTCCAGCTGATCTTCGGCAAGCGATCGCAGCAAGGCCGCAAAGCGACCGGCACACACAGGCAGAAAGCAGAAAGCCATCGCCCTGCGAACATCGGCGGAGCGTCGGGTTAGTCCCTGTCGCCTCTGGCGATGCGGCCCGTTCCGGGCTGAAAATCGTGTTGGTCGCTCGCTGACGTCGTATCTCCTTGGTCCGTACGAGGTCGTGGGTTAGTCGGACGCTGGTAGCCGCGTTATGGGCCCTTCACTGTTGCTGCGAGCACGCGAGTTAGATTCACCCGTTCTGTGGCTGCCGCGAGCGACCGCCCTGATGTTCGCGCTGGTGGGGAGGGGTTCGGTTGCTGGAACAGGCCCAGGATGAAGAGCAGATCATCACGCGTGTGGCGGGGTTGGACATCGGTAAGGCGTCGTTGGTGTGTTGCGCGCGGGTGCCGGACGAGGCGAAGCCCGGACGGCGGCTGCAGGAGGTGCGGACCTATCCGACGATGACCCGTTCGCTGACCGGGTTGGCTGAACGGCTGGCCGCGCTGGGGGTGACCCGGGTGGTGATGGAGGCGACCAGTGACTACTGGAAGCCGGTGTTCTACCTGTTGGAAGCGCACGGGTTCGAGGTGTGGCTGGTCAACGCCCGTGACGTGAAGCATCTACCGGGGCGGCCGAAGACCGACAAGCTGGACGCGGTGTGGTTGTGCAAGGTCGCCGAGCGGCAGATGATCCGGCCGAGTTTCGTGCCACCCGCGCCGATCCGGATGCTGCGGGACCTGACCCGCTACCGCGTCGATCTGATCGCCGAGGCCGGCGCGGAACGCCAGCGGGCGGAGAAGCTGCTCGAAGACGCGCAGATCAAACTGTCGGTCGTGGTCAGCGACCTGTTCGGCACCTCCGGGCGGGCGATGATGGCCGCGCTGATCGCCGGGCAGCGTGACCCACACACCCTGGCCGAGCTGGCCCGTTCCAGCCTGCGCCGCAAGATCCCCGACCTGCGGGAGGCGCTGACCGGGCACTTCACGGATCATCACGCGTTCCTGCTGGGCAAGATGATCACCCGTGTCGAGCAGATCGAGGCCGACATCCGCGAGGTCGACGCCCGGATCGAGGCGCACCTGGCCCCTTTCGCCCCCGCGGCGGCCCGACTACGTGAGATCCCCGGGATCGGCTCGGCCGCCGCTGCCACGATCATCGCCGAGATCGGCGTGGACATGACCCGCTTCCCCACCCCGGCCCACCTGGCCGGCTGGGCCAAGTTCGCCCCCGGCGTCAAGGAATCAGCCGGCCGCCGCAAAGGCAACGGATCAACCGGGCACGGCAACCGCTACCTCGCCCGCGTCCTCGGACAGATCGCGGTCTCCGCCGCCCGCACCAACACGTTCCTCGGCGAACGCTACCGACGCATCGCCCGACGACGCGGCGCCAAACGCGCGATCGTCGCAGTCGGCCGCTCGATCCTGACGATCATCTGGCACCTGCTGTCCGACCCCACAGCCGGGTTCCGTGACCTCGGCGCCGATTTCTACCTCAGCCGCACCGACACCGAGCGCCGCAAACGCAACCACATCCACCAACTCGAAGCCCTCGGCTACCGCGTCACCCTCGACCTCGCCGCCTAACCACCGCCACACCACGACCCATCCCACGCCGCTTCGCGACGCGGGATGCTGCCGCGTGTCTACGCACGGTTCGATTTTCGAGTTAGGAAACCGATGCTCTATCCCCTGAGCTACGGGGGCGCGAGTGGTCAGTGTAACGACCTGCGGGCCGACCCGCGTTGGCAGGGAGTGACCCGCGTTCACCTGCGTTGACCCGGCGGACCGCCCCTACCGACGACCACACGGGCGTGCCGGGGGCAGAGCCGCACCTTTCAGAGGCGGAAGATCCGAACTATCAACCCGGTGTCGTGCATCGTGTGTGGTGCGAAGGCGTGGTACGCCCAGGCGTGCACCCAGGCATTGCCGGTCCGTACGGTGAGCCAGGTCTTGAACGCGCCGGGCAGCGTGTAGATGAGGAGCACGAACAGGATCGTCAGCGTGGCCTCGCGCGGCGACCCGAACCTGCCCCAGCCCTCGAACACGTGCAGTGCCGCGTACGTCAGGCCGCCGAGGGCGAGGGTCGCGGTGGTGGAGCCGGTCAGACGGGCGTATCGGGGGACGAGGATGCCCTGCACGAAGATGACTGTGGGCAGCACCGTGCCAGCGAAGTACAGCAGGAATGTCAGTGGCACTCCGACTGCGAGCTGGCCCGGGGCCAGGCCGGCGAACGCGTGGCCGAGCACCACCCATTGCGCGAGCGATTCGAGGACCAGCACGGCAAGGATGAGGATGACATCGCCGCGCCGATCCGCCGAGCGCAGACACATCTGGTGGGCGGTGTAACGCCGCCGGAACCACAGGAGTGGCAACAGTGCGTAGACCACGACGTTGTACGTGGCCCAGCCGAGCGCCTCGGCGGGCCCGACCGGATCGGTGGTGCCGACGAGCGTGCCGGCCAGGTGGAAGCCGATCGGGTGCCAGCCGAGCCCTCGGGCGATGAGCAGTCCACCGAGTTGCGCGAGGACGCCGTACGCCAGGACGAGTCCTGTTTCCCAGCGAGCGGTCGGGAGCGTCGGTGCGCGCTCGGCGATCATCGGCGCGGGTCGACCACGGGTGAGCGCGTATGCGACGGCGGCGAGCAGTACCAACTCGACGAGGGTGCCCTGAGCGGCGATCACCTGGCCGAGCCCGGATGGCGGGTCGTGCTGCGCTGGCCAGTCGAAGGGGGCGTCGCCGGGCGCGAGGAGCAGTACCGCGCCGTTGAGTGCGATCCAACCGACCACCGCTGCCGTGAGCCAGGGATGTTCTCGACGTGACACAGATGCCCCCGTTTATCTAGCACAGTTGTGTTAGCACAAGAAGGTAGCACGAGTGTGTTATAAAAAGTGGTGCCGAAGCTGGTGGATGCGCAGGCCCGACGGACCGAGCTCGCCGAAGCGGTCTGGCGGATCGTGATGCGCGACGGCCTTGAGCAGGCATCCGTGCGAAACGTGGCACGCGAGGCCGGCCTGTCGATGGGTTCGTTGCGCCACTTCTTCACCACCCAGTCCGAACTCCTCGGATTCGCCCTACGGCTGGTGGGAGAACGGATCGAGGAGCGGATCCGAGCCGTGGACACCACGGGCGACCAGCGTGCGGTGGTCCGGTCGATGATCGACGAAATGCTGCCGCTGGACCGGCCACGGCGCGGCGAGTGCGAGGTGTGGCTCGCGTTCACGGCACGCGCCGTCGTCGAACCGACAATGGCCGACCTGCGCAGGGACATCGACAAAAGTCTCACCGAGGCCTTCACCACGATGATCCGACGACTGGCCGACGCCGGTGCGCTCCGGCCGGGGCTCGATCAGTTGGACGAGGCAGAGCGTCTCTATGCCCTCGTCGACGGCGTGATCCTGCATGCCCTCCTGCGCCCCGGCCGGACCTCGAACGCAACCGCCAAGGCCACCATCGCTGCACACCTCGACCAGATCGCGCCAGCCACCGCGGATAAACGCTAGTCAGCCGTACGCCGGCATCACCCGCCGTAGAGGTGAACGCGGTGGTCGACGTCATGGTCGGGCCTGCGGGCGATGAACTCGTCGCGTCGCACCTCGTCGTTGGCCACGAGAATCAGCCAATCCTCGTAGTACCAGCTCGGATTGCACGCGCAGGTGGTGACGGTGAACCGAAAGTTTGCCCGGTACCGGCCGACCTGCCCCGGCAGTAGCGTGAAGAGACGGCCTGGCCCACTCTGGCGGGGGTAGGCGGCCCGGCCGGGTAGCCGGTCGACGACCAACCTCGCGGTTTCCGTAGACAGCCACAGGTCGAGGTCGCGAGCACGCCCCACGCCGCCAACGGTAACCCCGTCCTGGCGCGTGTATCCGTTTGCCTCATCGGCGAGTACGTCGTGGACAACCACGTCACCGCCCGGCAGTGACGGAGGAAGCAGCACCGGACGACACAGCCCGCGTCGCGCATTCGCCTGCGGCGCGCCGCGGGCTGCCGCGCTCCACCGCACACGTATCCGCTGGACGGTGATCACGACTCACTCTGGCCCGCCGGGGCGGCGACGCACCAGTCGTTTTCGGCATCTGGCGATACGCAGCCGGGCCGGGGGTACCGCCGGCGGATTCGCCCGAGGCGGGTGGCAGTGCAGAGTAAGAGCGAGGCGGTCACCGACCCTCGGCTACGACACGTTCTGAAGACCAGTGAGCACCGATGAGGGAGAAACCGTGAACGACGAGGTCACCCAGTACATCAACAAGACGCAGCCGTGGCAGGTCGAGGTCTGCGAGAAGCTGCGCGCGATGATCGACAAGACGGTTCCAGGCGTGGAGGAACGACTCCAGTACGGCAAGCCGCACTACCTCAAGAACGGCCACTACGCGGCCGTCATCGCGGTGGCCAAGGCCAAGGTCTCGTTCATGGTGTTCAACGCGACGGACGTCCCCGAGGTCAAGGGATTCCTCCGGGCGATGGGCAACGGCGAGCGCAAGACCGTCGACATCACCGAAGGGCAGGACGTCGACTTCGGCGCACTCGCCGACATCCTGGGAAAGACAAGCGCTGGCCTGTAATAACCAGCGTGCCGCGATCGAGTTGTGGTGCCGGCCGGCGTCCGTCCTGCGGCGCGGGCCGGCACCGTGCCCGTCGAGTGCGTTGCCCGGCGCGAGACCAACCTCGACAAGCCGTGGGGATCCTGGTCAGTCGAACAACCGGCCGACGAGGGCGCCCTGGCCGGATTGCAGGACGTACGCGGCCCGTTACGAAATCCAGAAGCACTCGAACCGGGTGGGTGCCTGCTCGCCTTGCGCACGACGGTGAACCCCGTCAGTCCGGTCTCTTCGCGGGCCTCGCGCAGCGCGGCGTCCGCCGGATCCTCACCTGATGCGCTCACCCGCGCCGTAGCCACTTTTTTGTGGGTACTTGTCGGCGCGTCGGGTGCCGGGTGAATCTGGTTGTGGCGGGTCGCGGGGCCGGGATTACGGGGAGGCGGGTGATGGTGCGGGCGACCTGACCGCCTCGGTGAGCTTCGCCAGGCGACGGTGGCCCCAGTCGTCAATGGGAGCCAACGCTTCGGAGAGGTCCCGGCCGAACGCGGTCAGGGAGTAGACGGTCTTGAGCGGCAGGCCCTCGTGCACCTCCCGGTGCACCAGTCCGTCGGCCTCCATCTCACGGAGCGCCTGGGTCAGTACCTTCTCGGTGAGGCCCGGCAGTTGCCGGCGCAGCTCGCCGGGGCGGCGGGGACCGGATTCCAGCAGCCAGAGCAGAGCCGTCTTCCATTTGCCGTCGATCACAGCGATCGCGGCTGTCACTCCGCAAACATTCAGGTCTTGTGTACGACTGCGCGCCATCTTCGTCCTATTCGCTCTTTTTCTTACACTTTCTGGGAGTTGAAGCATGTCCTCGTACTCCGAAAAGTCTGTCACGGTGCTGGGCCTGGGGCCGATGGGGCGGGCCCTGGCCGGCGCGTTCGTGGACGCCGGCCTGAAGACCACGGTCTGGAACCGGACCCCGGGCCGGGGACGAAACCTGGTCGAGCGGGGTGCCGTCGCCGCCCGGTCGGCCGAGGAGGCGGTCGCCGCGAGTGGGCTGACGGTGGTCTGCGTGGTGAACTACGACGCCTCGGACGCCATCCTGAGAGGCGACGCGGTCACCGACGCGCTCAAGGGACGCACGGTGGTGAACCTGACCGCGGACACTCCGGGCCGAGCCCGGGACACCGCGCAGTGGGCCGCCGGGCACGGCATCGGGTACCTGGATGGAGCGATCATGACGCCGATCACCTCCATCGGGACGCCCGCCGGATTCTTCCTCCACAGTGGTCCGTCGGATCTCTACCGGGAGCACCGGCAGGTGCTGGACGCGCTGGACGGCACCCACACCCACCTGGGCGAGGAGATCGGCCGGGCCGCGGCGTACGACATCGCGTTGCTCGACGTCTTCTGGACCGCGATGATGGGCTATGCGCACGCGTTGGCGGTGGCGCGGGCGGAGGGTGTCACCGCGCGGGAGCTGGCACCGTTCGCCGCCGGCATCGGCGCGATCCTTCCGCCGATCTTCGAGCAGGCCGCCGAGGAGGCGGACAGCGGCAGCTACTCCGGCGAGGACAACCCCATCACCTCGGCGGTGTCGTCGATGGCCCACATCGTCCACGTCTCCGAGGCCCACGGCATCGACGCGGGCGTGATGCGCGCGGCCGAGGGCATGGCCCGCCGCGTGATCGGACTGGGCCACGGCGCCGACGGGTTCACCCGGGTCACCGAGGTGCTGGGGCGCTCTCGCCTGCTGCCTACGAGCGTGCCGTCCGGGCGGCACGGCGACGCTCGGTGAGCCGCCGCGCCTTCACCACGTTGCCGCAGTCGGCCATGCGGCACCAGCGGCGGGACCCGCTGCGGCTCTGGTCGAGGAACAGCCAGCCACAGCCACCTTCGCGCACCGGGCAGCGGCGCACCCGGGTCAGGTCGGCCGTCAGCATGACGTCGAGGGCGGCCCCGGCGATCCGGTCGGGCACCAGCATGGCCGGCACCGTGCCGTAGGTCAGCCGCACCCGCGACGAGTCGAGCACGAATCGTGCTCGGGCGGCCGCGCCGGACCAGCGCTGGTGGAGGGCGACGAGCGCGGCGCCGGCCGCGACCGGGTCACCCGCCGTCGCGCCGTCCGTGTCCGTGATCGTCGCGAGCAGGACGAGATGCAGTCCTTCACGGATGTCCCGCACGGCGGCCAGTCCCGCCTGCGCCGCTGCGGGCTCGTCGCACCACGCCCGGTCGACCTGGTCGGCCTCCCCGTCGCTGAGTACGCCCACCCGAACCGACCAGCGCAGCAGGGCGGAGCTGTCGGACAGGAAGTCGTGCGGCGACCCGCCCCCTCGTTCGAGTGTGTTGACCAGGTCGAGCACCGGGTGCCCGCCGACCAACGGCAGCTGGGACACGTCGAGTGGCATGTCGAAAAGGCTACCCCCTAAGCCATCGAAGGAGGTTACGCACCGATCGGGAAACGAGATTTCCGTCGGTCTATGCTACCGTCAAAACCAGGTTAGCTGGAATCACGCCGGCGCGGCTTAGACTGCGTCCAGGATCTGGGGGTGGCCGATGGCGCACCGACGTCGCGCGGCCTATGCCCTCGCCGCACTGTCCGCCGCCACCTTCTGTTACGTCACCACCGAGGTGCTTCCGATCGGGTTGCTCACCCTCATCGCGCCAGACCTGGGGCGCTCCAGATCCGAGGCCGGCCTGCTGGTGACCGGGTACGCCGTGGTGGTCATGATCGTGGCGCTCCCGCTGACCCGGGTCACTCGGCGAGTGCCCCGACGCCCGCTGCTCGCCGGCGCACTCGGTGTGTTCGCCGCGGCGACGACGGTGTCGGCCCTCGCGACCTCCTATGAGGTGCTGCTCGCCGCGCGGCTGGTGTCCGCCACCACCAACGGGGTCTTCTGGGCGGTGGTCTTCCCCGTCGCGATCTCGATGTTCCCCCCGGACATCCGAGGCCGCATCGTGGCTCGACTGTCGATCGGCAACGCCCTCGGCCCGGTCCTCGGCGTGCCACTGAGCACCTGGTTGGGCGGGCAGGCCGGGTGGCGGGCCGCCTTCGTCGCGATGGCCGTCCTCGGCTTCGTCACCTGCGTCGCTGTCGCCCTGCTCCTGCCGAGCGTCACGCCACTTCAGGGTGCGGGCGACGTCGGGCCCCTGCCGGATCGACACCGCTTCGTCGTGCTCCTCGTCGCCACCGTCCTCGCGGTCACCGGCGCGATGGGCGCGTTCACCTACATGACAGTCTTCCTCCTCGACGTCAGCGGGTTCGCCGCCGCATCTCTCGGCCTGCTGCTCTTCGTCCAGGGCTCGTTCGGCGTCGCCGGCACCTGGGCGGTCGGCCGGGTGCTGGACCGGTTCCCGCTCGGTGTCGTGCTGGGACTTCTCGGGCTCATCACCGCCGCGATGCTCGGCCTCTACGCGGTTGGCGGGAGCAGGGCACTGACGATCCCGTTGCTCGCCGTGGCGGGGATGTCCTTCAGCTCGCTGATCGCGGGAATCCAGCACCGCGTCATGCAGGTGGCCCCGTCGACCACCGACATGGCGTCGGCCAGCCTCAGCGTCGCGTTCAACGTCGGCCTCGCCGCCGGCTCGCTCATCGGCGCGGGCCTGCTGGCGACGATCGGGGTGCGCGTCATCCCGTTGTTCGGGGGCCTGCTGACGGCCGCGGCGTTCGCGTTGCTCGCCGGCCACGAGATGTCCCGCGGGAGAAGACACCGGGAGACCGCCGGTCGTCATCCCGACCTACCATCGGTCGGACAATCCGTGGCTCAGGTGTGAGTCCGCAGGTCCGGCCACCGACCCGGGCGTGCCCGCGGTAGTGGGCCAGGAGGCCGGCATGACCGAGCAGGTGCCAACCCGCGTGGCGCTGTACACGTCGGCCCGGCACGGCAATCGGCGCGTTGCCGAGTTTCGTTGGCAGCCCGACCAAGCGGTGTCGCTGACCGTCCTCGACCCGGATTGGAGCGCGCTCGCCCAGGATTTTCACGACAACGGCGTGCCGGTCGGCGCGGAACGGGTGCCGCCCGAGGCCGGTCCGGAATTCATGCGGGCCCTGCTGCAACGTTTCCGGATGAGCTACTACCGGTTCGTGGACGAGAGCGACTGAGCCGACGAATCCGCCGGCTGCCGTCCCGGCTGATCCGTCGCCGGCCCCGACGCGGACGGGCCCGGCGCGGAGCGTGGTGCTCCGCGCCGGGCCCGTGACGTCGAGCGGGGTCAGCTGGCCGCACAGACGGCCGTCGCGCCCGGACCGGTGCCGGTGCCCTGGAAGCCGAAGTTCGTCGACTGCCCTGCGCCGACCCGTCCGTTGTAGCCCACGTTCGTGTAGCTGATGGTCCCGCTGGTGCCGCTGGCCTGGGCGCTCCAGACGCCGGTGACCGCCGCGCCGCTGGGCAGCGTGATGGTCGTGGTCCAGCCGTTGATGTCCGCGGAGCCGGCGGTGACCGTCACGCTCGCGGTGAAACCGCCGGACCACTGGTTGACCACCACCGACGCGGAGCAACCGTTACCGGTCGGCGGCGGGGTGGTCGGCGGAGCCGTGGTCGGCGGCGCGGTCGTCGGCGGAGCGGTTGTCGGGGGCGCCGTGGTCGGGGGCGCCGTGGTCGGCGGCGCGGTCGTCGGCGGCGCCGTGGTGGGCGGATTGGGCACGCCGTTGGCCAGGCTGTAGGCCAGGTCGGGCTGGAACGAACCGGCCGTGTAGCGGCAGCCGTCCGCCTCACCCGGCGGCTTCACCCAGAGGTACGCGTCGATGTTGCTGTCGCCGGTGTTCGTCGTCGGGTACTGCCCGATGCGCCTGTCGCTGTTGTCGTCACCGCACCAGTCACCACTGGCGCCACCGTTACGGCTGGTGTCGATGACCTGGCGCTTGCCCGAGATGCCCATGCCGTTGAGGGCGGAGATGACCGCCCGGCCAAAGTTCGCCTCGCTGGAGGTGGAGTTGTAGTTCGACACGTTGCTGAAGAAGCCGTCGGCGTACTGCACGCCGGCCGCCCGGAGCCGATTGGCCGTCTCACCCGCGCTGTTCCAGGTGGAGTGACCGGCGTCGAGGTACACCTTGGCGTTGGGGTTGCCCGACTTGATGGTCCGGGTGGCCGTCGAGATCGCCTGGTTGCGCGCGTTGATCTCGCCGCTGCTCAGGCACGTCAGCAGGGCGAGCGAGTCGGTTTCCAGGATGATGATGACGGTCTGGTTGCCCAGTCCCCGGGCGAAGTTGGACACCCACGTCTGGTACTGGTTGAGGTCAGGCGCCCCACCGGCGCTCGCCCCGCCGCAGTCCCGGTTGGTGATCTCGTAGACCGCCAGCACCGGGATCTGCTGTGCCGCGTTGGCGGCACCGATGAACCCGGACACCTCGGACTGCACCGTGGAGGGGTTGAAGTTCGCGAACCAACGGGCCTGCGGCTGACTCGCGATCTTGTCGCGGATGACGGCCGCCCGCGAGTCGCCGGGGTTGGCGGCGACCCAGCGGACGACTGCCGAACTCGGGTCGCGGTAGAGCGATCCGGACAGCGTGCCGGCGGAGGCACTGCCGACGGTGAGGCAGACGCCGACGGCGGTGGCGCCCGCGACGGCCGCCAGGCTGGTGGCTACCGATCTGCGGCGGAGCGAGGAGAGGATAGCCACGACGTGTTGCCTCCTGGTCACATAGACGTTTCCAAGTTTGTGGGAGCGTTCCCATGGACGGTAGCGGAGGCACGCTTCGCTGCCAAGACGTGGAGGCCTATCGATGCAACGCCGGACTGTTGTCGGCGGCCCGCAGCGGTGGCCACTGCCGCTCGGTCCAGGCCCGCAACAACCACTCCATCGGCCCGTACTGGAACCGCGCCATCCACGCCGCGCTGACGGCGAGCTGCACGCCGTAGATCGCGACCGCGATGAGGATGACGACAGCGGGTGCGACAGTGCCGGCGAGGCCCAGACCAACGCCCGTGAACACCAGCACGCAGAGCAGCGACTGACCCAGGTAGTTCGACAGGGACATCCGGCCGGCCGGCGCGAGTACGGCGACGACCCGCCGCCCCCGGTCACTCCTGAAGAACTGGAGCAGGCTGGCCGCGTACGCCGCCGCGAGCAGAGGCGCGGTGAGCACGCCCGCCGTCAGACCGGTCAGGTTGGCGGTGCCCCCACCCGAAGCGAAGATCACGCCACCGGCCAGGCCGATCGGATAGCCCACCTGCTGCACCCGGCGCAGGAGCTGCCGGTTCTCGCCGACGGTGGCGAGTAGCCGGCGTCGCCCGGCCGCGTAACCGAAGAGGAAGGCCGAGAAGGCGAGCGGCCCCTGCACGAGGAGCGCGCCGAACATCGCCGGCAGCGAGCGTACGTGCTCGGCGATCACCGAGCCGAGCCCACCCTGCAGTGCCTCGGTCGACCGCTGCCCGGCCGCGAGTGCCGTCGCCGGATCGGTGACCAGCTCCACCCCTCCCGTGGCGGCGAGCGCGAGGACGAAGCCGATCCCGCCGGTCACCAGTACGGCGATACGCACCGCGGTCCCGACGCTGACTCGCCGCATGGCGAACAGGCCCAGACCGAGCAATGCGTACGTGGTCAGGATGTCGCCGTGGAACAACAGCACCGCGTGCAGGATGCCGAGCACGAAGAGCCCGGCCAGTCGTCGCCGGAATCGTGGCGCGAAGTCGACGTTTCGCCGTGCGGCGGAATCAAGCTGGAGCGTGAAGCTGTAGCCGAACAGAAAGGAGAAGAGCAGATACGCCTTCATCGCGAAGAGCGCCTCGACCAGCCACACGACCGCCTGGTCACCCCACGAGTCGTGCGCGGGATCCGGAACCAACTGGAAGGAGTAGCCGGAGGCGAAGAACGCGATGTTGACGATCAGGATGAGGAGCAGCGCCGCGGCGCGCAACGCGTCGACGTCGACGATCCGGGTGGGCTTGTTGGACGGTGCCCGATTCCTGGCAATCGGATCTTCGATGGAAGGGTTCATTGGCCACCTCCGGAGCATCAGGAGTTGTGTTTAATGACTCTCCCGTAACGCTAGGAAGTAGCCCGTCCGGATGACAGCCAGCGAGCGGGAAGGCTGCCGGTGGGGTTGGCCCTACCCCCAGACACCCTCTCCGTGATCGCAACCTGCCGGACACAGCATTGACATACTTCACTGCCCGATCTAGCGTCGGGTCGAATCGATTCGAGGTCGAGGCGGGGCTCCGGCACCGTCCGGCGACCGGTCGAAGGTGTCGGGCATCCACGGTGTCGGCCACCGACGATTCGACGACCAACTGGTCCCGCGCGGTCGCCGTGGACCCCTGTGCCTGAGTCAGTTCGTGTCGAGTGGCAGGAGCCCCATCATGACAAGACGTAGACCCATCCTTGGTCTTCTGGCAACGGCCGCGGCCGTCGTCGTGACCGTGAGCGCGGGGGCACTGGCCGGCGGCCTGGGCACCACCGCGTCGGCCGCGGACATCGCCCCGGCCGCGGCGACCGCCGGATGCGGCAAGGCACCCACGTTGACAAGCGGTCAGCGGACCATCCAGAGCAGCGGCCAGAACCGTAGCTTCATCCTGCGGATCCCGGACAACTACGACCGGAACCACCCGTACCGGTTGATCTTCGGATTCCACTGGAACGGCGGCACCGCCGGCGACGTCGACGGTGGCGGGTCGGACGGGGCTGCCTGGTCCTACTACGGGCTGCGGCAGCAGGCGAACAACAGCACCATTTTCGTCGCCCCCCAGGGCAATGGCAACGGCTGGGCCAACCCCAACGGCCAGGACGTCACGTTCGTCGACAACATGATCAGCCTGATCGAGGCGGACCTGTGCGTCGACACCACGCAGCTCTTCGCGCTCGGCTTCAGTTACGGCGGAGGCATGAGCTACTCGCTTGCCTGTTCCCGGGCGACAGTCTTCCGCGCCGTCGCGGTCTACTCCGGCGGGCAGCTCAGCGGCTGCAGCGGTGGCACCCAGCCGATCGCGTACATGGGGATCCACGGCCTCGGGGACTCGGTGCTCAACATCTCCGCCGGACGGTCCCTGCGGGACAGGTTCGTGCGGAACAACGGGTGCACCGCGCAGAACCCGCCCGAGCCACGAGCGGGCAGCCTGACCCACATCACCACCACCTACTCCGGCTGCCGATCCGGCTATCCGGTGGTGTGGGCCGCCTTCGACGGTGGGCACGGCCCCGGCCCGGTGGACGGCGGCGGCGAAAGCGGCGCCCGGACCTGGACCAAGGGCGAGGTGTGGAGGTTCTTCACCCAGTTCGGCAGCACCGATCCGACACCGACCCCGACCACGTCGCCGACCACGTCGCCCACCGGCAGCCCGACCACCCCGCCGCCGGGCGGCACGTCGGCCCTGCGTAACGCGTCCTCGGGGCGGTGCCTGGACGTCAACGGCGGCGCGCAGACCAACGGCGCGACGGCGATCATCTGGGACTGCCACGGCCAGAGCAACCAGAGCTGGACCGCGACGGCCGCCGGCGAGCTGCGCGTCTTCGGCGGAAAGTGTCTCGACGTCAGCGGCGCCGGCACCGCGAACGGCAGCTCGGTGATCATTTGGGACTGCAACGGCCAGTCCAACCAGCGGTGGACGGTCAACGCCAACGGCTCGATCACCGGCGTTGGCTCGGGCCGGTGCCTGGACGTGGTCAGCAGCGGTACGGCCAACGGCACGCGCGTCCAGATCTGGGACTGCAACGGCGCGGCCAACCAACGATGGAGCCGCAGCTGAACCCGGCGAACGTGGCGGGATAGCAACGGTAGATCCGGCTCGGCGGCGGAACCACCCGGTTTCGCCGCCGAGCCGCGCCGCTGGCAGAGCATGTCGGCGCCTCCGTTGGTTGAATATGCTCGACGGGTGGAGGACAACGATCAGGCCGTGCTGGCCGGGATGCTCGAGTCGGCAGAGGAGGCCGCTCCGGTCGAGGCGGTCGAGGCCGTCACCGGCACCATCGCCACGGCGTTGGAAGCGCTCGACGTCTCGCTGCTCATCGCCGACCTCAGCGGCCGGGCACTGGTCCGGCTGACCCACCAGCCGATCACCGGCCGCCCCGGTCGGCGTCAGGGCACAGAGGCCGCCGAGGTTCTTCCGTTCGACGGCGGGCCCTACGAGCAGGCGCTGCGCCAGCAGACCACGCTCGTGCTCCCCGCAGACGGCCACTGGACGGTGCTCGCACCCGTCACCGAGCGCGGCGAGGCCATCGGCCTGCTGGAAATCGGCCTGCCCGACGAGCCGGACGCCGCCGCGATCGCGGAGATCGCCCGCACCGCACACGCGCTGGCGTTCGTGGTCATCGCCAACCGCCGGCACACCGACCTGTTCGAATGGGGGCAACGCAGCACCCCGTTCACGCTCTCCGCCGAGATCCAACGCCGCCTGCTGCCCGCCTCGTTCACCTGCGAGGCCGGCTCGTTCGCGCTCTCCGGCTGGCTGGAGCCCGCCGCGAGCATCGGCGGGGACACCTTCGACTACAGCGTGGCCCGCGACGTGCTGCACGTCAGCGTCACCGACGCGATGGGCCACGGCGTGGCCAGCGCGTTGACCGCCACCCTCGGCGTGGGTAGCCTGCGCAACACCCGCCGCCGCGGCGACAGCCTGGTCGCGCAGGCCGAGGAGGCCAACCGGGCCGTCGCCGAGCACGCAAACGTCCGCGGCGCCTACGTGACCGCCGTGCTGGGCCGTATCGACCTGAACACCGGGCGGTGCGAGCTGCTCAACGCCGGGCACGTTCCGCCGATGCTGGTCCGGGGCGGCCGGGCCGCGCCGCTGGAGCTGCCCGCCAACTTCCCGCTCGGCATGTTTCCCGACGAGGGCTTTCGCAGCGGCGTGGTGTCCCTGCTGCCCGGCGACCGGCTGGTCATCGTCACCGACGGCGTGCGCGAACGCAACGCCGCCGACCTGGACCTGCCCGCCGCCCTGCTCGGCATCTCCCACCTGCATCCCCGCGAGGCGGTCCGGGCGCTGTCCGACGCGGTGTTGGCGATCGCCGGGCCGGTTCTGGCCGACGACGCGACCCTGCTCATCATCGACTGGTACGGGGGCGACGGATCGCGGTCGAGCACCTCCGGCGCGGACACCGACCGCGCCAGCACCTTCCCCTAACGACTGTGGTCACGACACCACCCGCGCCGCCTCCTCGGCGTCGTCCACGGTGTCGAAGACGTCGATGACCCGGTCCACCGAGGTGATCGACAACACCGTACGCACCGAGCGACCGACCCCGGCCAGGGAGAGCGAGCCGCCCCGCTCCCGCAGGTCCTTGTAGGCGACCACGAGCGTGCCCAGGCCACTGGAGTCCAGGAAACCGACGCCGCTCAGGTCGACCACCACCACCTTGACGCCGCTCTCCACCAGCTGACGCAGCTGGTCCCGCAGCTCGGGCGTGGTGCTCATGTCGAGGTCGCCGGCGACCTCCACCACGGTGCCGATCCGCCCCTGCCGCGTCGACAGCGTGAAGTCCACGTAACCCCCTCGATACGGCCGTCACCGGCAACTCGGCAACACGTCGCGCCGTACCCACGGTGCCAGAAACCAGCCGCGATCGCTCGTTGACGCGTGCCCCCGGGCACGACGAACGTGGCGGTCCTCACCGACGGGCCTCGTCCAGGCAGGCGGCGTTCGCGCCGACCAGCAGGGGCAGCGCGGCCAGGAACTCCCGCAGCACGTGCCGGGGGTCGTGCTCCCGGGTGTCCGCCACCTCGGCCTGCGCGCCGGCGTCGGCGAAGGCCTGACAGACGTCCCACAGGCTGGCGCCCACGCTGCTCCACTGCCACACGTCGTGCGCCAGCGCCGGCAGCCGCAGCACCGGCGCGGTACCGAAGAGACCGATGCCGTAGCGCAGCGGATCGTCCGGGGAGTTGCCCAGCGACACCATCAGCGGATGCACCCGGTGTGTGCGGGCGAAGTCCTCCACCTCGGGCGCGCCCGGCGCGGTCTCCACCAGCAGGCCGTCCTCCAGGAACTCCGCGACGATCCGGTCCGGGTTGGTCACGCCGAGCCGCGTGGCGGCGTCGATGACCGCAGCCCTGTCCCAGGTCGCGTCGGGCCGGTCGACGGCCCGGTGCGCCGCGGCCCAGACCGCAAGGGCCTGCGGGTCCTCGATGGTCACCGAGAGGCGGCCGATGCTCAGCGAGTGGTACCGCACCGGGGCACCGACGGCCGGGTGGAACTCCCCGGTGTAACGCCCCACCGGCAGGATCAGCGAAGCGGCCATCGCGGGGTTCCTCGTCCTGTCGGTCACGGCAGCGGCTCCAGGTAGACGACGCTGGCCACGAGCAGGAGATGGATGGTGCGGAGGAACGAGGTGAGGAGCTGTTCCGGGTCGACCAGGTCCGGTTCGGTGCCGCCGGCCTCCCGTTCCTCGTTCGCGAGCGCCTGGCACATCGTCCACAGACTCTCCCCGGACGGGCACTGCTCCCACAGGTCGTAGACCGTGCGGGTGACGCTCACCACCGGGCGTTGGAAGAAGCCGATCGACCAGAGCCAGGGTTGCTCGGCGCTGTTGCCCAACCCGAGCATGCGGGCGCCGACCCGGTGCCGGCGAGCGAACTCCACCGCCTCTCCGGGAGCGACCTCGACGGCCAGCCCCTCGGCCAGCAGCCCGTGCAGCAACGACGCACCGTCGACGCCGGGCAGTTGGCCTGCCGCCGCGTCGCATACCGCCGGCACCGTCCAGGGCTGCTCGGCCGGCCGGTCGCCGGTGCCGTGCGCCAGCGCCCACAGGGTGAAGCGCTCGTTGTCCAGCTCCCACACCTCGTCGCCGAGTCGGACCCGGTGATAACGCTCGGTCGAACCGGCCACCGGGTGGAAGGTGCCGAAGAACTCCCCGACCGGCAGCAGCATGGCCTGCGCGGTTTGCGGCGTGCGGGGCTGCTCCTCGTGCTGGGAGTGGCCGGCCTCACCGGGCCAGATCAGTTGCGCCGGCGGCAGGTCAGGCAGCTCGATCGGGGTCAGCCGGCCCAGGAATCTGCCGATCGAGCGGGCGATCGGTACGAGGTGCCGCTCTCGCTCGGCAGCACCAGCCGGACCTGCCGGCCCGCCCAGGCCGGCGTCCGGCAGGAAGTAGACACCCTCCCGTTCCATGTCGCGCTCCCGCAGCGCGAGCACCAGGAGACCGCCGGAGAGGCTCGCGATGACCAGCAGGTCCGGCGACAGCCAGGGATCCCGGTGTACGCGCTGCGCGTGCACCAGGTCGATCGCGGGGTGCTGCGGGTGGACGCCGAGCAGGGGGCGTTCCGGGATGAGGGCGAACGGCAGACCGGGGACGTGATGCTCGACCTCGGGCTGCGCCCCGTTGTTCTGCCCCAACCACCTTCGGTAGTTCGGTGGCAGCTGAGTGCCGAGCTCGGCCTCCACCGCCAGCAACTGCGCCTCGTTCAGCTGACCGTAGGGCCGCAGCCTCATCCCCTTCCAGACGCGGCCGGTAGGTGGCGTCATCACCTCGTTCTCGTCGACCCGGCGGACGATCACCCGCCACTCGTCGGCGCTCTCCATGTCGACGTCCGCGAAACGCCAGGTCTCGTCACCTACGGGGAAGGTCTCGCCCAGGGTGAGGTCGTAGCGAAAGGACTCCTCGTCCCAGTGGGGCATCACGATGATCTCCGCCCGGACCGGAGGGCCCTCGTCGATCCACCGAACGCCGAGCCTGGCCGACCCGGTGACCGCCAGCGCGTTGTGGGGGATGGACTCCACGTCGGTGTGGGAGCGCAACGGCTCTCCTCCCAGCTCTCGTCTCGGCACGGTCACCCGTCCACCTTCGGCCACACCTGCCGGCCCGTGAGGTGGCCTTGTCGACGAGCCTCCACATACTGCTGGAGGATCAGTCGGACTGGCAGGCTCGGGTGCGCCGTCACCACGCCGGTCCGGTAGCGGTGACCGTCCGTGGAGGACTTAGGCATCCACAGGGGAAACTACGCGCAGATGTGCCTCCTTCCCCGTCCGGGAGCCACCTCCGCCCGTAGCGGGAGGTCGGCCTGCTCGTGACGGGCAAGCTCGACTTCCAGCCCAACATGGTCACGCCCCTGGTCGTGGGCGGGCTCGCCGGGTTGGCGCTCGCCCCGCTCGAGACCCGGTCGGCCAAGGACTGGTTCGGCGGCAACTGACGCTGACGACAAACGCTCAGCCGCCGGCCGGCCCACTGTGTCGTTCCCGCAGCGGTCCGGCAGCCCATTCGGCGGCCACCCGGAGCGGGTCACCGGTGCGGAAGAGCGGCGGTTCGTGCAGCAGGAAGTCCCGGTGGCTGATGTTCCAGGCGTACGCGCCGGCCATGGCGAAGGCCAGCACGTCACCCACGCCGATCGGCCCGGCGGTGGCCGAGGAGGACAGGACGTCCTTCGGGGTGCAGAGCTGCCCGACCACGGTGACCGGCCCGCCGTCGGTGCGCGCCGCGTCGGACCCGCGCCGCCGGTGCACGGTGAACGGCTGCGGGTGGCCCTTCGCCGCAGGCGTGCGCAGGTGGTGGGTGCCGCCGGCCACCACCGCGAACCACTGGCCGTGCGAGCGCTTCACGTCGATGACCTCGGTGAGGTACGCCCCGCAGTAGACGGTGACCGACCGGCCCGGCTCGATACGCAGCCGCACCCCGGGGTGCGCGTCGAGGACGTCGGCCAGCGCCCGGCCGTAGCCGACCCAGTCGAATCGTGCGGCCGGGTCGGCGTAGTCGACGGCCATCCCCCCGCCGACGTCGACCTCGGCGGCACCGACCTCGGTGACCGCCCACTCGACCACGGCGGTGGCGACCGCGCCGGCGAGCGGGGCGTCCAGCCCGCTGGCCAGATGCGCGTGGACTCCGCGTACGTCGATGCCGGCGGGCGGGCGGCGCGCACACTCCACCACATCGGCCGGGTCCATGCCGAACGGGCTGGGACCGCCACCCATGAGCAGGCTCGCGCCGGGCGCGTCGACCGGCAGGTTCACCCGCAGCAGCACCTGGGCGGACCGGCCCGAGGCGGCGGCCAGCGCGCCGAGTCGCCGCAGCTCGGCGGGAGACTCGACGTGGATGCGGCGTACTCCGGCGGCCAGCGCGGCGGCGAGGTCCGCGTCGGTCTTGCCCGGCCCGGCGTACGCGGCGGCGGCGCGGCCCGGCAGCACCTCGGCCAGTCTCCGCAGCTCGCCCCGGCTCGCGGCCTCGAACCCGTCGACGACCGGGGCGAGGGTCCGCAGTACGCCGGGGTCCGGGTTGGCCTTCACCGCGTAGAGCAGCTCCACCGGCCGGGGCAGCGCCGCCCGGATGGCTCCGGCGTGTGCGGCCAGCGCGTCGAGGTCGTGGACGTAGACCGGGCGGGTCACCGGGCCCGGCCCATCGGGTTGGGCACCGGCACGAACGGTGCGGCCCGGTCCGCGTCGCGTCGCCAGCGCACCAGGAGGTTGGCCTTCGCCACCAGCGGCTCGCCGTTGAGCAGCGCGCGCAGCTCGGGCGGATCGTCGAGGTCGGCGGCGACCGCCTCGACGACGGCCCGCAGCTCCTGCCACAGCCGCCGTTCGATGCCCGGCCGCGCGTCGCAGAGGGCCCCGCTGATACCACCGAGGTGGTTGACGAACAGGCAGTAGACGATCCGGTGGCGGGCGTCTGAGGGGCCGTAGCGGACCTGCGCCGGAACGCCGTCCGGCCAGGTGGCCCACCTGTCGGCGGCGAGCTTCACCCCCTCCAGGTCGCGCAGCAACATGTGTACCGGTCGGCGGTCGGGGTCGAGCACGACGACCACGTTCTGCAGGTGCGCCTCGTGCACCACGCCGTGGCTGAGCCAGGAGCGCAGGACCGCCGGCACCAGCAACTCCACGTACGCCCGCCACCAGGCCACCGGGTCCGGTGTCGCCAGCGGCTCGGCGGCCAGCGCCGCCGCCAGGATCGGGGTGTCCCCGGGTCGCAGGTGCGGGCGCAGACCGGTGCGCAGGATCGTCCCGTACGCCTCGTCCGGGCCGGGGACGTCGACAGTGCGGTAGGCGGGCTCGGCGAGCAGCCCGACCCCGTCCGGCAGCGGCACCCGGGCCAGCAGATCGGTCAGGGCGACCGCGCCGGTCAGTTCGTACCTGGCGTTCTTGCGCAGGCAGTTGGTGATCCGCACGTGCAGGCTGGTCTTGACGAACAGGTCGGCCGCCGGGGCGTAGAGGGTGCGGACGCTTGCCGTCGGCCGCACCGGCACGCCGGCCTCCCCCAGGTCACGCAGCCCGGGGTGGGTCGGCGGGAGCAGTGACAACTGCCAGGGATGCACCGGCAGGACGCGGTGCCCGCGCGGGGGCCGGGGCGGGTCGAGGGCGGCCATCAGCGCATCGAACGGTCCGACGCCGGCGACCAGGTCCTCCGGTACGGCGAGCCAGTGCAGCCGGAACGAGGTGCGCAACTCCGGCGCGTACGCCCGCCAGTGGTCCGGGTCGCCGCTGCGCCACTTCGGGGTGGGATGGTGCGGGTGGCCGAAGACAAGTGACTGCTCCGAGTCGACGTACGCGTCGATGGCGGGCTCGCCGGTGGGGGCGGGATCCTCGGCCGGGCGTTCGGCCAGCAGCCGGGCCACGGTGTCCCGGCTGGCCCGGACCTGCTCGACGAACTCGTCGTTCGCCAGACCGGTCCGGGTGGTGAGTTCCGCCGCGACCAGGGCGGCCAGCCCGTCGGCGTCCAGGTTCTCCCAGCGCCCGTCGTCGGTCATCCGCTGCACCGGGCCGGCGTAGCGGTGCGCGCCGAGCGGCGCGACCCGCGCGACGGCGCAGCGCAGCGTGACGTGCGGGTGGCGCAGCAGCACCCGGGCGGCACCGTCGACGACGATCGGGGCACCGTCCGGCGGGGCGAGCTCGCGGATCAGGCAGCCGAAGACGGCGTGGGCGGCGGCCAGGTCGGCGAGCTGGCCGGTGGCGGTGACCGGCCGGGGGCACAACCGCACGCTCGTCATCGTGTCTCCCGGAGGTAGTTCGGGCCGGTACGCAGGTAGTACTTGTTGATGTCGGCGCAGCCCAGCCGCTGCTTGGGCAGCAGGGTGCCGGCGGTGAGCATCGCCTTGATGGGCAACTGGGCTGCGCGCAGGACCTGGTCGGTGAAGGTCCGTGCCGCTGGCCCGTCGCCCCACCGGTCCCGGGCGGCGGCGAGCCGGGGCGCCAGCGCCTCGGCGGGGGACGGCACCGGCAGCCCTCGGGCGGCCAGGGCGACCAGGGGCGCGGCGGCGGCCAGGTGCAGGGTGATGGTGATGAACACGTCGGCCAGCTCCTGCGGATCGCGCGCCCACATCCGGTCGTCGTGCAGGGTGAGCCCGCGCGGGCCACCGTACCGCGTGTCGAGTCGAGCGCCGTCGTTGTCCTTGTAGAGCAGGCCGGCCGCGCCGTCGGGGTGCACCAGCAGGTGGATGTTCTGCGGGTGCGCCTCCAGGGCGATGCCGTGGCGTAACCACAGGAAGACGTGCCAGTCGAGCAGCAGGTCCAGGTAGGACTCCAGCAGTCGTTCCGGCCGTTCGGGGCTGATCCGGGCCAGGACCGTGCCCGCCACCGGGTCGGTCGCGGCGAGGGCCGCGACCGGCACCACCTGGACCCCGGCCAGGTCGCGCGGAAACCGGCGCAGCAGGAAGCCGCGCCGCTCGTCGCCGTCGACGTGCGCCCAGGTGCTCTCGTCGGCGTGCCGGATCCGCCCGGCGAAGGCGGGTTCGGCGTTCGCGGTCCGGTCGAGCAGCGCCGCGACTGTCGCGCCGTCGGCGAGCGAGCCCGGCTGCAGGGTGCGTCGGTTGCGGGCGCCGAGGCTCGCGGTGGGTAGCGGCAGCTTGAGATGCAGGTACGGGTCCTCATCGAGCGCCACCGTCCGCATGGAGAGGGTGGGCCGCACGGGGGTCACCGGCAGGTCGGTCAGCGGGAGCGCGTCGCGAGCCACGGTGATCGGATGCGCGGGCAGCAGCAGCTGATCCGGTCGCGGTGCGCGCGGCCACCAGGACGGCAGCTCGCCCGCGAGCCGGACGTCCCGGGCGGGGGCCGCGTACCAGCGCAGCGCGAAACGCGGGGCGTGCTCCGGGGCGTACCGGAGCAGTTCGTCGTCGGTGAGACCGTGGCGGCACCTGTCGGTGGGGTAGACGGGGTGGCCGTGGTGGGCGGCGAGCACGTCGTCCAGGAGCGCCGCCGGCAGACCGGTCGGGGTGCTCGCGCGCGCGGCGGCCACCTCGGCGAAGACCCGTGGTCGGTGCCGGGCGGCGAGCCGCCGGGCCCGGAGGTCGGCGCGGCACTCGGCCCCGAAGTCGCGCCAGCCGGCCACCGCCTCGGCGTTGTCCCGTGGGGCGAGCAGCGTCAACAGCCCGGCCAGGGTGTCCGTCCGGTGGGTGGCGCCGTCGGCCAGCACCAGCACCGTCGGCGCGGCGCTGCGCAGGGCCTGCTGGAAGCCGTCCACCCGCACCGGAATGCGCAGCAGGCCGGCGGGGTGCGGCACCTGCCACCAGCCCGGCCCGTCCGGCCGGCCGGTGCTGAGCAGACCGAGGTGGTCCTCGCGCAGCAGGGCGTCGAGCACCCGGGTGAAGACCTCCCGCTCGCAGTCGTCGCTCACTCGACGATGGTCCACGTGAGGTCGGCGCGGAAGGCCGCCAACGACGCCCGGACGCTGTCCCGGTCCGGGCCGATCGCGTGCAGCACGGCCAGGTAGTCGCGGTTCGTGCCGGTGTGCTCGGCGAAGCGGCCCACCGCGCGCAGCGGGCGGCAGCCCAGCCGGACCTCGCCGTGCCCGGTGTCCAGCGGGCCGGGTGCGGCGGTGAGCCGGCCCGACCGGTCCGCGCAGACGTACTCGACCTGGGCGTACCTGTCCACGGTGGTGGGCAGGCCGAGGGCGGCCACCGGCTCGCCGAGGTGCAGCCGGATGACGTGTTCGAACAGCGGAACGCCGAGCAGCTCGGCGAGGATCAGGTCCATCCGGTCACCGATGAGGCGGTAGTTCACCTCGATGAGCCGGACCCGGCCGTCGGCGGCGACGACGTACTCGGTGTGGCAGGCGCCGAGGCCGACCCCGAGCGCGTCGAGGCACGCCCGCAGCTCAGTGCTCGCCGGCTCCGTCGGGGGTGACCAGGCAAGGCTCTCCTCGGTGAAGGTCGGTGGCGGGCCGAGGGCGGTGCGCCACCCGCCGAGGGAGGCGAGATCCGTGCCGTCGCCGAGGGTTTCGAAGGTCCGCAGCTCCCCGGCGAGATACTCCTCCACCACCAGGGCCGCGTCCGGCCGCCGGCTGCGGATCTCGGCGACCCGGGCGACCAGCTCGGGCCGGTCGGCCACCAGGTACGCGTCCTCGCTGGCCACCCCCTCCCGGGGTTTGACCACCGCCGGAAACATCCCGGCCGAGACCTCCGGCGCGGTGCCGGGGTCGACGGTGACGGTGCGGACCAGGTCGAGGCCGGCAGTCGCGATCGCCCGCCGGGCCGCGGCCTTGTCCTTGCAGAGACGGGCGGCGTCCGGGTCCTTGCCGGGCAGGCCAAGCTTTCGGGCGGCGATCGCGGTGGCCTCCTGGAGATGGTCGCTGTTGGACAGTAGCGCCACCGGCCGGTTCGACGCCGCCGCCGCGACCACCGCGCCCGCGTCCCGGACGGCGCAGCGCGTCACCGGTGCGTCCGCCGGCCATTCCGCGGGCCGGTCGGTCAGCACCGTGGCCGAGAGCCCCAGCGACTCCGCCGCCGGGAGGAACCCTTCCAGGACAGCGTCGGTGGGGTTGAGCGCGGTCAGATAGATCCTCATACCGCCTCCGTCGACGACCCGATGTCGCGATTAGGGTAGCCTATCCTTATTGGGCGATCCCGATCAGCACGGCAGCTCGATCAGCACGGCGGACGGTGGGCGTCAGCTGTTGGCGTTCCAGAAGCCGACGAGGGTGGCGGTCCACCAGCCGAGCTGGGAGAGGGTGGCGGCGGCGACGCCGGGGAGCAGGGCGGACCAGGGTGGACGGCCCCGCACCGCGACGAGTCGTTCCCGGACCCGGCCGAGGAACAGCCCGTTGACCCCGACCAGCAGCACCGCGAGCAGCTTCACCCAGACCAACCCGGACGACGTGTCCGGGCCCAGGGCGGCGCCGCTGGCGAGCAGACCCACCAGGCCCAGCCAGATGAGCAGGTGCGCACCCCGCGCGGCGGTCAGCACGGTGCCGAGCGGTTCCCGGCGCAGCAGCCACCGGAGGCTGAACCAGTCCACCGTCAGCACCGCGCCGAAGCCCACCACCAGGCAGGTCAGGTGGCAGAAGAGGGCAACCATCCGCCAACCCGGCGAGAGGGTGACGTGTGGCGCGGCGAGGATCGCGAGCAGCCATCCGACGCTCACCGTCAGGATCGAGGCGGTGACGGCGGCGCGCCCGGCCGCGCGACGATGGCCACCGCGCCAACCCGCAGTCGGTGTCGAGACAGACGCGTCGGGCGGCGGCGTTCTCCGCGTACGGTGCGTCGCACTCCGAGCGGGGCGGGCTACGTCCGACGTGCCGGCACGGTGCGTCGCACGACGTGACGCGGTCGACGAGGAAATGTCGGCCCGCAGGTCAGCTGCCCGCATCGGCCGGTCCTTTGGGCGGCATGCTCAGTTGACCGGCGCTGCCTCGGGCGCGCCGGGCCGACTGTCCAGGGCGCTCAGCTCGGTGGTCCGCGCCTGCTGGATCCGGCCGGCGAGCGCCCTCAGCTCCGGGCTCCCACCGGCGGTCTGCTCACCCCGGCACAGCACCACCGTCTGCGCGAGGTGCGCTCGGAGCAGGGCAGTCGCCCGGGCCGGCACCTCGGCGTCCGGCGCGCCGCGCAACTCGGCGAGGCTGGCGTCGGTGACCATGCCGGGCATCTGGTGCCCCTCATGGATGTTCAGCTCCGCGACGTTGCCCGCGGCCAGCAGCCCACGGAGGTCCCGCAACTCCGTTTGATGAGCCTCCCGGACCTCGCCGAGAAGGGCCCGCAGCGACGGATCCGCGTCCGCCGGCCGGGTGTCGAGGTGCTCGATCAACGCGAGCACACCCTCGTTCATCGGGATCAGCAGTTGGATGAAGGCGTCGTCGGTGCCGTTGAGCAGCACGGGCGCGGTCGTCACCGGAGCGGTCGGCGCTGCGGTGGGCGGCTGGTCGGGGCTGCCCCAACCCTGGGTGAGACCGACGGCCAGCGCCGTCGCGACAAGGGTCACGGCGACGCCGACGATCCGCCAGGCGCGCGCGGTGGACCCGTGGCGTTCGCCGCCGGTCCGGTGCTCGTCCATTCGTCCGCCCCCGCTCACCGGGCGGCTTGGAACGCGCGGCCGACGACCGTCGCCTCGGTGCCGTCCGTGAACAACCCGGATCGGTCCTGGTCGGTGGCGGGCAGACCGAACCAGGCGTAACGCTGCACGTAGGGCAGTCGACCGAGCATGGCGGTGGCCGCGGTGAGGAAGGCCGCCTGCTGCTCCTGGCTCGGGAACTGTTGACGGCCGGAGTCGAAGCGGATCAGGGCGAACTCGGTGAGCCAGATCGGTTTCCGGTAGCGCTGGTAGACAGCCTGCAGATACTGCCGGAGTTGGTCGACGGCGGTGGCGCTCGTGAAGTCGGCGCCGAACCAGTGCAGCGTGATGAAGTCCACCCGGTGGCCCCGGGCCTGGGCACCGGTCATGAACCGGTCCAGCCAACCCTGCGGATCCGGCCCGCCCCAGGCCACCGCCGGGCTGCCCAGCCTGCTGCCCGTCGCCATCAGCTGCGGCCACAGGTCCAGCGCCTGCTCGACGGTCATGTTCGCCTGCTCGGGCAGGTCCGGTTCGTTGAAGGTGAGCAGGTCCGGCCCGGCCGCCTTCGCCCGGGCCAACTCGGCGGCGGTGACGTTCTCCGCGCCACGGATCATGGGCACGAACGTCACGCCTCGCGGCGTGCTGATTCCCGGGTGCTGGGTGCCCCACGTGTAGTACCAGCCGGCCTTCGAGTTCGCCAGCGCCTGGCTGGCGCCGGCGAAGTTCCACACCCCGACGCCCTTGCGGGCGGAGCTGACCGCCGGGGCGACCGGGGCCTTCGACGAGGGTCGGGCGCTCGGCGACGGCGGGCTGCTCGGCGGGGCGACGGCGGTGGGCGCCGCGGACGGCGGGGCGGCCCACGAGGGCGCTGGTGGATCCTCCGGCAGGATCACCACCGCCGTGGTGATGGCGAGAACGGCCGCGGCCACCCCGGCGGCGAGAGAGGGGAGCAGGCCACGGGGTCGGTTCACCGCGAGGTCGAGAGCGCTCGGGCCGCCGCCCCCATCGGTGGGCACACCACCGGCTGGGCTCTGCCCGGCGGCGTGCCCGGCCGTGGCGGGCTCAGGCCCGACGGCCTGCGCGCCGGCCGGAGACACCGCAGCGCCCGGGAAGTGCGCGCTGAGACCCGCCGGCAACGGCAGCATCGGCATTCCGGCGAGCAGCCGGTCGATCGGCAGCAGGGTGGTGCCCAGCCGCCCGCAGAACGCGCAGTCGCGGACGTGTCGGGCCAGTCGCTTGCGCCACAGCGGGCTGGGAGTGCCATCCCAGTCGGCGGTCGCGACCGCCAGGTCCGGGCAACCAGGGCGGGCGCGCAGCGCGCGGACCACGCCGCGGGCGCTCTGGATCTGCTCCTTCATCCGGTGGATCCGCACCGCGACGTGTCCGGGCGACAGGCTGAGCGCGTCGGCGACCTCGTTGCGGGTGATCTCGCCGGTCTCCTCCAGCCACCACAGCGAGAGCAACTCCTGGTCATCCGGGTCGAGCCAGCGGGTCGCCTCGGCGACCTCGCGTCGTTGGTCGGTGAGACCGAGCCGGAGGATCGTCATGCCGGCGAAGTCGGAGGCGGGGTCGGGCACGTTGTGGATGACGTCGAGCCCGGCGTCGCGGTTGAGCGCCACACGTCGGCGCTGTTCCCAGTCGCGCACCTGCCGGATGGTGATCGCCACCAGCCAGGACCGGTACGCCGCCGGGTCGTTGAGCGCGGGCAGGTGCCGGATCACCCGTACCAACGTCTCCTGGACGACGTCGTCGACGTCGGCGTGGCCCCGCAGCGCACGCCCGACGATGTTGTAGACCAACGGGAGCGAGGCCGCGACGACGTCATCGAGGGCGCGCTGGTCGCCCTGTCGGGCCGCGACGACCAACCCGACATCGGGTAGTGCTCGACCGGCTGACGGCATGGCTGTCACTCCTCAGGTGCTCATCCGCGCGGACCCGCGCAGTGTGCGCTGACCGCCCTCACGTTCGGAGACTGGCACCGGCAGGAGGGATTACAGAATTCTCCGTCGTCGGTGGGCCGGCCGGTCCGGGGTCCGTCGGCGGCGCGTGCGGATCGACAGCGCCGGGTATGGTGCGAGGTATCGGTGTCGCCGGGCATTCGCCCGTGCACGAGACACCCTGATCGGGCGCCGCCGTGCGGCGCCGACCCGGCACTCATCGGGCGAGACGTCCCGTGGCCCGGCCGCACTCCTTCACCGAAGACAGGATCCTGCATGACATCGAACGACAACGGCCGACCGGCCCTGTTTCTCGCCACGTCGAACGCCGACGGGCCGGACGGTTCGGCGGTGCCCGTCGACGGCAGCGCGGAGGCCATGCGCCGGCTGCGCCACCCGTTCGCGGTGCAGCCTGCCCCGCAGAGCCCGACCGCCGGCGACGACGGAGATCGGCGCGCCTGATCCGGCCGCGCGCTCCCGTGCCGGCACCACCTCGCCGCTCACAGTTGGACGACGTGCCCCACCCGTGGCGGCGTACGACCGGCGAGGACGTCGAGCCAGGCGCGTTGGAGGGCCTCCGGCCCGGCACCGACCTGGACGTCGAGCCACCCGCCCACGATGGCGGTGAAGCGCTGCCAGGCCTCGGTGAACCGCTCGTCGAGCCCCGCACGCCCCCAGTCCTGGCCGCGCTTGCGCATCTGGACCGGCGCGAAGAACACCTCTTCGGCGGCGTCGGCGTTGGGCGTCTGGTTGGTGAGGCCGACCGCGATGTCCCGGACCAGCCGGTCGCCGAGTCGCCGACGCAGGGCGGCCCGGGTCGAGGGTGCGCCGGACAGGTCGAGGTAGACGGACGCGACGGCGTCCAGAGCGTCGATGTCGTCGTACGAGACGACCTCGTCGTAGCAGCCGAGCGAGCGGGTGAAGGCCAGGTTGCCGGGCGAGGTGAGCCCGACCAGGCGCGGCCCGCGACCGTGTAGCTCGAACGCGGCGGCGTACGCGGTCTTGCTCGACGCCGACGACAGCAGCAGCGTCTCGGCACCGTAGAAGTCGTTGTCGGCAACCTGGTCGGCCAGCATGAACGAGGTGAAGAACAGCGGCCGGAACAGGATCAGCAGATCTTCCTGGTCGGGCCGGTACGCCGGGTCACCGGTGGTCAACCGGTACGCGTTGTACGGTGACGGCAACTCGGCCCGGTGCGGGCTCGCGTCCCGGAACCCGGACGCGTCCACCCGGTCCGGGCGCACCAGCAGGTGGCCCGCGGGCGGGAGGTAGCCGTAGATCCGCTGCCCCGTCTCGACGCCCGCGACGGTCGACGTGACCACCTCGGCGAAGCCCCAGAGCGGCGGCAGGCCCCACTGCGGCCCGAGCCCGACCGCCGCCGGCGGGAAGAACTCCCAGTAGCGCATCGCGTCGCCGAGGACCGCGTAGGTCACGTTGTTGGCGGTGAGGCCGACCCGGTCCACCCGCAGCAGCGCCTCGCCGTCGGCCACCGTGGGCGGGTCGCCATCGACGAGCGTGGTCTGCCCGAGGTCGTCACGTGCCACGGCGAAGGTCCATGAGTCGGCCATGAGGTGACGCTAGACACCCCTCCGGACCCAGACAAGTGCACTGGGAGTGCAAAATCCCACTCTCGGGTCAGGATCGGGGCGCGGCGAGATCGCGGAGGTGTGCGAGCGGCAGGTGCGGCGGTCGCCACTCCAGGAAGAGGGCCGTGGCGTCGTCCTCCAGCCGGTCGTCCTGGTAGCCGACGACGGCGCGCACCAGGCGACGCATGGTCTCCGGGCTGGGCAACCCGTCGTTGAGGGCGCGGTTGACGAAGTCGACGAGCCGGTCCAACCCGAACTGTTCCCCGTCCGCGCTGCGCGCGTCGGTGATGCCGTCGGTGTAGGCGAGGATGCGGTCGCCCGGGTGCAGTTCCTCCACGTGCACCCTCGGGCGCTGCGCCGACAGGTGGCCCAGCCCGAGCGGCAACGCGGTCGGCCCCGGCAGCTCCCGAATGGCCTTGCCGTCGCGCAGCAACATCGCGCCCGGGTGACCCGCGTTGATCACGCTGAGTCGGCCGGTCCGGTGGTCCAACTCGATGAGCAGCCCGGTCGCGAAGAAGTTCGGATGCTCGGAACGCACCCACCTGTCGATGCTGATCGCCGTGTCGACCAGGTCGAGGCCGCATCGGCGCGCGTTGCGGTACGCGCTGACCACGAGTGAAGCGAGCGTGCTCGCCTTGATGCCGTGCCCGCAGGTGTCGAAGAGCCCGACACTGAGCACGTCGCCGTTGAGCGCGTAGTCGAAGATGTCGCCGCCGACGTCGTAACAGGGTTCGAGGATGGCGGTGATCACCAGGTCGTCGGTGGCGAAGGTCAGCGGCGGCAGCAGCCCCCACACGATCTCGGCCGCGACCTGCATCGGCAGACGGCGTCGCATCCGTTCGACCACGTCACCGTAGAGCCGCCGGTTGACCAGGATCTGGGCGATGTTGACCGCCACCTCCCAGGCTGGCCCGTCCAGGGACGCGTCGGCGGCCGCCGGCGAGACGATCTCCAACACGCCCATCCGTTCGCACCCGAGCAGCAGTGGCACCCAGACCCGGTCCGGGTTGTCGGGCGCGCGCTGGATGTCGAGGTTGGTGAAGGCCCGGCCGGCGAGGGTCGTCTCGATCGACAACTCGTCCCGGACCAGACCCGCGCCGAGCAGCGGCACGAGCAGGGACTGCGTGTAGTCGGCCAGGTAGATCACGATCTCGGTGGCGTCGATGCCGGGGGCCGCCCGGGCGACGAGCTGAGCCAGCTCGTCCGGGCCACTTCGGGGTGCGTTGAGCTGGAGCCACCGCACCATCTCGCCGACGTCGCCCACGCTGCACCTCCCCCGGTCCTCCCCGAACCGTACGGCCACGGCAGGACGTGCGGTGACGCTACCTTGCCCCGCCGCGTTCCTCACCAGCCGATCACCAACACCGGCCGCTCGCGTGTCCCTGCACCTCGCCGGCCCCACCCATCCCACGCGTTTTACTACTTTTGTGAATTAAGTGTGTAAAAGTCCGTTTAAGCAACCCCCGTGGTCCGGTGCGGCACCCAACCACCGCATCGCCGGCGTCTGGTGAGACGCCTTCGCGAAAGGGCACGTCGTGACAACCAAGCTATTGAGCCATCCGCGCCGCGCGGCCATGTCCGCACTGGCTGCCGTCGCCGCCGGCGGCACAGCAGTGGCCGTACTCATCTTCAGCGGCACCGGCGCGAGCGCCGCCGAGGCACCTGTCGACCTCGGCACGGCGGCGAACTTCTCCGTGCTGGCCGGCGCAAGGGTCACCAACACCGGACCGACCTTCCTCGCCCAGAACCTCGGCGTCAGCCCCGGCAGCGCCGCGACCGGCTTCCCGCCCGGCCTCGTGGGCGGCGAGACGCACCTCGCCGACGCCGTCGCGCTACAGGCACAGAACGACCTGACCACCGCCTACAACGACGCGGCCGGTCGGACCCCGTTCACCATCCTGCCCGCGGAACTGGGTGGCACCACGCTGGTCCCCGGGGTGTACCGGATCGGTGCCGCCCAACTGACCGGAGCCCTCACCCTCAACAGCCAGGCCGACCCGGGAGCCGTGTTCATCTTCCAGATCGACTCCACCCTCATCACCGCGTCGGGCAGCAGCGTCGTCTTCATCAACGGCTCCTCGCCCTGCAACGTCTACTGGCAGGTGGGCAGCTCGGCCACCATCGGCACGGGCAGCCAGTTCGTGGGCAACATCCTGGCCCAGGAATCGATCACCATGACCACCGGCGCCACCCTCCAGGGCCGCGCCATGGCCCGGACCGGCGCCGTCACCCTCGACACCAACACCATCAACGCCCCCGTCTGCCTCCAGCCGACGGGCACGCCCACCCAGCCGACCGGAACACCAACCGGTACGCCCACCCAGCCGACCGGCACGCCCACCCAGCCGACCGGCACGCCCACGAACACACCGACGGGCACCCCCACCGGTACGCCGACGGGCCAGCCCACCGGCCAACCCACGCCCACCCGCACGAGGCTGCCCGTCACCGGCGGCAGCGGCGGAGGCGCTCTGGTGCCCGTCCTGACCGGGATCGGCGGTATCGCCGTCGCCAGCGGCGCAGCCCTGCTGCTCCTCTACCGGCGTCGGACGACCAACTCCTGACCGAGGCGCCCCGGCGGCCGGTAACCAACCGGCCGTCGGGGCGACACCACCGACTGTCACCCGTCCCGCTCACCCGCTGGCGGCGACTCCACCATCGCGGCGCGCAGGGCGGCCAACGACACGGTGGCGAAACCCACCCGGGAGTCACTCGCCCCGTACGGCAGCCACACCTCGCCGTCGTGGATGAGCGCTCCGCAGGAGTAGACGACGTTCGGTACGTACCCGTCCCGGTCGTCCTCCTCCGGCGACAGCAGCGCACCGGGAAGGTGCGCGACGACCCGCTCCGGTCGGTCCAGGTCCAGCAGGAGCGCGCCGATCGCGTACCGGCGCATCGGTCCGACGCCGTGGGTGAGCACGAGCCAGCCGGCGTCGGTCTCGATCGGGGATCCGCAGTTGCCGACCTGGATCAGCTCCCAACTGTCCCGTGGAGCGTGCAGCGGGGTCGGGGCCTGCCAGCGATTGTCGCCGTCCAGGCGGGTCAGGCCGATGGTCTCGCCGTCGGCCCGGCACAGCGCCAGGTGCCGGCCGCCGACGGTACGCGGAAACAGCGCGACCCCCTTGTTGCGCGCGCCCGGCCCTCGCATCGGGGTCGTCTCGAAGCGGCGCAGGTCGCTGCTGACCAGCGCACGGGTGGCGATGCTCCGGCCGTCGTAGGCGGTGTAGGTGGCCCGGTACACCGGCCCGGACTCGTCGACGAACCGGACGAACCGCGCGTCCTCCATGCCGTTGCTCTCCGCCGGGGTGGCCGGCCAGAGCACCCGTTGGTGCAGAGCCGTGTCGGCGGGGAAGGCCGTGGCGTAACTTCCGGCGTTTGTGCGACGCAGTTGTTCCAGGGTGCCCAACCCGGTGCTGCGGGAGAGCAGATCGGGTGGCAGGTTGGCGAGCAGCCGCTCGAAGGTGGCCTCGTCGTACCGCTCGGGCAGGGCGTCCAGCACCGTGGCGGTGACCTCGTTGTCGCAGTCCTCCTCGGCGAGGCCGGCGACGAGCAGGTCCCGGCGGTGCCGTACGCCCGTCCGCTGCCCGACGGCCAGCGGGCCGGGCCGATCGGCGACGGTGAGCTGACGCCCGGGTCCGAGGACCGCGGTGGCGAACCCGATGGACGACAGATGACCCTCGCCGATCTGCCGCAGGCTGACCGCGACGCGCAACTGCCCGACGCCCAGACCGGTCTGGTCCGGGTGGGCCACCATCGACGGATTGCAGAGGGCGGCGGCCTCCACCGCGTACTCGTGGCTGAAGTAGGCGCCGACGAGCAGCCGGCTGGTCGGCGAGAGATCCCGGGCCCGGGCGGCGCGGTGCCGGACGAGGTCGTAGTGGTGGTGGAACGTGCCGGCCAGGTCGCGGTGCCGGGCACCGAAGCGGTCGAAGGTGTCCCGCAACAGCCGGCCGGTCTCGGCCTCGTCGAGGCGCGCGACCCGGTCGATGAGCGCCCGCGCGCGGGTACGCACCACCGCCGCGTCCTCCCCGGGGACGAAGAGTTTGACGATGACCCGCCGTGGATCCGGAGCGAGAGTGGCGTCGTGTCGGACGGCCAGACTCCGGATCACGACCACCGCCGGGCGTGCTGGAGGGTGGAGAGGAGCGCGAGAGTCGATTCGGCGCCCTGGTTGAGGTTGGGTCCGTGCGCGGTCAGCCCGTCGTAGCCGCCGCCGGTCGCCGGATCCCACATCGGCGTGCCGAGGTCGTTGTCGCCGAGGAACCACCCGACCGCCTGTCGTACGCCGGTGTCCCACTCGGGGTCGCCGGTGACCGTGGCGGCCGTGGCACAGGCGTCGGCCAGCGCGGCGACCTCGATCGGCTGCTGGTCGTGGCGCAGCCGCACGGCGCCGTGCCGCCAGCCGCCGGCCGGTACGACCGACAGCCGTCCGTCGCGTAGCTGGACGTCGCGCAACCAGGCCAACATCCGCAGGCCGTCGTCCAGCTGTGGACCACCCTCGCGCAGTTGGCTCGCGGTGATGACCACCTCGGCGAGGGCCGCGTTCGCGTAGGTCAACTCCTGTCGTGGCCACGGCCAGCGCGGGTCGGGACCCGCCGGGCCGACAGTGCTGGCCGCGTCCGCGAGTAGGGACGCCGCGGCGACGTGACCCGGGTGGCGGCGGAGGACCTCGGCCGCGCCCAGGCCGGCGAAGGCCATCGCGTGCGGTGCCCGGGTACGGCGGCCGGCGCCCCGACTGAAGGCGACGAGCGCCTCCTCCCGTACCCAGGGTGCGGGGCTGCGGGCGACGGCCGTGCCCAGACCCCACAGCGCCCGACCCCACCAGTCGCCGAGCCCCGGTTCGTCGGCCCAGCGCCGATCGTGCCCGAGCCGGTTGTGGAAGGCGCCGTCGGCGCCCTGCGCGTGCGTCAGGAACGCCAGGTAACGCTCCGCGAGCCGCAGCACCTCCTCGCTCGGGTCCGGCTCGCGGCTGACGACGACCAGCCCACGGGCCACGTCGTCGGTGCAGTAGCCGTGTTCGCGACGCGCGATGGCGTGCCGGGCGTGCTCGAAGAGACCCGTGTCGTCGCTCATCCGGATCAGATGGGCGAAGCTCGGCGCGGGCGCCGTCGCCCAGCGTCCCCGGGGGGAGGTCCGGGGCCGACCGGTGGTCGTGGTCATGCCGGCACCGCGCTGACCGCCGGCGGGCGGGCCTCGCTGAGCTGCCCCGCGAGCGTTTCGTAGCGGGCCGCCACCGCCGGCCAGCGCAGGTGCGCGGCCAGCGGCCGGACCCGGCCGGCGAGCCGCGCGGTCAGGCCCGGCTCGGTCAGGATCCGCCGGATCGCCGCGGCCAGCGCCGCCGGGTTCTGCTGGGGTACGACCAGACCCGGCCCACCGGTCAGCAGCTCCACGGCGTGCGGGAACGCCGTGGCCACGACGGGCACCCCGGCGGCCACGGCCTCGATGAGTACGCCGGAGGTGACCTGTTCGCGGCTGTCGTAGGGCAGCACCACCACGTCGGCGGAGCGGATCAACCGACCCAGCGCCTCCTGGTCGTGGTAGACGTCCTGGTAGTCGACGGCGTGCGCGATGCCCAACTGGGCGCCGAGCTGGTGCAGCCCCGCCCGGTACGCCTCGCCCTGGTGTTCGACCACCTTCGGGTGGGTCCGGCCCGCCACCGTGTAGGTGGGTGTCGGTTCCAGGTCCTGCAACCGCGCGAGGGCCCGCAACGACCACTCGACACCCTTGCCGGGGCCGAGCAACCCCCAGGTCAGCAGGTGCGGTCGGGAACGCCGCTCGACGGGTACGTCGGCGAGCTCGGCGGCCCCGTGCGGGATGACTGTCACCTTGCCCGCGGGAACGGCGTACCCGACGAGCAGCCGGTCCCGAGCGGTCTCGGTCATCGTGACCACCGCCCCGGCGGTGGCCACGATCCGCTCCAACAGGGACTTCTGCCGGGCGGTGGGCTGACGCAGCACGGTGTGCAGGACCACGATGCTCGGCACGGTGAGCCGCCGCAGCAGCGGCAGGACGTCCTCGCCGTCGTTGCCCGGGTAGATGCCGTACTCGTGCTGGACGATCGCCACGTCGAAGGTGTTCAGGGCGGCCGCCGCGTCCCGCCAGCCGGTCGGGGTGAGCGCCGACCAGGTGTGCACGACCCCGGGCACCGGCCGCTGGTCGTCGCCGTGATCAGTGACCCGGACGATGCCACCGCGAGTGCCGTCGGCGGTCAACTGGGCGGCGAGTGCGGAGTTGAAGGTGGCCAGCCCACACCGGGTCGGTGGGTGGGTGCTGAGGAATCCGTAGCTGGGCATGAACGTGGTGCCTTTCCGGTTGTCGGCCCCTGCCTTCCGACGGGCGGGCCTCACGCGGGAACGGCGCACGCCGGTCAGCGTGTGTGACCGGCGGGGCGGGTTGGTTCAGCCGTGGACGAGCTTGTCGTAGACGGCGAGGTAGTCGGTGACCATCCGGTCCGCGCTGAATCGCCGCAGCGCCCGCGCCCGGCAGTGCGCCCGGTCGAGGCCGGTGACCCGGGCGACCGCGTCCACGGCCTGGTCGACGGTGTGCACGAGGAAGCCGGTCACACCGTCGTCGACGACCTCCGGCATGGACCCCCGCCGGTACGCGACGACCGGGGTGCCGCAGACCATCGACTCCACCACCGACAGCCCGAACGGCTCGTCGAAGGCGATCGGGTGCAGCAGCGCGGTGCTGTCCCCCAGCACCTCGGCCCGCCGCCGTGGGCCCACCGACCCGAGGAACACGACCTGGTCACCGTCGATGTGCGGGGCCACCTGTTCGGCGAAGTACCGCTCGTCCTGCACGATCCCGCAGATGGTCAGGGGTCGGCCGGCGCGGCGGGCGATCTCGATCGCGGTGTGGGTGCCCTTGTCGGGATGGATCCGGCCGAAGGCGGCCAGTCCGGGGCCGGCGTCGCCGGTGAACGGCAGCCCGCCGACGTCGACGCCGTGGTGGACCGTGGCGACGTAGTCGAGCGCCGGTGCCCGGTCGGCGTCGGAGATCGACACGTACGACGAGCGGGCTCGGGAGTAGGCGGGGACGATGTCCGGGCCGGAGAAGCCGTGCACAGTGGTCAGCAGCGGAGCGCGGCAGTGCTCCGCGAACGCCAGCGGAAGCCAGTCGAGGTGACTGTGCACCAGGTCGAACTCCGCCGAGCGGGCCAGCGCGTGGGAGACGTGCATCGCCTCCCACACCCGGCCGTCCAGGTCCGGGTCGTCCGCGTAGCCCCGGGGGCAGACGCCGTCGAGTTGCGCGGAGGTGACGGAGTCCAGTGTCGCGAAGAGGGTCACGTCGACGCCGCGGCTGGCCAGCCCCTCCGCGAGCAGGCCGGTCACCTGCTCCCACGGGCCGTAGTGGTGCGGGGGCGTACGCCAGGCGATCGGTCCGAGCAGGGCAACCCTCACGGAGATGGCGCGTCGGCGAGGTCGGCCGGGTCGAGGTGCAGGGTGGCGAGCAACCCGGAGTGCTTCGCCGGGTCCACGCGCTCCGGCAGCTCGCGCTCGACCCAGTCGGCCCGGGCCTGCTGGCCCCGGTCGCGAAGTGCGGTGACGATCCTGTCCCTGGCGATCCTCATCTGGTGCTCCCCTGTTAGGCGTTCAGAACGATCATTCGCACGGACGGCGGTGGTCCGGACACCGCCTCCGTGACGGTGCTGACCAGCGAACCCGACAGCCGGGACGGGGTCGGCGATCGACAACACGACCAGCCGTGCGCGGCGATGGGGATGACGAGCGGTTACGCCCTCTGTGGGCTGGTGGCGGACGGCGTCCGGCGGCCACCGGGTTCCCGGGCGACAGGTTCACCGTACGCCCTCGCGGTGCGCGAGCGCACCCGCACCGGCCGCCGGGCCGGTCGGTCGCGCCCGCCGGCCCACCGGATCCAACGTTCAGGGTTCCAGCACCACCTTGCCCGCCCGGCTGCGCGTCTCGGCGAACACCAGCGCGGTGCAGACCTCGCTGAGCGGGTAGCGGGCGGCGATCTGCGGCACGATCACCCCTTGCCGCAGGAGGTCGAGCACGATGCCCAGGTCGGTACGCAGGCGACGCCGGAACGCGGCACGGCGGGTGAGGTGTCCGGCCCAGAAGTTGTAGAAGCCGGCCCGGTGGCCGTTCGGCAGCGCGTTCCAGGTGTAGAGGCGCGACAGCAGCTTCACGAAGACCCAGGCGACCGACTGGCCGGAGTCCACGGCGCCGGCGTTGCCGTAGACGACGAGCGTGCCGCCGGGGGCGAGCAGGCCGTACGAGGTGCGGACACCAGGGCCGCCCACCGGGTCGAAGACGGCGTCGACACCGCCCGGTGACAGCTCACGCACGCGCGTGGCCACGTCCGGGTCACGGTAGTCGAGCGGTTCGACGCCGAGGTCGCGCAGCGCGGCGTGATGCCGTGCGGCGGCGGTGCCGATGACCCGCAGGCCGAGGTGGCGTCCGAGTTGGACGAGCACGGTGCCGACGCCACCGTTCGCGCCGTGCACGAGGATTGTCTGCCCGGCGCGCAGACCGGCGCTCCGCAGCATCTGCCAGGCGGTCACACCGTTGACGACGACGGTCTCGGCGGCGGCGGGGTCCACCTCGGCGGGTACGGGGGTCAGGGCGTCGATGTCGACAAGCGCGTGCGAGGCCCAGCCTCCGGTCTTGGTGACCGCCGCGACCCGGGTGCCGACGAGCGAGCCGTCCGCGTCGGGGCCGACCGCCCGGACCGTGCCGACGAGGTCGTAGCCGGGCACGAACGGGAACTTCGGCTGGCCGGGGTAGCGGTCGTGACGCATCTGCTGCTCGGCGAAGGAGATGCCGGTGGCCTCGACCTGGACGAGCGCCTGACCCCGGGCGGGGACGGGCATGGCGCGTCGGCGCAGTTGCAGTCCGTCGGGCTCCACCACGCCGGGCAGCACGACTTCGGTGATCATCGCATCGGTGGTCATCGGGATTCCTCCTGGTTTGTAAGTGTGCACTCACACACTTGTTCGGGTGAAAAGGTGGGCCGCTGTCGCGGCCCAGGGGTCGATGGTCGGGGTCAGGGGTGACGGATGCCGGCGGTCAGCGCGCGGGCCCACGACTCGGGGACCTGCTCCAGGCCGGCGGTGACGATCAGGTGGCAGAGCTGCCCGTACGCGAAGAACCGCTGCACCTGCGCGTCGTCGGCGCCGGACCGGTCCTGCACGAAGGTCGCGACCCGCCGGTAGCCGGCCCGCACCGCCTCGGCGATCTCCGGGATGTCCGTGACGGCCTGCGCCTGCACCTGGAAGAGGAGCAGATCACGGTCGGCGATCAGCTCCGCGTAGGCGCCGCCCATGGCGTCGAGGATCTCCTCGGGACCACTGCCCGTGGCCTGCTCGGCTCCCGCCTCGATCGCCACGGCGATCCGCTCGAAGCACGTGTCGGCCGCCGCCACGAACAACCCGAGCTTGCCGGTGAAGAGCCGGAAGACGTACGCCTCGGAGATGCCGGCGGCGGCGGCGACGGCGGTGACCGGGGTGGCGTGGAAGCCGGTGCGCGCGAACGCCGCGACCGCGGCGTTCAGCACGGTGACCCGGCGGGCTTCGGCAGTCGATCGCATGTTTGTAAGTGTGCACTCACAAACAAGAACCGTCAAGCCGGTTGCCGGCTGACCCGCCCGTCCTCCCTCACTCCAGCGGGTAGAGCCGGGCCGGGTCACCGGGTCGGAGGCTGTCCGGGATGTCGTCTGAGGTGCTGGCGGCGATCGAGCCGAGCAGCGCCAGGGAGCGCGCGGACTCCGTACCCGGCTCGGCGTGGTAGATCACCAGCAGTTGCCCGTCGGCGCCCGCGACCGCGAGCTTGTCGCAGTACAGGTCGAGGTCACCCACCTCCGGGTGACGCAGCCGACTGACCACGCCCTCCCGCCGACGCACCTCGTGCCGCGCCCACAACTGGCGGAAACAGTCGCTCTTGAGCGACAACTCCCCCACCAGCGCCGTCAACCGGGGATCGTCGGTGGCCCCGCCCGAGTCGGCACGCATCTGCCCCACCACGCTCTGCATCGCCTGCCGCCAGTCGCGGAACAACTCCCGCTCGGCCGGGTCCAGGAACACCGCCCGGAGTCGGTTCGCGCCCGGGGCGAGATTCGGTGACAGTGCCCTCGCCATCGGGTTCGAGGCCAGGATGTCGAGGTAGCGGTTCTGCACGAAGGCCGGCATGTCGAGCTGCCGCAGCAGGTGCAGGATGCTGGCCGGCACCCGTTCGGCGGCCGGTCGGACCGCCCGTCGCGACCGCGCGCGGCTCAGCCCGATCAGGTACGCGGTCGCCTCCGGATCCAACCGCAGCACCCCGGCGAGGGCATCGAGGACCTGCACCGAGGGATGCCGTTCGCGACCCTGCTCCAACCGCAGGTAGTAGTCGGCGCTGATGCCGGCCAGCATCGCCACCTCCTCGCGCCGCAGCCCCGGCACCCGGCGCAGGCCAACGCCCGGACCGAGCCCGACGTCCTCGGGCCGGGTCTGCTCCCGACGGGCACGCAGAAAGTCGCCGAGCGGATTCGTCGCGTCCATGCCACCGACGGTAGATCGCCCGGCCGCCCGGTGACTGGCTGTGTCACTACCAGGAACAGCTCGCCCTGCCGCCCGGTCGGCCGCCGGCGCACAGTCGACGCATATCCACTTCGATTACGGATAGAGGACGACATGAGCGAGAACCTTCCCGGCGGGTCCCTGACCCTGGCTGACGGCCTCACCCTGAGCCGGATGGGCTACGGCGCGATGCAGTTGGCCGGCCCGGGTGTCTTCGGCCCGCCCCGCGACCACGAGCAGGCGCTCGCCGTGCTCCGCGAGGCCGTCGACCTCGGGGTCCGGCACATCGACACAAGCGACTTCTACGGGCCCGTCGTGGTGAACGAGCTGATCCGCGAGGCGCTGCACCCGTACCCCGAGGATCTGCACCTGGTCACCAAGGTCGGCGCGCGACGCGGCGCCGACCGCTCCTGGATCCCGGCGCTGGCGCCGGACGAGCTGAAGGCCCAGGTCCGGGACAACCTCCAGCACCTCGGCCTGGACGTCCTCGACGTGGTCAACCTGCGGGTCGGTGTGGCGGAGGGCACCGGCGGCGATCCCCTCTCCGAGCAGTTCGGCGCCCTCGCCGACCTGCGGCAGGAGGGGCTGATCCGGCACCTCGGGCTCAGCAACGTCACGCTCACCCAGCTCACCGAGGCCCAGGCCATCGCCCCGGTGGTCACCGTCCAGAACCTCTACAACGTCGCCAACCGGCAGGACGACGCCCTGGTGGACAGGTGCGCGGCAGAGAACATCGCGTTCGCCGCGTTCTTCCCACTCGGCGGGTTCACGCCGTTGCAGTCCGACACGCTCAACGACGTGGCCGCACGGGTGGGCGCCTCGCCGCAGCAGGTCGCCCTCGCCTGGCTGCTTCAGCGCTCCCCCACCACCGTGTTGATCCCGGGCACCTCGACGCTGGCGCACCTGCGGGAGAACCTCGCGGCGGCCGACCTGAAGCTGCCGGCCGACGCGATCGAGGAGTTGGACGCCATCGGCGCCTAGCTAGGGCATGTGCGGGCGGTTGCGGACGAGGGCGAGCGTGAGCACGGCGGTGACGAGGAAGACGATGCCGTTGACCCGCAACCCGGCCTGGACGCCTGAGGTCAGCGCCTCGGCCAGCGCCACCCGTACCGGATCGGGCAGCGGTTGGTCGCCGGTGACGCCGGCGGCCACCGCCACCCGCACGGCGGCCGCGGTGGGTTCGCCGACCTGGTGCGCGGCCAGCCGGTCGGGCAGGTCGGCAAGCATCGTGGTGGTCAGGAGCGTGCCCAACACCGACGAGCCGAGCACGGAGCCGACCTGGCGGGCGGCGTTCACCGCCCCGGCGGCCATGCCGGCCTGCGCGGGTACGACGCTGGCCAGGGCCGCCGCCGTCGCCGGGGCCACCACCAGACCGCTGGCGGCGCCGAACAACGCGAACAGCGCCCAGCGACTGCCGAACGACGCGGTGGGCCCCTGGGTCGCCAGAGCGAAGCTGGCCACCGAACCCAGGACCAGGCCGAGGGCGATCGGCGCCTTGAAGCCGGTACGACGGATCGCCCGCCCGGCGCCGAAGGCGGCGAGCACGTAGGCGCCGAAGAGCACGAGCATCCGCCAGCCGGTGTCCAGCGGGCTGAGCGCCTGGGCACGTTCGTGGAAGAGGACCAGCAGGATCGCCACGCCGGTGAAGCCGAACAGCGACACGGCGGCAACGACCATGACGGCGCTGAACGACGCGGACCGGAACAGCCGTACGTCGAGCATCGGCGCGCTGGCCCGTAACTCGACAAGCACGAACCCGACAAGTGAGACAAGCGCGGCGATCCAGGCCACCAGCATCACCGGACTGGCGTAGCCGTCCTTGCCGCCCTGGATCATCGCGTAGACGGCAGCGGCGATGGCGACGGTGCCCAGCAGCAGGCCCCGTACGTCGAGTCGGGCGGCGCTCGGCCGGGACTCGGCCACCCCGACGGCGGCCACGACGAGGGTGATCACGCCGAGCACGATCGTGGACAGGTAGACGCTGTGCCACCGGTAGTGCTGAAGCAGCGTGCCGGCGATGAGAGGGCCGATCGCGAGCCCGATGCCGGAGGCCGCCGACCACGCGGTGATGACCTCGGTACGTCGGTGCGGGTCGGTGAAGGTCGCGCCGAGGATCGCCAGGCTGTTCGGCAGGATCAGGGCTCCGCCCAGGCCGGCGACCAACTGCCCGACGATCACCCAGGCCACGGTCGGGGCGCCGGCCACGACGGCGGCACCAACGATCATCGCGAGGACTCCGGCACCGAACACGCGCTTGCGCCCGTAGCGGTTGCCAAGGGTGGCGGCGGACAACACCACGCTCGCCACCATCAGCGTGTAGGCGCTCGGGATCCAGATCAGGGTGGTCGGGTCGACCCGCAGGTCCCGCTGGATCGTGGTCAGCGCGGAGACGGTCGCGGTGATCTGGAGGAACGTGATCATCGCGCCCAGACACATGGCGATCAGGGTCACCGGGCGGGAGCCGCGCACCGCGGAACGGACGGGCGCGGCCGGTCCGGGCGCGGCCGGTCCGGGCGCGGGTGGGGCTGTGGTGTTGCTGGTCACGGGGTTACCTCAGGGGCCGGATGGGCTGGCTTGCATATGCTGAAGTCAGCGCATCCCAGTGAAGCACCTGACTAGCCGCCACGCAAGTCAGGTAGGCTTGACGGCATGGAGGACCTACGGGACGACCGCGACTCCTGGTCGAGTGAGAACTGCTCGGTGGCCCGAGCGATGGACATCGTGGGCAGCAGGTCAACGGTTCTGATCATGCGCGAGGCCCTGCTCGGCACCCGCCGCTTCGACGACTTCGTCCGCCGGGTCGGCGTCGGCGAACCCGCCATGGCCGCCCGACTCAAGGAAATGGTCGCCGCCGGCCTGCTCGAACGGATCCCCTACCGGGAGCCAGGGCAGCGCACCCGCCACGAGTACCAACTCACCCACAAGGGCCGCGAACTCCTGCCCGTCATCACCGCCCTCCGCAACTGGGGCGACACCTGGGCCGCCGACGACGCCGGCCCGTCCATCGTCGCCACCCACCACGACTGCGGCCAACCGGTCCGCGCGGTGCTCCGCTGCGCGGCGGGCCACGAGATGACGGACGGCGACATCGACATCGCCGCCGGCCCGGGTTTGATCCGGCGCGGCTGACGGCTGAGGACCGGGCGGTTCGGCCTGATCCAGCGGGGCCGGCGTCTCGGGCTGGAGCGGGCGCGATCCGGGCGCGCTGACGGTCGACGGTGACCCCGATCGACCGGGACCGGCGGGCCCAGGCGGGCCGGCTTCGGGTTCGGCAGGCCCAGGCGGGCCGGCTTCGGGTTCGGCAGGCCCAGGCGGGCCGGCTTCGGGTTCGGCAGGCCCAGGCGGGCCGGC
>NZ_JBNCKO010000026.1:72577-72995 GCF_049841595.1 Micromonospora sp. DT228
TTCGGGTTCGGCAGGCCCAGGCGGGCCGGGCCGGGGCGGGCAGGGCAGGGCCGGGCGGGCAGGGCAGGGCCGGGCGGGCAGGGCAGGGCCGGGCGGGCAGGGCAGGGCCGGGCGGGCAGGGCAGGCTTCGGGTTCCGCCAAGACCAGGTTCGGGTTGTACCGGGTTCGACCGACTTGACGGCTGGGGCCGCCGGGTCAGGCGCATTTCGACGTGCCTGGCATACGGGCCACCGCGTCAGGCTCGATTCGCCACGGCCCGGCACGCCGCCGCCCGGCGATTCGACGCCGCCTGACGTGCGGTCGGCGGGCCACCCGTGATACTCCCGGAATGGCCCTTGCGGCCGTCAGGTTGAGGCCCCGACAGAGCCAGCGGAGGACCGTCGCCCAATCGATCTTGATCGCTGAAAGTGTCGTACAC